>DHOU01000005.1 GCA_002409745.1 Bacteroidales bacterium UBA5382
AGAAAATCCTAACTTTGCAAGACAATGACAGAATAATATTAACATTCCTAACACGTACAACTATGAAATATGTAGGCGCACACATCAGTGCCTCGGGGGGTGTGGAAAATGCCCCGGTAAATGCGCAGAAAATAGGCGCAAAAGCATTCGCTTTTTTCACTAAAAACCAGCGACAATGGGTCGCCGCCCCTTACAACGAGAAGAATATCGAGTTGTTTAAGGCGCGTTGTGAAGAGTTCGGTTTTTCGGCCGACCATATTCTTCCGCATGACAGTTATCTCATCAATTTAGGTCATCCGCAACAAGACGGGCTGGAGAAGTCGCGCGCGGCTTTCTTCGACGAAATGAAGCGCTGCGAACAGTTGGGCATCAACCGCTTCAACTTCCATCCCGGAAGCCATTTAAACCAGATGCCAGTGGATGCTTGCCTCGACCGCATCGCCGAATCCATCAATATGGCGTTGGAAAGAACCAGCGGCGTAACAGCCGTCATTGAGAACACGGCCGGACAGGGAACCAATCTGGGGCATACGTTCGAACAAATCGCCCACATTATCGATAAAGTCGATGATAAAAGCCGCGTGGGCGTGTGTATCGACACGGCACACACTCTCGCCGCAGGATACGAAATACGCAACAAAGCCGCCTTCGAAGACACGTGGGCGCAATTCGACCGCATTATCGGCCGATCGTACCTGAAAGGCATTCACTTGAATGATTCGAAGAAGGAACTCGGCACGCGCGTCGACCGCCACGACAGCATCGGCAAAGGTGTGATGGGCATGGACGTGTTTTCGCTCATTATGAATGATAGCCGTTTCGACGACCTGCCCATCATCCTCGAAACACCCGATGAATCGATTTGGGACGAAGAAATCAAACTGTTGTATTCGCTCGAAAAGAATCCGGCATAGAGATTAACAATCTCAAATACCGGTTGCATTGACGCAACGGGAAGAAACAGAAAAAGAGCGCGTCGTATATTGCGGTGCGCTCTTTTTATAGCGTTGCGTAAAACGATGGAACTTTATTTCAACAGAATCTCATCGGCAAATAAGAAAGCCCGTTTCCCCCTGCCGTCATGCCAAGCGGGAATGATGGAGGGCTTTACCGTAATCTTGAAGTAACGCGCTTCGACCGGATCGAACGTGACGGTGTGCGTCAGCATTTCCCCGCGGGGAGCTTTCTCTTCGGTGTCGTTTTTCCAGTTCCCGGCGGGACTGAACGTCTTTCCGTCGCGGTACGATTCGACGATTATCTGCGAAACATCGAATATCCAGTCGCCTGTTTGAATCATATTGCTGAGTTCGGCCGAGGAAATCGTTTTCGGCTGCAACAGGTCGATGGTGAGCACGAGATCGTTTTCCTGAAAACCGATCCATTTTCCGCTATGAAAATTGGTATTGACGGCTTGCAACCCGTCGACCAAAATCTCCGCGCCCGAAGAGGCATAATTGGGCGCGGGATCGGTGAGCAACACGACCGGTTTGAAGGTCGCTTCGTTCACCTGCACTTCGGTTGAGAAGATACGGCTGTTTTTTCCCGAAGGACGAATGGCGGCAGCTTTCAACTGTGCATCGGCGCTGACGAAAAGCGGCCCGTCGTAACGGGTAGAAGCTTCGGTAGGCTC
This sequence comes from Bacteroidales bacterium UBA5382, assembly GCA_002409745.1. GTDB lineage: Bacteria > Bacteroidota > Bacteroidia > Bacteroidales > Dysgonomonadaceae > Limibacterium > Limibacterium fermenti. The sequence goes on from DHOU01000005.1 coordinate 1,631, forward strand.
GGCGCCGTCCAATGTATAATAAACAGGAGCATTGTCGATGGTGGAAAAGGTGACGCTCAACGCATTTTTTTCGAAGTCGGGCTTCATCGCGGTTTTGATATCGAAGATATGGCGGGCGTAGTGATAACCTTGCTGGTCGTAAATAGATATCAGTCCCAATAACCGCTTGTGAAAGTCGGCATAATTCTTCTTTTCGGGTTGTGTCCACTGCACTTCGCTCATGGCGGCGATACGCGGCATGGCCATATATTCGACATGCTCGGCATTGGGCACGTACTCCGTCCACAAATTCGCCTGTGCACCCAAGATATGTTTCTTTTGCTCATCGGTCAGAATGCCGGGCACGGGCTCGAACGAATACACCTTCTCCACAGGCAGGAACCCGCCGATAGCGAACGGCTCGTTGCCGGTATCTTCGGCCTGATAGAAATCGAAATAGCAATGCGAAGTGGGCGTCATAATGACATCGTGCCCCATTTGCGCGGCACGGGTGCCTCCCTCCATACCCCTCCAGGACATGACGGTGGCATTGGGCGCCAGTTCACCTTCGAGGATTTCATCCCAACCGATGATGCTGCGTCCGCGATCGTTCAGGAATTTTTCCACGCGGGCCGTCACATAACTCTGCAAGTAATGCTCGGCCGTGTGCTGCGCATCGTCTTTCAATCCCAACTCTTTGATGCGCGACTGGCAAAGAGGGCATTGCTCCCAGCGCACTTTAGGACATTCGTCGCCGCCGATGTGGATATATTTTGAAGGAAAGAGTTCGATGACTTCACTCAAGACCCCTTCGAGGAAGATAAAGGTAGAATCTTTTCCGGGACACAGCACATCGTCGAAAACGCCCCAAGTCTGCGCCACTTCATAGGGGCCGCCCGTACATCCCAGTTCGGGATACGAAGCCAGCGCCGCCAACATGTGCCCGGGCAGGTCGATTTCGGGGATGATGGTGATATAGCGTTCGGCGGCATAAGCCACGATATCCTTAATTTCCTCCTGCGTATAAAAGCCTCCGTGGGGTTTTCCGTCGTATTCGCCGGTATTTTTACCGATGACGGTCTGCGCGCGCCGCGAACCGACGGTAGTGAGTCTGGGATAGGCTTTTATTTCGATGCGCCATCCCTGATCTTCGGTGAGATGCCAATGGAACGTGTTGATATTATGCAACGCGAGCATATCGACAAACCTTTTCACGAACTCGACCGGCTCGAAATGGCGCGCCACATCGAGCATCATGCCGCGATAGCCGAAGCGGGGCGCATCGTTAATGACCACCGGATCGTAGGCTACCGAAATACGTTCGCCTACGGGTGTGGCTTTGCGCAACGTTTGGATGCCGTAAAAAACGCCGGCTTCAGAGGCGCCGTCGATGCGGATAAACTTCTCATCCACCTGCAAACGATACGCTTCGGAGTTTTCATCCGGCGCATCGAGCGAGAGCACAATGGCATTTTTATCGGGCTGTTCGGAAGTAATGCGGATTTTTACGCCGGTAGAGGCTTCGAGAAACTCGGCCAGGAACTCGGCATTGCGTTTCATCTTATCGTTTCCGGCAGGAAATACGATCTTTGTTTCTTTCGACAAAAGGAAAGGATTGCCTTCGGCGGTACGGATTTCGTTGGGCAAAGGCACAATGTTGTAATCGGCCTTACGGACTTCTTTCGCTCCCCCGGAGCAAGCCATCACGAAAACACCGCAACATACGGATAGAATTACATTTTTGATTTTTTTCATTGCAATGGGTATATTTAATTCATTCATTTAACGTACAGACGGATGATTGAGCCGTTCGAGGGTTGCGGCTACGCGCCGGGCGCTGGTCACGGCCTGCTCGTCGGGATCGGCGGGCGGTGCGGGATTAGACATCGGCACCCGCAACTCTTCATACGTCATAAGGCTCGGCCTCGGCACGCGCGCGGATAAGTGGAATTCACGGGCGCCGGTGCGGGCGGCAATCGCGGCAATGTTCTCTTCATGGATGCCGCTTCCGGGCATGATAACGATGCGTCCGGCGGCGCGTTGCACCAACTCTTTGAGGAGCGCGACGCCCTGTTCGGCTTTAGGTTGCTGACCGGAAGTAAGAATGCGGGAGCAACCGAGTTCGATGATCTTTTCGAGGCTGTCGAAGGGATCTCGGCAACGGTCGAAGGCGCGATGAAAGGTCACATCGAGTCCCTGTGCAGCATCGATGAGTTCGCGGTTCCGAGGCATGTCCACCTCGCCTTGGGGCGTGAGGCATCCGATGACCACACCGTCGACACCAATACTACGCGCCATTTCAATATCTTTCAGCATAACCCGATGTTCGAGATCGGAATAGAGGAAATCGCCGCCACGGGGACGGATGATGACATGCAGTTTAATAGACAAGTGCTCGCGTGCTAACAGTATTTCGCCATAGGAAGGCGTAATGCCGCCCTCGGAGACGGCAGCACACAATTCGACCCTGCGGGCGCCTCCTTTTTGAGCTTCCAGACAACTGGCTAACGAGTTTGCGCACACTTCGAGTGTATAATCGATAAGAGATGTATTTGTTACGGACATCGTGCCATGCATATTTATCTATCGAATACAAAGATAGATATTTCCCTTAAATATAACCATAGGCTACAATATGAAAAACAAACTTCCCCCGATATTCACCACTTGGACAAAGCATTCCCGGCAAATAAAGCGAAAAGCCCAAAAATCACACTTCCCGCCACATACAAAATAAGCATTGCGTAATTTTTCAGCATTAACAAATCCATACTTTCGGCTGAAAAGGTGGAAAAGGTTGTATATCCACCACAAAAACCGGTTATCAATAAAAACTTCAGATCATTATTGATCAGATTAAAACGTCCGAAAATCCCCATCAAAAAACCGATGATAAAACATCCGGTGATATTGACGATAAAAGTTCCTAAAGGAAAACTATCCGTATAGTTCCGGGTGACCCATGAAGACACTAAAAAGCGGAAAACACTTCCCACACTACCTCCCAAAGCCACCAATAAAATTTGCTTTACCATTTTATTTCAACTTCTGTTTCACTTGAAAGTAGGAACTATCAGCTAACTTAATACTAGCTGTTTATCATCGGGAAGTTCCATTCCCTGTTTCAATTTTAGAATACAAAAGTAGTTTTTTTATTGATAGGATTGCAGATTATTCGGTTTAATCTTTGTCTAGGAGCTCTTCTATTAATTTGATGAAAGTTTCAGCCTGTGGATATAATGTTTCGGCTGTATCCCTATCGAAATAAATAAAAGCATCATAATCGCCGCTCTGTCGTTTTGAAAACAAATTTGAAAAGATATTGCCGGCTTCGACGGGCAGTTTTCCGGTACGGATAAAATGTAAGCCCAACATCTGGCGTATTCCCGCATGGGTTTTTGTATTGATAGCATTTTCCACCATTAATCCGGAAACAGCATAATAACAGGCGTAATACATCCGGTTGATGGCTGCATTCCAAAAACCGTTATCCATCATAACTTGCGCTTCCCGTAAGGCTTGCCGGGCATTCGCCTTTTGGAGCATCACAATCTGTCGCCGGTCTTCATTTGTCAGCATAACGCAATCCCTTCCTTCATGATGTTTTCGTAAAACGGCGTTCTATTCGCCTCCCATTGTTTTTTCAATATAACAACAGGATTGATAAGCACGCCGGTTTGATATTCGATAGCAAACAATGGATTGATAATATCTTGCCGCTCCTTTTCTGTCAGCCGATCTTTGTTAACAATAAGCAATAAGTCCACATCGCTGTCGGGACGCGCATCACCTCTTGCCTGGCTTCCATATAGTATCACGTCAATTTCTCCTTGCATACCGTTTAACGTCCGGCGAATACTATTTATAACTAAATCCCTATCCATCATCGAAATAATTCATTTACTATTCCGCAAATATACAAAACAATTACCATCCCGCCAGTTTTTATCGGAACAATTTTATAAGCCGGCCACAAACTTTTTACTGTTTGCCTGTAAGCGGCTAAACAAGTAGAGACGTTGACCATGCAACGCCTCTACATAGATAAAATAAGTTCGGATTATTTCTTCGGTTTCTCCGCCTTCGAGATCCTCTCTATACGGACGCGCTTGAGCAACTGCGAAAAGGTATAATCCTTCAGCTTCGCCTCATCTTTGCCCCGGTAAATCGCCTTGCCTGTCTTCACAATGGAACGCATATCGAGATATAAATCATTAAATTTATCGATATTCTGTTCGGAATTAAAGGTGCGGCCGCTATGAAGAGCGTTTTGCTCCTTGTTGAGCGTATCGATCTCTCCGAGAACAGTTTCAACCGATGTGACCTGTTCGGGCTTCAGCCCTTTGGTTTCGAGTACGGTTTGATTGCGGGCAATGGTTGCCAGCAATATACGGCCGTCGGTAAGGATACCTTCGGTGTTTCCGTTATTGATCGCCTCGCGTACATCGCTGATACTGCTGTCGCCGGAAAGAATATCCAATTCACCGGAGGCCAGATTGAAATATCCTTCAAACTCATTGAGAGGCCTACGCAATCCTTTCGAAAGAGTTTCGAGTTTATCGGTGACGAGTTTCTTTTGGACGGTGTAAACCGATGAATGGACAATTGATTTGCAAGTCGTTACCTTCGCACGCTTTCCGTCTACAAATTCGGCCGTATATAACGGCGAATAAGCCGTGAAATCGGCCAGGTCGCGGGTCAGGTTATCCAAAAGAAAGTCGGCGATAACCGGCAATTCTTCGATCTTACAGCTAAAATATTTCCTCATAATACTGTATATTATAGTGTATTCTACATTTCAGTCATTAACCTTTCGATGAAACATATACATTTCATCGATATTCTCTTTCGTTTTATCCATTCCGGACGTTATTCCGTCAACCTTGGACGTTGTTCCGTTTACCTCGGATTTAATTCCGTTTACCAATGAGTTATTTCCGTGTATCCGGAAGCATTTTCCATCCATAATGTATCTTATTTCGACTTCCTTATATCCTATTTTCTATAAAGAGTCCTTCATTTTAACATTACACCATCCTGTTTTTACAAAACTGAGAAACTTTTTAATATTCGAGGACTTTGTTTTCAAAAAGATGATTCATGTTTTCACATACCATGCAACTATTTTCACAAATGTCTTCTATATTTTCTTTTTCCTCATGCTTATTTTAACATTCAGGGGATTGATTTTTCATTTTCGGTTCCATGAATAAACCGTTTCGTAGTACCGTCCGTCGGTCGGCGGCATCCTTTCCAGCGGTTAGAGAGCGATTTGTCCGTCTCCGAACTCCGCGGCAGGATTTTTGTGTTTTGCAGTCTTCAATGAAAGGGCTGTAAGGCCGATTATCCGTGGTTCGCAAGTCTTCAGGCGCCCAAAAGGGTTGTCATCGGGACTAACGAAGCCTGTTTCGGGTTGATGTAAACAAGGGATTTTTATGTCATGGGCAGTCTCTCCTTTCTTTTAAGGTATTTATCATCGAATGGAAGGATACGCGATGGCCGCAGGCATAAAGCCGGGGTGTGGATGAAAGCATATAGCCCGGCAGGGCGGTGTGTTCCGTAGCGTCCGGGTACTGCGCAATGTTCCGGGAAGGGAGCGATGCTGTAGAGGGACAACTGCATTCCGATATGTGTATCCAAATGAGTCGCCATAAATCGTATTCAATCTACGGCGGTAAAATTACGAACATTTATTCAAAAAGAAAAGCTTTTTCCCGAAAATAAATTCGACCGCATACCGAAAAGAGCCGGACGAAGGAACTTCCTCCGGCTTTCCGCACTTTTTATCGGGAGAGAAAGATTAGAAACAACATTTTGTTCATTAATAAACGGTATTTTGTATCTTTGCGCTTTCGTATAACAATCAAATGAAACACCTTTACACAAGGCGTCCTTAATTAAAACAATAAAATGGGAGAAAAACTGATCAAAACGCTCCGTGACTCGAAAAGGGCACGGTGGACGGCGTTGGGCATCGTAGCCTTTACGATGTTGTGCGGGTACTATCTGAACGATGACCTGTCGTCGTTGAAGCCAATGCTGGAGAGTGACTTAAACTGGAGCAGCTCGAACTACGGTTTTTACCGTTCGTCTTACGGATGGTTGAATGTATTCGCCTTTATGCTTATCCTCGGGGGGATTATCCTCGATAAACTGGGCGTCCGCAAAACGGGCATCCTGGCGACCATTACAATGCTTGTCGGAACGGTCATCCGCTACCGGGCATTGACTTCGGCCGACCTGATGGACCAAAGCTGGAACATTTTCGGGGCCGACCTCAACGCTCAAGTGTTTATGGCTTCGGTCGGATTCTCGATCTTTTGCGTGGGACTGGAAGTGGCGGGAATTACCGTGTCGAAGATTATCGTAAAATGGTTTAAAGGCAAGGAACTCGCGCTGGCGATGGGATTGGAAATGGCCACCGCCCGCCTGGGTACCGGCCTTGCCATGCTGGCCGCACCCATCATTGCGTATAGCAATAATGTGACCTCGCCCGTATTCTGGGGCATGCTGCTGATGGTTGCCGGTACGGCGGCATTCTTTTATTACACCTTCCTCGACAAGAAGCTCGATACCTCGTTGAAGGCCACGGGCGAACAAGTGGAGGTGACCAGCGAAGAGGATAAATTCAAACTTTCGGATATCGGGCTCATCATCAAGAACAAAGGCTTTTGGCTTATCGCCATCTTGTGCGTACTGTTTTATTCGGCCGTGTTCCCCTTCTTGAATTATGCAGCCGACCTCATGGTCAACAAGTTCGGCGTGTCGCCCAAGTTTGCCGGCGCCATCCCCAGCCTGCTGCCTTTCGGCACCATCATCCTGACCCCGTTCTTCGGCAACCTGTACGACCGCAAAGGCAAGGGGGCCAGCATTATGATTATCGGCTCGCTGCTGTTGATCTTCGTGCATGTACTCTTTTCGATACCCGCCCTCAACAACCAGGTTATCGCGGCGATATTGGTGATTCTGTTAGGCATTGCATTCTCGCTGGTTCCGTCGGCCATGTGGCCTTCCGTTCCGAAAATCATCCCCGAAAAGCAACTCGGTACGGCTTATGCGCTCATCTTTTGGGTACAAAACATCGGATTGATGTTCATTCCGCTGATTATCGGCCATATTCTCGATAAATATAGTGTGGTGGGAAAAACCGTGATTGACGGAAAAACCGTTACGCAATACGATTACACGTTACCCATGATTGCTTTCGCCGTCTTGGGGGTTCTGGCGCTCGTCTTCGCCTTTTGGCTGAAAGCTGAGGATAAACGGAAGGGCTACGGGTTGGAATCGCCGAACATTGTGAAAGGCGATTGAAAAAAAGATTGATGGAAGATTGAGGTAGATTGATGGAGATTGAAGGAAGCGCTTGGAAAAAGCCCAATATCTTTTCTCTCCGCCTCTTTGTCGCCCTGCCTCCTAATCTCTTTGTCGCCCCGTCTTTTCTATAAGTCGATATTCAACAGCACTTTTCGATTGGTACGGCTCCAGCGGGGTGAACCCAACAGAAGGCGTTTTACTTCGGTATCGAGAGCGGGGCACGTTGTTTTCTTGATGCGGATATTGGATACCCGGCCGTTATCATTTACATGAAACTCGATTTGTATGGATATCGGCTCATCGGCACAGAGGGTTGTATCGTAATTCTTTTTGAAATAGGCGATAAACTCGGGTTCGCCGAAGTCCTCGTTTTCCGTAAAATTGACAGCGGCGCCCGTCATCGATTTTTTCTTTTGTGTCCCATATCCGACGACCGTCGTCTCGTTCAACGCCAAGTCATCGGCTTTCATGCGGATATCCCCCACATTTTCCTTCAAGGGGATTTCGCGGCTTTTCATCCCGACAAAGGAAGCCAACAGGGTATCTTTCGCGCCTTTCGGAACCGCCAAACGGAAACGTCCTCCGGTATCGGTAACAGTTCCTTCATTTCCGCCTTTTAGGATGACGGATGCGCCGATGACAGGCTCGCCCGTCTCATCGAGAATCCTTCCCTCGGCTACCGTTTCAGCCGGTTCGGCGGTGATTACAGGCAATACCGTTTTTTGCTCCTCTTCTTGCGGTTCAGGCTCCACCTTATCGGCAAGCAGTACGGTATCTTTGGGGATTGAAGGGATAGCAATGTCTTTTTCAACGGGAAGTTGTCTTTGGGAGATGGTCGGATTCACCTCTTTTTTTACTTCCGGCTGCCTCAGCAAGAGCGGTATTCCGACAAGCAGCAACAGCGCTGCCGCCACACCTATCCAGATGCGCCTATCCCACCCTTTGCGCCGGGGAGCAAGACGTTTCTCCAACTTTTCGATATGGGAGACATGTTCTCCCGGCATTGCATCGAATCCGTCGATGGCATCTTGCAGGAAGGGATCGTTCATCGCCTCCCGTTCAAGACGATTCGCCTCTCTCCCATGCCGGTTTTCTATGTAATCTTTTAACTTCATGTCCTACATCAATCTTCCTTCAATCTACATCAATCTTTCTCAATCTCCCATCAATCTTTTTTCAATCGCCCCAAGATACAATTCTTCAAATTTCGCTTTCCATTCTGGATGTAACTCTTGACTTTCGCCAGCGTATATCCCGTGAGGGAAACGATATCGGCGTATGATTTGTTCTCGTAATAAAAGAACTCCACACTTCTGCGCTGCTCGACAGTCAACTCGTCCAAACAATAGGCCAGCGCCGTTTCTTCTTCCGAAGTGTTCGCTTTATCTAGTAGAGTAAAAACATCCTCGTTTTCCATATCCGCGTGATCGATATTTACGAAAAGCGCCTGTTTGTCTTTCCGTAACCGCTGCAAACAATGATTTTTCGCCACACTGTAAAGCCACGTATGGAAGTTACGGACATCATACCGGTGCATTTTCTGCTGTACCTCTTCATACACATCCATAACGGCATCCTGTGCATCGGGCTCATCGCCCAGATATTTCAGGCAAAGCCCGTATACCAAGGGAATGTATCTTCGATACAGTTCGCCGAAATAGACCGGTTTCGCTTCCTTCTTATAAAGATCGAGCAGTTCTTCGTTCGATAGCTGTTGTATGTTGTTTTTATTGTTCACGATCTTTCTTATAAACAAACGACGTGACTACAAAATTACATAAATATTCGTTCGTTTATGGAATTTTGCCGGCAATTATCTCTATTAAATAGACTATTCAGGAAATTATTTATTCTAAAAACGAACAAAAATGAAAACAAAAATTCTAAGAATCGGCTTCGCGCTTTTTTTAACGGTAAGTACATTCATGGTTTCGGCACAGGAAATAGAGGTGCACGGAACGGTATACGATGCATCGGATCGACGGCCGCTCATCGGAACGACGGTCCTGATTAAAGGGACTCACACCGGAACGATTACCGACATACACGGACAATACCGCATACGTGTGCAGAAAGGAAAGACTCTGATCTTCTCTTTTGTGGGATTCCTGACCAAAGAAGTGAGAGTGACCGGCACCCGGCTGGATATATATTTGGAAGAAGATAAGAGGTCATTGGAAGAAGTAACGGTTGTGGCATTTGGAAAACAGAAAAGACAATCATTAGTCGGGAATATGGCTTATATACAGGATAGGAACATCATGACGTTTCAGCCTCCTTACATCATACGCCCTAATACCGAAGAATATGAAGCCTACAAGGAAAACCGGTTTCTCTCTGCAAGCAAGCACCCGTTATCGACCTTCTCCCTCGATGTGGATGCAGCTTCGTACGGCAACATCCGGCGGATGATTAACCAGGGTGAAATGCCCGGGAAAGATGCGGTGAGAATCGAAGAAATGATTAACTACTTCACCTATGATTATCCCCAGCCAGGGGGCGAGCATCCGGTGAACATTCTCACCGAAGCGACGGTTTGCCCGTGGAACAAGCAGCACCGGTTGGTACGAATCGGCGTAAAGGCCAAAGAGATTCCCTCGGCAACGTTACCGCCAAGTAATTTGGTGTTTCTCATCGATGTATCGGGCTCGATGTACAGCCAGGATAAGTTGCCGCTGGTGAAATCGTCGATGAAACTGCTGGTAAACAACCTGCGCCCGGAAGACCGCGTGGCGATCGTGACGTATGCGGGCGCTGCGGGTGAGGTTTTGCCCGCTACGAGCGGCGCCGACAAGCAGAAGATTCTCGATGCTTTGGAAAATCTTCAGGCAGGGGGTTCCACAGCCGGAGGTGCAGGCATTCAACTGGCTTATAAGATTGCCGGAAAGAATTTCATAAAGGGGGGAAACAACCGCGTGATCTTGTGTACCGACGGTGACTTTAACGTTGGGGTGTCGAGTACTTCGGAACTCGAGTCGTTGATCGAGTCGAAGCGCAAATCGGGGGTGTTCCTGACGGTTCTCGGTTACGGAATGGGGAACTACAAGGACAATAAATTGCAAACCTTGGCCGAGAAAGGAAACGGCAATCACGCTTATATCGATAATCTTCAAGAGGCGAACAAAACATTGGTCAACGAGTTCGGAAGCACGATGTATGCGGTGGCAAAGGATGTGAAGTTGCAGGTGGAGTTTAATCCCGCCTTCGTAAAGGCTTACCGGTTGGTCGGTTATGAGAGCCGCCTGTTGAACGAGGAGGATTTTAACGATGACGCGAAAGATGCGGGCGAGTTGGGTGCCGGACATACCGTAACGGCGCTATACGAAATCGTCCCGGCAGGCGTGGAATCGTCCGCAGGCAGTGTGGACCCGTTAAAATACCAGAAGCAAAAGAATTCGAGCGCGGCGCTTTCGCTGACCGGCTCGAAGGAACTACTGACCGTAAAACTACGCTATAAGAGCCCCGATGCCAACCGGAGTAAAAAACTGGAAATCGCCCTCCCGGCAAATCAACTGAACAAAAATCCGTCAAAAGATTTCCACTTCGCGATGGCGGTCGCCATGTTCGGCCAGTTACTCAAGGATTCCGACTTTAAAGGGAATGCTACCTACGGCAAAGTCATCGACTTAGCCCGCAAGGGATTGGATGAAGACCGGCAGGGCTATCGCCGGGAGTTTATACGCCTGGTGGAAACGGTAGAGCAATTAGAAAAGTAAGAACAAAAAATAGAGGGGCGCCTTGTAGGACGTCCCTCTATTATTTATACATCGGGTTGGTTTTATATTTCCTTATCGATTTCCTCTATTTTTTTAATCAGCAGGTCGATGTCCGACTTAATCGCATCCACTTTTTGATGCATATTGTCGATCAGGTTATTGCCTTTTTTCGACGAAACCGACAAGAAGCCGATGTTATTTTCGTACGTCTGCAATTCGGCCTTCTTACGCTCGTATTGACGCATCAGGCGGTCCCGTTCGCGGAATAACTGCTTTTGCGGATGAGGCGCTTTAGCCATATCCGAAACATTCAGTCTGAAGGTTTCCAGTTCACGGTCTACTTTTTCGACTCCCAAACGGGCAAACTGAGCATCCACGGCGGCATTGAGCTCGTCGTACACCTTATCTTTCAATTTAAACGGCACAAATCCGATTTGATACCATTCGTCCATCAACTTACGTACGACCTTCACCCCCTCGTCTTTACCCATAGCAGGATCGACGGACTGAATTTCTTTTACAATACGGCGTTTTTCCTCGAGATTCTTCGCCTCTTCGTCGTGACGCGAAGAATATTGCTTTTTCTTTTGTTCGAAGAAATAATCGCAAGCGGCTCTGAAACGCTCCCAAGTAATTTTCGATTGCTTGGGCGGCACGATCCCGATGGTTTTCCATTCTTTCTGAATGTCGATCATCTGCTGCGTCGTGTTTTGCCAATCGGTACTGTCTTTCAACGCCTCGGCGCGTTCGCACAACGCCACTTTCTTTTGCAGATTCTCCTCCATTTCGTCGTGCATCGAACGGAAGAACTCGTTTTTGTTGCGGAAAAAGAAATCACACGCCGCGCGGTAACGACGGAATATCTTGGCATTTTGTTTCCGGGGGGCCTGCCCTATTTTACGCCATTCCTCCTGAAGGTCGAGCACCTCTTTAATCTTATTCTTCCAGTCCTTAAAGGTCTTTATTTTATCGTAATCGATTGCCTCCAGCTTTTCGCAGAGCGCCGTCTTCTTCTCCAGGTTCTCGTTTTCGTTGGCCTTTAAGTCTTCGAAATACTGTTGGTATTTTTTATTGATGACGGTCGAAGCCTCCTTAAAGCGATCCCAGATAATCTCGCGGTCTTTCATGGCCACGGGACCTATTTCGCGCCACTCCTGATGAAACTTTTGCAGTTGATGGAAAGCCGAAATCACATCGGGTTCCTCTTCCAAGCGTTCCGCCGCCTCGCACAACTCGCTCTTCAGCTCATAATTCTTCTTGAAGTCATACTCCCGGAACTCGTTGTTGATGCGCACCAGGTCATAAAACTTTTCCACATAATATTGATAGCTTTTCCAAAGCTCGTTTACCTTGGCATGCGGCAGCAACTTAATCTCATTCCATTGTTGCTGAAGATCTTTGAATTCCTGATATACTTTATTGAAATCCTCGCCGGTTTGATTTTCGGTGAGGGCCTTTATTTTTTCTATGATGAGCTGTTTTTTCTCAACATTGTGTTCTTTTTCGGCCTCTTGTTCGGCAAACAGACGGGCCCGTTTTTCTTTTATTTCCGAGATGAGCTCTTTTCCTTCGCTGTAAATAGGAGTCTCATTGGCGATGAAATCGATTTCGTCGCCTCCGTCAGCCAAAAAAGCCGCTTTTTGCCGTTCGGTTTCAAGACGCAAGCGCTGGAAGAACTGCGTTTTATACTCATCCACTTCGCGTCGTTCGGGCGCATCGGAAGCCAATAAATCGCGCAATTTCTGTACGATTTCTTCGACTGTCAGCGTGGAAAGATCCGTTGTGGGGGCGGCGGCGCCTTCTACGGCATCCTCCTCGTCTTCTTCTATCTGCTCATGCAGCTCGAGATCATAATCGATCACCGCATTCTCCGGAGCTTCCGGTCCTTCGCCCTGACCGGTTACCGTATCCTCATCTTCACGGACAACGGGTTGTGCCGGCACTTCTACTTCCGAAGAATCATCCGTTGTGTGCGTATCCGTATTATCCGCTTCGGGGGTCGATTCGGAATGAAGTTGTTCTTGAGATTGGTTTTCAGCCGGAGTTGTAGAACGTATATCTTTATCTTCTACATTACTATTATCTACAGGCAGTTTCTCGTTTTCAAGATTGTCGTTGGTATTCATTCTCTTATTCCTTCTTTTTTACTCTCAACACGAAATGTTGAGCATTACATTGAAAATATCATTTTCGGGAGAACAACATGGCCGATTAAATCGTTTAACTATTGTTCCTAAAAACGACATACAAATTAACGCAATTTTTTTGTGATATCCTTACTATTCGGTATTTATTTCTTAGCTTACGGAAAAATATCCTGTATTTATCACGGAAAGAAAGTTTTTTTTTACTGTCGCTCGATTTGAATACTTCATAAAAAATTAATAATATGAATGAATTAGAGATCCGTTATTCCATTTCAAAAAAATTGAAGGCTGCCAGTCTTCTTTGCGGCGTGTATCTGCTCTGCATTTCGGCCGGAGTCAGCATTTTTCAAGTAATCGCCAAAGATTACTCGTTTTTTTTCTTCGCCGGCATCGCGGGTATCGTTATCGCCGCGATTATGATCCTTTCGGTTACTCTTTGGCAATCCAAGCCACTGATTGTTATCGATAATGATTCTTTCCGCCTTCATTTGCCCAAGCAACGCATCGACGGCGCCATAGAATGGGAAAAAGTAACGTACTTAGGCATCGGCTTAAGCTATTTGACAATGACAACGTCCGACAGCAAGAACTTCAAAATCGATCTCGAGAACCTCAAATACATCGATTTGAGGAACATAAAGACGAAACTGATCGAAATCTGCGAGGCGAAAAACATTCCTTACGGCAACCTGTAAATTAATAATTACAAATTACTAATTACTAATTACAAATTACAAAACACTAATTACTAATTAGTTGTTACATATCATCACATCGTTGACAAATTCCAGTTCCTTAGAATGTTTAAAGCTAACGAATTCATCTAAATGTCAACGATGTGCTGAAACAAAAGTATCGACGATCCGGTGAAATTTATCAATTTGCAATTTGCAATTTGTAATTGGTAATTTGTAATTAGTAATTTTTGTAATCCATCTTATCAGTCTCCCCCTCTTTCTACAGTTCAACGGACGCGAGGTCGGCCAAGGCTTTGTGATAGTCTCGTTCGGCTTCGAGCAGTTGATTGAGCATATCGTAATACAGCCCGATCTCGACCATATAGTCTAACAGGGAGATCTCGCCCGCATCCAACGCCTTTTTGAGCAATGCGGCATTGTCGGTTTTGTCCAACGCCTCGCGATAGGTTTGTACGGCTGCCTGTAATGCCAATGCCCGTTCATATTGCCCTTTCAGACGGCTGTAAAACTGTTGCCTGCTGTCGGCTTCGCGCAGTTCCGCCGCCTGAACGGCCGCTTTGGACTGTTTAATGCGGTTTTTGTTTTCCCATAAAGGAATGGAAATACCGAATGTCACTCCCCGGAAATGCTCTCCCACCACTTTTTCGCTCATATAACCCGCCGAAAACGTGGGCAGCCGAAGGGCCTTGTTGAGCGAGACTTGCTGTTTATGGACTTCCACCTCTTGCCGCACGTAAGCCAAGACCGGATTTTTTTCCTCTGCCTGCCGGTACCAATCTTCAAAAAGAAGCGGCAGTGCGGCTTCGGCAAATTCATCCTCATTCAGCGCCACTTCGATGCCTCCGTTCAGCCTCCGCAGTTTCGACAGGATCGCGGCACGTTCTATATCCAAACGCATTATTTCGCCTTGCAACGCGGACAGGTTCAATTGCGATTTATTATATTCCAGCCGGCTGATATCGCCGTTTTTCAACCGCTTCTCATACGCGGCGGCAATCGTCCCGGCATGTTCCATGCGCTGTGACAGTTCTTTTTTCAACGCATTGAAGTAAATAAGATCGATACAATATTGCTTAGCTTCGAGCAAAACAGTCATCCGGTCTGCTTTGTATTGCCATTCGGACCGTTTGTTCTTCGCATTGGCGGCCCTGCTCCTCATACCTGTGACCGTGGGGATATCGAAAGACTGCGAAACGCTGAAGTCGGTACGGTTACCGATTTGCCCGGGCGTTCCCCACAAATAATTAAATTCCACCTCGGGATTCGGAAGATAGATGCCGGTCTTGTTATCCAGTATCTCCGCCTGCAGGTTCTGCCGCAGGGCTTTCAGCGTACCATTATTCTTTTCAACGGAATGCAGCACCGAATCGATGGACGATTGGGCTAAAGCGGCCCCTCCCGCGAGGAGCAACCATATTATGATACTTGTTTTGAGTATTGTTTTCATTTGTCATCATTTAATTTTTAACGAATCGTCGGCTTGTCTCTTTTTCATAACCTTATCACCGGTAAGGAGATACATGATGGGGATGATAAAGGCATTCAGGAAGGTCGATGTCAGCAATCCCCCCAGGATAACCTTTGCCATCGGGCTTTGTATTTCGTTGCCCGGCAGGTCGCCCGCCACCGCCAACGGCACCAGCGCCAACGCCGAACACAGCGCGGTCATCAGGATGGGATTCAACCGGTCCAGCGAACCCTGAATCACACTGTCGACCAACGACAGCCCTTCACGGTGCAGATCGTCGTAACGCGATATCAGCAAGATCCCGTTACGCGTAGCGATACCGAAAAGGGAAATAAAGCCGATGATAGCCGGAATGCTCAGCAGCCCGTCGGTAAAGAATATCGTGAAAACGCCCCCTATCAACGCCAGGGGAAGATTGATAAGCACCACAACCGATTGCGTGACATTACGGAATTGATTGAAAAGGAGCATGAAGACGACCAACAGGGAGAAAACCGAAGCGACCAGCAAGGTGCGCGACGCGGCCTGCTCGCTCTCGAACTGACCGCCATACTCTATATGATATCCTTCGGGCAAGGTGATTTCACTTTTTACTTTCTCCTGAATATCGTTTACCACGCCCCGTAGGTCGCGCCCGGCTATATTGGCCGATACCACGATCTTCCGGGTAGCGTTTTCGCGGTTAATGGTATTCGGGCCGGAGGAAGAAGTGATGTCGGCGATATATTCCAACGGGATCTTCCGTCCGTTGGCATCGACCGGCAGGTTCTTTATCCTTTCGGCGGTTTCGCGGCTGTCGTCGTTGACTTTCAGTGTCAGGTCGAAAGAGCGGTTTTCCTCATACACTTGCGATACGACTTCGCCGGCGAGCATCACATCGATGATTTCGGCAAATTCGGGAAGCGTTATGCCATACTGCGCCATCAGTTCGCGTTTCGGCTCGATCTTCAGTTGAGGGCGCTCCACTTGCTGTTCCACGTTCAGGTCGGCAATGCCTTCGACCTCCTGTACGGCCTCTTTAATCTCATTTCCCAACAGGAACATCTTGTTTAAATCGGTACCGAACAGTTTGATGGCGATATTGGCGCGCGTTCCGGACAACATGGCGTCGATGCGGTGCGAAATAGGTTGCCCGATTTCGATATTGGCCCCCGGCAAGGCTTTCAATTTTTGCCGTATCTCGGCCGTCACTTCGTCCTTCGACCGTTTGCCGAGCGTAAAGGGCGCTTCTATTTCCGACACGTTTACCCCCAACGCATGTTCATCGAGTTCGGCGCGTCCGGTTTTGCGCCCGACGGTCTCTATCTCCGGCACGGACAGCAAGAGCTCCTCGGCCATGCGCCCTATTTTATCGGATTCTTCGATAGAAATGCCCGGCAGCGTACTGACATTGATCGTAAACGAGCCTTCGTTGAAAGGCGGCAGGAAACTCCTTCCCAGCGTAAAGAACACGATGACCGTAACAACCAATGCCGCGGCGGTTATTCCGAGGATTCCCTTCTGATGAATCAACGTCCATTTCAAAGCCTTTTCATAGACGGCCTTCAATGTCCGCGCCACAAACGGTTCTTTCTCTTCCTTCCCTTCTTTTCCGGGCTTGCCCAACAAATAGCTGCACAGCACGGGGGTAAGCGTCAAGGCCACCAACGTCGACGAAAGCATGGCGACGATAAAGGCGATCCCCAGCGGAACAAGCATGCGCCCTTCCATCCCCGAAAGGAAAAACAACGGCACGAACGTGGCGATGATGATGAGCGTAGAGTTCAAAATGGGCATGCGCACTTCTTTCGAAGCCTCGAAAACGACCGACAGCACGTTCTTCTGCTCCGCCTTGGGCTTCTGCCGGTTTTGACGCAATCGCTTGAACACGTTTTCGACATCGACAATGGCGTCATCGACCAAGGAACCGATGGAAATAGCCATCCCGCCGAGGCTCATGGTATTAATGGTCAATCCCATCAATTTTAAGGCGAGGATGGAGAAAACCAACGACAACGGAATCGTTATCAAAGAAATAATAGTCGTACGGGCATTCATCAAAAATATCACCAAAACGATGACCACAAAAATGGCTCCTTCCAACAGAGCTTTCTGCACATTATGAATGGAACTGTCGATAAAGCGGGCTTGCCGGAAAATGTCGGTCGACACTTTCACATCGGGGGGCAGCGACTCCTGCAATTCGGCGAGCGACCGGTCCAGCTTGTCGGTCAGCTCCAACGTGCCGGTCGCGGGCTGTTTGGTAACGGTGAGCAACACAGCCGCCTTGCCGTTGCTCGAAGCGGTACCGAGCTTGGGAGATTTATTGCCGGTTTTCACATCGGCAATATGCTCGAGCAGAATGGGAACACCGTTGACCGTTTTCACCACCGATTTGGCCAGTTCCGACACGTGTGTGGTGGATAGCGCCCCACGGATAATATACTCGTTCCCGTACTCATAGAGCACGCCTCCCGACGCATTCCGGTTCATATCCTTTACCGCAGCGATCACTTCGTCGAGGGCGATATCGTAATGCCGCATCTTTTCCGGATTCAATAAGATCTGATACTCTTTAATCTCGCCGCCCATCACGGCGACTTGCGCCACTCCTCCCGTGGAAAGCAAACGCGGGCGGATGGTCCAGTCGGCAAGGGTACGCAAATCCTGCAAGGAAGTGGTGTCGGCAGTAAGCCCGATGATCATGAGTTCGCCCAAAATGGAAGATTGCGGCCCCAATGTCGGATTCCCCACATTCGACGGCAGGGCGTCCTTTACGACGGCTAACTTCTCCGAAACGACCTGCCGGGCGCGGTAGATATCGGTTCCCCAATCGAATTCGACCCACACGATCGAGAAACCGGTTGTCGACGACGACCGCACGCGGCGGACATCGGTCGCTCCGTTCAAAGCCGTTTCTACGGGAAAGGTGACTAACCGTTCCACTTCTTCGGGAGCCATCCCTGTGGCCTCCGTCATAACCACCACCGTCGGCGCATTCAGGTCGGGAAACACATCAACCTCCATATTCGTAGCGGTATACACGCCCGCCAACATCAACAAAACCGATAACACAAGGACAATCAAACGGTTGTTCAAGGAAAACTGTATGATTTTATTCAGCATCGTATTCTTTTCCAAAGGTTAATGATTATGGCTATGGCCTTCGGGAATAATCGACGACGTGGCGGCCAGCTTCACCTGATACACTCCGTGCGTAACCACCTTGTCGCCCGGCTTCAGTCCGGCTACGACCTGCACTCTTTCGCCGTTGTTCAGGCCCAAAGCGACTTCCTGTTTTTTGTAGGCATCATCGTGCTGTTGCAAATAGACAAAATACAATCCCTGCTCTTCGGAAAGCGCCGTCACGGGCACGGAAATCACCTCTTCCATCGACCGAGACAGCAGGAATATTTCGGCGAAAGCGCCGGGCACGATATCACCCGCATTGTTAAACTCGAAAATAACCGGGATATAAGGAGTGTCGTCAGCCGAGGCTTTCCCGAACGACAGTAACCGTCCGTTCAAATCGGATAATTTATAGACCGTCCGGCCGTATGCCGGCTTGAAATTCGCGCTGCGTATCTCCTTCAATTCCGAAAAATACTTCTCCGGTATTTCCGCCTTCAACTGGAGCCTTTTGTTTTGAGACACGATAGCGAGCGGTTGTCCCACCGACACGTATTCCCCCTGCCCGACCATGCGGCTCTTCAGGTACCCGCTGATGGGAGAAGTCACGGCAATGCCCGCCGCCGACACACGGGAGGCTTGCGCGTCGAACGCGTTCCTGGCCGTCTCGTACCGCAACTGTATCTGTTCGAAGTCTTTTTCGGAGATAATCTGATCTTTCAACAGCGTTTGAGCCCGGCGAAACTCTTTCTCCGCCGTTTCGTACCCTACTTGGGCGATCACCGCCGGATCGCCGTCGGGTAAGTTTTTTGCCGAGATGGAAACGAGGGCTTGTCCCGCCCTGACGGAGCTTCCTTCCGACACCGAGGCACCGGTAAACGAAGCGATGCCGTTTGCCGTAGCGACAACGGTCGCCTCATCGCCCTGCGCGGGTTGTATGCGGCCGCTTGTTTTGATGACTTGTTGAAAAGGCCCGGCCGCAACCGTTTCGGTTTGCAAATGAGCTAACCTCGCCTGTTCTTGCGAAAAAGCAATTTCATCGGCATGGTCATGTCCTTTTCCGTGATCGTGGTCATGTTCTTCGCTTTCTACATGCCCGTGGGTTCCGGCCGCGGCATCATGATCTTTTTTCTGTTCCGAAAGGGTACATCCCCACAGGAGGAAAGCGAGAACAACAAATAAACTGAGAATATAGGTTTTCATCTTAAAATGCATTACGTACAAAGAGATGTCCGGACGGAATTTCCATTCTTTCGGATTCTCTTTTTTTAGAATAAAATAAATAAGAATGATGGACGCCGGCCGTCAATATGAATTATAGAACCATTTTTCCGGATAGCCGGCGGACGTTAAGAAAAAAGATAAGGAGGGGCACGTAATGCGTTTGAACGAGTCACATCTACCGATTGGTAGAGGAACAAGGCTTCCCCGTATTCCCATTTGGAAAACAACAACTGAGGCAGGGTGATCTGCGTGTCGACCAACAGGTATAAAGAAGGGAGCAGATGGATATAGGAATGAGTAAGGTAGTTATAGGAAAACTTATTTTTATGATTGTAATGCGGTTTAACCGCCGGATGATGAGCCGTGGTGATAAACGACGGACTTTCGTGGGTATGTTCCTTCCCTCCGGACGGATGAGAGTCTCCGGCGGATACATCGCAGGCATGTTCACAATGCTCCTTCATGAGACAGGCTACTCCCTCATGATAATGATGAGGAAGGATCCCGATAGCCAGAAAGACGGATAACGAAATGGCCGTAACAATGATGGAACACTTTTTTGTCATGAACACTTTTTACTTTATCACTCGCACTTCTTAAGCCATTCATCGGCTATAACAGGATCATAACCCAACTTTTTAGCTCGCAAAAAATCTTCTTTCGCCGTCAGTTTATCATATTGTCCTAATCTGACTTGCCCTTGAAGAATGTAAAAATAAGGATTCTCTTTTTCTTCCGCTCCGGCAGCACGCAGATCAGCCGATGCTTTGGATAGCTGGTTCATATTTACATAACATTCAGCCCGGTTTAAATAGTAACCGGAATTAGGAGCGGAAGAGGAACGGATAAGTTCCGTATATGTTTGTTCGGCAGCTTGCCAATTATCGTCCAACTTATATATCAACGCCTTGCTTAACTGCGAGTAAGCATGCCCGGAATCAATCTGTTGTACTTTACGGAAATCCGCCTCTGCTTTTTGCCGGTCTTTCAGTTCCAAATAGAGTAATCCCCGCCGGTAATAAGCCGATATATCATCCGGATAAGCGGAAAGGATTGCATTATAATCGTCCATGGCTTCATCCCACCGGTTCATATCACACAAAAGCAACGCCCTGTTATGCAACACCGCCTTTTTATCGGGATAGCTTGCAAGGGCGGCCGTAAACGAAATATAAGCATCGCCAAAACGAGACAGTTGCCGCTGAATAAGTCCCTGACTGACCAATAAAGAAGCATTGTTCTTATTATCGGGATCAGTCTTCATAGCCGATTTCAAAGCATACTCGGCACTATCGAGTTGCAAAGCTTCCAGAAATTTAGCAGAACGCAACACCCATTCATCGTAAGACTGCGCTTGCAGAGAGGAAAATAAGCAACCCGACACGATAAAAAAAAGACTCCAGAATTTCATATGCGATATATTCTCTATCAATAATTCTCCAAAAGTAACGGTTTTTTACGTATATTTGCGCCTCGACATTATAAAAAAACAAAAACTATGCTTTTGCAAATAACCGATGTACTTCAAACAGACTCTTTATTTGTTTCACAGGGTGAGGATACCGTTTCCGGATTAATCAAGCATGGGCGTTTCGAAGATCTTCTGGATAAATTTATCCATTGGAGTATTGATTTCGGAGGAAAGCTACTGCTCGCCATCGTTCTTTTTGTGGTCGGAAGATGGTTGATTAAAAAATTGAAAAAACTATCGAATAACATCATGTTCCGCAGGAATTTCGATCCGGCCTTGCAAGGATTTCTTAAAAACTTACTGGACGTTTTTCTTTATACGGTTTTAATTATATTTATCATCAATTTAATAGGAACAAAGACCATTTCCATCGCAGCCCTTATCGGTGCGGCCGGATTGGCCATCGGCCTTGCCGTAAAAGACAATCTGGCTAATTTCGCAGGCGGAGTCATGCTTCTTTTCAATAAACCGTTCCGGATAGGTGATTACATCAAAGCTCAAAACCTGGAGGGTACTGTGCAGAATATAGGCATTCTTTATACGCAATTAATTACCTTCGAGAGCATGCGGGTATTCATTCCGAACGGCCCTTTATCAACCGGAAACATCATTAATTACTCTTCCGAACCCAACAGGAGATTAGAATATATTATTGGAGTCGACTACAATACGAATGTCGAGGAAGTAAAACAAATTCTCTTGGAAATTGTTAATACCCATCCTAAAATTTTAAAAGATCCGGCGCCGATTGTTATTTTGAAAAACCTGAGTGAGAGTTCGGTGAACTATGCGATGCGCTTTTTCACGAAAAACGAAGATTACTGGGATGTGAACTTCAATCTCAATGAGCTTATTTACACTAAACTGAATGAAAAAGGCATCACGATTCCGTTCCGGCAGGTCACTCTCTATCTGGCGAACGATCCTTCTAAAAAAGA
Source organism: Bacteroidales bacterium UBA5382 (assembly GCA_002409745.1). Taxonomy (GTDB): domain Bacteria; phylum Bacteroidota; class Bacteroidia; order Bacteroidales; family Dysgonomonadaceae; genus Limibacterium; species Limibacterium fermenti. Next base: position 23,694 of record DHOU01000005.1, read on the forward strand.
TTGATACAAGATTGATGGAGATTGAGGGGAGATTGATAAGAAATTGATGAACGTCTCGGAACGAATTGAATATTACCGGCAACTTGCGACAAACGCGCGGCAGACATACAATAGCCTGAGCCGTCAGTTATCGATTAACAGCGTGTTGCGTTTGGTTATCTTTCTGGCGGGAGTGGCGTGTGTGTATATTTTTTATCATCATACGTTCATTCTCGTTCCGGCAATTGCCTTGACGGTTCTGCTCTTCCTCTTTCTTTTGCAGCGGCATGGTAAATTAACGACTCAAAAAAAACGGGCTGAGATAACACAGAAGTTATCGGAAGACGAAGGAAAAGCTTTTGCCTATGACTTTTCTTCGTTTGACGGAGCGCCTGAAGAAATCGATCCGACACACGATTTTAGTTTTGACTTGGATATTTTCGGCGAACAATCCATTTTTCAACTGATAAACAGAACGTGCTTGCCCATAGGCAAAGAGAAACTGGCCGGCTTTCTGAAACGGCCGTTGCTTCACAAAAAGGATATTGAGGAAAGGCAGAAGGCGGTAAAGGAACTGGCCGAAAACGAAGCGTTTTGTTTGCAGTTCCGTATTGTCGGCGGCTTATCCGATAAATCGTTTTCATCCATGCAAGAAGTGGAAAATACGTTTCCGGTAAAACCGTCCACTTTAAAGCCTGTTTTATGGGGGAGTTTGACCATACTCGTTCCGGCGTTATATGTTGTTTATCTTACACTCTGGCTTTTAAACATAATACCGGGCTCGCTTTTTCTGCTTCTCTACATTTTCACCTTAGCCCTGTCTTCCATTCCATTGAATAAAGTGAAGAAGATTTGGCTTCAATTCGATAAGAAAGCAAAGCTCTTACAAAATCATGCAGAGCTGCTGAATTTGATAGAAACCGCCCCTTTTAAAAGTAAAATATTAAAAGGCTTACAAGACAGAATCACAAACAATAAAAAGAGTTCGACTTGTATCAATCGGTTAACGCGCTATGTGAGCAACCTTGACCAGTCTTTTGCTTTTCCGGTACTTCTTATTGTCAATCCGTTGTTTCTTTGGAATATCCGTTATTCCCTAAAAATAGAAAGATGGATGAAAGAGAATGCCGCATATGCCCTTGAGTGGTTTGACGTATTGGCCGAAACGGATGCCCTTATATCTCTGGCTACTTTCACATTGAATCATCCGGACTATACATTTCCAACAATAAACGAAGGGGATTTTTGTCTGGAAGGAACCGATATCGGACATCCTCTCATACCTGCCGACAAGTGTGTGAAAAATGACCTTATTATTGTCAGGAAACCTTACTTTATGATTATTACCGGCGCCAATATGGCCGGAAAAAGTACCTATTTACGAACGATTGGCGTGAATCATTTATTCGCATCGATAGGCGCCCCCGTTTGTGCCAGCCGGTTCCGTTTTTATCCGGGCAGGCTGCTCACCAATCTGCGGACGGCCGACTCGCTTGTCAACAACGAATCGTACTTCTTTGCCGAATTAAAACGATTGAAAATGATTATCAATGCACTCGAATCGGGAGAGAAGGGCTTGTTTATTATTCTTGACGAGATATTGAAAGGCACCAATTCGGAAGACAAGCAAAAGGGTTCTATCGCGCTTATGAAACGCCTTGTACAATTAGGGGGAAACGGCATTATCGCCACTCACGACCTGGCATTGGGGGCGTTGGAGGATACGTTTCCGGATGCGGTCAAAAACGCCCATTTCGACGCGAACATATCGAATAATACGCTCTCTTTCACGTATAAAATTCAGGATGGCATCGCCAAAAACATGAATGCCAGTTTCCTGATGAAATCGATGGGGATCACCGAATAAAAAATCCCGAAAATAGCTATTTCCGGGATTCTTCGTTGTAATGGGTCTACAGGCAAATGTCAATCAATTTCCTGAACTTGTTCATCAATCCATTTCTTCAGGTCTTCCTTGCTCTTTCCGGTTTTTTCCTGAAGGCGGCCTAATAATTCGTCTTCTTTTCCTTCGACAAACAGAAGGTCGTCATCGGTCAAGTCGGCCCATTGTTGTTTAAACTTACCTTTTACCTGATTCCATTTACCTTGCCATTTTAGTTCACTCATAATAGTTCCTTTCTTTAATGTTTATCTGTACATCAGTGTACAATAAATAGAACAACAAAAAAACAAATTATGTTCAACATTATGAATAAGCGGAGTAAAATAAAAGAAGTTCTCATTTATACTATTGATTATGTTTGCAATAAATTATGCGCGAAATAAATTTGAAAATCATAGTTGAAATTCAATATTTCTAAATTCCTAAACTTCTCATTACCCAAACTCACGTTGATGGCCGGAAATCACTAGAAAACAGTAGTTTTGACGATAAACTTTCGGGAAACTATTTGCCGGCAAGGGGATACATATCACAAAGTTTATTCGAACAATTATTTGTGGATAATATTCATTTGATATCCAAAAGGTCCAAAGGATCGATTAGGTCGAACTCTCGCTAATTATTTTTTTCTTTAGGAGGAATTACCTGCATTAAGGCTGGCCCCGCACTTGCATCGTAAACTTCTATTATTCCTGACGGGCACGCTATATTAAAATCTTTGTATGTTAAGTCCCTCCAATCTCTGTTTGCCCAAGCATTATTCGCATTATAGCGCATCCATTCTATATATTGGGATTGGCCACCGTCTTCAATCAAACGAATAATATATTGAGAAAAGATGGCTGTATAGATCCCCTGTTCGATTCCATTCTCGAAAGACAAAATTCCTTTCTCTTCCGACATTTTATTTTTTGTATAATCCGCTGCAAGAATGGCATCCTGCAAGAATTGTTGATTTTGGGTTTCTTTATATAATAAAACAGCCGCACCGATACAGGTTGCCTGATTATACACATGCATTGTCCAATTAGGAGTCCCTTCACCATGTTTTGAATCTGCAACAGCACCCATTTGTTGATCGAATAAATTATTGCGGGCCCAATCGTACATTTCGTTGGCTTTCATCAAATAATCTTTGTTTTTAGTAACATTATAAAGCGTCATGGCGGCAATTACCGTCGGATAATTGATACAGGCCATTTTCCCCATCGTCCGGGCAGGGCTACCGACAGGGTTTTGCGAATCCCATGCCCAATACATTCCTCCTCTCTCAGCATCATAGCTGCCGTTGTCGCCTACAACTTTTGAGCCTGACCAGACCCTTTCAAATCCGGTTTCGGAATGCACCAAAAATTTCTGATCACCTGTTAATTCGTACGCTCTTGCAAATGATATAACCCACCACATGATATCGTCATAAATAAACCAAACAGGGCCATTATCCCAATTGTATTTATCATAATGATTATACCCTCCTTCATAAAAATCGTACATCAAATCCCAGTATTTCTGTTCTTTTGTCCTTTTATATGCATTCATCAACATATCCCAATAGATGGCTTGTGTCCAAATCGCAGCAATCCCTTTTTTATTGGATGTTGTATAATATAACTGATTGGTCTTGTTGAAAAAATAATGATTAAAAGCATCAATAGCGGCTGTCGCATCTTCTGAAGTAAAATCAAAGCCTTTTGCCGTCGTAAAACTCTTTTTTCCCAAAAAAGTTGTTTTATTGCTTTTGTCCGTTACATAAGGAAGTATGTAATAAGTAGTATTGGGTTTTAAATCCGTCAGCATCACTTCGTCATGAATTGTTTCTTTTATTACTTGATCGTTTACGGTCGCTTCTTTCTCACTGTAATATACACCCCACTCTTTCAGCCGATCGGTAAGATTAAACAAAATAGTCACTGTGGTCATAGTTTTGGACTCGATCGTTGCAGTAAATGCAATTGCCTCCAATGTCGTAAAATTCTTTTCCGTTCCATATTGGACGGTACCGTCATTAACATAGGCACGATATCGATACGCTTTGTCCGGAGACAATTCGGTAAAGCTAACTCCAAAATCACTTCCGGAAGCAGATATATTACGCTGGTGCTTTACATATCCGCTACCGTCGTTCAGTTCAATACCGTATTCTAAGATAGTTCCTGTACCTTTTTCCGTAATCCTCTCTTTACAGACAGCCGTTATATCGGTTACCTCCTGCGCATCGAGCGTTTCCACCTGTGCAGGCAAGTAATTCGGTTCAGAATGATTGCCGCACGAAAAAAGAATAATTACTGCGAGCGAAAAAATATTTTTATTCATATTAAACATTCTGTATTACACTTTCGAAGACTTACTCCGATTCATTTTATTGATTATATTTTTGATAAATCATATTCAGAATAAACTTGAAGATTATAATTGAAATTCAATACTCTTATTCTCATTTTCACTGTATGTATTTGTCTTTAAAAACTCAGCACAATCTTGTTATTCTGAGGCGTTACTCGAAAGATCACATTATTGGAAGGTTTTGAAAAAATCCCCTTCTGAGCCTTCACGCCATACTCCATTCCTTCGAATTCGCAATCAATTCTTTTGGGATTGATTCTAGTAAAGGGTAATTCGACACCTGAAGTTGTAGTCATATCCAAAAACCATTGTTCCGATTTATTGCCTTCGATTTTTATTTTCATCTGCTTTTCATCAATATCCATGATTAGAGTTCCATTAAACGATTTCAACGGCCAGGAAATGTGCAATACTCCTGTCTTGGTATTCGTTATGACCGGTTTTCCGCCTTCTACGAATATTTCTTTCCCGTTTACTATTGCTTTAAGCCTTAATCCGGCCAAATAACCTGCAGAACTCCATCTATATCCGTCCACAAAAGGAAATGTATAAAAACGACATTCGTTACTGGTAGCTTTTTTATCCAGATAAGGACAAGGCAAATTTTCATTGAAAACATGGATATCGCGAATCCTAAGAGTTCCTTTCTCCCATAAGATATTTATTCTATAAAATCGGCTGTTAAACCAAACGGTTTCCATATCGCTGCCTTCGATATCTTCATTCACCGTTACAGAAGTAGCGGGAGTAACTTTATATCTATCCTTAAACCATTTCCCAGATTCGGCCAGTGTTTCCACTTTTATTTTTCCTTCATTCCGAAGTTTTTCAATCAATGGCATCTGTATTTCAAATCCTTTCGCCATTGCATTCCAGGTAAAAGAATTTTCCTGACCTGCCTGAACATACGCATATTCCATCGACTCGCCCTCAACAAACTGTTTGAAATACCAATTTACCCAAGCTGAGTCGCCACCACCGAATTGATAGACCGGTTCGAGGGTTATGACACCTTGCCTATCCGAATTGATTCCAGTATCATACTGCCGAATAGGATCGCTGCCCAACATACGGAATATAGGAACCGGTATTTGCTTATTTTGATGCTGAGCCGGCATATAGGCATTTTTCACGCTGGGATAATACGCCTGATTCCAATATCCTCCCCAGAGAGTGTAGCCATCAGTTCCGACTTGGTCCTTACAATTACAGGAAGCGACAATCCCATATTTTCTATACATATATTCTAATGTATGGGCATCAATGAACCATGATCCTACTGATTTGGGATAGTATCCGAATATTTTTTTAAAGTCTTTCATATACACGTCCACCAACTGTTCCCGTTCTTCAGGCGTATAACCTGTCGAAAAGCCTACATCGGCATGCCAATCCCAAGGATAACGTCCGCGCCATTTCATACCGGCATTTTCTACCAACGGCTGCGGTATTTCCCACCACGCCCCAATCTCAAATGAATTGGCAGGAAGGCCTTTCAATAATTTCTGATAACGGGGATCGAGCAAAGCATCATACTGCAACAGGAAGGTACCGCCCAATTGATGTTTTCGCATGATTTCCACCTGTTTCACCACCGTCTCATAAAGGACTGTTTCTGTAATCGCAGCATCTCTCGGTTCCAAAAGTCGAACAAAATTGATGATATTTACAATTTTGGGACGTTTTTTTTCAGTAATTGGTGCTGCAGGTACTTCTTTGCTACAAGAAAAAATTGAAGCAAAAAGTACACTTAAAACAATATAATAGGATTTTGTTTTCATTCTTTATCTTTTAATATTTAAATAATTTTCTTATGTATTCTCACACAACACTATTCGTATAGATTTCTATAATTTTTTTCTTACTGTCTTCTTCTTTCTAAGAAAACTAAGCGGGCAAGCATTTCCACGTAAGCAGCTTCATGAAGGAAGTCTTTCGTTTGAGGAGTAATTCCTCCTTTGTAAAATAAGAGAAGTTCGCATCCGACAATTTCAATACGTCAATAAAGATATTGTAATTCGATCGGTTTTTCCCTTCTGAAACTGTTTTGGAAATACCGTTATATCGCGGCATTTTTCGTTTTCATCATTTTTACCGGTCCTATCAACCCTACGGACGTCCATCCTTGTCCTCGTGTCCATCCGTAACCAATCTCATTTTTGAGTGATGATTTCAGAAAATTCCCAACGGTAGTTGTGACTTTAATCTGTAACGTCTTACCGCTTATATTACCTGGTAATGCGTATAAATGTCTACCGTACCACCTGTTACCAATATTTTCGTTATTGATCGACACTTCCGATACACCGTAAACCTTACCCAGATCAAGCCAGTGATAATCGGCAACTTCACCAAGTTTTTTCTCGTAATATAGGTACCCAGCAAAGGAACGAGTCGATTCATCTTTCGAGAGATCGAACGGAAGATCGATATCACGAGTTTGAACAGTACCATTAAGATGTTCCAGACGAATCCTCCATTCGGTAAGCTTAATGAAATCCTTATCTTCAGAATGATCCATATCCATGACGGTGAGAGGCATTATGCCTGATTCTTCAAACACGATTAATTGCGAAGTAGCAGGAGGCAAATCTACTTTCAATATCTTTTCAGCAGGAAGCGGGAAACGTTGGCCAGTTTCCGCATCCCATAACCAAGGAACACCTTTTGTTACAGGGAATGACACGTTCAAGACTACACGTTCATCTTGGCTGGCATTACTGAGGAAGAATATATCTTTACCCTTGGTACGATGCCGAATCTGACTGACATTCACAGACGGTTTGTCGATCCGCATGTAGGGACGAATATCGCATTGTTTCTGAATGCCGGCAAACCAAGCTATAATATCACCTGTTGGTGGTTCGACAGTGAACACACGCGAAGGATTTTCTTTCTTCATTGCCAATATGATCTTCGCTACCGACCGGTCATTCTTTTTGTAATTAACCAGTCCCGGCGATTTGTATGGTTCTTTACCGACGAATATCAATTTGCCGCCTTTGGCTACAAAGGTTGCCAACGCTCTGGCCGTGGTAGGCTCCATAGACTCTACCTCTAGCAATATCAACACATTGTATTTCCGACGGCCATATTTCAAGTAGCCGTTTCCTGCCATACTTTTTTGGATAATGCTTTCACTGGTATAGTCGCAACTGTTTCCATTTTTGTGAATGGCTTCCCAAACCTTGTACTGATAGGGAGGATACAGGAGCCCAGGGAACGGGTCGCGTTGCGGACCATGGATTGTCCACATATCGGCAAGGGGATGCAGTACCGCGATGTCGGCAAAAGCTTCGGTTTCCTGCAATATGACGGAAATACGAGCTTTATAAGTCGACCATTGTTTGAAGTATGGCCACCAAGGATTGCGCTCGTTAAAAAAAGTGCCGTATCGAACCCATCCGGGAAACGGAACTTCAAGAGGGGAATAATTAAATCCATGAAGGATGGAATGATTAACACCCGAAAGATTACTTTGATCACCGCATATTTTTATTTGTTCCAGTGTCGTATTAAAAACAAGTGTCGTATTGGTGATTTCCTCACAGCTTACAATCTTTTTACCGGCAAGATGTGCTGCAGAAGCCACATATTTATTGACATTCGTACTTGAAGGCTGATTGACAAAATCAAGGTAGGTATAACCTTCCTCGTTAGTGCGCCCCCAAATCCACGTTTCGCATTCGGGGATATCAACCGATAGCGAGGCTTCAAGCGGATGAAATTCGTTGCCGTAAGGCTGCATTCTCGATTTGAATCCATGCTTATTACACCAACGGGTGTAAGTGGTTAGGAAACGATCGGTGATGATATCCATGCAGGTAGTATAGAAATCGTACCGGGCGCGGCTGACCATTTCTTTCGCATCGCCCGATAGTTGTGTGATTTCCGCACCTTCTATTTTCGACCCCATGCTACCCACTTTAAAAAGTATATAGGGCAGGTAAGGTTTGATATCGTATCCCCGTCGCCGTTTAAACTCTTCGGGAAAATCGCGGCACCAGTTGGCGCCTTCCAGTTCCAGGCTGTCGCAGAACATGGCACGGAAGCCCTTCAATCCTTTCAATTGCGGGAACAATGTATCCGACATGCAGTTGAGGAATTTCTCAACAGCTTCCTTATTATAATGGTTCAACACCGGCCCTGCCGCACCGGGAGCGCCGTTGATCACGGCCTGGAATCCGGTGTACTTTACCAGCACGTACAGGATATGCTCGCCTTCGGGCGCCTCGACTTCAAGCATACTTTGATTTTTATCGAAAGGCAACCACCGGGGTTGTTCAAATTCATCCATCTGCACGGGAGCGAGGCAAACGCCGTAGAGTCCATGGTCGGCACCTTTATGGGGAGCATGTACCCCGGGTTTGGCATCATTGAAGATGTCGGCGACTTCCCACCGAATCGTTTCCGGTCCCCGGATTTTTCTGCTTGTAAGGGTAAGTAACTGCGAGCGGTCGTCTCCTTCGAGTATTTCAGCACCGAAAGGCCATCCCGAACCGACGATGATGTCGCAAACCATTCCTCTTTCTTCAGCGCCCTTTAAAGCTACTTTCACCATTTCGATCCATTCATGGCTGAGCCATTGCACAGAAGGAATTCCCAAATCATCACCGCCCGGGAAAGCAATCGGATTGATTTCCACGCCGCCGATCCCGGCCTCCTTCATCACGTCCAATTCGCGCAGAATCTCCTTATCCGACAGCTTATCGCCGTTCCACCACCAACGCACAAAAGGTTTCGCGGTAACAGGCGGTTGACGGAACAAGGAATACAACTTATCCTCATCTTCCGGTTCTGTACCGATTCCCCAGACGGGAGATATCCGCAATGCCGGTAATCCGGCAGTTAAAACAATTCCTGCTTTGAGGAACGATCTCCTTGAAAATAAATTAGTTTCTTCCATTTATGTCTATATTATTCTAATATTTTATGAATGCTTCTCTCCCAATATTTATCCTGCTAAATTACTCAATTTTTTCTTTACATGTTTACATCCCGGACTTCATCAGAGCCGCGCTGACACGCATCTTATGTGCTTTAAAGGAATATAATGAAGGGTCATACGGTTTAACGTCCTTTTTCATTGAAGCCGCTTTTCCCGGACCGGTAATTCCAACATCTATCAAAGTTGGAATAATTCCATCATCAAGTATGCTCAATACTCCATCCTCTGCGTTATCCGCACCGGGATTTCCTCCCCAAGGATTACGCATAGAAAAAAGGGCTTGTGGATTTGTGGACAATAAATATGTATACGCGTGACCGGTTACTGTATGAGTATTATCAATAGTTTTCACTTGGTTAAACCCTCCAACGACAAATTCACCTTCTGTTAAAGAAGTCTCAACCATTACCTTAAGTTGATCGGCATTCAATACACCTGCGGGAAAACCAAAACTTTCACCCTCCCCGGTAAATAGAGGGGGAACAACATGACTTCCTATTCCTCCAATCTCAGGATCGACTTGGTAAATTGCATTATATTTAATAATTGCTTTTTCAAGTAATGTGCTCCAGCAAGCTTTGTCGTTTTTGCCGGATACAGCGGCCATATTGCCACGGTCTTTTGTAACAAGAAATGCAGATGATAATTTAACCTTGATGGGTTTTCCCTGAGGATCAAACATATCTATCGTATATGTTTGATCCTCATTGTCCGTAATTATTGATTTTATAAAATCCGGATATAAATAAGCCATTGAAGCCAAAGCGGCTATACCGCCGCAATTGCCAATATTATGTTGATTGATATCAGCAGGTATTGGATCCCCAAAGGGATAAAGAGTAACAGAAAGTCTTTTCCAAATTACGCCATCCTTTAAACTGCCCGGAACAGGCGGCTCATTATTGGCATCCCATAACCAGGCTTTATCTGCATCCGTGGTAATATGGCGGTTTTCATAATGAATCCCCATTGGAGTTTGGTTGGAATGGGTGAAACCTGAAGCTAATTTCATCAGGTCTTCTATCTTTATCGTTTTTTTTAAGCCCCATTCAGCAATTTGTGTTACCATGCCTCCATTATTGGCTGTAATATCTAATTTAAAATATAGATAAGGGGCATTATCCGTAATGGGAAATAATTTTTTCTCTTTCCGGCCTGCAAATGTAAAATCGGTCTTTGCGTCCAGAATTTCCCAGCTAACACTGTCGTTTGAAGCTGACAATACCCATGATTTCGGATCGAATTGAGAATGAAAAATGGAAGATGTAATAAAATACTCTTTCATCTCAACAGCAGAATTACCTTTCCATATAATCCACACCTTGTTATAATTAGCCGTATATTTAGTACCCGCATCTCCATCAATCAGTTTGTCGATATCATCACCCACGGGGGAATCATTATATTGCACGGTGATGGTTCCCATTCCGGGCATGGTTGTATTTTCCGATACGACTTTTAACGACTTAGACATCACCTTTTTCATCGTCAGGCCCCAGTCGCCTATTTCAATTTTAGTACCGCCATTATTTGCAGTAATGGATAATCTGTAATATGTATATGAATTATTATTCGTAAACTGAAACTCTTTTTTCTGTTTCCGTTCCGTAAAAGTAATATTCGAACTTGAGGCGATCGTTTTCCATAATGAATTATCGTTGGATGCCGACAAAATCCACGATTTAGGATCGTTCATCGGATTTCCCTCTGCGGATGTAATATAACAACCGGTAGCAATAAAAGCTTCATCGCTTTTCCAAATGATCCAGACTTTATTGGTTTCAATCGAAAATTTTGAATCAGGATTATTATCCACTATTTTATCAATCCCTTGACCAGATGGAGAATCGGAATATTGTACTGTAATAGCTCCATTGCCCGGCATTGTTGAGTTATCGGAAGTGATTACGATAGTTGTTGGATCGTCTTGCTTTTTTGGATCGCCTTGCTCATACGGAATAGGAAAATTATCCGTTTCTTCGTGTGAACAACCGAATGAAACGATACACATCGTCAAAAGTAATAAATAAAATATTTTTTTCATATTAATTCTTTGACTAATTAAAAGCATTGCAAGGGTAGGAAACAGTCTCCTACCCTTTAAAACTTTACTAATAAATTATATTTCTCTTCGATCTTTCTTTCAATCTAAATCATAAATTTCATCCAATTTGAATTCCGCCATACTGAAGTGGACGCTATTTTCATTTGTGTTATTAACGGTAAAACGAAAATATTTAAACGCTATTGGAGAAAAATATTCTCCCGATTGGTATTGAGATCCGCCACCTGTTGGCAAGCCGCTTGTTATCTCTGCCAATTTTGTCCAAGTCTGGTTATCCGAACTTACGGTGATCGTGACTTTTGTAGTTTTACCTCCCCCGCCGCTATTCCTATTTTGATACCAGAATTTACAACCTGTAATAGGATCAGCTAATCTAATTTGAAAATAATGCGCTTCATTTACCGTATATGACCAAGCAGAGTGAAAAAATGTTCCTGCATCATTATCAACCAAATATTTAATATCTCCCTCATTCGTTTCCTGCGCATTGGTTGATAACATATTCACGGTCAATGGTATATTCCTGAATGCATATTTAGCACTTTGTGCAACCACAAATGTAGCGATATGGTCATAGTTTTGAGATGACTGCAGCATTATTTTTCCATATCGCGGAGTAGAGCTAATATTGTTTTCCGCTTTGAAAGTAACTATTTTTTCCGTTTCGTTCTCAGAAGGTTGAACGGACACAGCTTGCAACCATGGGACGGTATCCGGTATGGAAATACTGTTCAATTCCAAATCAGTCGTTACCTTTACCGTGAACATTTCCTCCAATGCTTTAATTTCTTTTACTGCACCGTCTTGCTTTCCTTCAACTAAAAGAATAGATTCTTTTCCAACTTGCGTTACGTCAATATCATAGGATTGATACCCATAAGCAATAGTTACTCGCGCCACACGGGTGATATAGCTATCATTTATGCCGGCGGAAACGGCTACCTTGTCTTTTTGCTTTTCTACCATACACCAATCGGCACTGGAGGTCGCGCTCCAATTTTCGATCGGCACATTGGTTACTACCGCAACTGCCCTTTCCCCTCCTTCAATACCAAAATTGATAGCAGCCTGATTTTTATAGGGAACTTCCAGTTTTTCCACATTAAATTCCGTTTCATAATCAGGAGCGCAGGAAGTGAAATCCATTCCACAAACTATTCCAATTAAGCTCGCCAGAAATATATTAATCTTCATATTCGTTTTCATATTCCAAAAATAAAGTAGATTCATTTATAATAATTCAGTCCTCGGATTATATTCCATACGTAAAATGGCTTTCACTTCCTTATAGGGATCTGTCGCTGTCAAACGATACTTATAGTGAAGTCTGAATTCCTTGTAATAAGTTTTGCGTCCATCGGGAGTAGAAATAATGTTGATTAAATATGTGTTGCTATACACTTCGAATGGCGTCATCTGTACCACATCCAGCGTTTTATAAGGTTCGATTGTGACAACCCTCGCCAACGGGTTTTGTGAGGTTTTATCTCCTATTGTAACTTTTATGCTCATCCTGTTAATCTTGTCCAATGCCTTTTTATACTCATCAAATGTTTCGTCTCCCGCAAGCATCCTCACGCAATTTTCACCTAAAGGGAATACCTGATTCGCATTAGTAGGATGTTTTATAAGCGGGGAATTTATATCCAACGTAATGATGGAAGAAGAAGTATAATTATAAAAAGTATTTTGTCGGGTTGTCGCAAACTCATTTGCAAAAAACAAACGAAGCAATACTTCCTGTTTTTTCGGATTAAAAACGGATGTTGTTACCGGATCAATCTTATAATCCAACAAATAAATAGAATCAGGAGAAAGTTTATCCAAGTTCTGTAAATAAATCGGAAACTTCACTTGGCTTTTACCAGCCGGAATCTGCATTCCTATATAGGGAAACGTAAAACATTCTTCCGGAAGTTTACGCGCATAACGGTCTTTTTCAATATCGAAATTCGACTTGTTGTATGCCCGAAACAACGAATCCGCTTCCATAATTCCTACATTATACGTTTCATTGGAGAGAACAGAACCGCTTAAGCCTGCAACCAAAAAGATCGTGTCTCCGTTTCCCTTCAAATCAGCTACTTGCCGGTCATAAACTAATTCGGAATTACTGAGCAAGTTTATTTCCTTTTTGTATTGTTCCTGATCGAAATCATATGAACTGCAGGCAGTAAATATACCTACAAAAAGGACTACAGCGAGAGATATAATCAGTATTTTTTTCATTGTAAATCGGTTTTTTGAATTATATATTGCAACCATTATCTATCCCAACCCGGATTTTGATCCATCGCAGGAACTTTTAATAATTCGTCATGGGGCAGAGGTAGAAATACCATTTTAGGCCTGGCAATCCGATCTCGGATATTTTGGGTATTAATCGTCACAATCTCCCAAAAGCCTTCATTATTGTTCTCATTTCCCCGATCCTTTTCTACATTCAAACCCCGCCAGTTCGAAGAATTAGCGTCTTCATCCAAAAAAATGCCCCAACGGCGCGTATCGAAATAGCGATAACCTTCGTTAAATAATTCGATCTGTCGCTCGTTCATTACTGCCTTTTGGAATTCTTCCTTGCTTGCCAATTGGGCAGAAGTAGCACCCGGGAGTCCTGCACGGTAGCGAACCATATTAAAATATTTAGCTATTTCAGTAATGTCCCTAGTAACGATAGTTTGAGTTATTTCTCCATTTGCATCGATTGTTTCCACGGTTACTTCACTCTCAACATTATTCAATGCCTCCACATATTCCAGTAAAATTTCAGCATATCGAATAATAGGAAATGGCTTTGGTTCGGTCACAAAAGCCGATTTCACATTTCCTTTTCCATTGGCCCATGAATCATCCGGATGAATATATTTAACAGGTACATAACCGCTCACGCAATAATCATTGATATTATTTCCGGCGCCTTTAATACCCGATTTATGATCATAAGAAAACCAAAGCTGTTGATTACTGTACTCATTATCCTGTGCGGCGGAATTCATCGGCCAGAAACTTCCGGGAAAGCCGATAGATGCATAAAAACGCGCCTCTCGGTTATAATACATTTTGGGTACATCTCCCTTTAAAATATAAGAACCCAATATTACACCGCTTCCTCCAATCGTATGGCTTAAGTCCGGATCATACGGATATTTGTCCGACGCATCATGAATAGTGCGCCCATCCGCCATTAAAAAGCAATCCACTACCCGCTGGGGAACGGCCATTCCGCCCCATCCGCCGAAATATACGGGAAATGAATGCCGGGTATAATTCTGAACACTTCCCGAGGTCATGGCCCATATAAACTCTTTATTTGTTTGAATAATCCCCTCTCCATTGAACATATCGCAAAAGGAATGATACGGATCAATTCCGCCGGCACCTTCCGGAAAAGGAGCCACTGGGACATTATCGGCAATGGGATACGGATTTTTTGAATCACTCTCGACGGTATGCAATTCATATATTTCCATATCAATTACGGCTCTTGCGGCAATTGCAGCCACTGCCCATCGGGCAGGATCATAACTTTGGTTTACATAATGCTGCCCGTCGCTTTTACGCACCCAATTACCGAAACATTGCCGTGCAACCTCACCTCCATTAAACAAAGGAGAAGCGTGAGTCAAACGCAGACGGGCAATTAATGCTAATGCCGCCCCCTTGGTAGGACGCTCATAGTAACTGATGGATTGTTGCTGCGAAGTCGGAAGCACTTGTGCAGCCAAATTGAATTCATTACAGATATATTCGATCGATTCATCGTATGTCGAACGTTCCCTGTCGTAAAAAGCAGCCGATTCGGAACTCGGAATGATATCATCTCCCACAATTAGGCAGGGCCCCCAATTCATCAATAAATGATAATAGGCATACCCCCGCAAAAAATGAACATATCCCTTATAGAGTTGTTTATTGCGTGTCGATATATCCGTTATCTGATCGGCGTTGGCCAACATTTTGTTACATCGATTGATAATCTTATACATTCTGTACCAGACATTAAATGATCCCGGCAGATTTCTTTCATTGATTTCACCCACCGTAAATAATACACCGGGAAATTCTCCCATTCTCCACCTTGTTGTCATTTCATCCGATGCCAATTCGCCGGGATTCCACGAGTTTCCCCAGATTGCGCCGGGGTCGGGAAAATCTTTGGGCGTATTCCATAAATATCCTTCCGCATTTTTCTGGCTATGGAAGATGGAATCAGCCTGGAATGTATCTTCAAAATACGTATCTACATTCAAAAAACTACAGGAACTGAGCATCACACCTATGATAGCCGCTACTGCAAATATAAATATTGAATTATTCTTCATATTCTTATGTTTTTAAATTTAAAAATTGAGGTATACCTGGAAAGTATAAGAAGTCGGTATCGGATAAGCGCCCCCATTATAGTACGCTTGTTCGGGATCAAAGAATTTCACATGATCAAGCGTAAACAAATTATTAGCTACAAACTCCAAATCAATGGATGATAATCCGGCCATACTGAACCATTTCGAACCTTTTAATTTATAACGCACACTCAATTCTTGGAAGCGGAGGTAGGAACCATCCCGTTTCCAAAAAGTGGATAATTGGGAATTATTGTTATTGTTTCCATAGGAAAGCCTGGGAAATTCAGCATCGGGGTTTTCCGTTGCTGTCGTACCGGAATACCAGGCAGGCGTCCAACGATTTGCAGGATTATTCGCTAATTTGATCACATTTCCCAATTCCCCGTTATAGAACGGGATCCAGCCCGAATCATATCCCTGACCTGTGCGATAATATTCAACTTTAGCAGCACCTTTGAATAATACGCCGACGGTTAAATTTTTCCAGCGGAAATCAAATCCGGCGCCATACATCACACGAGGCACTTGATTGCCATAAGACAAAGGTATTTTATCATCATCGTTAATACGCCCGTCCCCATTCACATCTCGATATTTGATATCTCCCGGGCGTATAGTCCCGAAAGTACTTTGATCGGGGCTTGTTTCGATTTCTTCTTTATCTTTAAAAAGTCCTTCAGCAACATATCCGCGCAGAATGCCATACGGTTTACCCGACCAACTCAGATAATCATAAGGCAATTTATTTTCCTCGTAATAATCCAACATGTTTTCAGAAAAAGTGTAATTTCCCCGAAGTGTCAAATCAATGTCTTTATTAATTTGAAACAAATACGATACATTCCCATCGGAGCCATAACTATGCATGCGTCCCACATTGGAATAAGGTAAGTTTACCAATCCCAAATAATTCGGGAGTGTCACTCTTTGTAAGAAAATATTATCGCGTTGATCACGGAAAACATCCACTGTGATCGAAAATTTGTCTTTAAAGAATTTTGCATCGATCCCGAGATTGGCTTTCTTCGCCACTTCCCATTTCAGATTATCTGCGCCTATTTGATTTTCTGTAATTCCATCTCCCCGGTATCCCCAATAAGCTCCGGCATGATTATTAATCAATGTCAAATAGGGAAACCGGACTGCCCCGCTAATCTGATCGTTTCCAGCCAACCCGTAAGAAGCGCGGATTTTAAAGAAACTCAACCACGGGAGACGATCGTTTACCCATTTATAAGCTGTCGGAACCCATCCCGCCGCAAGCGAAGGAAAGAAACCGTACCGTTCCCCTTTTTTAAATTGTGAGGAACCCGTATATCCGAAATTGGCATCGATAAAATAACAATTATCATAGCCGTAGGAAAGCCGTCCGGAGAGATTCTGACGACGTGCAGGAATGGCATTAATTCCTAAATTGTCATACGTCCATCGTGTGTCTTGCACATCTTCCATGTAATAATACAATAACGCGCCTAAATCGTGTGCTCCAAATGACCGGTTCCAGTTTGCCTTTGCCTCCATGTAATATTTGCGCCACTGATTGTTCCAACGGCTGTAATTAACCGTCTGTTCCTGAATGCGCAAGGATTTAATCAGTTTACCATGAGAATCACGCCCGGTAGCGCGGTACATATTCGGCCATATACGGCGCGCTTCGCCAAAATAGGTTTCTTGATCCGCCATTACCTGTGCGGAAAGCGTTAATCCCTCAAAAAAACCTTTAACTTGTTGGGTCAACCTTAACGTGATCATATTCCGGGAATCATTATTTTTAGTATAACCGGTATAATTCAAATGGGTATAGGGAGAGGAAAGATCATACGTTCCGTAAGTGGGAAGCGTGCCATCGGAATACTTTGTGGGAAACATAATCGGTGTCAGTTGACGTACAGCCGACCAAAGCGTATTGGTATTTTCTTGTCCTGGAAGGGTATAAGTAATAATATTTCCATCGACACCGAAATATAAATTTGTTTGAGGAGTCAGATCCATATCGATATTGGCTCGATAAGTCAATTTATTATACGACACGGATCTTTTGAATTTAGATTCCTGCTGCTTATAAGCGGCAAACTCCTGTTGTCCGCCGACGGATACGAAATACCGGGCTATTTTTCCTCCGCCCCGCGCATTCACATAATATCGGTGTTGCAGGGATGTCTTTTTTATAATTTCATCCAACCAATTCACATTCGGATAAAGGTCGGGATCCAACCCCGACTTAATCACATCCAGCTCAAGTGCGGTATACAAATCGGGATCACCGGACATAGCCCGGGCTTCATTCGCCAACTTTGCATAATCATACGCTTCCAGATATTCGGGTAATCTTTTCAGTTGATTGATTTGAAGGGTTCCCCGCCCGGTAATCTGAAGTTTCCCCTCCTGCCCGCGTTTGGTAGTGACAATGACCACTCCATTTGCTCCACGCACTCCGTAAACGGCGGTTGCAGCAGCATCTTTCAGAATAGAGAATGATTGGATATCATCCGGATCGATATCGGAAAGATTACCTTCCATCCCGTCAATCAACACCAAAGCGCCGGAATTCGCTCCAAAAGTACTTATACCACGAATCCAAAAATTAGAAATATTCTTTCCCGGTTCACCGGAGATTTGTTGCGTCAGGATGCCGGCAACACGGCCTCCCAGCATATTGTTTATGGAAGTTGCCGGAGTTTTCAATTCATCCACATCTACCGTTGTAATAGCTCCTACGATAGATACTTTCTTTTGTGAAGATAAACCGGTAACCACCACCTCTTCGAGTTCTTCCGTGTCTTCTTTCAGAATGATCTTCACGTCTTTTTCACTTTTTGAAAAAGCCATTTCAACTGGTTTCATCCCTATCATTTTGAAAACAATTATTTCAGCTGAAGCCGTTTGTATTTCAAATCGCCCGTCGATATCAGAAGCGACACCTTCGCCGGGCCATTTTTTAAGATAGACACCCACCCCTACGAGAGGTTCATTATTTTCGTCGGTCACAATACCGGAAACGGTCAAATTCCGTTGGGTAATAGTCTGTCCATGAATTGAAACGGAAAAAGCACCTATCATTATTGCAAATAACCAAATTATTTTCTTCATATTTGTCATTAAGTTTATTCAATTGAAAGTTTACGGATTACTTTATTATTCGTGTCCGCGACATAGACTATGGATCCGTCGCTGCTAACCGCGACTCCGCAAGGAGCATTGAATTTGGCTATTTCCGGGCCCCCGTCTTTAAAACCACGGTTACCGGGCAGGCCGATAGCCGTATTGACCGTCGCTTTATCTTTCGGAACGGTCGTATCGATCACACGAATGCAATGATTATCCGCATCGGTAATATAGAGTTTTCCATCGGCTGTAAAACAAATTTGCCTCGGCGAATTAAATTTCGCATTTAGCAATAACCCATCTTCCCATCCTCTCCCGTTGGAAGGTCCTTCGACAATGGCTTTTCCGGCATAAAATTCGCCTTTGTAAGTCGTTTTATCCACATTATCGAGTTTGGAAACATCCACTCTACTTATCATATTGTAACCCTCTTGGCAGATATACAATATATTAGGATCTATCGGAGAAAAGATACAAAAGCAGTTACTGCCATTCTCTCCCCGCCCATTGGGGAAATCCGGTATGACTTTATCCAACAAGGATTCTACGCGGCGCGTAGCCGGGTTAAAACGGATCAACTGTCCCCTCCACATCACGGTATACACCATATTGTCATTTTGATTTACGACAAAAGAGTATTTCCAATTATTATCGATGATGTTTTTTGTTTCATCATCGGTAATTACAGAACGGCGGCGGGGAGCATAGCTCAAACTTTTATGCATCGAATAAAAATATAACCCTTCATCTTCAGGCAAATATATCGCTTCACTCCCTTTTTCCCCCGAGAAAGCAGGAGCGTTTGCGCCCGAATTAGTTCCATATTTTAATACTGTAACCGATTGATTTTTTGTATCGGCCATAACAATATTTCCTGCAACATTCTCTCCTTTATCATTTTTGGCGGATTGCGATGCCCAGCCCCCGAAGGCCCTTTCCGCAATAAAGATGTTGTCTTCGTTATCCAAGGCGATAAAAGCCGGAGCGGAAAGGGTTGCGGAAGAAAAATCCCCCGACATCGTCCGCACATTGCTATTGTCCGGTTCCGGTTTGCCGACTATTGTGGTAACAGTTGTTTGAGTTTTATAAAAGAAATGATCATCAGCTTGAGATGAAACGATCTTACCGTCTTTTAAAGTACGCTCCACAATAATATTCATTTTTCTTAGATAAGTCAATTTCGGCACAAATGCATAAATTTTAGAGCCATTTGAACTGACTAACCCTGCAGGATGTTTTACCCCCAGCGTATCTTCAAAGTACACTTTCATCCCCGTAGTATCCGACCCGAAATTATTCCCCTCAATAATGATCGGCATGGCAATTCCACCCGAATCAGGGTAAAAACTGCCTACTTCAATTGGTTTTAAAGGGTCGAACTCTTCTCCTGCTGTAGATTTATCATCACCACAGGACGATAACAACCACAAGGAAAAAAGTACAAACATAATTGAAACAATAATCTTTTTCATTTCTTATCGATTTATAATTAATTAAATTCTCCACATTTATTTAAAATGGTTTATACCAATGCGTGAACAGGCGAGTTCGCCCTTACGCCCCCGGTTTTTCTTCCTTGTCTTCATCCGAGCGGGTCTTGAATTCTTTGATCAACTGTTGCAATTGATCATACAGGCCCTTCCATTCCGCTTGGTTGCGCATGGCCGATACCAACGCCAGAATATTATACAGCGATTCCTGTAATTCTTTCCGTAATATAGTGGCCGATCCGCTTTGACGCAACTGCGTATTTTCACCGGTCTGTGTTCCCGCCAGCGTTTCAAAATTATCCTGTGCTGTTTTCATGGCGGCCAGTTCATCCGTCAGCCCCAACCGGGTAATGCGTGCCAGATTTTCTTCCATCGACAATTTCTCCGCCAGTTTGCGCATCATCGTGTTCTGATCGGCATATTTCCGACCTTCCATATCGCCCACTTCATCCAATACTTCCAGTAAGGCACGGGCATCGTCGCTCTTGGACGATCCGAACCGCAGGAAACCTTTCAGTAACCGCCTGAATCCACGGTAAGCATTATCCCGCTTCAAATCGAGCGTTTCCACGTCATCACCCAGGCCGCTATACACTTTTTTCACCACCACTTGTTGATAAATGGCATTTTTTTCTTCCAGATCAGCTAATAAAGGATGGTCTTTCAGGATAGTTTCAACCAATGCTTTCAATAATAAAAGCACGCGCACGGCGAAATCGCCCAGTGCCTTTGTCGATAATTTTGTAAGTGAAATCTTTAACATGACATTCTCTTTTAATTCTGTAAATGTTTTTCGTTTGTAATGTGAATAAATGTATCTCTTCGATGTCCGGCGATAGTCATCCATGGATTCCAAAATAATCGTTGTCGATTGGCGTTTATGAGACAGCAATTCCAGAGGCACAAAAGACGTGCGACAACTGTTTTCCCAAAGTTCCGGGATAATGTTTGCCGTCCGGCGTTAATGCCTTTAAAGTTTAAGGAACATGAAAGAAGCGCAGCCATAGTCTCTCCTGAATTCAGGGATGACAAAAGAAGTACAGCGACAGTTATCATGGAATTCAGGGATAATCGCTGCCACACGTCGTTATTTCTATTTAAAAATAAGAAATATAGATGGTTGATTAAAAAATAAGTTGGAAAAAACCTGCAATTGGAAACTTGCAGCAAGAGGACAATAAAAGAATTACGGAGAAATACTATGTTAAAGGATGTAAAATACCCCCCCCCCCGTTATTTTAACTTTCGTTAACCGGGTCAACGAATGGGGGTGAGATAGTATTATGTCCGTTTTTTGAATCATTCTTTTAATGGCAATAAAAATACCTTATCAAAAACATCTTTAAAAATGAAAGTCGGTATTCGTGATGAAATAAACTTCATTAATTACTCAAGTTGTTTCAACAATTTTTCCCGGTTTTCTGATTTAACTTTGCAAAAGTATGGGAACTTCCGCAAGTAAAGACTACACTTTTTGATATTAGAACTAACATTCTTGATATTTAACATTAGAATAAAGACGAAAGGTAAAATAGCAATGTTGCCAACGCTTCCTTTATAGTGGTTTTACAGGATAAAGGAATTCCACCAGCTTTTTACCCGCCAAACGGCATAAAACCGTTAGGCGGGTGAGAAACTCAATATTCGGAACTGAAATGGAAACGAATATTTTTAAAATCTTGCTGCGCCATCATCAATATATAATTCGATTCGGCAAGAAAAACATCCCTCCCCTGCTTGTCATAAGCCATATACTGATACTTTCGTTTCTTGAAATCGGCCAGTTGGGCGGCATCATCGCTCTCAATCCAACAGGCTTTATAAAGATGTATCGGCTCCCAACGGCATAGGGCGCCATACTCATGCAAGAGACGGTATTGGATGACTTCGAATTGCAATTGGCCGACGGTTCCGATAATTTTCCGTCCGCTGAACTGATTGGTAAATAACTGCGCAACCCCTTCGTCCATCAATTGTTCGACACCTTTTTGCAATTGTTTGGCCTTCATCGGATCGGCATTCTCGATATACTTGAACATTTCGGGTGAAAAGCTCGGTAAGCCTTTGAAATGAATTTCTTCGCCCGATGTAAGCGTGTCGCCGATCTTGAAGTTTCCATTATCGGGCAAACCCACAATATCACCGGCAAAAGCTTCGTCCAGCACTTCTTTTTTCTGCGCCATAAAAGCCGTCGGAGAAGAGAACTTCATCATGCGGTTCATCCGGATATGTTTATAATTCACATTCCGTTCGAACTTCCCCGAACAAATCTTCACAAAGGCAATACACGACCGATGATTCGGATCCATATTGGCGTGAATCTTAAACACAAATCCCGAAAAAGGCTGTTCGTACGGGTCTATGATGCGTTCTTCCGCCTGTACGGGACGGGGCGAAGGAGCAATTTCCACAAAACAATCGAGCAATTCCTTCACGCCGAAATTATTCAATGCCGAACCGAAGAAAACAGGCGCTAGTCTGGCATCGAGGTATTCCTGCCTGTCGAACGGAGGATAGACTTCGGTAATCAATTCGACATCACCACGCAATTTTGCGGATAAACTCTCTCCGATATGTTTTTCCAGCTCCGGCGACTGAATATCGACCGATACCGACTTCGTGACCGTTTGCCTTCCCGGCTGATACAAGTCGAGACCGTTACGATATAAGTTATACACGCCCTTAAAACGCTCCCCCATATCGATAGGAAACGACAGCGGACGTACGGCAATCTGTAATTCGCTTTCCAGTTCATCCAATATATCGAACGGATCTTTTCCCTCACGGTCTAACTTATTCACGAAGATCATCACCGGTGTTTTCCGCATGCGGCACACCTCCATCAGTTTGCGCGTCTGCGTTTCCACACCCTTTGCAATGTCGACGACAATAATCACACTATCGACCGCCGTGAGCGTACGATACGTATCCTCCGCAAAATCCTGGTGACCCGGCGTATCAAGAATGTTTATTTTATACTCTTCGTAATCGAACCCCATAACGGAGGTTGCAACCGATATTCCGCGTTGCTTTTCAATCTCCATCCAGTCAGAGGTCGCCGTTTTCTTTATTTTATTCGATTTAACGGCTCCCGCGACGTGAATAGCGCCTCCAAAGAGCAATAATTTTTCCGTCAGGGTCGTTTTTCCCGCATCGGGATGGCTGATAATGGCGAACGTTCGCCTGCGTTGTATTTCTTCTTTTAATGTCATATATAAAAAACAGGATAAGCTGCTTCTGATTTCTTTATTGAATAAATAATCTTGTATTACGTTTGCGAAGCGAAGTATTTCCGGAGAACGAATAACGATAATAAATCTTCTTTCTCCTTATGACGGAATTGCGCGACAAAACGATGTGCATTTTCGGTTATTTCCTTCGCTTCTTTGGGATGAGAAATATAATATTCCAACACCTCTTCGAGATCGGAATAATCATCGGCTATTTCCACATAATGCTCTCCCCCCTTTAATGTCCCTTCCATAAACCACGTTTCGATGGTCGGCTTCGGCAATACTGCCAGCGAATTGGAAGACATCACCCATTTCAGGTTGGTCGCGACATCGTAGCCCTGAAGGCTCAGAATAAATTTGTAATCCAGATGATCCTTAATCGGGATCTTCGGTTTAAGCCATTCTTTGTGTTGGCCGTTATCGTTTATTTTACCCAAATCGCACATCGGATGGGAATAATAGCGTTCGAAAAACCGAATGCGATGCTCTTGGGAAATAGCTCCCCGTCCGATCAACCGGTCTTTCTTTTCATGTAACGGTTTATCGCCCTCGACAAAAACAAAATGCCGCGCTTTGTCCAATTTCAGCAATACACTGTTCCGGTTATCGCCCTCAACCGGCCTGCTCTTGACAATACTCGGCACTGCGGGAATATACGCAACGTCACCAAATTCATAATTGATGAACAGGTCGTGGTGAAAATGCTTCGCATATTGATACGTATCGAAATAATAGGCTTTGGGACTTACGGGATGCCTCAAATCCTTTATCCTGTTGCCTGAAAATTCGAAAGGCTCTTTGCCGGTGAGTTTATTGTAATAATTCAGCCTCGAATCGATCTCCTTTTTGTCCTCCGCCGTCATTTTCTTTTCGAGGCGGCGGATCAACGTTTCGGCATCCGACCTGAAAAACGGCGATGAGAAACCCCGAATATAGTATACGAACTTATTCTGTTTTATTACTCTTGTCATCTCCTAAAACAGATTTATTCAGGCTGATTTGCCAAATTTTTCAAGCACCTCGCCAAAGAATCTTCCCATTGCGGAATAACAACCTGAAAAGCCGATTTTATCTTCGACTTATCCAACACGCTGTAAGCGGGACGAGAGGCCTCGGTTTTATATTCGGCGGTGGTAACGGGATGGATTACGCAAGAGGTGTTGCCGGATAATTCTTTTATTTTCGCGGCAAAGCCATACCACGTGGTTTCTCCGCTATTGGAGAAATGATATAACCCCGGCTTCCATTCCTTCTCTTCGGAGAACTGCAAGACATGCACGATCATCTCCGCCAAATCGCCTGCATAAGTGGGGGTTCCCCGCTGATCATCGACGACCTGTAACTCGTCACGTTCGTTCATCAACCGGAGCATCGTTTTCACAAAGTTCGAGCCGTATTCCGAATAAAGCCAGGAGGTACGCAATGTGATCCAATCGGGAGTCGTTTGCTTCAAGATATTCTCCCCGGCCAACTTGGTTCTGCCATATACCGACAAAGGCTGCGGATGATCCGTTTCCTTGTAAGGCATCGCGGCCAGGCCGTCGAAGACATAATCGGTAGAAATATGAATGATGCGGAGAGGATGGCGTTTAGCCGCCTTTGCCAGATTCTCCACACCCGTACAGTTTATTTCATACGCTTTATCCGGGTCGGTTTCGGCTTTTTCCACCGCCGTATACGCCGCACAATTAATCACATATTCCACGCCATGTTGCAGCACGAAATCGATCACTTGCCCTTCATTCAGAATATCCAGCGTATCGATATCCGAAAAAATGAAACGGAAGGGCACATTCATCCGTTTGGTTAACGCCTTCAACTCGCTTCCCAATTGCCCGTTTGCCCCGGTGACCAGTACATTTTTCTGTATCAAACCGTAGTAAAACTCCTTCTTTTGTGTAACCGTTTCGGTTCCCCCTAATATTTTAACCGTTCCTGTAAAAATAGCCATACCAATATCCGTTAAAAAATTTGTTTATCATTCCGGCTCGAGATCCCGTATTTTATATTTCTGCGATAACAAAGCGAGCAGGTGAGAAATTTGTTTTGTCGCGGTTTCCGTTTCTTTCGAAATCTCTTTCTTTTGTAATTTCAATAACAGATAGCCATACAACGCCGTAAAACAGGCTTCCAACTCGCTGACATCCTGATGCCCTGATTTGGAACGGAACTCTACGATAGCCGGCAACGCCTTATAAAAGGCTTCGATATACTGCGATTCGCGGGCATCTTTTAATAAAGACCGGTGCAAATCCGTCAGGTCGAGCAGCAGATTCTTGTTAATCTGCAAATGCCCCTGCTGTTGAATCCCTTCGGACTTCATCATCAGCAGGAGTCCTTCATACCATTCCCGCACTTCTTTTTTCTGTTCCTCCGAATAGCCCGCAGGAGCGATCAACGCCTGCTCTACCAGATGGATATCTAAACGGCAAGAGCGTAATATATCCTCCAGTTGCCACATATATAAAAGATATTCGGCAATATTCTCTTGCTTTTTCTGACGTGCTATAAACATTTTTCTCCTATTGCTCTCGTAAAATGTATCCTTGCCCGAATACCGGCAGGAAATCCGCATCGATTTGCAGGATATAAACGGTAAATTTGTAAATTTGTGCAAAAATACGAATTTATGCTCAACTATCACATTCTAGAGACCGGATATTTTCTTGCCGACGGCGGCGTGATGTTCGGTCCCGTGCCCAAAAGATACTGGTCGGCGAAATATCCGTGCGACGAAAAGAACATGTGCGTGCTGTCGATGCGTTGCGTTTTCATTGAAACGGAAAACAGGAAAATATTAGTGGACTCCGGCGCGGGGGATAAGCATTTTCCCAAACTAAAATATTACGGGTTGCACAAGATGAAAGACATCCGCGAGGAAATACGCCACATCGGATATGCGCCGCACGAAGTGACGGATGTCATTTTCACTCATTTGCATTTCGACCATTGCGGCGGCGGAACGGTCTTCGACGAAGCGTACGAAACGGTGCCCGCTTTTCCGAACGCCACCTATTGGGTGAGCCGCAAACAATGGGACAATTACCGGAACCCCTCCCCTTTCGAGGCGGGCGCTTTCTTCGCCGATAATATCGAGCCGGTGTACGAATCGGGACAATTACATTTCGTCGAAGAGGATACGGAACTTTTTCCTTCTTTTGATCTAAAACTTTATGACGGCCACACTCCCGGACAGATCGCGGTCTTTTTCGAAACGGAAACGGAGAAACTGGCTTTTCCGGGCGATGTGGTGCCGACCTCGCTGAACCGGTCGTTGAGTTGGTTGTCGGCTTTCGACAATCATGCCGCATTGGCTTACGATGAAAAGAAACGCTTTCTCGACCTGGCGCGGAAAGATAGCCGCGCGCTGATTTTCTTTCACGACGCCTTTACGCCTACCGGAAAGGCATGAGCCAGATCGCCGGTCTCCGGTCTCCGGTCGCCAGTCTCCAGTCGTCGGTCACCAGTCGCCGGTCGCCGGTCATCAACTCATCAGCGCATTATTTTTTCTCTCTCCGATGATACGTTTTCCCTGTCTTCATCGTCGGATTAAATGAGTATGGATATTACCGAATACAAACGAGTAGTGGTCGCGCTGCGGCCTTCGATGCTCGCCATTGCCCGGCGCATCACCGGAAACAAGGAGGATGCCGAGGACGTGGTGCAGGAGGTGTGCTTGAAAATATGGCATCGCCGCATTGAGTTCGGAGAGTATCGATATGAAAATTTAGAAGCTTACAGCACTACAATGGTAAAGAATCTGAGCATCGATAAAGTACGTACCCGGCGGCCGTCATCGGACGAAACGGCTTTGCTGGAAAGAGAAAGCGAAAGCCAATCGCCCGACATTCTTCTGGAACAAAAAGACGATGCGGATGCCCTGCGACATATTATCGGCCTGCTGCCGCCCTTGCAACAACGCATCCTGCGCCTGAAGGATCTGGAAGAATACGAAACGGCGGAAATTGCCGGAATGACGGGCATCGCCGTGGAAGCCGTACGCAATAACCTCTCCCGGGCACGCAAACAGTTACGCGAGCTTTACCTGCTGTATTATCGACATAAAAAAACAGAACTATGACCACCGACATCCACCGCTTACTCGACCGTTACTTCCAAGGGGTTACGACCACGGAGGAAGAAAAAACGCTCCGCCGTTTTTTCGCTCAGGAAAATCTTCCGGAAGAATGGCATGAAACGGCCGCGATTTTCCGTTTTCTGGAAGATGAATCCACGGCATTAAAGGTATTGAAGGAGATTCAACGCGAAGAGGCGCTCCCCGTTCGGCGGACTTTCCGGCTGAAAACAATCGTTACGGTTGCCGCGGCGGTATGCGCCCTCATCGCCCTGCTGCTCGTCTTACAACCCGGAAAAGGATACTCATCCGAAGCCGGCAGCTATGTATGGGTCGACGGCCAACGCATTACCGACCCGGCAGTGGTACAACGGTACGCCGAATTGTCTTTCGACAAAGTGCAGACGGAAAACAATATCATTACGGAACAATTACAGTTCATGACAGAATAAGGCATCAAGATGAAAACAACGACATTCACGCTTACTTTTATAACAGTCCTCCTGACGCTCACCGTTTTTGCGGCCCAGGCGCAGGAAGGATTGAAGATACAATCGGTGTTCGAAAAATACGGCAAGCAAAAAGGCGCCACGATGGTGGTCCTTTCCGGCGAAGCGCTACACGACTACCGGCTGGATAAATACCGGAGCATCACCATCGAATATGACAAAGCCATTCTTAACGATATCCAACATTGCCTGCAAGCCGATAAAAAACAGGCGCGCGAAATAAAGGAGGTCATCAGCAACGGCATCATTTCATCGGGATATTACCAACTGCCGGCCAAGGAAGACCGCATCCACCGGTACATTCTCTTTAAAATGGCCGGAGACGGCACCGCCACCCTCATCTATATGGAGGGCGGCCCCGAATCGGAAGCGCTTATCAACCGGCTGTTCATCAAAAGAAAATAATTTTCCAGAATAACTATTTAGCAGATATACAGTTCAATCAGTAAACACATTCAAACAATGAAAAAAATTACATGCCTCATCGCTTTCCTTTTGCCGGTTTTGTTCCTGAGCGCTTCGCCGCTCGTTCCGGCCGACACGACTTTTCAGTATAACAATCGCAAAGTGGTCATAGACGATTCCGGCGACGAGATGAACGTTTCCGTCTATCAACTCAACGCTCAAGGCGACACGCTGCAAAGCCATAAGATTTACGAAGGTATTTTCACCGAAAATAAAAGCATCGAGCGACGTTACGAAAGTTCTTTCGACATTTCCATCCCCGACATTTTCAAGCCCAAAAGCAAACGCCGCGAAAGCCGTGCACATTGGGACGGCTTCGGAGTGGGATTCGTGGATTTACCCGGCGGAGAATTGGCATCGATACTCAATAACAGCCGCTCGCTGCAATTCAATCTTAACCTGATAGAAGCATCGGGACGATTGGGAAACAGTCCTTTCATCGGCATAACCGGCATGGGAATACAGTTCAACTCCGTTCATCTGCAAAGCAACAAAGCCATCGAAGTGCAGGATTACACGTCGGTTGTCACGACTACCGCCCCCGGAACGGAGTACAACAAATCGCGCCTGCATTATACCTATCTTACCTTTCCTCTTTTGATTGAAACGAACTGGAATATCGGCCGCGGATCGCATCTTTTCTTGAATGCCGGTATTGTGGGCAAAGTGAAGACCGCTTCATCATCGAAGATTTGGCAAAACGACCAGAACGGCAAAAAACAAAAGACCAAATTACCCGGCGACCTGAATATCCGTCCCGTCACTTTCGATGTGATGGCGCAGGCAGGCATAAACGACTTCGGTGTGTTCGTATCCTATACTCCCTTGAGCCTTTTCAGGGAAGGCAAAGGACCGAAAGCCCACCAGGCGACCATCGGATTACAATTCTATTTTTAATTTACCGCCACCAAGGGCATCGCTACGAGCGACAGTCGGTTTATCGCCCTATCTCCCTTCCTTCGGCTTTTCTTTCAATGGACTATTTTTATCAATCTTTGAAGAGAAGAAACCGGAATGGTGGTTTTTACGACCATCTGTAAATCCATTTGCGGACGATCGGTGTAATAAATAGATTGAGTGGAGGATACCATAGATATTAAATTGCCGGAATCATCCAAAATGGGGCCTCCGCTCGATCCTTTTGCGAAATCGGCCGTAATCTCCGTCTTATTTGTAAACGGATCTTGCCGATTTGTAGTCACATTACGAGCCACAACTCCTTTGGAATAAAAAAAGGGAAAGCCTTCCAGATGAGTCAATGCATGGACCGTTTCTCCCACAGCGAGATCTTTTCCAAGAGGAACAGGGGTTAATGGTTTATTCCCGCAATCTATCTGAAACAACGCCAAATCGGCCGTTTTATTATAGGTAAGGATGGAAACGATAGGAAAGACTTCCCCTTCGGACGTAGCTACAAATACAATACTATCCGCCGGAGTCAAAGAATAGTTTTTATCGATTAATTGTTGAAGAACATGACAATTTGTGGCACACACTCCGTCTTCGGAAAGAACGATCGCGGTTGCTCCGATAGCAACTCTCTCGTTACGTTGCAAAGCGGGAATATATTTACAGACCATCAATACACCCTTCTTTGTTTTATGAATCATCTTTGCCGCATGCAACGATCGTTTTTTACCTTTTTGTATCTTTACCGGCACCCTCTTGCTTTCTTCGACATCCTTCGTTTTATTTTTCAATTCGGACATGCCGGTAAAGGAAGATATTCTTCCGTCTTGTTTTAAAAGACGGAGAATATCTTCTGCCAAATGACTATAATCTTCAAATACGACAGGTGTTGCTTCTTGCGCAGTACTCGTCTGCAAAATACAAAAGAAAACAAACACATACAGAAAAAGCAACTTGTAATACTTGTTTATAAGCATCTCCGGATATGAATCAGTTCGTTAATATTTCGGCCAACTTTTCTTCCAGTTCTTTCCCGCGCAAGTTCAGGGCAAGAATTTTACCGGACGGATCGATTAAAAAATTAGAAGGGATGAAACTAATTCCATAAAGATAGGCAATCGGACTATCGTTGCCGGCCAAATCAGACAATTGCACCCAAGGCAATCCATCTTTACTGACTGCGTTTTGCCATGCATTCTTGGAGTCATCCATTGAAAATCCGACAATGACGAAATCCTTTGTTTTATATTTGTCGAACATTTTTACCAAGTTAGGATTTTCACGCCGGCACGGTCCGCACCATGAAGCCCAAAAGTCGAGTAACACATACTTTCCTCTGAACGCATCCAACGAAATACTGTCTCCTTCTAAATTTTGTGCGGTAAAAACGGGCGCCAAAGCCCCTTCTTCTACCCCTTGCGTAGAATCCAACAATGCTTGATAAGCCTTTCCGGATCTCGAGTTCTTAATACGCTCGCTCATTTTATCCAGCATTTTTTGCGCTTCTGTTTTTTCTTGAACGACGTTATATTTACTCTTGAGCCATTCAAGGGCTATTTCAGAATCCAGATTATTTATAAAATAAGCCAATTCCGCACTGTCTTTTTCTTGAGCTATTTCTTTAGAAATTTCACCGATTCGTCTTTGAGTAACGGTATCCCCTTGCTGAACAGCGATTCGTCCCTGTTCGTTTAACTTTTTATATTTTTCGGTAAAAACATTGACGATGTTATTATAGGATTGTAATTCGTCGTTTAAACGTGTTCCTCCGACTTTCAGGTTCGTTCTTATATCTTTATCGGCGGTAGCGTAAATATGCCCTTCTTGCAAATAAATACGCGTGCCGGGACTATAATTGATGGTCTCCATAAAATCGGCATTTCCCGGAACAACATACATATAAGCTATTTGAGGATATTTTGTGACACCTTCAAACTCGAACCTTCCATCGATACAATCGACTGAGTCTACGCGTACGCTGATATCCTTTTCAATACTTTTATACAATAGGAAAGCCTTATAACCCGGTTGGATATCGTTTACCTTGATTGACAAAGTAAATGCTTCCTGCGCATTTATCGAGGTAACACCCAATACAATACAAATAATAAAAAACATTTTTTTCATACTAAATTCTTTTTTTAATGATATGGTAAATTGCATTTGCTAATAATATCTATATAAGTAAAACATGATGGAAGAGGAAGGGGCTATGTATCTTATTGTTTTCACCTTTCCACGTCCAGTTAACGGGCTGCCGACTTGTGTAACATCATTCCCGGCTATTTTATAACGGTATATTTTATAATTCCCGTCCGCCGTATATGTAGCAACAACGAGGTAACTAAAGGAATTGGTGTCAAACATGCATTCGATAAAGTGCATATAGGAAATTTTTTCCTCCGAAGGATACGCCAGTATTTCTTTTTTATATCTATTCTGTTCAATCATTTCAATAGAATAAGAACCGATTTTATTTCCATAAGCAAAATATAAAATCGGATAATTCTTATGCAATGTAAAGATTTCGGATTTTTCTATCTCCGGGTAGACACGATAGTTTAATGTATCGGCTGTCATAATCGGATTAAACTGAGCGCTTCCGTAGGTTGTTTGCCCAGCGTCAATTTGCGCCAAATCCAGTCCCAGCAACAAGCTTCGATCATTCCGGCTGTTTTCATGAAAAATAGCGTAAGCACGTTGCGCATACGACGTATTTTGAGGATTCAAGCTTCCGTCGGTATTTTCTAAAAAGGAAATACGTCCTTTCATATTGTTCGAACTAATCGAAAGGCGACTATTCTCCAATTGTTTTTGAGGGAAAGGAAATATCGATGCACTCAATAATTTCACATAAATGAAAGATTCACTTAATTCATCGAATCCGAGTATATAGGACCCGTAAGCGTTCGATAAAGTGAAATGAGGAGATAAGGAATAGTCCCCAAAAACGGCGGGAAGGAAAGCTTGCATACCTGCTTGCATCAAATGAGCGTTACCGTTATTAAGCAGTAGCGCCTGTTGAGGGGCTCCGATTCCCCCCGAAAAGCCATACGAGGCATCGACCGATTTCTCGAAAAACAAATTGTCTGTCGTTTCCATCAGTTTACTGTCATTTATCCTTAACGCCCCCACTTCTTTCTCAGAAAACGGGATAAGCGTATTAATATAAGTGGTGAAAGAAGTACTTCCCGGACTTTTCCAGCGAAAATTATTGGTAAACATAATCCCTTTGGGAACTCCTTTCAAAGCATTCTCTCTTCCAATCAAATCGGCCATTGCATCCGGAGTAATCTTTCCATCTTCAGCCGTTTTAAAGAAGTCCAGATCGGTATTTCCTTCCGCATTTTCTTTCAGCACATACCACCCGCGTTCGGTTTGGCTATTTACTTTAACAAACAGGGTGGCAAGCGAGGACAGTTGAGTCGTCTTATGGATTATTTTAAGATAGATATTCCAAGTCCCCAAACTATCCATTTTTTGCTCCAGCACCGGTTCTTCCGACAGCAGTTTGAGGGACGAGCCGACTCCCTTATACCAGAGAAAGTCGAACGCTTCTTTATCTTGCGAGTCACCGTACTTAACCGTTGGGTCTATGTAAAGAACTTCATTGTAAAGGACTTCGGAAGGGACACTTTCCAAGTTTGCGATTTCAATGTCGGGCAATTCATTATAGATATCATCCCGGCTATCGATGCAAGCTGAGAGCAAGCAGAGCATTACGAGCGCAAAATAATATTTGATTATCTTCATCAGTTTTCTTTTTTTAGAGCAATACATTTTTGTAATCTATGAGAATTCGACATCCGTACCATCCTTTTCTTTCAGTTTCGGCAATCCCTGGGCAGCCCGTTTTTGATTTTCCAATACCAACGCATTCCGGAATTTGAATGCATAATAGGTCTTATCATAGCGATCTAACGTAGAGATAAAATTATTGTCCCATCGTTCACCGGATTGTTCGACCATGAATTGGTGCTTAACGGGGCCATACTTTCCTAAACCCAAACTGGAATATTTCCAATTCGCAGGCTCCAAGAAACAATCAGCCATATAAACAACCACAAAAGTATGCGATTGGTCGTCATCAGCCAACCGGTCGGAGGCCTTCAGGTCTTCCGAATCCGTGATGCGAAGTGTAAGCCGGCGCCCTTCCTCTTTCAACGAAGGATCACGCAATAAGATAACCGGTATGGAATCATACAAATGACCCTTCTTCAAAATCAAAAAGTCTTCCATCTCTTTACTGTCAAAGGGAACATAATGAATTCCCGGTTCTGCTTCTTTCAAATTGGTTAAATAGGATATTTCGTTTTTATAAGCCCTTATTTTAACATGATAATCCGCCGGAGGTATACTGGCTTTCGCAACAATCTTGAACCAGACGGTATCCCGTACAATAGACTCATCCATATAAACGAAATTGGTTTCTGCACTTTGCAGTTGTTTCATATAAAATCCCCGGGGATCATAAAAGCCCACATAGGGATCGCCTTCATAGGGCTTTAGCTCAACTTGCTCACAAGAAGCCAATACTATGACAGCATACATTATCGTGTAAAAAAACTTCTTCATATCTTTTTCAATTAATAAAATCCCAACTCGACCGAGGGAATCGGTAAAATATATTCATTTTCTTCGATCGTCGCTCCGGAAAGAAATAGCGTTGTCCTGTTCAATCGCTTATGAGCGAAAAAGCTCTGTCCTTCGGAAAAAAACTCCCTCACATATTCCTTCACCATTTCTTCCAGGCGGGTATCTTCGGTTAAGGGTATGTTAGAGGTTTCCCGTGCAGATCGAAAAGCCTGATAATAACTATTGGCCTCAGCAAGGGGGGCAGTTTCAATTAATATTAAATACATTTCGGACAAACGGACTAAGGGAACCGATTTATCGGTATTATCGGAGCTTTTAAATTTACTAAATTTCTGGGTCCCATAAACCGAGCCGAAGGTAGAGGAAGAACTGAGAGCAAATAACTTTAAACGCAAATCCGTTTCATTTGCATAGAGTTTATCGGTAATTACGTCGCGTGTATTTACCAGAAAGGCATTCTCCCCTTTAAAATTGCCGTTTTTATCTTCAAATTCATACAGATACATTCCGATTAAGTGCTCGGAAAAGAACGTGTAATCCGATTTATTAATATTGGCTTGAGAACCTAACGTAAATTTAGCTTCTCCCGTGGGATTCTTTGCCTCCAACACTTCTTTTGCATAATTATAGGCTTTCGTTTTATTACCCGTCCATAAATAGAGGCGAGCCAATAAAGCTTTTACTCCATATAAGTTGAATCTCTTTTGACGGTAATACCAAAATGTTTCGGAATATCCTTTGATAGAATTATAACTGCTGTTTAAGTCGGAGTTCGAATAGTTCTTGATCGGATCGGAAGAATCGAGAAGCTCTTCGGCCCGGTTAAAGTCGGAGAAAAGCAGTTCGACATACTCTTC
Source organism: Bacteroidales bacterium UBA5382 (assembly GCA_002409745.1). GTDB lineage: Bacteria > Bacteroidota > Bacteroidia > Bacteroidales > Dysgonomonadaceae > Limibacterium > Limibacterium fermenti. Next base: position 58,517 of record DHOU01000005.1, read on the forward strand.
ATACGTTACATACTCATAATTAGATGTCGATAAAATTTTCACATAGGGCAAATATTTTTTTTGGGCATCTACCCGGGTCGGTACCGGCCCCCACAAACGGAGCAATTCGAAATGACAAAATGCACGGATCGCCAGCGCTTCTCCTTCGATCAACGCCGCTTTATCGGCGCTCAATACATTGTCCTGTTGCTCGAGTCCATCCAACAATGCATTGGCATTGGCAATTATTCTATAATAATGCTGAAACAAATAACTAAACTCCTTATCCACCTCTGCGTCGGTATAGTTATGACTATACAACTGGTAGGTATAAGTCGTCGTAGAAGAAAGAGACTCCGCATAATTGTGGGTCATTGTTTCTATTCCCTTACCTCCCATCATGATAAACCCCGGCGTGTAAATTCCTTGTAGGGTTACATAAAGGCCCACTAAAGCCATTTCGAATCCACCTTCGCTTTCAAACATTTTTTCTTTAGTGGTCATATTCTTGGGTTGGACAGTCAACCAGTCGTCGCACGAACTGTTTACAACAACGAACAGTATGCATATCGCGATCGTTACTATTTTCCTTTTCATTGTTTTTTCTTTTTGTTGATTCGTTAGAATGTGCATGAGCATGAAAATGTCGGCTTGATTGTATAAGGATAGTTCGTTCCCCGTTCCTGTTCTATATTGGAAATATAGAATAGATCGGTAATCGAAGCAGTCAGCGATAAACGTTCCATCCGAAAATGCTTTATCCAGGAGATCGGTAAATCGTAGGTCACATTTACGCTATTGAACGTAAATGTATTTTCCGTAAACACAAAAAGATTGTTCGGATAAGTAGGTTCGGTACTGGCCAGATTTTTATATGCAGCCACATCTCCGGGCTGTCTCCAGCGCAACTGCATAACTCTTTTGTCTTGATTCCACTTGATATCCGCGTTTTCCACCTTTGTTAATAAGGTGTTATTGAGTTTTTTTCCTCCCAACCGATAACCGAAACCCAGATCAATAAGCAATCCTTTCCATCGGAAATTGGTTCCCAGACGTCCGTTATATTTCGGTTGCGAATTACCCACCGCTATTTTTTTTACATAACTGCTCGTTGTAACGATGCTACCGTCTTCGTTCAGATATAGCCGGTTTCCCGATTCCGGATCGATGCCGACCGAAGGAATCACATAGATTTCATCCAAGGAATAACCCTCCTTATACATATATAATACACTGTTTGTGTAATTCTCCTTTTCGCTGTCACTCATAATCTTTTTGATTGCATCCGATAGCTCTAAGATGATATTTTTATTGGAATAGGTACTTACACGCACCGACCAGGTAATATCTTTTTCCGGAATTCGGAGAATATTAAAACCTACCGTAATATCATGTCCTGTATTTTCCAAAGCTCCCAGGGTTTCTTTATAACTGGTGTAACCGTGTGATATGGGAAGATACGCATCGGTCAATAAATTGGATGTAATTTTTTGATAATAGTTGGCCGAGAGAGTAATCCGATTATTAAAAAAGCCCATATCCACACCATAATTATGTTGCCGGGTATCCTGCCATCCCAATTTGGGATTTCCATATCCTATGATAGACGCGCCAATGAGTCCGTTGTATTGTTCATTATAATAACTATAGGTCATATAGGCCTCGTAAGGAGCAAAATTGAGCGTACTGGTAACACCATAGGAATAGCGGAATTTACCGGAGGACAAGAAAGGAAAGACCGACTTGAGCCACTTTTCCCGGGCAAACTCCCATCCGACCCCGACAGACCAAAAAGGAGCCCATCGACTTTGAGCTCCAAAGGAAGAAGCTCCGTCCAATCGATAGGAAGTATCGAAGAAATACCGGTTGTCATAATTATAGTTAATAGTCGATGTAAATCCGGTACTTCGGATGGTTGACTCGCCCGACTTCGGCTTTTCGCCATAGTAGGAGGTGCCATTGGATATATCATTCATATAATCGTTCAAGAATCCGGTGACGTGTACCTACATATCTTCTTTCTTTGTTTCTATTAATTGCCAATTAAATCCGGCATACACCGAGTGTTTGCCCCATACCTTGGCCCAACTAAGGGTCGATGCCAACTGATAGGAATTCATCTTCGCATTCGTACGCGAATACCAGCCGTTTAGAGTTGCTCCGATATATGATTTCGGCGAATGAAACACATTATAGGTACTGCGTTGTTGGGTAAGGCCCAGACTGACATCCGCACGAAGCCCCGAGTATAAATCGATACTCATATTCGTTGTATTGCGAACATTCAAATATTCAGTGTTCGTAAAACTTGTTTGCTCTGCGTCATACAAGGGATTATAAATAGGATGATTAAAACGGGGAAAAGAATAAGAGTAAATCGCTTTGCCATTTTCATCATACGGTTTCCAATAAGGGTTCAACCTAATATACTCAGAAAAGTCTCCGTACATGCTTTCACTCGCATCGTTGAGGCCGACTGTTAAATCGTTGGTAAAACGAATCTTTTTTAATAAATAAGAAATCTGTATTCCTCCATTCATATTGTCGCGTTGGGAACCTTTCATCGCTCCTTTAATCTGATTGTATGAAAAATTCAAATTATACCGGAAATCACTGGTGCCTCCCCCGAGCGTCAGCCGGTGATATTGGCCCAATCCGTAGCGCAGAGGTTTGCGTATCCAATCCGTATTTACGCCCTCTTGCGCCGCTTTAAAGTTTTGATTATAGATCGCATCCAGTTGCATTTGTTGCGATAAATTGTCGCTGGTATACAAACCTGCCGCTTTTTCCGTTTCCAACTTCTCGAATGAATTCATCAGGTTATAGCTCGACAAATCAGGTATCTCGAGGTTAAGCCCGACATTATAACTGACCCTTACTTTACCCATTTTGGGTTTAATGGACGTAATTACGACCACTCCGTTAGCTCCTCTCGAACCATAAATAGCGGTAGCACTCGCATCTTTCAGAATAACGACCGATTCTACATCTGCTTGATTCATATCCATCACACGTTCGGAAGTAACCTCAAATCCGTCTAAAATAAACAGCGGCAAATTATATTCATTCCGAACATCATCTTGCAAATTATTGATATTTTGAACATTCGGTGACAAACTCGACTTACCCCTGATCTCAATACTTAGTTTCTTATTCGGGTCAGAGCCATATTGATTATTCTCCTGTATGTCGAAAGACGGATCAATATTGGATAAGGATTTCAATAGCGACCGATTCCCCGCCATATTCAATTCTTTTTGGCTTATAATCGTTGCGGCGCCGGTAAAACTGACTTTCGGTTTATTAAAGATACCGGTTACAACAACCTCTTTTAATACATTGTCGGATTGCAACCGAAATAAATAATCGTTTTTTTTAGGTGACACTTTCATCGCTAATTTTTCATATCCGATGAATGAGGCCGTAATGGATTTGTCTTTTTCAGTAGAAATAAAAGTCGCTAATCCATTATCGTTTGCCATCGCATATTGGTTTTGACCTCCTTGCCGTTCTATTAAAATAGTTGCTCCCGGCAAAGGTTTTCCCTCTTCGTCGATTATCCGAACCGTAATTTGCTTGTCTGCCTGTTGCGGACGAATAACAACTATTCCGTTGGTAATGGTATATTTCAACCCCCGTGAAGTGAGCACATTCTTCAGAACCGTCTCCCATTTTTCATTATTGACAGATACGGATACTCTCGAGATTCCATCGAAAATCTGAGAATTATAGAGCATATCCACTCCGGTTTGGGCTTTCAACGCGTTCAAAAATGTTTCTACAGAAACATTATTCAACTTCAATGTCACCGTCCGGTCATCAGGGGGAATCGCCCATGAACTGACCGTGCAAAAGAGTGTGACGATAACCACTAAAAACAATCGTTCTCTTTTCATAAAAATGATCTGCTTATACTTAATTATTATCCCTTGGATTTATTTCTTATTATATATCCAAATATTTTTACCTTCTATTTTATATCCCAAATCACCGGTCAGTTCTAACGCCTCAAGAAATACATTGATCGTATTATAGCGTTTTATATTACCACTGTATGTAATTTGCTGTAAAGCCGGAACTTCATAATGGACATCGATATCATACCACTTTTCGAATGTGGTCATTATATCTCCCAACGATTGGTTATCGAAGCTGTACACTCCGGTTACCCAACCGATGCTTTCTTTAATCTGAACCAGCTTCTTCTGTATTTCTCCATTCGAAATAATAGCTTGCTCTCCCGGCAACAGTATGAGAGTTTGTTTATCCAGCGTAGAAAGTTGTACTTTCCCTTCAATCAACGTTGTGTAGCACGTCTCAGCGTCATTATAAGCACTCACGTTGAATGAAGTGCCCAGGGCAACGATCTCTCCGAAGCGAGTTTGAACAACAAACGGATGTTTTTCATCTTTACTTACATCAAAATAGGCTTCGCCTTCCAAGGTAACAACCCGCCGGTCGCCCGTAAACCGAATAGGATACGTCAGCTTTGAACTGGCGTTTAAGCGAACCTTGGTTCCATCGGAAAGGATTAAGGTATTTTCGCCTCCGCGGGGAATGAAAAGTTCGTTCGCTTGTGAAGCCGCTTTCGCGGATTCTTTGGTTTGCAAACGGGTATCGTTTGTCGGCTCATAAGATAGCACCCCTTCTCTATACCTGACCCTGACACCATCGACGATCATGTCGACTTTTTGTTTGTCCACATCGATGATACCTCCATCGCCCAAAGACAATTTAGCTTTTTTGGTTCCCGGATTGATCACATTCGTATGCAACTCCGTTTGAGTTTTCGATTGATAATAATGCAACGTCGAGAAAGAAATGAGTAAGACAGCGACCACCGCAATCGAAGCTACGGCCCACCTGCGACGGATGGGTAAAACACGGGAAGGCTTGCTTTTATCTTGAATTTGTTGCAAAAAGCGAACATAGGCCTTCTCCCAGGAATATTTCCGATAATTCTCGAAATGGGATTGCAAATACGATTTATCTTGTATTTGTTTATAAACTTCTTCGAGATCCGGATTTTCCTTGATGCGCTTCTCAAATTCATTTTTTTCCAAATCATTCGCTTCTCCGCAAATAATTTTTCTTATTAAAGCCGCATCCCGGTATATATCTTTCTCTTTTTTCATTCTTTTTATATTGATAGCTTTTATTACTACATATACTTACTATACATAGACACGAAAAAGGGGTGACAAAAAGATGTATTTTTTATTCTTTTCCACCCATTAAGGAAACAAATAAACTTATAAGCATATCATTTTAACCGGAAAATAGCTATAAACTTACCATTTTCCGAAAAGAAAAAAAGAGATTCCGGAAGTAAAAACAGTAAGAAGATTCTTAATTAAGGGAAAAATAAAAAGAGAAGGACGATATAAGGCGAATTTTGTAAATTTTCACGCAAGAATTTGTAACTCCGGGCCTTTTGTGTTTTAACGGTATTAATACTGACGCCCAGGTATTCGGCTATTTCATTCCATGAGCGGCCTTCGACCCTCAATAAAATAATGCGCCGTTGCTCGGTAGGTAGTTTCTCTATATAGTAATATAATTGCCGGATTATTTCTTCTTTTACGGTTAATATATACAGTTCATCGTCTTGCGAAACAGACAAATCCTCTTCTTTTGCCAATACGCTGAGAATCGAACTCCTGATTTGATGATCCCGAATATACAATAAGGCGTTATTATAGCACGCCCGGTATAAATAGTTGGTTAATTCTTCATGACTCTCAAACAGGTGATCGCTTTCCCATATTTTGATGAAGATATCCTGAACAATATCTTCTACGGCATCGGTATCTTCGATGAATTTTGATACATACACACACAAAGCGGCATAATAAGAAGAATAAAAGCGGCTCCACTCACTTTTATTCTTCTTGTTGACTTCTTTTATGATCAATTTTTCTTTGTGACCCATTTTCGATCTTCTTTGTGCAAAGATATATGAAATAGTTTTAAAAATAAATGATCTGACAGTTTATACTAAAAAATACCATCATTATGGTATAAAAAACATCCGGTTGATATTGATTCCTCACTTCTATAATGGGCAAATGTTTGTGGCGGGTTGGGGTTAACGGTTGTTGGATGGTTAAACATTTGTAGCAGGTTGCCCGTAAAATTTGTTGGACAGGCAGATGTTTGCACTGAAATGACCGCAAAGTTTGTTTTATGGATAAACTTGCACGACGGAATGCCTGTAAAACTTGTTGAACAGGTAAACCCGCACGACGGAATGCCTGTAAAACTTGTTGAACAGGTAAACCCGCACGACGGAATGCCTATAAAACTTGTTGAATGGACAAACTTTCATGACAAGATGCCTATAAAACTTGTTGAACGGGCAAACCTTCGCGACGGAATACCTATAAAGTCTGTTGAATGGGTAAACCAACAGAAAATATTCCCTGTGGTTTAAGAAGCTGTTTTAAATTTTCCGAATGTGATATGTTTTGTTTATTCTTTTAATCGGAACGGGTCTTCTTGCCGGGAAGTTTGACTTTAATCAATCCCAGTCCGACAATTGTCCAGAAGAATTCACGGATACGCATGCAAATACTCACATACACGCCGTAAGCCACGGGAATGGAAAGTATTCCGAAAGCCAACGCAAAGCCTCCTTCCCTCGCGCCCAACTGCAAAGGCATAAAAAAGAACAGGTTGGCAATCATTGACGACACCGATTCGGTGAGCACGCTCTGAGAGAAGGTGATCGGATAACCGATCGGATGCATCATCAATACCACCTCGATACAAAGCACAAACCGCGATAAGAGTTCGAGCGACAGGGAGGCGATAAAATCTTTTTTCCGGTTCTTATATAAGTCGGCTATCAGGAAATCCATTTGTTCGATTTTCTCCTTGTTCGCTGCTTTATAAGCCCTTACTTTTTTACCGACAAAGGGTATCTTCAGGCCTAACGATAAAGCTCGGCTAACCAGCCCCCGCGTATAAACGGTAAATGACCAATACAACAACGACAGCGACGCAATCGCGGCAATCCACAGGAGAATCTTTACCGGCAATGTCAACACCGGAACAATCAAGACCAACAGCGGAATGGATATCATCCAAAAGATAAAATGCGACACGAATTGCATGAGGGTATGAAGCAGTACCGACGAGGTCGCTTTCTGTATTTTCAAGTCGGGTTCGAGTTGAAGGATCTTATAAGGAACTCCGCCGAGCAAGCCTAAAGGCGTTACATAATTCACCGCAAAACCGCTGATGATGAGTTTGTAAGTCTTCAGAAAAGATATCTTGCAAGTCTCCGGGCTCCCGTCGCGGATAATAATGTGGAACGAAACGGCATTGATGGCATACACGACCGCCCATATCCCGATGATGCCCGCAAACCACCACCCCGTTTGAGCGATGTTGGCAAGAATGGTTTGTAGTCCCAAGCGATACACCATCCATCCTAAAATAAGGATTCCTAATAAGAAAAACAGATTCGTCGCAATGACGGTTTTTTTAGACATACGTTCGTTTATGAATGTGTGTGTATTATTCGCGGTGCAAAATTAACGAAAAAATCGATGATTAATTCATGATTGTCGATTGATGATTGATGATTACGAAAAATAATTCCAAATACGCGTACACAAAAAGCAAACAATGACCCCGTACAATACAGGCAGCAAGGTAGCGACGGTCGTCCACTTGCGGCTTCCGGTCTCTTTGTAAATCGTGTAAATAGTGGTACTGCACGGATTATGGAGTAAACTGAACAGCATGACGTTCACAGCCGTCAATGTCGTCCATCCGCCCGCTTGCAATAAAACAGCCACTTGCGAATCGCTCGCTTCGAACAATACCCCGGCCCCGTTACCCACCCCTGTTGAGCCCACCACCAATGCCGTAAGCATAAGAATAGTGGGGATAACAATCTCGTTCGCCGGTATGGCCACGATATACGCCAAGAGAATCACTCCGTTTAAGCCGATAAACAGTCCCACCGGGTCCAAACCTTGTATCAACCATAACGCCACACTCTGACCCGAGACGTTGATATTGGAAATAAGCCAAATAATCGCTCCGGCAGGCGCTGCGAACACTACGGCGCGTCCCAAAATGATCAATGTCCGGTCGATAAAAGAAGTGTATAATGTTTGCCATAATTTCGGGGGCCGGTAAGGAGGAAGTTCCAACGTGAAGAAAGAGGAAGCTCCCTTTAAAAGGGTGTTCGACAAAAGCCACGAAGTGAAAAATGTGAAAAGTATTCCCAACACCGCCACACAAACCACCGCCAGCACGGGAATGACCTGTGCTCCGCCGTGAGAAGCCAATGCGCCCAGAAAAATAGTCGCCAGCAAAATCTGCGTCGGCCATCGTCCGTTACAAAGCGAGAAGTTGTTGGTCAGGATGGCTATCAGCTTTTCGCGAGGACTGTTGATGATCCGTGTAGCGACCACTCCGGCGGCATTGCATCCGAATCCCATCGTCATTGTCAGCGCTTGTTTTCCGTGCGCTCCCGCCGTCTTGAAAATCCGGTCGAGGTTAAACGCCACACGGGGCAGATATCCGAAATCTTCCAGCAACGTAAACAGCGGGAAGAAGATCGCCATAGGCGGCAGCATCACCGACACCACCCATGCGGTGGACATATACACGCCATCGATCAAAAATCCGCTTAACCACCATGGAAAGTTTAAGCTTTGGGCGCCGCTTTTCAGAAAAGGATATATATTGCCCAACAATAACCCCGACAGCCATTGAGAGGGGTAGTTGGCTCCTACGATCGTTATCCAAAGGACGATTCCCAACAATAAAAACATGATGGGGAATCCCCATATTTTATGCGTGACGATGTTATCGATAGCGCGGTCTACACGAAAAGAGCGCTGTGAGGTATCCGACGCCACAGAGCCTTTTACAATTTGCGCCGACCGGGCATAAATGGCCTCCACCAAATCGTTCCGGTAGGTGTCGCCTAATTCTTCGCGGTAAGTCGAAGCCAACTCCAGCACCGGTTTGAGCTTTTCTTCGTCTATTTTCGGGGACAGTTCTTCTTTTTGCAAAGCGGTTATAATGCTCGAATCCTCCTCCATCAACCGCATCGCAAGCCAACGCGTATTGGGCAAAGCGGGATCGAGTTCGGATAACGCGTGCGCCACCTCATCAATCGCGCGACCGGTTTTGTCCGGCGTATGAAGAACGGTTTTCTTTGAAGGCCACACGCTTCCCGTCGCCATTTGATGGACGGTCTTCAACAATTCGGGAATACCTTCTTTGGAACGCGCGCTGGCGGCGACCACCGGAATGCCCAAATCGCGCGACAACGTGCGCACATCTATCGTGATATGATGCCGTCGGGCCTCATCCATCAAATTAAGGCAAAGCACCACCCTCGGCGTGATCTCAAGAATTTGCAAGACCAGGCTCAGGTTGCGTTGCAGGCGGCTGGCATCGACCACCACCACCGTCACATCGGGTTTCCCGAACAACACGAAGTCGCGCGCCACCTCCTCGTCTTCCGACGTAGATAAAAGCGAATACGTGCCCGGCAGATCGACGATTTTAAACTTACGTCCATCGTACGAAAAACTTCCTTCGGCCCGGACGACCGTTTTGCCCGGCCAATTGCCGGTATGTTGTTTTAAGCCGGTGAGTGCATTAAAGACCGTACTCTTGCCCGTGTTCGGATTTCCGGCCAAAGCGATCGTGTAATCGGACCTATCGGCGGCATCCCCCAGTTTTTTCAATTTGGCGGAAGCGTTCAATTCGCACACATCGCACATCGTATTCATCTTCATACGTTCTGTTCCTTTATTTCAATCAACACATTTGCGGCATCGTTCCTGCGTAGGGAAATCAATGTATTGTATATATTATACGACACCGGGTCGTTTAACGGACTGATGTTTTGCACCCTGATTTCCGCGCCTTTCACAAACCCCAAGTCCAGCAACCGTTGCCGTACTTCTTTTCTGCAAGCGGGCGATAAGCCTGTTACAACTGCTGTTTGTCCCTTTTGTAATAATCCTAAATGCATATCCGTTTCTTTCTATTTTTTCTTCCGCACTGTTTAGAACGGCAAAATTACGAAATTAGATTAAACTAACAATAATAACGAAAAAAAAATTCAAGGCGCAAGGTCATTTATTTACAATTCTTCGGTACTTACCAGTAGGCGCGACGTGACTTTACTGCTCAGCACTTCCGATGGACGGCCGGCATAACTCACCGTCATGCTGTCGTCAAACGGCTCTACGGTTTCTACCATGATGCGGGTACCCAGTTCCAGTTCTTTCTGACTGAGGAATTTCAATAGTTCTTTGGAAGATGGATGAACGGCCATAAGTGTGACTTCTTCGCCGGGCTTGCATTCTTTCAGCGTGACATACGACTCTATTTTCATCACCCCGTAGACATCGGGAATAGGCGAACCATGCGGATCGACCTTGGGATAACCGAGTATTTCATCCATCTTGGCAAAAAACTTAGGCGATTGGATATGTTCGATCTGCTCGGCGATATGATGAACTTCATCCCAAGCAAAACCCATCTTTTCCACCAGAAACATCTCCGTTAACCGATGCTTCCGGATAATCAACGCCGCGGCTTTTTTCCCTTCTTCGGTGAGCTTAATCGGCTTATAACTCTCGTAGACGACCAGATTCTTTTTCGCCAACCGCTTTATCATACTGTTCACTGTCGGCATCTTTATTTGCAATTCCTTGCCGATGTCGTTCACAGAGGCTTCACCATGAGTGATGGCTAATGCGTAAAGAACTTTCAGATAATTTTCTTCTGTCTGGGATATCATGGAGCAAAAATACGGAAAAATTAGATTCCACGAATAAAAAAGTTAGAATAATTTTGTTAGTTTAGTCTAACTTATTACCTTTGCGGCTCTAAATCCAATTAAATATATAGAACTATGTTAAGAAATAAACTGTTATTGACGCTCTGTCTCATATTTGCCGGCATAGGTGCTTACGCACAAACCGGCAGCTTAACAGGGCGGGTACTCAACACGGAAGGGGAGCCTATGGAATGGACTTCCGTACAAATTCCCAAACTGGGTATCGGGGTTTCTACCGATAAAAAAGGGGAATATGTCGTACCGAATATTCCTTTCGGCACCTGGGAGGTGGAAGTAATGTATCTGGGCTATAATACGCAAAAAACGAAACTCACCATCGGCAGCGCGAAGGTCATAAAAAACTTTACCCTCGAGAGCAGTTCCGAGAACCTGGAGGAAGTGGTCATTACCGGAACGCTTAAAGAAGTGCGCAAGTCGGAAAGTCCGGTGCCCGTCACCATTATTTCATCCAAAATGTTTCAAAGGAATGTCACCTCGAATGTGTTAGACGCACTTTATCAGGTCAACGGAATCAATCCGCAGATAAATTGCAACATGTGCAATACGTCCGACATTGGAATTAACGGCATGCAAGGTCCTTATACCATGATATTGATCGACGGAATGCCTATCGTCAGTTCTCTTTCGTCCGTTTACGGCATGAGCGGCATTCCGAACAGCATCATCAACCGAGTGGAGATTGTAAAAGGAGCGGCCTCTTCGCTTTATGGCTCCGAAGCTATTGGCGGGGTCATCAATATTATTACCAAGGATGCACAAAATGCTCCCCGCTTCTTTCTGGATTACAATGCCTCGACATGGGGGGAACTTACCGGTAACACGGGATTCAGCGCAAACATGAACGACAACATATCGACTATTTTCAATATCGACGGTTATTACTACAACACGCCTAAAGACCTCGACAAAGATGGTTTTATGGATAAAACGTTGCAACAACGACTGTCGTTCTTTAATAAATGGAACTTTAAACAAAAATATAACAAGGCCGCCAGCATTTCCGTGCGTTACTATAACGAAGACCGTCATGGCGGAGAGCTCGGATGGGACCCCGCTCATAGAGGTTTCGTAGAATATAACGAGTATGACAACGACCGTAACTCCGGGGGGTATAACGGCGATTATGTATTGCCGAACGGGTATTCAATTTATAATGAAAAGTATGCAAAGGGCTTCCGTGTTCCAAGGTTTTTAAACGAAAGCGACCGAAGCGAATGGAAAAAGGAGGTTTCGGCCGTCCATCCCGATGCGGCTTTTGCGGAGGATATGAAGTATCAGGAATCCATCTATACCAGCCGATTGGAAATCGTAGGGAGATGGCAACTCCCCATAAAAGAGAATGTCACCTTGCAGGCATCCTATAATCAGCACGATCAGAATTCGGCTTACGGAACGGAACTCTTCATGGCTCATCAGAAAACAGCATTCGGACAGGCTTTTTGGGATCGCCAATTCGGAGCCCATACCCTATTGGCCGGCGCTTCTTACCGCTATGTATGGTTTAAGGACAATACCATCGCTTCGAATAACGGAACGAAACCTTTCGAGACGTTTTTACCCGGCGTTTTCATTCAGGATTTATGGAAAATGAGCGCTAAAACCAGCTTACTGTTGGGTTATCGTTTCGATTATGATCAAACGGAATCGGCTAACGGAAACCATCAGAATGCGGTACATTCACCAAGGGTCGCGTTTAAATATGCGCCCGACAGCCAAAATGCTTTCCGGGCAAGTCTGGGCACCGGATACCGTGTCGTTAACATCTTCAGTGAGGATCACCGCGCCTTGAGCGGTCAATATGAAGCGACATTCGGTGAAAACCTCAATCCCGAAAAATCGATAAGCGGAACGCTCGATTATGAAGGACGTGTCGCAACCGAAGACATCGGTCTGACGTATAGTCTGGGGGCGTATTACACTCATTTTTTCAATAAAATTTATCCGAAAAGAGATGATCGCAACCGCACGCTGGTATATTACAATGTGGATGGCGACGAGTATGCCCGCAATATCGGGGCTTCTGCCGATATTGCCTTGAACTTCAACTTCCCCTTACGGCTCACGGCCGGCGTTTCGTATAACCAGGCGGAACTTTTTGAATACGAAAGGGACGACGAAGGCAACAAAGTGGGCGATAAGATAGAAGCAAGCGATTTTGAGTTTTCGCCGAGATGGATGGGCGTGTATAGTGCGGCTTACGACTTTACCCCTCGGTTTACGGTCGATTTGACGGGCGAATGGAAGGGCCCGATGCTTCTCCCCACGCAAGGGACAATGGAAACATTCGATGCCGAAGGTAAGGTAACCGGCTCCATGACCGATCCGCGGCCGGAACGTTCCCCCCGGTTCATGAAGATGAACCTGCAACTGACCTACCGGGTTGGAAATGTGGAAATATATGGGGGAGTGAAGAATATCTTTAATTATATTCCGAAGAATTTGCTGGTGAATGTCGATGACCCGTTCAATGACCGGGCCGGCGTATATGGCGGACTTCAGTTCGATACCGAATACAACTATACGGCGCAGCAGGGAAGAACGGGGTATGCGGGCATTCGCTACCGCTTTTAACACCCGGCTTAGCAGGCACTAAAAAACCATCGGAGGTCGATTGACTCCGATGGTTTTTTATGGAATATCTCCTGTTTGAGCCGATTCGAAGAAAGGAATCGGCAGAAAATCCGCTCTGTTATTTCCGGAAAGGAGGCTTCACAACTTCCGCCTTCAGGTTCCGGTTGCGTATCTTCACGAAGATTTCGGAACCGGCTTTGGCATAGTCGGGTTTGACATATCCCATTCCGATTCCCGACTTGAGCACGGGCGACATCGTGCCCGAGGTTACATGACCGATCTCCTCATCGCCGGCGTTAACGATCGGATAACCGTGACGGGGAATGCCTTTATCGATCAATCGAAAAGCGCAAAGCTTGCGCGACACGCCGGCCGCTTTTTCTTTTTCGAGCACTTCCCTGCCGATAAACGGTTTATGGTCGGCAAATTTGGTAATCCATCCAAGCCCCGCTTGTAAAGGAGACGTGGTATCATCGAGATCATTCCCGTAAAGGCAGTATCCCCTCTCAAGGCGCAACGTGTCGCGCGCTCCCAATCCGACAGGCTTGATACCGAATTCGGCGCCGGCATCGAATACCGCGTCCCATATCTTCTTACCGTGTTCGGGATAGAAATACAACTCGAAACCGCCCGCGCCGGTATATCCGGTGTTGGAGATAATCACATTCTCTACTCCCGCAAACTGACCGGTAACAAAAGAATAATACGGAATGGAAGACAAATCGACATCGGTGAGTTTCTGCAACGAGTCTTTGGCTTTAGGCCCTTGTACGGCAAGTTGTGCGGTATGCCCGGACGCATTTTCCAGCTCAGCCCCCACCGAATTATGCTGCCGGCACCAAGCCCAATCCTTGTCGATATTAGCAGCATTCACCACGAGCATATACTTGTCGGGCTCATAGTAATAAACGATCAAATCGTCGACAATGCCGCCCTTTTCGTTGACAAAACAAGTGTACTGCGCTTTCCCTAAAGTGAGGGTGGACGCGTCGTTACTGGTTACTCTCTGAAGAAACGAAAGCGCGTTAGGGCCTTTCACCCAAAACTCGCCCATGTGCGAGACATCAAACACGCCCACACTGTTGACCACCGTCAAGTGTTCGTCGATAATGCCGGTATATTCGATGGGCATATTATATCCGGCAAATTCGTGCATCTTGGCTCCCAAAGAGATATGCACATCGGTAAAAGGAGTTTTTTTCATTATGGATAGAATTTATTCGTGATCTTGTGCCACAAGCTGGGCTATCTTTACAATGACTTGCGATGCTTTTTCCAACGAAGGAATGGGCAACAACTCATGCCGTCCGTGGAAGTTAAGCCCTCCGGCGAAGATATTGGGGCAAGGCAATCCCATAAACGATAACCGGGCGCCCTCGGTTCCCCCGCGGATGGGCTTGATGTGTGGCTGAATGCCTAATTCCTTCATGGCCCGGGCGGCATAATCGATGACATGCTTCACCGGCTCCACCTTTTCGCGCATGTTGTAATACTGATCGCGCAGATCGAGTTTAAGACGGTTGTTGTAGCGTACATTAAGAGTCGCGACCACATCGGTGATACCCTTTTTACGCAACTCGAACTTCTGCCGGTCATGATCGCGGATAATAAACGAGAGGCTTGCCTCGTCTACCGTTCCGTTCAATCCGATAAGGTGATAAAAACCTTCATACCCTTCGGTATTTTCGGGACGTTCATCGGCGGGCAATAAGTCTACCAACTCCTGCGCCACATGCAACGCATTAATCATTTTGTTTTTGGCATATCCGGGATGTACATTCCGCCCCTGAATGGATATTTTGGCGGAAGCAGCATTGAAGTTCTCATACTCCAACTCCCCCACTTCACCTCCGTCCATGGTATACGCCCATTCGGCGCCGAATTTAGCCACATCGAATTTATCGGGGCCGCGGCCGATTTCTTCATCGGGAGTAAAAGCAATACGGATTTTACCATGTTCGATTTCAGGATGCTCCATCAGATATTGCATCGCGGTGATAATCTCCGCCACGCCGGCCTTGTCGTCCGCCCCGAGCAACGTGGTGCCATCGGTTACGATAAGATCTTCCCCGACGTGATCGAGCAATTCGGGAAAGTCGGCCGTAGAAGAAACAATATTCAGAGCTTCGTTCAAAACGAGATCCTTTCCATCGTAATTCTTGACAATCCGGGGATTTACATTCTCTCCGCTCATATCGGGACTCGTATCGAAATGGGCGACAAACCCTATTACCGGTATATTTTTGATAGTGTTGGAGGGCAATGTGCCCATTAAATAACAGTTATTATCGAGACTGACGTCGGAGAGGCCTATTTCATTCATTTCCTTCTCCACTTCCTTTGCCAGATTAAACTGCTTGGGAGTACTGGGAGTCTGCGTGCTGTTTTCATCGGATTGCGTATCTATTCGCGCATATTTGATAAAACGATCTACAATATTCATAGTTAAATTATTAAATACTAAACACTAATAATAAATTACTAATTACTAATTACAAAATACTAATGACAAAATACTAATGACAAATTACGAATGACTAATGACTAATGACTAATGACTAATTATGAATTACAAATGACTAGTGACAAATTTCATGTCTGCGCTAAGACAAACAGACACTGCAAAGATACGCAAAAGGGGGTGTATTTGGAAAAAACTGTCCCTGAATTTTGCAAGTAAAGAAAAAGACCGTATCTTTGCGCCCGGGTAAGTCCTATACGGCCAGCTCCCATTGAATCCCCCAGGTCTTGATCGAAGCAAGGGTATTTGGTTGTAGCGGCGCGATATAGTAAGCTTACCCTTTTTTTATGCCTGAACGATTCATAATTAGTCATTAGTCATTTGTAATTCGTATTTTGTCATTTGTAATTCGTAATTAGTCATTTGTAATTCGTATTTCGTATTTCGTAATTATTTTTCAACTGATTTTGGGCAAAAATTTGGCATCCACGGAATATCGTCCCGGCCCGGCGATCGTCATGGCGGCAAAAAGTATCAACGATTCAAGAGCATGCGAGTATTGCAAGAAGGCATCTCCGTTACTCAAGTGCATGATCAGAGCCACAATCATCGTAAAAGCCATCATTAAAGAAGCGGGGCGAAACAAGAAGCCCAATGCAAATAAAATTCCGCCTACCGTCTCGGCCATTGCGGCCATAAATCCCCAAAAAGCAGGCGCAAAGTCGAGCCCGAACAAAGCCATAGTGGAACCTACTTGTGTCCACCCTTCCACACCGCCCATCACTTTAGGCAGGCCATGGAAAAAAAATGATATCCCAATACCGATACGCAAAACAAGCAGCCCGGTGTGTAGCAATTTTTCTTTTGTTGTCATGTTTTTTATTTTCTCATAAATTAATTACTTCGCTGTAACCTCTCAAAGGCACTAATTGTTTATTTTTCATCAATCAATAATATTGATAAGTATCGGGGAACTTATCCCGCAACCCGCCGAAGATGGAAAAAGGTGCATCGGGGAACCCTTTCAGTTAAAATCATGTGGAAAAAGCTTCATCGGGAAACATTTTGAACTTTCGCAGGTGGAAAAGGCCTCTTCGGGCAACCCGTTCGACTTAATGGACATGGAAAAAGCCCCGTCGGGAAACATTTTCGTCTTAGTCCCTCTGTTTTTTGCACGGAAGAGTCGAAACACCCCGGCAAAACATCCGGTAAAAGAATGAAAAAGGGCCGGCGCCCCATTCAGGGAACGATGACGTTTTGCGGCTTTCCTTCCATCCACCTAATTATATTTTCAAAAACCAGTTTTGCACGTATCCTCATAGCTTCCTGCGAAGCGAAACCGATATGGGGAGTCAATACGGTATTGGGAGCGTGGAGCAAAGCATAACCCGAAGGGATGGGCGGTTCCATATCGAACACATCGATACCGGCGCCGGCAATTCCACCGGAAGCCAATGTATCGGCTAACGCCTGATTATCGACCAGTCCGCCGCGCGACGTATTAATCAGAATGGAGGAACGTTTCATGAGCGCCAACTTATCACGCGAAATCAAGCCATGCGTCGCTTCGTTCAGCGGAAGATGCAACGAAACAATATCGCTTTCGGACAATAAAGTGTCTAAATCGACATATGATGCGCCTACCTTTTTCACCTCTTCTTTCTCCGTACGATTATAAGCGAGCAGACGGCAGCCCAATGCGGCGGCTATCGCAGCCACCCGCTGTCCGATAGCTCCCGTGCCGACGATACCCAGAGTCTTTCCGGAGACTTCGCGCTGGCTGAAATCGCCTTTGGTTCCTCCCCGGCGCACGTCATTATCGAGCGGAACCATGTTCCGCATCACGCCAATCATCAACCCGATGGCCAACTCGGCAACGGCCTGCGTGCTGTATCCGGCGCAATTGCTAACGGCAATTCCCCGTTCGCGGCACGCGGCAATATCCACATGATCGACACCGGTAAAGGCGACCGAAAGCATCTTCAGACGGGAACAGGAAGTGATGATTTCCCGGCGCAAAGGCATGTTGGCGATGACCAGTACATCGGCATCGTGCGCCCGTTTTTGAAGTTCTTCGATATCATCGCTTCGCGTATCATAAGAAACGACTTTATGCCCCGCCGCCTTTAACGGCTCGACCGCAACCGCAAACTCGGCAGCCGTAACCGCCAACGGTTCCAACACAATTATTTTCATACTTGTTTTTTTTTATGAATGCCGGACACGGATCCGGAGATCCGCGCCGGCAAGAGAGCTATCTCTCTTCAATCTTTATCAATCTCCATCAATCTTTTCCTACCGGTTCCACCCCGAAAGTAAAACCGTTCTTCACCCGTTCAATCAGTTCGGGAACGATATCTTCGTATTCGCCGACAATACCGAAGTCTGCATGATGAAATATCGAAGCCTTCGGATTATGATCGACCGCGACAATCTTGCCCGACTCTTTCATTCCATAGATATGCTGGATGGCGCCGAAAATGCCGATGGCTACATACACCTTCGGGCGCACGGTTCTACCCGTTTGTCCGATTTGGCGGGCATATTCGGCAAGGCCCTCGTCTACCACCACGCGGCTGCTGGCCCATTCGGCCCTGATGCCTTTTTCCTTAAGAGCCGCCGCCAGTTCCTTCACCAGTTTCAATCCGTCACCGGTAGCGCCACGCCCTCCCGAGATAATCACATCGGCATCGAGCAGGCTTTGCAAGCCGCCTTCGCCACGTACCGTTTTATGGATCTTCACCGCAAAATCTTTTTCGTTCAGTTCGGGTTCGAAAACCGAAATCTCGCCCGTGCGACCAGGCTGTTCTTCCGGCACCGGAAAAGTACCGGGACGCGCCGTAGACATTTGCGGATACACAAAGCCGAGAATGGTCGCCAGTTTACTGTCGCCGTACGTCGGCCGGCGCGAATGCAAGATAGGCCGGATGATTTCTTTCGTTTTGCGATTCACATATTCGCCGATTTCCAAACCCGTACAGTCGGCCGTTACGCCGCTACCTGTTTTCACCGCGATACGCGGAGCCAGTTCACGTCCCGCCGTGGTGGCTGCAAAGAGCGCTATTTCAGGATTCCGTTTGCGAATGACTTGCGCCAGAATATCGGAAAACGGCATCACTAAATATTCTTCCAACCGATCGTTTTCCACCAGAATCACCTCATCGGAGCCATGCTCGAAGAGGGTCTTTGCCAACGGTTTCACATTTTTGCCGATCAACACCGTCGTAATCTTCGTATCGTTACCGAGCTCTTTGGCCAGTTTGAGCGAAGGATTCAACAACTCGAGCGAAGGGCGTGCAATCTTTCCGTTCGTCACTTCCGCCCACGTAAGAATACCTTTTGCCGGACCGCGCTTATCCAAAATAGGGAAGTCGGGGGTTTCAGCGGTCTTTTTTTCTTTTTCGTCTTTCTTTTCAAGAACATTTCCACCCGTATCGAACTGAGCCATAAAGCTATCGACCAATTCTTTTTCGCCTTGGCCTTCAGCCATCATTACCGGCGGACGGTCACTGACAATATTTTGGACGTTTGCGACGATAGTAGGCGAACCGGATATCCCTATTTTTTCGGTACTCAAATGAATATCATCCACGCCTAATACGGTGACGGCCGTATTGCGCGCCTTAATAGCGCCGCTCAACGACGGTTTGCGGGGAGCGACACCGGTGGGAGTCAACGAAATGAGGCAGGGAATAGGCAATTGCAATTCCTGATATCCCCCTTCGATGATCCGCCTGGCCATCACATTGCCGTTATCATCCGCTTCTATTCGTTCTACGAAAGTCGCTTGCGGAATACCTAAGTTTTCGGCAACCTGCGAGGGTACGTGCGCCGTATCCCCGTCACTCGTCTGACGTCCGGCAAAAACAATAAACGGTTCTTTGGAGTCTTTGTCGAAGCCCAAATGTTTGAGCAACGTAGCTAAGGCCAATCCGGTAGCAAACGTATCGCTGCCGCCCAACTTGCGGTCGGACAACAGATAAGCTTCGTCGTACCCCATTGACAAGGCCGTCCGTAAAGCCGTTTCGAACGATTGAGGGCCCATAGAGCACACAATCATGCGCGCGTCGGGATATTTCTTTTTCAATTGCAACCCGGCTTCGAGGCCGAACTGGCAATCGACATTAATAATAGACTTGGCTTTGGTTCTGTCCATTAAACCGTCGTCTCCCATGCGCATTTCGCTGGGGAGCGGAACCTGTTTGATTAAACTGATAATAGTAAGTGCCATTTATTCGATGTGTTTCTACATTTAAAATTACATATATTTATAATCCGGACCGTTTCCTCCATTGGGAACATTCCACGTAATACCGCCGGCAGGCTCCTTGATGTCGCAGGTCTTGCAATGCAGGCAGTTTTCGAAATGAATCCTCAACTCCTGGTTGCCCTCCTTATCGGTATGTACCTCATAGACTTCCGCCGAACAGTAGTATTGGCACGGTGCGCCATACTCCTGAATGTTAACCGCATTATACGTAGCAGGATCGTTTATCTGCAAATGCGGCACTTGGTGATCGTCATGCGCCACCCCTGTATAATACACATTCGTCGCCTTATCGAAAGTAAGGACTTTATCGAATTCCAAATCTTTATATTTTTCTTTGAACAAGGGCTTTTTAGCTTGCGCCAATGTCTTGGTCGCTTCGCTGTCGGGATGCGTTTTCAGTCGTCCGAAGAATCCCGCTCCACCCGTAACCAACTGCGTGCCGAAATGGAACACACCGGGAATCATCCCCTTCATAAATCCTTGACGGAAATTACGCGTACGGTGCAATTCGGTATGAATAGAACTTTGTTTAACCGATTGTTCATACGTTTTCAACGTGTTTTCGGAGAAATCATTCCGTTGGAAAGCCGTCAGGGCAGCCTGAGCCGCCAACATTCCCGAACGAATGCCCAGATGAATACCCTTTAAAGCGGGCATCGCCAGAAAACCGGCGCTGTCACCGATAAGAAGGGCATTAGCCACATACAGTTTCGGCAACGAGTAGTAACCTCCTTCGGGCAATGTTTTCGCTCCGTACTCAAGCATCCGTCCCCCTTTCAGGAACTTCGCCACAAACGGATGCGTTTTCCATATTTGGAAAGCATCATGCGTATCGAACGTCGGGTCGGCATAATCCAATCCGACAACCAGGCCCAAAGCCACTTTATTATCTTTCAATCCGTAAATGAACCCTCCGCCGAAAACGCCGAAATTCGCCGCCGGGAAACCCATCGTGTGATACACTTCACCCGGAACGATATTCCCCTCGGGCACACTCCATACTTCCTTACATCCCAACGAATAGATCTGCGGGTTCTTTCCCTTTTGCAGATCGAACTTCTCTATCAACTTCTTGGCCAAACTACCGCGCGTACCTTCGGCAAAAACCGTCAGTTTTGCCTCTACGCGGGTTCCCTCCTGAAAGTTCTCCAATTTATTTCCATGATGATCGACGCCCGTATCAATCGTTTTTGCGCCGATGACTTTACCGCGCTCATCATATAAGATGTCGCTCATGGCAAAGCCGGGATAGATTTCCACCCCTTTTTCTTCGGCCTTTTTGGCCAGGAAGCGGCACACTTCGCCCAATGAGGCCGTGTAATTGCCTTTATTGCCCATGTAAGGAGGATGGAAAGGAACCTTCAAACTCCCTTTTTCACTCAGCATATACATTGTATCGCTGGAAACTTTCGAATCAAAAGGAATTTGGTCGATAGGAACATCGGGCAACAATTCACCGAACACATCAGGACGGATTACCGCACCCGAAATGATATGGCTTCCGATGGAATTCCCTTTGTCAATCAATAAAATTCTTCGTTTTAAACCTTTTTCTTTTAACGAATCGGCCAGTCGTATGGCGAACGACAGTCCCGAAGGGCCTCCGCCGACAATTAGGACATCCGTGTAAACAGTAGCATTATCCATTTCTGTGTCATTTAGTTAATTATTCGGAATATCAAAGTTTTATTTATTATTCGATAGAATTGTTGAAATCACTTATTTACCCGAGAACATTTAGAAAAAAAAGGAAAATCAGTCGAAACTATTTATGCTCAGATGTAAATGATTAGTTGATTCGTTGCAAAGGTACAAACATAATTTCAGAGATAAAAAAATTTTTCACTTCCTCTTCTTGTCAAGGGGGCGCTCTTGCATCACTTTCCGAGAAACGAATCCATTTACCGGAGTTGAACTGTTTCTCGCTATAGAAGAGAAATGGAGCAGATTGGAGGAGATTGCTCCCCCACCCTCAATAGAAAAAGCCTTCTGTATAAATTAAGAGAATAATAATAAAGGTTAAATTTTAAATTCGTCGATTATTTTAAATTCGTCAAAGACAATGCTCTTACGCGGTCGGTAATACTATTCCTTTCCATAAGGGTCTTGTTTGATATAAGTGTTTATTGTATCTTTGCTCTCCATTAGAGACTATGTATAAAAATTACACTAATGTTGTATCGAAAGAAACCGTTTAAAAAAACAAGAATCCGGGCGAAATCATCCGGGCGGTAGAGTTTTTCGGCCTGGTCGTTTTCGGGGCTATAGCGTTAGACTTCACCGGAGCCGGAAAACAGGCGATCAGCAATAAAAATGAATATAGGATTAATCAGAATTTAAATAAATTAGAAATCAGTTTTAAACAATTAATTAGAAAACAAAATGAAAAAGTACATTATTCTTTCGTTATTAGTTATCAGTTCGTTAGCGACAATAGCTCAAACAACCACATGGACAAGCGATCCGGCTCACTCACGTCTCGGATTTAAAGTAAAGCACCTTACCATTTCGGAAATAGATGGTCGGTTTGCCGATTTCTCGGTAACGGTAACGACCGCTAAGGCCGATTACTCAGACGC
Organism: Bacteroidales bacterium UBA5382; assembly: GCA_002409745.1. Lineage (GTDB taxonomy): Bacteria > Bacteroidota > Bacteroidia > Bacteroidales > Dysgonomonadaceae > Limibacterium > Limibacterium fermenti. The sequence goes on from DHOU01000005.1 coordinate 81,220, forward strand.
ACAAATCGAAGTGACCGCTAAGGTCGCCAGTATTAATACGGGGGTTGAAGCACGTGACAACCACTTACGTTCTGCCGACTTTTTTGATGCGGAAAAATATCCCGTATTGACATTCAAAAGTTCGAAAATGAAAAAAACAGATGAAAAAAGGGGTAAGTTATATGGCGACTTAACATTCCATGGCGTAACCAAACCGGTCGTACTGGATGTAACGTATTTCGGTACGGTCGTAAACCCGATGAATAAGGCGGAAACAGCCGGATTTCAAATCTTGGGAAGTATAAAAAGATCCGATTTCGGACTCGGCGCTGATTTCCCTGAATTTGTGATAAGCGATGAAATAAAAATCGTCGCCAATGCCGAATTCAGTCCTAAAAAGTAAGACCATTGCTTTTTGAGAATACAGAAATTATTTAACTAAAAAGAACTTGCGGCTTGGAGATGGTGATTTCCAAACCGCAAGTTCATGGTTGAAGAACTTATTTTTTAATCATAATATACACCGCGAAATGATGAATTTAAAAGATTTACACACCAATCTGTCTTCGTTGAAGGATACACCTTTGATGCCGGCCCTGTTTATAGGACATGGATCGCCGATGAACGCCATCGAAGACAATGAGTTTTCCAGAATGTGGTCAACTTTAGGCGATCGGCTTCCGATACCCAATGCCATCGTCTGCATATCGGCGCATTGGGAAACAAGAGGAACATCGGTAACAATGAGCGAACATCCTAAAACGATACACGATTTTTATGGGTTTCCCCGCGAATTGTATCAGCAGGATTACCCGGCTTCAGGAGCTCCTTTATTGGCGCAGGACGTGATTGACCATATTACCCATACGCACATTAAAGCGGATGATCAATGGGGATTGGATCATGGAACATGGACGGTACTAAAATATACCTATCCGCAGGCCGACATACCGGTCATACAAATCAGCCTCGATCACTATAAAGATGCCAAATGGCATTATGAACTCGGCAAGGAATTGGCTTTTCTGCGTAACAAAGGAGTGCTGGTGATAGGCAGCGGGAATATGATACATAACCTGGGGATGCTTCGCGTAGCCGGCGACGACTTCAATGCCGAGTATGGTTATGACTGGTCTTTCGAATTGAACGATATTCTGAAAACGAAGTTAAAGGAAGGGGATTCCAACTCGCTCATCCGCTATCATTCTTTGCATAAAGAAGCCGGATTGGCTGTTCCTACTCCCGAACATTACATTCCTATGCTGTACGTTCTGGGAATGCGCAATAAAGACGAAGAAATAAGTATATTTAACGATAAAGTGATCGCAGCTTCAATTAGTATGACATCCTTTATGATAGGAGGAAAGGATAAAATATAATGGAGGATAGAAATAAAATCATTGCGGATTTGTTTTCAAGAGCAAAACAATATCTACATCCCGATTATAATATCCTCATTTTGCATATCGGAGAGGACTTTACCTTCTTAATAAATGCGAATGGTACGGATAAGGCTCCACAATCGTGGGTGTTGCCGATAGGAAGCAACGTGACTTCGGATAAATATTTTATTCATAAACCTCCTACCGCAGATGAAATAGAATATGCGATCATTGAAGTGGAAGATGAAATTATGGCGTTAAATCCTACGATTGAAAAAGGGAAGTATCGGCTGATGTCTTTCGATCCGTTGGTTCACGACATAGCCGGTTACGCAGGGGTGACGGGTAACAAACTTCCGATAAAAGAAATGGAAAGCGTATTTTCCCGTGTGGCGGCAATTGTGTCGGGACGCCCGGCATCGATGGACATACTGCCCGACAGTAATGAGTTTGCAGCAGGCTTACTTATCGTAAGAGAAGTAATGCATCATCTTTATTTTCAGGAAATTATCCTGAAATAGCGGAAATGTAATTTTTGAAACTCTTTATTTGACGATTGGATGAATCATAAAAAACAAAAAGAATGAAAACGAAAGAAACAGAGAAGATCGTTTGCCCCGTAAGATCCGTACTCGACGGTATCGGAGGTAAATGGTCTATCCTTATTATAGATATTTTAGGAGAAAAGGGAACGTTGCGTTTTAACGAAATAAGCAAAACGTTAGGGGATATTTCGCAGAAAATGCTCACCTCCACCTTGCGTCTCTTGGAATCGGATGGCATCATTTCCCGCAAGATGTTTGCCGAAATTCCCCCTCGTGTGGAGTACGAATTGACAGAGCTGGGGAAAGACCTCCTGCCCCATATCCGCAACTTGATCGACTGGGCGAAAAAGAACATGCAGAAGATAGAAGAAAACCGAAAGCTGAATAACTGGTAGGTATTGTCCAAAAAGTACCAGACAAAGTCTAATTTACATAAGACCGGCAATTACTTAATTCATAATTTTGTGCCTTGGTAAATTCAGACCTTTTTATGAAAAAGTATTTTCTTGTTATTCTCGTATTGTCATTATTGGCAGCATTAGAACCGTTAAGCATTGACATCTACCTTCCTGCTTTCGAAGATATCGCAAAAGGGCTTAATGTCGAAATGTCGAAAGTGCAGATTTCTTTATCGACATTCTTAGCCGGATTCGCTATCGGACAATTGCTTTGGGGTCCCGTTTCTGACTATTACGGACGAAAGAGGCCTATATTGCTGGCAATGTGCATCTTTATTCTCTGTTCCTTTATCGCCTCGCATGTAACAACGGTAGGGCAACTATGGGTTGTACGTTTTTTCCAAGCCTTTAGCGGATGTGCCGGCGTGGTAATAGGACGCGCTGTGGTCAATGATCTGTTTGAGGGAAAGCTCCGGACTAAAGTTTTTGCACTATTGGTGATTATCTCGGGAGTCGCGCCGATAATTGCGCCGACTCTTGGAAATGCAATATTGAAAGTATGGCATTGGCAAGGCATATTTTATACGATGGCCATCATTGGAATCATAACGGTGCTACTTTCTGCATTATTCCTACCTAAGAATCGCAGTGTGAAAGATTTGGACTTAAAAAACAGCCCTAAACCTAATTTGAAAAATATGCTTGTCGGCTATGTGAAGATTATGGCGAACTGGCAGTTTGTTATTTACACATTCATCGGAGCCATGCTCTATGCGTCATTGATGACATACGTTTCGAATGCACCATTTATAATAATGACAAAAGGCGGATTATCAAGCGACTGGTTTTCTCTTATATTTGCCATCAATGCCATCGGACTGATCATCGGGACATTGATAATAACCCCCTTGGATAAAAAAATGGGATTGCATAAGTTGATAAAGATAGCCGTAATATTGCAAATACCAATATCCATCGCTCTCGTTGTATTCTCATTTTGGGGATCATCTATTTTTCCGATATTAGTTCTGTTATTTATGAATCTGGTATTAACCGGACTACTAATGCCGACAACCACCTCGTTGGCATTAGAGCCTTTTACAATAGAAAGCGGTACGGCATCGGCATTGATGGGCTTTATTCAATTATTCTTCACATTTATTTTTTCGACCGTAGTCAGTTATCTTCAAAACAACTCTATCATACCTTCGATGGTTGCGATATTATTATGCGCCTTATTTTCGTTGTTATTTATCCTGATGGACAATCATAAAACAAGCCGCGATATTTATTACCGGATAGGAGCTGGCGGTAAAAGAATGTGATGATATTCTCTTGCGGCATTTCTTCTGTATATTTTGTATAAAAACATAAATAGCAACCGTTTATGTAATTAAAAAAGCCCGAACCATTACTCGGGCTTTAAGGAACGCGTAATATGCTATTCCAATAGTTCATTTGGAGTGAAAAAGCAGATATTATTTTTTCAACTGCAAATCATTATAGATGTCTCACATCGTTTATTTCCTTAACAGTATCAAAAACTTTTCTTGCAAATGGACACAGAGGTAATATTTTTACATTCTGTTCTCTGGCGAGATCCACGGCCTTCAGAACCATCTGTTTTCCGTATCCTTTTCCTCCAAATTCGGGTTCTACACCGGTATGGTCAATGATAAACAATGATTCTCCCGCCCAGGTGTAAGTCATCTCTCCCGCATATTTATCGTTTTCATAAACCACAAATCTGCCTTTTGAGCCATTATCCTCTCTTTTGATTATTGCCATCGTGTTATCGTTTTATGCTCAGCGCCCCTGACGGACATAGAGCGATTTGATGAATGAGTTCCTCTGATGTTGCATTTTCTATTTTTATCCAAGGCCTTTCTTGCGGATGATAAACTTTGGGTAACGTCTTCACGCAAATCCCCGAATGAACACATTTTTCCGGTTTCCATAAAATGGTTACTTCTCCATTCGTATACTCTTTTGTTTTCATTTGAACTGTATTTTTAGTTATTAAATCACACTTTCAAAATTAATTATTCGGAACTCCAACGGTCAGGTTCAATAGAATTTCCTGATTCTCCTTAAGCTTAAGATCTTCTTTCAGAGCATCGGCATTAAACGAAACCCTTGCTACTGCGCCTAAATCGGCTGAAACACTATATAAATAAATATTCTGACCGATAAATCCCGCATCCATCAAGGCAGCGTCGCGTGAAGCCGCCAATTCTAAATCCGAGACAATCAGGATATTTAAAAAAGCATCATTTACATAAGTCTGATTATACAATATAAGATCCGGTCTAATATCATTTTTAGCGACCAAAACCAGGCTATGCTCTTTTGCATCATAAAAATAGGCTGCATCTTTAAAAACGACATACAACTCGAGCTCCTGCTTGTTTTGTGCCGTTGGGACAGTCCGTTTATCTTCGCGGTTGAATCCATTAGCAACCCACAAAAGATTCGAGATGGTTTGAATATCCAATTTTTCCGTTTTGAATTCTTTAGTGGATTTCCTTTTATTTACAGCTTCAAGGAGGGCCATTCCTCCTTCTTTGTCAGGAGTCGGCAATGCAATCTCTTCTGCGGCCCCATTAAAATCCACATATTCCAACACCTTACTCTCTTGCGAAGCTTTTTCATTTTTAGGTGAGCTACACCCGGTAAAGGCAAAAATGGCAATACCGATTAATAATACATTTCTCATATTTTTAAAAATCAAATTTAGTTGTTTCTATTTCAGACCAGAGCAAAGCCAACACCCACCATTTACACGCAATGACACTCCATTGGTGACAGAAGATACCCTCTGATGCCGTCGGCCCGGGCAGAACTGCATTTACTGTAACATCCGTAGCCATGGAAAGTTCGGACAAACCTCTGCTAATATATCTTCAAATAACATATAAAAAAGACGACCGTAACTATTGGCTACAGCCGTCTTTTCAGCGGAGAAAGCGGGATTCGAACCCGCGAAACCCTTTAGGGGTTTACACGCTTTCCAGGCGTGCCTCTTCAACCACTCGAGCATCTCTCCAATATCCGTTGGATTGAGAAAGTCTTTCCACCTTATATATATGGTGTTTTTCACGTCATTTTCACCCTTCTTGTATGAGTGAGGATTCAAGCAGGTGCAAAAGTACAAAAAATTATTTCATTTACCTCTTTTTAATACTGTAAATTGTTCAACTTACTTTGGCCGCAAAAAAGAAAAAGGTTCTTAAGAAAAACGAGCAATAAATTATCGAGATCATTCCAAGGATGATTGCCAATCGGTTATATTAAAAATAGTATAAGCATTCAGGGTAGTCGTTTCAGCCACTTCTTCCGGATCAAGGTCGGTAATCTCACTCAGTTTTCTTGCGATTTCGGTTAAATACGACGATTCGTTCCTTTTGCCCCTATAGGGTACAGGAGCCAAATAGGGCGAATCGGTTTCCAATACAATTCTTTCGAGGGGACATCCCTTCAAGGTTTCACTTAATCCTGAATTTTTAAATGTCACAACACCATTAATCCCAATATAAAAGTTTTTAAACGATAATGCCGTCTGCAATTCTTCTTTTGAACCGCCGAAGCTATGAAAGACGCCGCATAGGGAACGTTCGCCCACCCTCTTTATCGACTGAACAACTTCATTGAAAGCATTCCGAGAATGAATCGATACGGGCAGACCTTTCTCTTTACTCCATACCAATTGCTCTTCGAATACGCGTATCTGCTGTTCCCGAAAAGTTTCATCCCAATACAAATCAATACCAATCTCCCCCACTCCAATATATTTAGTACGATTCAACTCTTCCCGGATCACGGAAAGCTGTTCCTGCCAATCTTCCTTCACACTGGTAGGATGCAAACCCATCATCGGAATAAAAAACGCCGGAAAGGACCGTACCGTCTCTTGCAAGGCACGCACAGAAGACACATCGATATTGGGAAGCAATACTTTCTTCACGCCGGACGCTTGAGCGCGTTCCACGGCCTCGCCCAAATCGTTTGCAAAGTCTTCGGAATATAAATGCGCATGTGTATCAATGAACCTCATTCTATTGTCTCTCCTTTTCGATAATAATAGAGGACGCCGTACGCCCTGTTCTTTTCCAAACGAACGGGTAGCGACAACGCCAAATTATGTTTTTCCACTTCTTCCCAAATATTGAAAATAACCTCATCCACGGTTTGTCTGTATTCGGACACTTCTTTCAAGATGCGGGAAGTCGCTTTTTGATGAATTTTTTGCGTTTGATAGTCTTCCTTAAAGACGGCATACATCACATTGACTTTTGCAATCGTCGGATTAAATATCGGTACTCCGCCTTTGCGGACACGGGTCGTTTCGCCATAAATGATTTTCTCGCCCCAATCCAGAAGTTGTTCGTGAGTGTTTAAATCGGGAACCACCATGTTGGCATTTTCCAGTCCATACAATTCGAGATTCGATCTTTTTATTTCATTACGCATCACACACATATAAAGGACTTGAACAAAGTGAGACAGATACATCTTTGCATTACGGATGCTTTTTTGAAAAGATTTGTTTGCCTTCACTTGCATTTCATACGTTTGACGATAACGCTCACACAACCGCCCGAACTTCAACGAAACGCTTTTGGCATCGGATAAAGTTTTCATAGATAGGGGAATATCCGGAAAACCTTCACTCGAAGCCTTCGATATAGCTGTTTGTAATGCTTTGATACGTGCGGCGTCCGTATTGGGCAATCTGCGATAGGGCATAGGTTCTTTATTCAGGTCACTGTCTATTTCATTTTTCTCTGTACATTAAGTTTTCAGCCAGTGAAATAAGTTCTTTTTTACGTTCATTCGCTACATGGATCGACGAAAGGCAATCTAAAGCCGCTAAATAATATTTTTCGATAAAAGTCTCGCAAATAGCTTTCAATTTCAGTTCGTCATAGATGGTTTTTACGGCTGCGATTTTTTCTTCGGGATCATAATCTGTGGAAGAAAGCCACTTTTCGAGTTCTTTCTTCTGCACCTCATTGGAATTCTTAAGAGCTTTGATAAGAAGATACGTCTTCTTGTTGCATAAGATATCACCGCCGATATTCTTTCCGAAAGTTTTTGTGTCACCGTAGACATCGAGCAAGTCATCCTTCAACTGAAAAGCCATTCCTATATTTATACCGAAAGTATGCAACAACTCCGAGTCGAATGCCGGCGCCCTTGCAATGATAGCCCCTATTTTTAATGCACCGGCCATTAAAACAGCAGTCTTTAAGCGAATCATCTCCAAATAATCGGTTTCGGTTACCGACATGCTTTGTTCAAAATCCATATCATATTGCTGTCCTTTGCACACTTCACCCGCCACGGTCGAAAACAGATGCAGTATCTGCGGCAATAAGTCGGCGGGAACTTCGGCGATATACTTATAGGCTTCTATCAACATAGCGTCACCCGACAAAATCGCCGTATTATCGTTCCATTTTCTATGCACGGTGCACTGTCCGCGCCGCTTTTCCGAGCGATCCATCAAATCATCGTGCAGCAAGCTGAAATTATGAAAAAGTTCTATTCCTAAAGCAGCGTCGATAGCATCGTCAACCGTTTCACTGAAGAGATTTTTGCCCAGTAAAGTCATCACAGGACGAACCCGTTTTCCCCCTAGGGAAAGGATATACTTAATAGGGTCGTATAAGTTGGCCGGCTGATCGTTTGATAATATATTCTCGATCTCCAGATTAATTTTCTTTTCAAGTTCGCTCGTTCGAAATATCATGTTTGTTGTATTTAATGTACAAAAGAATTACTTATAATCGCGATTATAAACGAAAGACAATAGGCAGGGTGATTTTCACCCGAACCGGTTGCCCTTGGCGTTTACCCGGCTTCCAGGGGGGCATTGCCCGAATAACCCGGATAGCCTCCTTGTCTAACAAGCTGTCGATACTTCCAATTACTTCAATATGGGTAATACGTCCGTCCTGTTCGACAATAAAACTAGTGAGAACCCGCCCTTCGATTTTTTTTTCTTGCGCTGAAACCGGATAATAAAGATTATCGTTTAAAAACTTTGCCATAGCACTATTTCCTCCGGGAAACAAGGGTTGTTCTTCTACCACGGTAAAGAGCGTGGCTTCTTCTTTGTCCTTTAAGCCGTCAGAAGCCAAGTCGTTTTCGCGTTCTTCTATCCTCTCAATGTCTGACGACTCGGCATCATTAACAACACCCTCTAAATGGTCCTGCCGATTTTGCAGCCGGTATGTTTCTTGAATGTCGAGGTCCTTATTAATGACAGGTGGAGCTATTCGAATATTTTTTTTAATTTCCTCCGGAGGAGGAGTAATATAAGCGGGAATGATCATCTCTTCGGGATATTCAGGGGGTAACAACTGTATATCGGATAATTCCGATACTTCGAGGCTAATATCCTGATGTTTATATGTCTGATAATTATTCACAATAGATACTGTCAGTATAAAAACAAACAACGCGCCCATAACGGTAATAAAAGCAAACAAATGCCGTCTACCGGAAGACTGCCTGAGCCGATAAGCGCCGTAGCTTTTGTTTTTATTTGTAAAGACCAAATCAATCCATTTCTGAGACATTAAATTGACGTCTTTTGCCATTCTTCCTTTTTTAAAACGATTAATTTGACCGCCCAAATATACGAAAACTTTTTTTGAGACCGAAACCGTTTCAGCCTTTATCGGGGTTAGGACAAACGGAAAATAACGGGCATCGTAAACCGAACACGCACAATCTCCGTATGGTGTTGCCCGGGTATCCAGCGAGGCATTGACTCAATCACTCGCACCGCTTCGCGATCTAAGGAAGGTTCTACCCCCCGAACCACCTGCACATCAGAGATACTGCCGTCTTTTTCAATAATAAATTTACAAATCACCCTCCCTTCGATAGCGTTTTCCCTCGCAATAGGAGGATATTGAATATGGTGGTTTAAATAACGCATCAATGCAGCTTGTCCCCCCGGAAATTCGGGCCACACTTCAACCACTTCAAAGACGTGGGTGTCAACTTCGTCCAAAGCAGCAGAAGATAAAGGCCTCCTTGGCGGTTCATCCATATAGCGATTTGGGGAAGATAGGCCGACAGAAGAAGATCGTCCGTCGGGACGTTCCTCTACGGTTATCGCTTCCGGTTGAGGCGTAGTATGATAGAGCCGGGGAGGCTCGTATATATCCTCTTCAGTATAAAAATCTTCTTTCCACAGTTCCACTTCATCGTGGCGAGCAGAAGACTTGACATAATAAACCAAAAGGACAATCCCCGCTAAAACGAGCAATCCTAAAAGAGCGATACCGGTTTTTCCACCCCTGTTGATTCTTTTCGAATAGGGTCTCATCAGACGCTTATTCATTTTAACCTTTCCCTTATTTTAATGAGTTCTTTCAATTTCGCATCTCCTAAAGTTGCCGACTCTTCTTTCTGTATTGTATTTTATACAGATAAAGGATAAAACAACTATTAGAAGTTTCAAATATACATCCTTCCGACCAATATAGTATGGATATTTATACTAAAAAACATCAAATGGGAAAGTGAAAAACAAACTGAACTTTAAATAGTAGTAAAAAGCGCCAAAGAATCCGTTAAAACCGGAGGAAATAAATCTCTTCTCTCAAAAAGATTTAAAACTCCGCCTTAAAAAGAGCTACTCTTTCAGCTTATAAATGTCCCTTAAATTTCTCCCGTAACCGTCATAATCCAATCCGTATCCGACAATAAAATCGCTCGGTATTCTGAGGGCGACATAATCCAAATGGAGATCCGCATGTTTTAATGCAGCCGGTTTGAAAAGAAGTGTAGCAATTTTCACTTCTTTAGGCTCTTCGACTTTTAATTGCTTGAGAAGGGAAATCATCGTGTTGCCGGTATCGACAATATCCTCCACAATAATTACCGTGCGTCCTTTTATCGACTCATTAAGTCCCAACACCTCTTTTACCTGTTCGGTGGTAGACATTCCATCGTAAGAAGCCAGGCGCACAAACGTAATTTCGCTGGATACCGTTACTCTTTTCATCAGTTCGGAAGCAAACATAAAAGCACCGTTTAGCACTGTCAAAAACAAAGGGTTTTTGCCTTCTAGTTCCCGATTCATTTGTTCCGCAATACGACTGATCGATTCTTCGATCTGTTCATGATGGATAAACAACTCGAAATCTTTATCTTTAATGGTTATCATTTCTTTCACGACTCGAAATTTTTAAGCGCCAAAATTACAACATTTTATCCTCTCACGAAAGAGATTGATTGTTTTTTTATTCTTTCACGGCTGTCAAAGACCTTGCAAGTCTTCTTTTTTCGATAGTAATGTATTGATATTGCATAAAAAGAGACGTTGCGTTTAGCTTAAAGATATAAATAAAAATCTTTGACAAGCTCACTGAATTCATCGGTGTAAGCCTGCCTACGCTGTTCAATGACCAATTCAGAACGCACCGGATCAAGAACCGGTTCCCTGGATAGTTCTATCAAAATCCGTTTAGGAGAGGACTCCGGCATAGGCAACACACGTGTTTCACGAACAAGAAAATATCCGAACCGTTCAGAAAGGCGCTGGAGTTTGGTTATTGCATCAAACGGAAGAATCAACGAAATACGGCCGAAAGGAGCAAGTATTCTCCGACTGATATCGAGCAATTGTTCCAGATCGAGTGAGACCTCGTGCCGGGCGGCAGAACGACGGCCATCCGGTGATAATAAAGAAGATGCAAAAAAAGGAGGATTCGACACGATATGATCGAAATAGCCGCAATCTTCATTCGCAAACAATTGATAGGATATATTTTCAACTGTAATTCTCGAAGCAAAAGGTGATTTCCGAACATTTTCACGAGCCTGCTCCACCGCATCTTTATCCATATCGATAGCGAGTACTTGTACATCCGGATTTCGTTGCGCCAACATTAAGGCTATTAGCCCCGAACCGGTTCCGACATCGAGCATTCGCCGGGAACCCGACACGTCGGCCCAAGCGCCCAGCAAGACACCATCCGTGCCGACTTTCATCGCGCACCGGTCATGATACACTGTAAACTGTTTAAAAGCAAAATAAGGGTTCGCCATCTATAAATCCTGTTTGGCACGAATTTTGGAGTAAGTACTACCAAAAAACAATGAGGCAAAAATAGTGATTTTTCAATTGGGTTACAACACGAAGGAGATCTTTCACGAGATCACACTTACCACTCGTCGCTATTTATTGCTTTTAAAACACTTAGAATAGAACATGTTTCAAATGAAAATACATACGTTAGATGACGAAGCGAACGATCCGGGCGTCATTTCTTTTATAGCCGGTGATTTTATCGAAGGAAATATGGAAATAGACACCTCTCTTTTACAAGATACGCTTCCTTTACTGCCCTTACGTAATACGATTGTATTTCCGGGCAGCACCTTACCGATATCGGTGGGACGAGAGAAGTCCTTGAATTTAATCAAGGGACTGGGAAAAAAGTATCGGTATATCGGTTTGGTATGCCAAAAAGACACGAATGTCGAGAATCCGGAGAAAGAAGACTTGTATCCGATTGGAGTCATTGCGGAAGTTATTCGCGTAATCGAGTTAGGCAACGAGAATTCGAGTATCATCGTACATGCCAAACAACGTTTCGAATGGACGAACATTACCCAGACCGATCCCTACTTACGGGCAACCTTCAAAATAAAAGAATATCGTAAAACGCCTAAAGAGGATAAAGAATATCAAGTTATTCTTGATTCCATACGCGATTCGATGTTGCAAATGTTGCATCTTTTAGGCGATCCTCCCAAAGAATTGACCCAAACGATCAAAAACGATTCTTTCTCGGATATGCTTGTCAGTTACTGCGCCACGAACCTTCCTATAGACAGTAGGGAAAAGCAGGAGCTGCTTAATATGGACGACAAAAAAGAACAAGCTTACCGCCTGCTGATGATTTTAAATCGCGAAGCGCAAATTTTGGAGTTAAAGATGAATATCCAAATGAAAACGCGCGAAGATTTAAATCAACAGCAAAAGGAATACTATCTACAGCAACAGATACGTACCATTCAGGAAGAATTGGGCGGTAATACGCAACAAATCGAAATCAATGAATTCCGGAAAAAGGCCAAAGAAAAGAAATGGGACGCCAAGGTCGCTGAAATTGTGGAAAAAGAGATCAGCAAGTTAGAGCGCCTCAATCCGCAATCGCCCGACTACTCGGTGCAATACGGATATATCGAACTCATATTGGATCTCCCCTGGAATGAGTATACGAAAGATAACTTCAATCTTAAGAACGCTCAAAAGATTCTTGACCGGGATCACTTCGGGATGGAAAAAGTAAAAGAACGCATTATCGAGCATTTGGCCGTATTAAAACTAAAAGGAGATCTCAAATCCCCGATTCTTTGCTTGTATGGCCCTCCGGGAGTCGGAAAGACCTCCTTGGGAAAATCCATTGCCGAGGCGCTTAATCGCCAATACGTGCGGGTCTCTTTCGGAGGATTGCATGACGAAGCGGAGATTCGCGGGCATAGACGCACCTATATAGGAGCTATCCCCGGGCGAATTATGCATAATATACAAAAAGCCGGTTCATCCAATCCCGTCTTCGTTTTGGACGAGATAGACAAAATAGGCACCGATTTTCGTGGCGACCCTTCCTCCGCATTACTCGAAGTATTGGATCCGGAGCAAAACTTCGCCTTCCACGATAATTATTTATCGATCGATTATGACCTGTCGAAAGTGCTTTTTATAGCAACGGCAAACAACTTGAATACGGTACCTCAACCGCTGCTGGATCGAATGGAATTGATTAATGTGGGCGGATACATCACGGAAGAGAAAGTAGAAATAGCTTCTCGCCATTTGGTTCCGAAAGAATTAAACAATCACGGTATTCCTAAGGATGCATTCAGCATTCCTAAATCCACATTAGTAAAAATAGTGGAAAACTATACCCGAGAATCGGGCGTTCGCGAACTGGATAAAAAAATCGCAAAGATTATGCGTAAAATCGCCCGTAAGATCGGAGGCAATGAAGAGTATCCCCCAAAGTTAAAGATCACGGATTTAAAAGAGTATCTCGGTGTGGAAGAATATTCTAAGGACAACTATCAGGGGAATGAGTACGCCGGAGTCGTTACCGGCTTGGCATGGACTTCGGTAGGAGGCGAGATTCTTTTTGTCGAAAGTTCTTTAAGTCAGGGAAAAGGTTCCAAATTGACATTAACCGGCAACCTGGGGGATGTAATGAAAGAATCGGCGATGTTGGCTATGGAGTATATCCACTCTCATGCCAAGGAGTTGGGGATTGATGCGAAGATTTTCGAAAACTGGAATACGCATATCCATGTACCGGAAGGCGCCATACCCAAAGACGGACCATCGGCAGGTATCACCATGATCACTTCGCTGGCATCGGCATATACCCAGCGAAAAGTGAAAGCCAATCTGGCAATGACCGGTGAAATCACTTTAAGAGGAAAAGTGCTTCCCGTAGGAGGTCTCCGGGAAAAAATACTGGCTGCAAAAAGAGCGGGAATTACGGAAATTATTCTTTGCAAGGAAAATGAGAAAGACATTAAAGAAATAAATTCCAATTATGTAAAAGGATTGACGTTTCATTATGTAAGCGATGTAAAAGACGTTCTCGACCTTGCTTTACTGAAAGAAAAAGTCAAGAATGCCAAAGAGTACCTTATGCCCGAATCCGCTTAAAAGGAATTTCGTTTGAAGCGGAGCTTCCGGACGGAATAAAACGGAATAAAAAAACAGGGTGATTCACCATTACGGCGATCACCCTGTTTCCTTTTGTATGATTATAAAAATTTTACTCAGCGTAATATCTGAAATCCTTCAACATTTCCTGCAATCTTTTACGTGCAAAAAATATCCTACTCTTCACCGTTCCGATGGGTAATCCGAGATGTTGAGCGATTTCCTCATATTTATATCCGGAGACATGCATCGAGAAAGGCACTTTGTACTCATCGGTAAAGCTATTAATAGCTTTATTGATCTCTTTAATCGTGTAAGCTCCGTCAGGAGTATCGAATCCGGAGTCTTGAGGCAGATTCAAATGATAAAGGTTTTCTGTTTTATCGATGATTGTTTGGCTTCTGACAATCTTCCGATAATTGTTTACAAAAATGTTGTGCATGATAGTGAAAACCCAACCTTTGAAATTTACGTTTTCGTAATACTTTTCTCTGTTATCCAATACCCGAAGCGTGGTTTCTTGCAAAAGATCCTTTGCTTCTTCCCGATCTGCAGTCAATGTTAATGCGAAGTTTAACATATTATCCTGTAAACTAAGGAGCTTGTTTTCGAAAGAATTCTTGGTCTTCATATTGATGACGTTTTTTGTTGTGTTAAAAATGACGCAAGCTTTTTGATTCTCAAAAATTATTCCGCTTTTGTCATGCACAAATATAAACAGAACTATTCAGATAGGAAACACATTTCAGCCCAAAAACGATTAATTAGTGTTAACAAATAAAAGATTACTCATAACTCAACTCATAATCAACAGAATGACATCCTAAGACAATGAGGAAAGATTCCCCAATAATCAATAAATAATATTTATAACAAACACCACTACATCGAATTTTATAATAATGTCACGCAAACACCCGGAGGCATCGCTTGGAACGACACCTTCGTTGAGGTATTCATTCCGCTTGTATGGCACACTATTTGCTTTCTTTTGGAAGAAGTAAGTAAAACTATAAACAATATATATCACATGATACAAAAAGAAGGATCCATTGGGGTAACGACAGATAATATTTTCCCCATTATTAAAAAGTTTCTATATAGTGACCACGAAATTTTTCTACGTGAAGTGGTATCGAACGCCGTAGATGCCACCCAAAAACTAAAAACACTCTCGCAAGTAGGAGAATATAAGGAGGCATTGGGCGATCTTTCTGTCCGCATTTCTATCGACAAAAAAGCAAAAACGCTTACCATTTCCGACCGGGGTATCGGCATGACGGCAGAGGAAGTCGACGAATATATCAATCAAATCGCCCTTTCGTCGGCGAATAATTTTTTAGACAAATATAAAGATAACGCGAATGCGATTATCGGACATTTCGGATTAGGCTTTTATTCCACGTTCATGGTTGCCTCGAAAGTCGAAATCGTCACCAAATCGTATAAAGAAGGCGCCCAGGCAGTAAAGTGGGCTTGCGACGGAACGCCCCAATATACGATGGAAGAAGCCGATAAGGAAGACAGAGGAACCGACATCGTTCTGTATATCGATGATGAAAATAAAGAGTTCCTCGAAAACGATAAGATAGAAAGCCTTCTCAAGAAGTACTGTAAGTTCCTGCCTATTCCTATCGTCTTCGGCAAAAAACAGGAATGGAAAGACGGAAAGCAGGTCGAAACAGAAGAAGATAATGTCATTAACAACCCCAATCCGCTATGGAAACAACAGCCGGCGGGATTGAAAGAGGAAGATTATTTGAAATTTTACCGCGAACTCTATCCGTTCAGCATGGACGAGCCCTTGTTCTGGATTCATCTGAACGTCGACTATCCGTTCCGGCTGACAGGCATTTTGTACTTCCCGAAGATTAAGTCGAATATCGATTTGCAGCGCAACAAGATCCAGTTATACAGCAATCAAGTGTTCGTAACGGATTCGATAGAAAGCATCGTTCCGGAATTCTTGACGCTTCTTCACGGCGTGATCGACTCGCCCGACATTCCTTTGAACGTATCGCGCTCTTACCTGCAAAGCGATCAGAATGTAAAGAAGATATCCACCCACATTACCAAAAAGGTGGCCGACAAGCTCGAAGATATCTTTAAAAAAGACCGTCCGCAGTTCGAAACAAAATGGGACAGCCTGAAGCTCTTCATCCAATACGGCATGCTGAGCGAAGAAAAGTTTTATGATCGGGCGGCAAAATTCTGCTTGTTGAAAAATACGGATGACAAGTATTTCACCCTCGAAGAGTACAAGAAGTTGATCGAAAGCAATCAAACAGACAAAGAGAAAAATATCATTTATCTGTATGCAAGCAATAAAGACGACCAATACACGCACATCGACGCGGCGAAAGAAAAAGGCTACGACGTATTGATGATGGACGGACAACTTGATGTGCATTGGGTGGGATTATTGGAGCAAAAACTGGAGAAGACCCGTTTTGTACGGGTCGACAGCGATACGATAGAGCATCTTATTATAAAAGATGAAGAGAATAAAGTCGAGTTAACGGACGACCAGAAGAAGGCGCTGACGGAAATCATCAACTCTCAACTTCCGGGCATGGAAAAGACCGAGTTCAATATCGACTTCAAGGCATTGGGAAAGGATGCCAAACCGATTCAAATTGTTCAAAACGAATTCTCCCGCCGCATGAAAGAGATGTCCGAGATGCAACAAGGGATGTCTTTCTATCGGGAAATGCCCGATGCCTATCAGGTGGTGATGAACAGCGACCATCCGCTGGTGAAAGAGCTAATTGCAGGAGCCGACGGCAAACAAGATGAAGAATTGAAAAGCTACGCTGCCGAGAGCCCGAAACTCAAGCAGATGATCGACTTGGCGCTACTCTCCAACGGTATGTTGAAAGGCGAAGCGTTGAACAATTTCGTCAAACGGAGCTTCGAAAAGCTATAGTGATTAGAGGTTGGAGGTTGGAGAATAGAAAAAGGAGTAAAGCATTATTGCCGGGAGCGTCGTTTGGTACGGCACTCCCGTTTGCGTTATCCGTTCATAACGCATATCTTTGCACCGTAATGGCATGCTAATTTCAGATATAAAAGACAAGAAGATGAATAAATCTACGTACGACGTTACGTTTTCACCATTCCGGAGCTTTAATCGGGAAGAATGGAAAAAACTCGAAGAACATCCGAAGTTTCCCATTTCCGATATAGACTTTCAGGGCCTTCGATCACTCAATGAGCCTCTTACCATTGGCGAGATCAATGATATTTATATCCCTATGATCAGCCTTTTGCAGATACATTTCACCCATTACCGCCAGTTGCATAACGAACGGGATCAGTTCTTCAAGAACTCCAGTCATCGCCTACCCTATATTATCGGAATTGCCGGAAGCGTAGCGGTCGGGAAAAGCACCACGGCACGGGTACTGCAAAAATTACTGTCCATGCTTCCCGAAAAACCGAAAGTCGAATTGATAACGACCGACGGATTTTTGTATCCGAATGCCGAACTCGAACGGCGGAACTTATTTAATAAGAAAGGATTTCCGGAGAGTTACGATGCCAAGCGGCTATTGGCTTTTTTAGCCGGAGTGAAATCAGGCCGGGAAGAATTGGAAATACCGGTTTACTCTCATCTCTCTTACGACATTATCCCGAACGAAGTACAACGTATTGAACGCCCCGATATCTTAATCGTCGAAGGAATCAACGTCCTGCAAGTTTCACTCGATAAAAAACCCAAACGGAAAGTTTTTGTTTCGGACTTTTTCGATTTTTCTATTTATGTAGATGCCAGTGAAAAAAATATCAGGGAATGGTATTTGGAACGGTTCAAAAAGCTTCAGAAAACGGCGTTCTTCAATCCCGACTCGTACTTCCACCGCTACGCCTCTTATAGCGAAAACGATTTAATGGCTTTCGCCAATCAGATTTGGGAGGAAATAAATGAGCCGAACCTGATACAAAACATCCTCCCTACCCGCTTCCGAGCCGATTTGATATTAGAAAAAGGAGAATGCCATTTTGTCAGAAGCATACGTATCCGCAAAATATAAATCAGTTTACCGGAAGTGCGCACGGAGCGACACTTCCGGCATTTCCTATCAATTCAACTCCTGCCGTATGGCGGAGGCGATTTGTTCGAATTCTTCTCCTGATAATTTCAAGCGCGGGTTCTCGAGGCTCATATCCTTTTCGTTGCGGATAGGAATCAAGTGAATGTGCGCATGCGGCACTTCCAACCCGATCACCATCACACCCACCTTTTTACAAGGAAGAGCGCGCTGAATGGCCAGAGCGATTTTTTTGGCAAAAACACTCATTTCACTCAACAACGTATCGGATAAATCGAAGATATAATCAATTTCCTCTTTGGGTATGACAAGTGTGTGCCCTTTAGACAAAGGGCTGATATCCAAGAAAGCGTAAAACTTGTCGTTTTCGGCTATCTTATACGACGGAATTTCGCCTGCTGCAATTTTACTAAATAGAGTCGACATACCGGCAAACGATTAAATGGAAATTTCAATTATTTCGAAGTGCATCGTTCCCGAAGGCACTTTTATGTCGACTTTGTCGCCCACTTTTTTACCCATCAATCCTTGGGCGATAGGCGTGCTCACCGCAATCTTACCGCTTTTGAGATCCGCCTCGCTTTCCGAAACCAGCGTATAGGTCATCGTTTTATTACTTGCGAGATTCTTGATCGTAACCTTATTCATAATTTGCACCTCATCGGTCCCGATAGCGCTTTCATCAATCACCCGGGCGGTAGCAATCAATCCTTTGAGCTGCGAAATCTTCGATTCCAGCATACCCTGCGCCTCTTTGGCCGCATCGTATTCTGCATTTTCGGAAAGGTCGCCTTTATCACGGGCTTCCGCAATTTGTTTGGAAATGTTTGGCCTTTCAACGGATTCCAACTGCACCAATTCTTCTTTCAATTTACGAAGGCCGTCTTCAGTCATATAAGTAACTGCCATAGTTTAGTCTCCTATTCTATTAAATCGTTATTATTAAGTTATACAATAAAGAGAAAGAAAAAGAATCCCGGCCGAAAAAAACAGGCCGAAACTCTTCCCCTTTCCATTTCTATGTCGAATAGCAAAGATAGGTATTTCTTGTGAAATGCAAAAATTTAACCATAAGTTTTATTGGCAACCTTATAAAACGGAAGCTACTTTGGAGGCCAATTGGGCATAATTGTCGATTCGGGCCACCACATCGCCTTCACGATTGATAATAAAAGCGGTAGGGATTTCCCGCACGTTGTAGGTAGCCAATATCGATGAATAGACCGATTGCGGATCGCGTACGGCAACCCAAGGCACGTTGCTGGCGGCATTTTTCCAGAAATGCACGTCGGAGTCGACCGATATCTGATAGATTTCGAACCCTTGTGCTTGATAGCGCTTATACATCGTATTCAGGTCGATATTATGCTTCGGAGAAAATTCGGAATTATAGACGGTAAAATCCAACAAAACCACTTTTCCTTTCAAAGAAGACAGCGGAATTTTCCGCCCTTCGACATCCGCAAGAACGATGTCGGGCAATTGGCTTTGGGTAACGACCGGCACGTTTTCCAACAACCGCTCCTGATGCTCCTGTTGCTTTCTCACTTTCAGGGCGTTCATGGTAAAATTATACAGATGCTGCGTTCTGGGAGTCTGGGGATAATACTGATTCCATGAAGTAGCCACCGCCCCGAACATCGCATAATCCTTGCGGTTATAGGGGTCGAATATCAAATATCCGTTTACTTTCTGGAAAACGGCATAATAGGCAGCCGCCCCCGATGGATTGCCCAATATAAGCGCCGATATACGGGTCTTATAATCCGACAGCACCGAGTCCAACATCGAAATATACGCGACATCGTCGATGGTTTTATTCTCGTGTTGTTTTTCCAATTCATCCATGTTTGCGGCAATTGTCCGCGTCACGTCGTCGACCTCGCGAATCTGATTGTTTGAGGGCGAATCCTCCACAACAAACGTATTATACAAATCGGCGGCATCGGCTTTCACCTGTAGTGTTTCCGCAGAGTCGGCAGCCAACACCACCAACTGATTATCAATGCGAAGCTGGAAGAACTCGGGGTTTTCCACCACAGGGCCTTTGAAACGAAAAGAGCCTTTCCGATTCAATTTCGCCGAATCGAGCAATTGAATACCGGCGAGTCCGCGTTGTTCGAAATATAGAGTTTTTCCTTCGGCCGAAACAATCTCGCCCTCCACGACAATCGACTTTCCGGCAGAGTGGCAAGCCGTAAACGCAGCTATCGCCAAAACGACAAGCAAAACGGTATGAAACAGATATTTTTTCATAAAATGTTATTTTGGGCACAAACTTATACATTTTTCGGGAAAAAACGCCCTCCGAAAGAAAAGATTTGTTGCCTGCCAACCGCTATCCGGTATTCATTTCCGGCTTTTGCAGCATCTCCGGTTCGCTTTTTTCACCTTAAAACGGTCTTTTTTTGACAATATCACACCAATTTTCAATAATTTGATAGATGATTTCCACAGAAGAATCAAAACTTTATGTAACTTTGTGCGATTTTATAGTAGAAAAAAACAACAAATAATTATTTATGATGAATCCTATTGTTAAGAGTATCGTATTGTCAGACGGACGGACGATCACTCTCGAAACGGGGAAGCTGGCAAAGCAAGCAGACGGAGCTGTTACCCTGCGTACAGGCAATACCGTTCTTTTAGCCACTGTTTGCGCCGCTAAAGATGCCACCCCGGGAACCGATTTTATGCCCCTACAGGTAGAATATAGAGAAAAATTTGCTTCTTCCGGCCGTTTTCCGGGAGGTTTTATGAAAAGAGAGGGAAAGCCCTCCGACTACGAAGTCCTTACCAGCCGATTGATCGACCGCGCCTTGCGGCCTTTATTCCCGGATGATTATCACGCCGATGTATTTGTGAATGTCATCCTTTTTTCCGCCGACGGCGAAGATATGCCCGACGCATTGGCAGGACTGGCCGCTTCGGCCGCTTTAGCCGTTTCCGACATTCCTTTCAACGGCCCCATCTCGGAAGTGCGGGTAGCGCGCATCGACGGCAAACTGATCGTCAACCCGACGTTCTCTCAACTCAAACAAGCCGATTTGGACATTATGGTGGGTGCGACCTTCGATAATATCATGATGGTGGAAGGCGAAATGAACGAAGTGTCGGAGGCCGAAATGCTCGAAGCCATCAAGTTCGCTCATGAAGAGATCAAGAAACAATGCCAGGCGCAGATCGAACTCACCGAGGAAGTAGGTAAAACCGTTAAACGGAAATACTGCCACGAAGAAAACGACGAAGAACTTCGCAAACAGGTTTGGTCGAACTGTTACCAGAAAGCATACGATGTTGCGGCTTCGCAAAATCCCAACAAGCACGAAAGAATGGATGCTTTCGAAGCGATTCAGGAAAGTTTTTTGGAAACGATTCCCGAAGAAGAGCGCGACGAAAAGGCTCCTCTGGTCGCCCGATATTATCACGAAGTGGAAAAAGAAGCCATGCGCCGTTGCATCCTCGACGAAGGCAAACGCCTCGACGGAAGGACGACTACAGAAATCCGCCCTATCTGGTGCGAGGTGGATGCGCTGCCCAGCCCTCACGGATCGGCCATCTTTACCCGCGGCGAAACCCAATCGTTGACCACCGTGACCTTAGGCACCAAACTCGATGAAAAAATCATCGACGATGCCCTTGTTCACGGCACCGACCGCTTTTTGCTGCACTATAACTTCCCGCCGTTTTCTACCGGAGAAGCCCGCCCGCAACGCGGAACCGGACGCCGCGAAATCGGACACGGCAACTTGGCGAACCGCGCCCTGAAAAAAGTCATCCCCGACAATTATCCGTATGTGATCCGTGTGGTTTCGGATATTCTCGAGTCGAACGGCTCCTCGTCGATGGCTACCGTATGTGCCGGTACGCTGGCCCTGATGGATGCCGGTGTGAAGATTAAAAAACCGGTCGCCGGTATCGCCATGGGTCTTATTTCCGAAAACAAAGGGCAAAAATATGCCATCCTTTCGGACATCTTAGGCGACGAAGACCACTTGGGCGACATGGACTTTAAGGTATGCGGCACCAAAGACGGTATCACCGCGACGCAAATGGATATCAAAGTCGACGGATTATCGTATGAAATCCTCGAAAAAGCATTGGCGCAGGCTAAAATAGGCCGCGAACACATCATGGGTAAGATGCTGGAAACCATTTCCGAACCTCGTGCCGACCTGAAACCTCATGCTCCGCGCATCGAGGTGATGGACATCCCGAAAGACTTCATCGGAGCGGTTATCGGCCCGGGTGGAAAAATCATCCAGGGCATTCAGGAAGAAACCGGAGCGACTATCACCATCGACGAAATCGACGGAAGAGGCCATATCGAAATTTCGGCTTCCAACAAACCGTCTATCGACGCAGCCATTGCCAAAATCAAAGGTATTGTGGCCGTTCCCGAAGTCGGAGAAGTCTACGACGCAGTGGTGCGTTCCATCATGCCTTACGGCGCGTTTGTGGAATTCCTTCCCGGAAAAGACGGACTGTTGCATATTTCGGAAATTGACTGGAAACGCTTGGAACGGGTGGAAGATGCCAACCTGAAAGAAGGCGATAAGATTCAAGTGAAGTTATTGGATGTCGATCCGAAAACCGGAAAATATAAACTGTCGCGGAAAGCGCTTTTGCCAAGGCCGCCGAAACCGGAAGTGCAGAAGAAAGATGATTCTTCGCATTGATTTTTTCGACACAATCACATTCTATAATATAAAAAGCGGATCTCTTAGGGACTTCGCTTTTTTTATGCCCCCACCTCCCCGGCGGATGTGCTAACGGTGCGAAAAACGTTCGATTTCTTTTTTAACCCCTCCCCGCTTCATGGTAGGGCTGTCTCAAAAGTTATCCTCAAAAAGTGAAAAGAACAAATTGAACTTGAAAAAGAATGTTTCCCGCAAACTGAATACACCGGGGAAATAAAACCATTTAGAAGGCTCCGATAGATTTTTATCGTCGAATCGCCGGAGAGAAAGGCACGGACAACCGTTTAAAAATGGCCGCGAATACAATGTACAACTCTCAGGACGCAATGTACGACACAAAAGATGCAATGTACGATATGCAGCAGTCAATAAAACGTTCGCATAGGACAATGTAGGAATGTATGCAGATAATGTAAGAGTCTCGGCTGACAATGTGTCGTTCGACAATTGCAATGTAAAGCACGGAGATGACAATGTGTCATCCGCAGATCGCAATGCACCATTGTGCGGACGTAATGTACCATTGTTTGGTGGTAATGTAAGATTGTGTTAACATAATGTACGCCCCTGCGCGGTCAATAAATGATTAAAAGCCACGAATGCAACATTCATCAGGCACAATATACCGTTCTCGACACAGGTTAATACTGTTTATTAACTAAAAAGAGCACAGATATCGATTTTTATTAAATTTATTTGCGAAAATATTTTTGTATATCCCGAATATTTTATACATTTGCAGCGACATTTAAATTTAGGATCATAGTACCTACTACTCTCGCTCTAGTATCTACTAATAAAATTACAAGATGATGAAAAAAACAGATGAAGATTTTATTAGTTTTTTGGATGTATTGGATGCGACACTTACGCAATATGAAGCCGTTTGGAGTACAAACCCCGTTTTTTCTGCACAAGTAGCCAAATTCAGGAAATATTACGCCGCCATCAAATCCACGGCGGAAAAAGCGAAAATCATTACGAAAGGCGCCACGGAAGACAAGGACGATGCAACGCTGGCCGTATGCGAGCTGGCAAGAGATCTTTCGCAGCGCGCCAGCATTTACGCTCTGGAGAATATCAATATGGAGACGCACATCCAGCTTCGCGTAAGCAGAGGCTCGCTGTTGCAATTGGCTGACGAAGACCTGTCCGTCAGGCTTTGGGACATCTATAACCGGATGGTAGGATTCGGAGAAGTATTGGCCCCTTACGTAACGCCGGAAGAGTTGGAGCAATTCAAAACGCTCATCGAAAAATATGACAAACTCATTCCCCGCCCACGAGGATTGGCCATAGAGCGCAAAATCCATAACGACACGCTGCCGACGTTGAAAAAAGAAATACGGAAGGTACGATATAAGATGGACAGTCTTATCAGTTTCTTCAACGGTACCGAGTTCGCACAAGCCTACCGCAACGCACGCCGCATGGTTCGCTCGAGTTCGCGTAAGCCGAAGAAGACAGACGAAAAGAAAAATCAGAATACATAAATCCGAGAATAACAGATTGTGTCATACTTCATTCTATTTTAAAAATCAACATGATATCCCGGACAGGCTCGTTTCTGTCCGGGATTGTTTGATTAATAGCGCTATTATATAGAAACCTTTTTTAATAGACACTAGTGATCCAATATAATAATTTGAATTTTCACCTTCATTCTATCGAATTACTGAAATAGAATAAATAAATACATAGAGAGATGTTCGCTATTTCTAATCCCTTATTTTACTTTATTGAAAAATGAAATATTTCCCAAAATCGCACTTTGGTATAAGATTTATGACGTTTACAAAAAACAGTTAATCCTCGAGATTGATATTAACGTTTTTTGAGGAAAAAATTTCGCGAATTATGATGTACTCATGAGGTACTCTAATTTTCTTTGTATAGAAAATAATGCAGAAGATAAACGTCTTATTTTGTAATTTTGAAGTCTTACAGTGAAACTGTTTCTCCAATAAATTTTATAAATAATGCGAATCAGTAGTTGAAA
>DHOU01000037.1:0-80426 GCA_002409745.1 Bacteroidales bacterium UBA5382
TTCAACTACTGATTCGCATAATTATTAAATTATGGCAACAGTAAAAGTGAAATTCCGTCCGTCGACGGTAAAGGGTAAGGCTGGGACTATTTATTACCAGTTATGCCATCACCGCAAAAACCTACAGATTACTACCCGGATCCATTTATTTCCGGAACAGTGGGATGCGGAGAGAGGAAAAGTTGTATTCCTATCAGACAACGAGGGTTTTCTTAGGACATATCAACATCAGATAGAAAATGATATATCTTTGTTAAATCGCATCATTCTTCAATTGGGTGAGCGGCCTGAAGAATACCAATTATCCGACATTGTTGCAATGTTTCGTTCTCGCGGAGCGCAGATTTCCGTGTTATCCTATCTCGAGAGGCAAATCACGCGCCTTCAAGCAGACCGGAAATTGGGTACGGCACGCAATTATAAGCGTACCTTCAATAGTTTTTCTTTGTTCCTCGGGGGACGGGATCTTTCTTTTGCCTTGTTTAATGAAGGGCTCATTTTGGAGTACAGCGATTATCTTAAGGAGAGGAAGGTCGTTCGCAATACCATCTCTTTTTATATGAGAAATCTAAGGTCGGCGTATAATAAAGCGGTACGGGAACAAATCATTGAACAATCTTTTCCTTTCCGGAATGTGTATACAGGAGTCGATCGTACGTGTAAACGTGCCGTTGGTGAAGATATTATCATTCGGTTGCAGAAGCTGGATTTACTCTTTTCGCCATCCCTATCCTTGACACGCGATTTATTTGTTTTCAGTTATTGTACCCGAGGGATGGCCTTTGTGGATATGGCCTATCTGCGTAAGCAGAATATTATAAATGGTATGATTTCTTATATCCGCCATAAAACCGGGCAACGGCTGACTATCCGTATAGAACCGTGCATAAAATCCATAATAAAAAAGTACGAGAAAAAAAACCGTGATTGTGTGTATGTCTTTCCTGTTCTGTATTCCGAAAATCCTGAAGAAGCCTTCAAGCAATATCAGACCGCGTTGGGATATTATAATCGGAAATTAAAACGATTAGGAGAATTGGTCGGTTCGGAAATGCCGCTGTCTTCTTATACTTCACGTCATACCTGGGCAACGATGGCTCGTAATTACAATGTACCGATATCGGTCATCAGCGCCGGTATGGGACATACTTCCGAAAAGACAACACAAATATATTTAGCGTCACTGGAAAATTCGGTAATAGACCGGGCAAATAAGGAAATTCTCGCAAAATTGAATGCGAACATTTCTAAATAAGAGACCTTAAACACGTTTGCAAAGCTATAAAAAATAAAGTTCGTAAACAAATCTTCTAAAAAATAATTAATGAATAATTTCATCTTTTCTTTTTCGGAATGTTGATAATAACGTCATTGCACCTATAAGTGGGAAAGAAATATAAATAATGAATCAATACCCTTAGAGATGTGGGCTTAAAAAAACACTTTTTCTTTTATGTTTGCCCGATCAAAAGACTTATAAAAATAGAAAAAATCAGTTATATATTGATTGCATATAACTGATTTTTAATTTTTTCCGTAAATATGTCGTCTCTTATTTAGAAATGTGATAAATGAGTTTCTATTAAATAAACACTCTATTTAATAGTTTGATATACACGGTATTGAATGATATCCGAGGAGCCGTAAGTGTGTCCTGATAGAGAAAAACAACAACAAATTGTAAAGCAGCAATCATATCATCATCATCGTATGGATAACAACAATCTTGAAATTCCTGTTTGGTTTGCCATGAGCGCTCCCTTTTGCCGGGAGTTGAAAGCGCAACAATTACTGGATAAGCGTTGCATAGAAAGTTTTATTCCCATGCGCTATGATGTCGTTGCAAAGAAAGGCGGAAAGAAAAGCCGTGAATTAGTGCCGGCGATTCATAATCTCTTGTTCGTTAGAACAACCCGCTCGATTATACAGGAGACGAAAAGGGAGATTTTATTTCTGCAATATCTTACGCAGGCGGAAAGAGGAAAAAATATCCCGATTATTGTTCCGGAGAAGCAAATGCAACAGTTTATAGCCGTATCCGGAACCAATAATGAACAGTTGATTTATCTGAAACCCGAAGAGATCAACTTGAAACGGGGAACTCCTGTCCGCATTCACGGTGGCGCTTTCGACGGCGTAGAAGGCATCTTTGTAAAAGTCAAAGGAATTCGAAGCCGTCGGGTAGTCGTCCTTATAAAGGGGGTTACAGCGGTCGTTACCGCAGAAATCCAATCCGATCTGATCGAAGTTCTATCCGCGCAATAGCTTCGGTGTCTTTAGTCTTCTGTCTTTAATTCTTCTAACAATGTATTGGATTATTATTATTTGTCTATCAATCGCAATTTGCGCTTGTCTGTCCGGAATGCTTATTCCCCAAATCGCCGCCATTTGCTCCGTGAAAAAACTGTTCGACGTTCCGGATGGGCGTAAGATTCATCAAGAGAATATTTCCCGTCTCGGCGGATTCGCCTTTGCCCCGGTGATTTTTTTCGTTTTTGCTCTATTGACGGGACTCAGTTTTGTTTTCGGAAGACCTGATATTGTCATGGCTGCACAGAGCGAGGCATCCGTCTTGTCTTTGTCCTTCTGTAGTCTCCTCATTCTGTATGTGATGGGAATTGCCGATGATTTAGTCGGCGTTCGTTTCCGTTCCAAATTTGTCATGCAGATTCTTTGCGGTGTTCTCCTGGTTATGGGAGGCATCCTCATCGACAATTTTTATGGAGTGTTTGGAGTAGGTCAGTTGCCGCAATGGATTGCCTATCCGTTCACGGTTGTGCTTATCGTCTTCATCATCAATGCTCTTAACTTGATTGACGGCATCGACGGACTTGCTTCCGGATTGAGCGTGGTGGCATGCCTCTTCTACGGCTTTATTTTTTTCCACTTGCAACACTATCTTTTCGCGATGCTGGCATTTGGGACATTGGGCGTACTAATTCCTTTTTTCTATTACAATGTTTTCGGTAAAGCGGAAGAAGGGAAAAAGATATTTATGGGCGATACGGGAAGCTTGACCATAGGCCTTATTCTGAGTTTGCTCAGTATCAAACTGGCTCAATCCATTCCCGCCGATGGCACGGCTTTGTTTAATCCGTTGATGGTGGCTTTCTCGCCGCTAATCGTCCCGTGCTTCGATGCGGCAAGGGTCTTCTTTCATCGCATCTGTAACGGGAGGCATCCTTTCAAGCCCGATAAGAATCATATCCACCATAAACTGCTTGCGATTGGACTGTCTCAACGGTCAGCGAGGATAATCCTCGTGTCGGTAGCTATTGTCTATCTAGTGGGGAATATCGTTTTGTCGCGCTATGTAAATGCAACATTCCTGCTCATAGGGGATCTCGTTGTATGGATTGCGGGCACTGTCTGCTTAACGCATGCCATGGTAAAACGAAATAATAAACTCACCGTCACTCAGAAACAATTCAATAAGTAAATAACAATATTCTTTTTTTATGATGCGAATTAGAAACATGCTCTTCTTGCCGCTCGCTGTTTTTCTTTTATACTCGTGTGGCTCCTCAAAAAACATTTCCTACTTTCAGGATTTGCCTTCGGGCGAAAGTGAACGGCAAATGATGATTTCCAGCGAGATTAAAATCCGCCCGAAAGACAAGATATCCATCATCGTGAATAGTAAGGATCCGTTATTGGCCGATTTATTTAATCTGCCTATATTATCCCGGCAGATAGGGCTTTCTTCCCTGACATCTTCTTCCGGTAATAATTATGGGATTTCCGGCTATACGGTAGACGCGGAGGGGACTATCGATTTCCCCGTATTGGGAAAAATCCGTGTGGAAGGAATGGATAAACAGGAAATCAGCGCATATATAAAGAATGAGTTGATAGAAAAGAATCTGGTGAAAGATCCGGTGGTTACCGTAGAGTTCCTGAACCTGACGTTATCGGTGTTGGGAGAAGTAGCCGAGCCCGGACGGTATTCGATCGACCGGGACAAGATTACGTTACTGGATGCGTTGAGTATGGCGGGCGACCTGACCATTTACGGAAAACGGGAGAACGTATTGGTGTTACGGGAAGAAAACGGAGTGAAAAAGGCTTTCAGGGTGGATATCCGCTCGGCGGAACAATTATTTTCGTCGCCGGTGTATTATCTGCAACAAAACGATGTGGTATATGTGGAACCGAACCTTACGCGGGCGCGACAATCGACCGTCAACGGCAATAATGTCGTTTCCACGTCTTTCTGGTTATCGATCGCTTCGTTGCTCGCAACCATCACGGTCCTTTTTGTTAAATAATCGGTAAAAAACTATGGCTCTTTCTCAAAATAATAATGTGAAGCAAAAACAACCCGAAGATTTCATTCGGATACAGGATCTTTTTTATCTCTGTCTTGCCAAATGGCGCTGGTTTGTGTTGTCTCTTTTCGTCACACTCGGCATTGCCGTGTTATACCTGCTTACCACCCCTGCGGTGTATACCCGTTCGGCCTCTTTGTTAATTAAAGAAGATAGTAAAGGAAAATCGATGGCCGGCGATGTGTCTTCATTGTTTTCCGATTTGGGATTATCGCAGGCTAACGTCAATGTCAATAATGAACTTATTGCCATCCAATCGCCTGCCGTCATTTTGGAAACCATAAAACGATTGCATATCGATGTCGATTATCAAATCAACGGCCCTTTCCACCGGAAAACGTTATATGGCTCAGAACTCCCGGTGAGAGTTGTGTTTGCCGATTTGACGGATAAGGAAAATGCGAAACTGACCCTTCGGGTATCGGAAGACAGCACGGTGGTTCTTTCCGATTTTGTATGGGGTGACGGCAGCAAGAGCAGCAAGGCCATCGACACCCGTTTAGGAACTATCGTGGATACTCCGTTGGGAAAGTTGTCGGTAATGCCCACATCGCATTATACAAACGAAACATCCCCTCTTATTTACGTTTCCCGTACCAATCTGTATAGTGCGACCAATGCCTGCAAGGAAGCTTTAACAATATCGTTGAGCGATGAAAAAGTAACGGTAATCGACTTATCGTATAACGATGTTTCCACACAACGCGCCGAAGATGTCATTAATACGTTGATCGCCGTATATAAAGAGAACTGGATAAAGGATAAAAATCAGATTACCGTCAGTACGTCCATGTTTATCAACGACCGTTTGAAGGTTATCGCAACCGAACTCGGCGATGTGGATGAGGATATCTCTTCATTCAAGAGTAAGAACCTACTGCCGGACGTGGAAGCGGCATCAGGCATGTATATGGAGCAGTCGCGCGAAACGAGTAATCTGCTCTTATCGTTAAAGTCTCAATTATCCATGGCAAACTATATACGCAATTACCTGACCGGGCCCGCCTATACCAATCAGTTACTTCCGGCGAATTCGGGTATTGAAAATTCGGGTATTGAGAGTCAGATTTCAGAATACAACACGCTACAGTTACAACGGAATAACCTGTTGGCGAATAGCAGTGAGCAAAACCCGTTGATAAAAGACCTTGACCAGTCGCTTGAGTCGATGCGTAAGGCGATTGTCTCTTCCATCGATAATTTAGTGGTCACGTTAAACACACAGACAGTGAATTTGCAAAAGAGCGAGCAACAGACCACGGCTCAGATTGCCGCCAATCCTGACCAAGCCAAATATTTGCTCTCGATAGGGCGGGAGCAGAAAGTGAAAGAGGCTTTGTATTTGTTTTTGCTTCAGAAAAGGGAAGAAAACGAGCTTTCGCAGGCTTTTACAGCCTATAATACCCGTATTATTACCCCGCCTTACGGATCATTAGGACCCACAGAGCCTCGGAAGAGCTTCATCTTATTGATCGCTTTGGTTACGGGATTATTGATTCCTTTCATTGCCGTTATTACAAAAGAACGAATGGATACCACCGTTCGGGGACGAAAAGATCTGGAAAACAGTACTCTTCCTTTCCTCGGAGAAATTCCGCTTTATCAACCGCAAAAGCGTAACCGGTTGTTCTGGAAAAAACAACCCGAAATAGAGGCCATCGTGGTGGAGGAAGGCAGTCGCGATGTCATTAACGAAGCTTTCCGTGTAGTGCGTACCAATCTGGAGTTTATGGACGGTAGCGGAGAGCCGGACTCGAATGTGCTGATGTTGACTTCGTTCAATCCGGGTAGCGGAAAGACCTTCCTGACCATGAATATGGCCATCAGTCTTGCCATTAAGGGGAAGAGTGTGCTCGTAATCGACGGCGACTTGCGTCGCGGCTCCATCTCCGATTATGTGGACACGCCTAAAATCGGGCTAAGTGACTACTTGGGAAAACGGATCGATACTCCCGAAGAAATAATTGTCGTCGATAAAAAACATCCTACCCTGCATATTTTACCCGTGGGAACCATTCCTCCGAATCCTACTGAGTTGCTGGTGGAGGAACGCCTCAAAGAACTAATTAACCGGATGCGCAGCCGGTACGATTATATTCTTATCGACTGTCCTCCCATCGATGTGGTTGCCGACACGGCGATTATCGAAAAACTGGCCGATAGAACCATCTTTGTGGTCAGAGCGGGATTGTTGGAGCGCAGTATGCTGGTCGAACTGGAGAAAATTTACAACGAACAAAAATACAAAAACATGTGCGTTATCCTGAACGGTACGACCGGTAACGGCGGGCGTTACGGATATGGATACCGTTACGGGTACAAGTACGGCTACCATTACGGCTCCGAAAAGAAAAAGACTTGGTGGGGAAACAAAGGCTAAACTACGAACTACAAATTGTAAATTACTAATTACGAATTACAAATTACAAATTGTAAATTACAAATTACGAATTACGAATGAGGTTGATCGGGCGATTGTATTCGCTTAATAAAGAGGCTTTCTTTGAGGGTTTCACCGATTATCATTCCCATATCCTTCCGGGAGTGGATGACGGCGTACAGACTCTGGAGCAGTCGTTGGAAATACTGGATTGCTACGAACAACTCGGTATCCGGATTGTCTGGCTAACCCCGCATATCATGGAGGATATCCCGAATACGACGACACATTTGCAAGAGCGCTTCGCCTGTTTGCAATCTGCTTATCGGGGAAAGATCACCCTTCATCTGGCGGCGGAATACATGCTCGACAATCTTTTCCAAGAACGTTTTAAGAGGCATGACTTGCTTCCATTGGGCGAAAGAGGCAACCGTTTGTTAGTCGAGACTTCTTATCTCTATCCGGCGATGAAGTTCTATGATACGTTGAGAAGGATAAAGGAAAAAGGATATTATCCCTTGCTGGCGCATCCCGAACGATACAACTATATGGGAGAGCGGGGCTACAAGACATTAAAAGAGATGGGAGTAAAATTCCAACTGAATTTGCTTTCGTTGGACGGAATGTATGGCAAAACCGTACGTAATAAAGCCCGGTGGTTGTTGGATAACGGTATGTACGATTTAATCGGAACCGATGTGCATACATGGGAGGCTTGTAAACAAGTGAAAGACCTGTCTTTGTCAAGCAGTAGATTGAAAAAACTTGAGAGGATACACTCGGATAATTGATCTTTGATAAGAAATAGGGCCTAACGAGTCGTTGATATCCATTTTTAAGATTGTTTTAAGTACATTGTGTGACGAAAAAGAGTATATTTGCGAATATTTACAAGCAAAATAAGGAAAGATTTCTTGGAATTAAAACAAAACATATCAAGGCTTAATTATCTGTTGTCACTTTATAAAATGACTGCGGACGAGTTACTTATGCATATTAATGAAGGTCTGAAACGTCCTGTTAAAAAGGCGAATATCTTTTCTGAGAATATAGATATCAAATATCTTAAACGAATTGACAAGGTATTCGATAAGGGGCTGCATTTTTATTTGGATCCAAAGTCACTCGAAATATCTAAAGATGCCAGTATCTTTTTCAGAAAAAACCGTTTCGATACGGATTTGAATTTTGGTGCACGAAAGATAGTCAATCAATTTGAGGAACTTAAGATATCTTTGTCCGCCATTTCCAAACTTGCGGAAATCGATATCGAGCGGATTTTTCCGATATACAATCTATCCGATAATCCTCAAATGGTTGCTGTCGATATCCGTAAAAGGGTTTATCCCTCCTTTGAGAAAAACAAAAGAGATTTTTTAAAAGCGCTTATCGGAAAATTTGCGGAATACAATATTCTGGTATTTGAATTTGTCGAAACATGGAATAAGAAATATAAAGCAAACATCGATGGTTTCTTTCTTCGTCCAAATGTAATTGTTCTGAAAAGGCAACAAAGAGCATTCCGAAGGGAAATTTTCACTCTAATACATGAGTTGGGGCATTATCTCTTGAATAAAGAGGAAGTGGAGCAAGTCGATATAACCGATATGGGGAGCAATCAATTATCCGACATTGAAAGATGGTGTAACGATTTTGCTTTTTGGTTCCTGGCAGGCACTTCCCTTCACATGTTGGATACCTTGGGCAAAGCCAACGAATACAATGATTATCATTTTTCAGAGATAGAAAATATCTCGAATGAAACACACCTAAGTAAATTGGCTCTTTTTACTCGGTTATTTTACACACATAGGTTATCTCAGTACGACTATAACAGTATAAGAGCGGAATTGGACGAAAACTACAGGATTCGACAAGAAGAAGAAAATCAGCAGAAAGAGTTGGATAAACGACAAGGCATTCAACGGAGAGGCTCTTCCCCTAAGCCGATAAATTCGCCCTTACTGGTATCTACTATTCAAAGTGCCTATTACGAAGGTATTATAAACGAATATGAGGTTTGTAAGACACTGAATATAAAACCCGAAAAATTATACAACTATATTCAATGAAAGTAGTAATCGATACGAATTCGCTTTTGTCGCTGGTTCGTTACTACTTGCCGTTCGATAAAAGTTGCTTGCTCTTCAATTTTTTTAAAGATAAAATCGAAGAAGGTGAATTTATTATCATCGATAAGGTTTATGAACAATGTAAATACGTTGCAAAGGGGCTTGTGATTGCAAAATTGCATTTCCTGTCCGATAAGGACTTTTTAAAATCAGAGAATGTTCCCTATAAGACCGATTCGATTATTGCGCCTTCCCCGGCTAAGTTTTTAAATATGGTAGATAATCAATTTGTAATTAGCGTTCAAAGAAAGAAATTAACCGATGTGGAATTTGAAAATCGAAAAAACGCCTATCTGGAAGATGCGGATATTAAGCAAATTATTCTCTGCCTACACCTGCTTAACAATGGAGAAAAAGCGATATTAGTTACGGAAGAAACTGCCGGTGAAAATGACAATAAGCTTTTCAAGAAAATTCCCGCTATATGCAAAGAATTGAAAATAGCAACGATGCCGCTTCCTCAATTAATCGCTCAATACAAAGAAATTGAATTCAATTTCGGGCCGGTATTTTGACTGTTTGATTTCAATAAAGATTTTATAATAATGAATATACTTGTTACGGGAGCCAACGGGCAGCTCGGTAATGAAGTGTGTACGGTATCTATCGGCAGTATCAACCGCTATTTATTTACTGATATTACAGAACTTGATATTACCCAACTTGTATCCATCCGTAAAATGGTGACAGAAAATGCGATTGATGTAATCGTCAATTGTGCTGCTTATACCGATGTGCACACATGGGAGGCTTGTAAACAAGTGAAAGAACTGTCTTTGACAAGCAGTAGATTGAAAAAACTTGAGAGGATACACTCGGATAATTGATCTTTGATAAGAAAAATAGAGAATATGAAAGCGTGTTTTATGGGGTTGGGGTATATCGGATTGCCGACAGCCATCGTCGCAGCTCGCCACGGTATTGAAGTGACCGGTGTCGATATCAATCCGAAAGTGATTGAAACCATCAATCAAGGGAAAATACATATAGTAGAGCCCGGCTTGCAGGAATTATGCAATGAAGTGGTATCTTCCGGGAAGTTGAAAGCGGTTTTGTCCCCTCAGGAAAGTGATGTCTATCTCATCGTTGTCCCCACACCGTTTACGGGCAATCACGAACCTGATATATCGTATGTGGAGAGCGCTACACGAACGGTTATTCCTTTTCTGAAAGAAGGCGACCTGTTTATTATCGAATCGACTTCGCCCGTAGGTACGACCGAAAAGATGGAAAAGCTGATCTTTTCCCTTCGTCCCGAATTGAAAGACAAACTATTTATCGCCTATTGTCCGGAACGAGTTTTGCCGGGCAACGTGATTTATGAACTTGTACACAACGACCGTGTCATCGGAGGCATCGACGACGCATCCACCCAAAAGGCAAAAGATTTTTATGCCCGATTCGTGAAAGGCACCTTACACGGCACTAATGCCCGTACGGCAGAGATGTGCAAACTCACCGAGAATTCGTCGCGGGATGTGCAGATCGCTTTTGCCAACGAACTTTCGTTGATTTGTGACAAAGCGGGCATTAATGTATGGGAACTCATTGAGTTGGCAAACAAGCATCCCCGTGTAAACATATTGCAGCCCGGTAGCGGGGTGGGGGGACATTGTATTGCCGTAGACCCTTATTTTCTTACGGCCGATTTCCCCATGGAATCGCAGATTATCGGTAAAGCTCGCGAAATAAATAATTATAAAGCGTTTTGGTGTGCAGAAAAGGTCCAAAGCGCCATCAAGGGATTTGAGTTGAAGAACCACCGTGAGCCGATAGTCGCTTTGATGGGGCTTGCTTTTAAACCCAATATCGACGATTTGCGCGAATCGCCCGCCAAATACATTGCGACGAAGGTCATGCAAGGGCATAACGATGCTGACTTCCTGATTGTCGAACCGAATATCTCTGAGCATAAAGTGTTCAAGCTAACCGATTATAAAGAAGCGTACGAAAAGGCCGATATTGTGGTTTTCCTGGTTGCTCATACTCCGTTTAAAGAACTCCTTTGGCGGGATGATAAAGTAATTCTCGACTTTTGCGGGGTTTTTAAAAAGTGAGGAATAAGGAGTAAGGGATAAATGATAAATAGTAAAAAAGATATGGCAACCACATCAACGCATAATATGGAGGAATCGAATGGTACCCTTTCACAAGTCTCTCCGTCTTCCGGTCGTACAAAAGTCATGCTGGTATTCGGGACACGTCCGGAGGCCATTAAGGTGGCTCCGTTGATAAAAGAGGTTCAAAAACATGCTGACCGGTTTGAAACCATTGTCTGCGTTACGGGACAGCATCGCGAAATGCTCGACCAGGTGTTACGGTTGTTTGAGATTGTGCCTGATTATGATTTGAACATCATGAAACAAGGGCAGGACTTATATGATGTGACGGCACGTGTATTGGTTGGGCTGCGTGACGTGTTGAAAGAGGCGAAACCCGATATGGTGTTTGTCCATGGTGATACCACAACCTCGATGGCAGCAGCTTTGGCGGCATTTTACCAACAGATCCCCGTAGCGCATATCGAGGCGGGCTTACGTACGCATACTATTTACAGTCCGTGGCCGGAAGAGATGAATCGCCAGATCACCAGCCGCATCGCCACATACAACTTCGCTCCGACGCCTTTGAGTAAGCAAAACCTGTTAGCCGAAGGCGTGAAGGAAGAAAGCATAACCGTTACCGGAAATACGGTTATCGATGCATTGTATAGGGTAGTGGATAAAATAAAAGGAGATGCCGGCTTGCAGGAGCAAATCAAAGAGATTTTATTAAAGAGCGGTCTTCCCAAGCGTCTGGTCTCTCAATCTCCCGATCTCTCTGTCGCCTCTTCTCACCGTCGCCTTGTCTTAATTACCGGCCATCGCAGGGAAAATTTCGGCGAAGGATTCATCCATATCTGTAAAGCCATCAAAACGCTGGCGGAAAAGTATCCCGACGTAGATTTCGTGTATCCCATGCATTTGAATCCTAATGTTCGCAAACCGATTAAGGAAGTCTTTGGAGAAGAAGTGACCTCTAACCTCCAGTCTCCAACCTCCAATCTCTTTTTCATCGAACCGTTGGAATACTTACCCTTCGTCTTTCTGATGGAACAAAGCACTTTGATACTGACCGACAGCGGGGGCATTCAGGAAGAAGCGCCGGGATTAGGTAAGCCTGTATTGGTGATGCGCGATACGACTGAGCGTCCCGAAGCGGTGGAAGCCGGAACCGTGAAACTGGTAGGCACCGACTACAATCTGATTGTTTCGGAAGTCTCCCGCCTGCTCGATGATAAGACATACTATAACGCGATGGCACACGCAAACAATCCCTATGGAGATGGAAAAGCGAGTGAAAGAATAATTGGATCAATTACAGATATATCTAAACATACTTAGTTCTAAAAGACACCGAAATGGTTATAAATAATATTACAGAAAAGGTCTTAGAAAAGACAACCGAAAATTAGTTAATATGCGAAAAAAAGATTATATTTGGCGCTTGTTATCCCTAGTTAAGCGATTTAAATGCACGAATTTATCGAATGCTGCTCTCTAAGCGGACGCAAAAATAAAAAATAGGCCAAATGAACATCAATATTCCGCAACTATTAGCCCAAGGCGAAGGTATTTCCATAGAATTCAAGCGGGCACAAGAAAAACTTCCCGATACTCTCTTCGAGACCATTTGTGCATTTCTTAACCGCAACGGAGGAGTTGTTTTGTTGGGCGTTTCGGATGATAAAAAAGTGCAGGGCGTCAATCCCGAAGCCGTTGACAGATTAATAAAAGAACTGACAAGTTTGAGTAATAATCCGCAGAAGTTATGCCCCTCTTTTTTACTACAAGCTACAAAAGTGGAGTACAAAAAACGTACGTTGATTCATGTTTTTGTGCCTGCCTCTTCACAGTTACACAAGTGCAAGGGAAAAGTTTTTGACAGAAGCGCCGACGGTGATTTTGAGCTGAAGACAGATGAACAGATCAAAAACTTATATCTCCGCAAGAATGCCCTTTATTCGGAAAATACCATCTATCCGTATTTATTCGAAACCGATTTTGCCCCCGGAATAGTGGAAAGAACAAGGCGACTGATTAAAATAAACCGCCCAGATCATCCTTGGAATGAGTTGACAGATAAAGAGTTTTTTGTCGCCTCAGGACTGTATCGCCGCGATCCCACCACTGGATCGGAAGGTTTTACTTTAGCTGCATTGTTGCTTTTTGGTAAAGATGAAATGATACAAAGCGCCATACCGTATTACAAAATTGATGCACTGTTACGCCGGGTTGATCTGGATAGGTACGATGATAGAGAAAATATCCGCTGTAACCTGATTGAAGCGTATGATAAGCTGATGGCGTTTATTGTAAAACATTTGCCCGATAAATTCTATTTAGAAGGGGATCAACGAATTTCCCTGAGAGACAAGATCTTTAGAGAAATTATTGCCAATATGCTGATTCATAGAGAATACATGAATGCTTATCCCTCATCGTTAATCATTTACAACGACCGGGTTGAAGCCAAGAATGCCAATAAGCCTCGTATGTACGGACAATTATTCCCTGATAGTTTCGAACCGTTTCCCAAGAACCCTCATTTAGCACAAATATTCACTCAGATAGGGCGTTCGGAGGAATTAGGAACCGGCTTGCGGAATGTATATAAGTACTCAAAAGAATATTCCGGCAGTGATGATATTCAGTTTCTGGAAGAAGATATTTTTGTTACTAGAATTCCTTTAACGCCTAATGTCCCTTTAAATGTCCCTTTAAATGTCCCTTTAAATGTCCCTTTAAATGAGCGTCAGAAAAAAATCATTCAATTGCTGGTAAGTGAAAATTCAACAATATCAGAAATCACGTTGGAAGAGCTTGCGAATAAATTAGAAGTCAGTCTCAAAACAGTAAAGAGGGATATGGAGGATTTGAGAATTAATAATCTGATTGAAAGAGTCGGCAGTAGAAAAACAGGTTATTGGAAGATCCGGAAAGATAGGTAAATGTCATTCATATCTACGTACCTCAGCGATGGAAAACTGATAATGGCATTGAGCGTCTGAAAAAATGGAGTGAATAATAAATGTACAGAGTTCAAAGCAGGCATCAACGAAAATGTTATGAACCCATTAGTGCTTTTGTCAACAGGTGAGCGCTAGTGGGTATGAATAACGACAGCAACCTCGTAAAATTTCACTTTGGACAGCGGTAGAATCCAAATAATGGATAAACGAGATAAAGACATAAATAAATACGGTAGTGGATTTTTTACGCATAAGAAACGCTTTGTCGTTTTATCCGACTATGAAAATGGATTTCAAAGAAAAAGGAGTACATTTCATGATGATGGTTTTATACCAAATAAAAACCAAGGCGATGAATAAAGAAACAAACCAAGGCGGGATGACATTAACCCTATAAGAGTGGAGCGACTGATGGAAGGGCCCCCCTTGAGGTGGAAAAGATCAAGGGAGTCACGTCCGGCTCCATGCCGGAGGTACAATTAATATCATGCTAATTCTCTTTAGGTAATGCTTTTTGATTGTCACAAGTTATTCCTAAATTTGTGACAGAATAATTTCTGTAAGTGAAAAAGAGCATTGAAAAATAAATACTTGAAAGGTTTAAATAACAACGACAGGAAGTGTCATTTTTTACAGACAGTATCTTAAAAGACGAAAACCCTATGTTGTTCGTAGGGCTTTGGAGCATTTGATAACATTATACTCTACTCATATTAAGGGGAATTAATTTTTGCATATCGAAACCAATCATCAACGGGAATGTATTGAAGAGTTTCTAACTCTACACTCAAAATCGTTAATTTTAGGAACGCGACAGTAAGGATTGAACCCAAACAAGCAACAACGGATTGGACGAAACATCATTTAAACAATCATCTCAAAATAACAGACGTATCGCAAAAAACACTTTGATGTTGTATTTCCGCATGATCCTGAGCATGCTGGTAACGTTATATACATCACGCGTTGTGCTGAACGTGCTCGGTGTTGAGGATTTTGGAATATACAATGTGGTGGGGGGCGTAGTGACGATGTTTGGTTTTTTCAATGGCGCCATGGCTTCGGCTACACAACGTTTTTTGTCATACGAAATTGGCCGGAATAATTTCGGTCAGTTGAAAAAAACATTCAATGTGGCACAAATTATTCATGTATGTATCGGGTTGTTAATATTTATTTTAGCTGAAACAATCGGGTTGTGGTTTGTGAATAATTACTTGAATATTCCCACTGGGAGAATGGAGGCCGCACGGTGGATATATCATTTTGCTGTTCTCTCTTTCTTGGTTTCCATTATTCAAGTACCATACAACGCTGTCATCATCGCACGTGAGCGGATGGATGTGTACGCATACGTAAGCATTTTGGAAGTCAGCTTGAAATTGCTCATCGTTTTCATGCTTAAATGGATTGTTTTTGACAAGTTGAAACTTTACGGGATATTGATTTTTGTGGTAACATGCATTATTGCCTCCATTTATCGTATCTATTGTCGCAAGAACTTTAATGAAACGGCGTTTGAAATTGTGAAAGAAAAATCTCTTTACAGAACATTAGTGAGTTATTCCGGATGGAATTTGTTCGGCAATATAGCTGCTGTAGCCAAAGGGCAGGGAATAACCATTATTCTTAATATATTCTTTGGCACGATTGTAAATGCCGCCCAAGGAGTGAGCAATCAAGTGAATGGTGCTGTGCAATCGTTCGTGTTTAATTTTCAGACGGCCGTTAACCCGCAAATTATTAAGTCGTATGCGGCGGACAATAAAGAATACATGACGAATTTAATTATCCAGAGTGCAAAATTTTCTTTTTACTTGTTGTTTATACTCGCCCTGCCCATTATACTTGAAATAGATATCATATTGAGGCTTTGGCTCAAAACTATACCAGAATATACGGCGTTATTTACCGTTCTTATTCTTATAAACGCATTGATAGAAAGTATGTCGGGTTCATTAATGACCGCCGTTCAGGCAACTGGAAAAATCAGAGCATACCAATTGGTTGTGGGTACATTGTTGATATTAATTCTCCCGGTATCCTACTTGTTTTTTAAATTGGACTATCCTCCGGAATCCACTTTTGTAGTATGTATCTTCATTTCCATAATTGCCCTCATTGTGCGGCTCTATTTCATTAGACGATATATCCCTGAATTTCACATATCAAGATTTTTAGGTGAAATTCTGCTAAAGAACATCCCTATTGTTGCTTTCTTTATTGCGCTGCCTATGGCGTTCAGGGTCCAGATGTCTACAGGTTGGCTGCGTTTGG
The DNA here is from genome assembly GCA_002409745.1 of Bacteroidales bacterium UBA5382. Taxonomy (GTDB): domain Bacteria; phylum Bacteroidota; class Bacteroidia; order Bacteroidales; family Dysgonomonadaceae; genus Limibacterium; species Limibacterium fermenti. Next base: position 16,129 of record DHOU01000037.1, read on the forward strand.
TTCTCGTTTTTATTTCCTCAGTGATATCATGTGCCACTGTCATTTATTTAATCGGACTTAACCGGGTCGAGCGGAAATACATGAAGAGATGTGCACAAAAGATATTTTCAGTATTTAAACTAAGATGAAAGAGAAGTTGAACATATTTAACGGAGTTGTCGAAGAAAACCTATACCGGATGCGAAGCTTGTCTCCACGGTACTATGAAGATGAAATGAAACAATAAAGATTTTTTGTCCCTGCAAAACAGCTATCCATGTCTCCAGACGGTTTCTGTTTCCGGGTATGCCTGTTCAATCCCCAACCGGAAAAAGAAGTGAGAATAGAGGATGAGTTAGCCGAAATATTATAAGTCAAACTCCCTACACTCATCTGCAAATCGGTAAATATTATCAGACTTATGTAGGTTAATTACTAGAATGTATTCCGCAAGACTTTTTCATTAAGGAGGTATTACTCTCTACATTTTCCAACAATTGATGAAATAATGGATCGCCCAAAATATCATTACCGTAAAGGAAACTATGCGCACCAGATATTTTACGGATATGTCGTTGTTGATAAAGATGAGGAACAGACTGCAACATTATTATTAACCTAAATTTAGAGATAAAATTGAATTTCTTCAGGGAAATATCTGCGGTGGATTAAAGAGTGATTTTTTTTGCTAGTTCTATCTCGCGAAGAATTGCTAAAATACTTTTTTAATGAATAATCTTGTTAAAAAATAAATAACGATGTTCGATATAAAATTACTTGTGAAAAAATTAGTGGGAAAAAAGAATATACAACGTTTCAGGACAATGTTTATTTATCCTATGAAACTGAAACAGAATTACCTGATGGATTACCATCTGTATAAAAAACACTCGACCATTTTTACTCGAAACACTTTTTCAAAATTGGAATGCGAGATCACCTTGCGATATCATTCCATTGAAAAAGGATTTGTACACTCGCCTATCAGGTCGGGCTTCGGCAAACAAAGAGTAATCGAATTGATAGAGCTATTAAAAAATGGGACAATTATGGAACACTTTGGTAGCGTTCAGGTGCAGGCGGCAATTAACATTCTCTGCAAATATTTCGAAATGCATCAAACCAATGGATTCGATATTTCGGATTATTATCCCGAAGCAGATTACCAATTCTTTAAAACGATGTTAATCTCTGACTTCGGCACCAAAAAAGAACATTCGAAAGAATCCTTTTTCTTATTTTCAAATGCTGACTTTAAGAGTTTCTCCACTTCTAGATGCAGTGTGAGAAGTTTCTCAGGAGAAAAAATATCAAAAGAAATAATCCGAGAAGTAATTACGCTCGCCAACAATGCACCGAGCGTTTGTAATAGGCAACCAGCATTCGTTTATCTGATAGAGAATAAAATATTAATAGACACTATACTTTCTATTCAAGGGGGATTAAAAAGTCATACAGAAACACTTAACCAATTGATTGTTTTGACATGCAACAGAAATTATTTTTATTCGATCGGCGAAAGAAATCAATTATACATTGACGGAGGAATTTATTTGATGAATTTACTTTATGCCCTGCATTATTACCAGATAGCAGCCTGCCCATGTCATTGGGGGATGCCTGTGAAGGCCGACAAACAAATAAGGACACTCTTGTCGCTGAAAGAATCCGAACAAGTGATATCTCTCATAGCCATAGGTATACCGACTGAAACGTTCGCAACAACATTATCACCTCGAAGAAATTATAATGAAAATTTAAACGTAATAGACTAAATGAAAATAGGAATCTTAACGCAACCTTTGTATAACAATTACGGAGGAATATTACAAAACTACGCCCTGCAAACGGTATTGAAAAATATGGGACATGAAGTTTACACCATTGATAGAAGAAGTCCGCCAATGTCGCCGTTCCGTAAAGCTGCATCCATTGCTAAAAGAATCCTGCTGCGTATGGTTAGCCAAAAAACACGTATTAGAGTTTGGCCAACTGCACATGAGTCGGCTATTGTTTCGCAACATACACAACATTTCATCAATGAACATATTCAACGAACGCGAATCGTTACCTCAACAGCTGAATTAAAACAACTTCACAGGGAGTATCGTTTTGACGCTTACATTGTTGGTAGTGATCAGGTCTGGCGGCCGAAATATTCCCCCTGCCTACCAAATTATTTTTTGGATTTTATAGAGAACGACAAGTCAGTAAAAAAGATAGCCTATGCCGCCTCTTTCGGTGTAGATGATTGGGAGTTCAGCGACGCACAAACAGCTTCGTGCGCAAGACTGGCTCAACAATTCGATGCAGTTTCTGTCAGAGAAGACTCGGCTGTTCGGTTATGTAAAGAATATTTGGCGATTGAAGCAGTTCACGTGCTTGATCCTACCATGCTGCTCGATAAAAAGAAATATATTGAGTTGGTGGAAAATCACAACACCCAGAAAAGCAAAGGAAATCTATTTGTCTATATATTGGATCACACCGAAGATAAAGAAAAAATCATTAATGAAATTGCAGATTCTCAGCAATTAATTCCTTTTGAAGTAATGCCGCAATCATATTTTAATGAAAGTAAGAAAGCTACAAGTATCAATAACTACATCTTTCCTCCGGTTACAGAATGGCTTCGCGCTTTCATGGATGCTGAATTTATCGTGACCGATTCTTTTCACGGTGCTGTTTTTTCTATTGTCTTTGGTAAACCATTTGTTGTTTTTGCTAATTATGGTAGAGGTATTGGTAGAATTACATCTTTATTGAGAATGTTTGGTTTAGAAAGTTCCCTAATTTTATTCAATGATGTAGGTTATAACAATATTACAAAAAGCGATTCAGTTTTTAAGAACTATAAGAAAAAACAGATAGGAGAACTATTGACTAAGAGTCTGTTATTTTTTAACATTTTAAATAATTGAATATGATCAGCATAATTATCATAGGAAAAAATGAAGGGGGGAAGTTGATTAAGTGTTTGGAAAGTGTGTCTAATTTAATCCATTCCAATAAAGAAATTTTGTTTGAAGTAATTTATATTGATTCTAATTCTACAGACAACAGCATTGTTAATGCTCGAAATTTCGGTGATAATATTCGAATATATAAAATAAATGGAAAAACCAATGCGGCAATAGCACGAAATATTGGAGCAAAAGAAGCAAAAGGCGATGTATTGTTTTTCCTAGATGGAGATATGGAAGTGAATATCACTTTTCTTAATCATGCAGTTTCAAACGGACAATTAACTTATGATGTGGTTACTGGACATATAAACGATTATATTTATAATGATGAAGGAATATTTCAGAGAGTAAAATTAAGGACATATAAAGAAAACATTCCGGTAGAACTGCAGATTATAAATACTTTAGGAGGTGTTTTTTTAATTAAAAAAAGAATTTGGAATACTATAGGTGGAATGAGAACAAAGTATAAACTCAATGAGGATTTTGATATTTCATTTCGATTGAGAAAAAACAAAATAAAATTAGTAAGACTTCCATATTTAATTGTGAACCATCATACATTCGAATATCTAGGTATTAAGGAAATGACGAAAACTCTTTTTTGTGGAAAAATTTTTTATCCTGCTATGCTGTTTAGAGAGCATTTTTTACTTCATTTCATTTGGAAACATGCTATTCGTAGCAATTATTCAGCCATCCTTCTTTTTATTAGTCTTGTCTTTTTTGCTATTAGGGTTAATTATGGTGTCGTATTTTTATTTTTATATTGCATCGTGATTATTATTCGAACTTTTTTTAACATGAGAACAAATGTTTCTCGTGAAAACAACATTATATATTTTATATGTAGATTAGTTTATCATATAACGAATGATATCTCTTTTTGGCTTGGATTCTTTTTCTTTCATCCTAAGAATCACAAATTAAAATATGAAAAAGTTTAATCTGTTAGTTTTAAGCATTTTGTAGAGTTTATAATACTTCAATTCTAAAATCTCATTATTAAGATGTTGCAAAGCCTGTTTGTGTATGGTTCGTTATCGTTGGCGCTCTTCTTTCTAGGAAAAAATGCAGAGGGAAGAGAGAGATATTATAATAACTTAGGGCGGCAACCCTCTTTTTGGGCGTGGGAAACAATTGTCTTGCTCTTTTTGGTTGCCTTTATATCGGGTGTACGTTGGAATGTTGGAGTAGATTATCTCAGTTATTTGGAAAAATATAATAACTATCTTACCTTAGGACATACGAATAGAAAATTTGAGTGGGGATTTGACGCAATATCACGGATATTCGCTTATTTAAACGCGCACTTCTCTATTTATTTTGGCTTTTGGGCGCTATTGCAATTCTTTTTTATCTATTATGCTCTTAAAGATGAGCGGTATTTATGGCCATATTTAGGATTTGTAATTATATTCGGGCCACATTATTTGAGTTGGATGAACGGTATCAGACAGATGCTTGCGGCATGTATGTTTGTCTATGCTGTACAATTTATCAAATTCCGGAAATTAATTCCCTATTTGCTTATTATATTAGCGGCGACTTTAATTCATAAATCGGCTATCCTTCTTATTCTCTTTTATTTTATTCCTCAAAAAGACTATTTTAAAAACAGATACGTCAATTTAGCATTATGCATCGTTACGCTAATTATAGGACTAAATCCATACTGGTTGCAAGCCACAGATTCCCTAAAACTGGTTTTGAGTTCGATTGGATATGAGGGATATGCTGACAATTTTGATATTTTGGTTGATTCTAAAACTCAAATGGCACTTGGACCGCGCCGTCTTTCCATTATTTTACTCAATATGCTAGTTGTCTGGTATACACCTAAATTAAAATCGGATTTTGAGGAGACGAATTATGTTACGTATTTTAATTTAGCCTTTATAGGCGTTCTTCTTCATAATTTGTTTGCTAATGCCGGACATATCTTCCTTCGTCCTGTGACTTATTTCACAATATTTCTGGCATTGACTACGTCCTATTTATTGTGTTATCTGAAACTCAAATCTCCTAAAGGGGTATCCATTGAATTTATTATTGTTTTTCTGTTGGCCATATCCAATGTGCTTATTTCAATTGTCGCGGATTACGGGAAAGGAGATATGGACACAACAAATTATAAATTCTTCTGGAATTATGTTTTTTAGAATTCGATACTTAATATATCGATAATGGATAGAATAATACAAATTCTGTTTGTCGGGATTGTTATTGTTGATTAATTTAATATGCAACTCTCGTTTTGGCGAACAGTTGTATGAAACATCTTGATTTCCTTAGTTAAATTGAAGAATATATCATAATTAGAAAAATAAAATGAATTACATTGATTCCAATATTCTTTTCGTCGGCCCCTATTCAAAAAAGCCCAAAGGAGGAGTAGCTTTTGTACTGAGCGAGTACGAAAAACTTTTTCCGGATGCATACTTCCTGACATCGACGGTCTCAAAAAATAGACTTACAAAAGTGTTTAGCTTTATGGGAGGAGTAATACGATTTGTGTATTTATTACTTACTCAACCGGGAATAAAAATTGTCCATATACATGGGGCATCTTACAAAAGTTTTAAGCGTAAATATATTTTTTTTAGAATTGCAAAATGGTTCAATAAAAAGGTCATATACCATATTCATGGGGGCGGATATCAATTGTTTTTCCAAAATGCATCTCCTAAAATAAAACAGAGGATTCGACATTTCATCAATAATTCAGATTGCTTGATTTGTTTGTCCGAAAGCTGGAAAACTTTTTTTACACAAAATTTCCAACCTCAAAATATTGTAATTATTCCTAATATTATCCCTCTACCAATAAGAGTCAATGTGCCTTTTAAATCGAAAAATTGTTTTGTAAAGTTTCTCTTTTTAGGACTTATCGATAACAACAAAGGCGTTTGGTTTTTATTGGAAGTGTTGCATGAACATAAAAGAGAGTTATTGCACAAAGCGATTTTCTATATAGGAGGAAATGGGCAAACAAAGGAATTAGAACGAAAAATTGCCGAATATGATTTAGGTGAGATGGTCAAATTTATTGGCTGGATAGATGGCGAAGAAAAACAAAAACAATTATCGAATGCCGATATTTATATATTGCCTTCCTATAACGAAGGCTTACCCATTTCAATTCTTGAAGCCATGTCATATTCACTTCCCATACTTTCAACGACAGTTGGCGGTATTCCTGAAATTGTTTCGAATGAGAACGGGCGATTAATCACTCCTGGTAACAAAGAGCAATTGTGGTCGGCAATAGAATTTTTTATTAACGCCGATAAAATAACTTTAGCTAAAATGGGGCAAGTAAGCAAACTAAAAGCTAACCCTCATTTACCGGACGAAGTACAAGACAAACTATACTCATTATATAATGGAATTCTAAAATAAAAATGGGACTCAAAATATATTTGATTGAAACATTAAAGTATCTGTTACGTTCAGATCCAATTATACACAGGAAAATAAAAGAAGTTGAAAGATTGTATAATATGAGCGATCAAGAGAGGCGAGATTATGAAAACGAATCCTTTCTTAGAATTTTTCGTGCTGTAATCCGAAAATCAAAATTTTATAAAGAGTTGTATGCTCAAGCTGGAATTTTGGAAACAGACATAGAAAGTATTAATGATATTAAAAAACTTCCGGTAATAACAAAATCGCAAATAAAGCAATGTTCAAAAGATTTATTAACGGTTCCCCGATATAAAGTTAGAATCGCACATACAAGTGGAACGACGGGGGAACCCTTGATAGTATATAATAGTTGGAATTCCATATGGTCAGCAAGAGCTTACCATTATCTTTACTATAAGAATTGCGGATATAAGTATGGAAAAGATAAAGCTGTGTCATTGCGTGGACATTTGGGGCGTCATGAGACAAAAATGAATATACATCTGGCTAAAACTTTATTCCTTTCTTCCTATAATATCAGACAAGAAACTATCAGAGACTATTATAAATCGATAAAAGAATATAATCCCAAAGCAATATTCGGTTATCCCAGCAGTTTATACAATCTTGCCTTTCTATTAAAAGATAATGGGTTATCTTTAGATATTCCTCTTGGATTTACGTCCTCAGAAACATTATATGAATATCAGAGAGGATTAATATCCGAAATCTTTAACTGCGAAATATATGACCTGTACGGAAACACAGAGAATGCTGTACTTCTCTATGAATCAAATGATCATTCCGGTTATTATCTTGCTCCTGGATATTGTCATTTAGAAATAAAAAAGGATTGTATGCTAGCTACTTCTTTTACAGATATGGCTTGGCCATTAATTCGATATTGTGTAACAGATATTGTTGAGCCCTCAGATAGTATCGAAAGATGTCAAAGCCAACCCATACTTGTTAAATATATTCAGGGACGAACAGAAAGTAAGATTATATGTAAAGACGGTACTATAATAGGCCGACTTGATTTACTTTTCAAGACAGCTAAAGGGATAAGGATGGCACAAATCATCCAGCGCGAACATGGGAAAATAGAAGTTAATATTGTTCCGGATAAGGGCTTCGACCAGATGGATATTGTAACTATAGAGCAAAGCATTGATAAACGCATAGGTAGAGACAATATAGATTATACAATCAATAGTATTTCCCCTGAAGATATAATCTATTCTACTCGTAATAAATTCAATCAGATTGTTTCTTATTTGTAGAAGTTTCCATATCTATTATCTTATTTGTTTTGTGGAAATATTCACTTTCAAGAATTCTATCTTGAAAGAATAAATAATATTATGAACATTTCTGTATTATCATCATTAACTTCTTTACGAATCTACTGCGAAAAAGAAGATTTTTCCGGTTGGGATCCTTATGATGGATTAAACTCTAAAGTGTTTCAGGTATTGCCGTTTTTTAAACACTCGGCTCTCTGTCGTTTGTTGGTTATTCAAGGATTTAAACGAAGTCCGGTGAACTTACGCCGTATTGCCTTTGTCCCGAAAGAACATAACGCCAAAGGTATCGCGTTGTTTTTAAATGGATATTGTAATCTTTATCATGCTCTTCAAAAAGGTGTCGACATTGGAATGTTGCAGAAGGACTGTTTGGGTAAAATACATTTTCTGGCTGAGTTGTTGCTCTCTCTCCAAAGCAAAGGTTACAGCGGTGCCTGTTGGGGTTATAATTTCGACTGGCAGGCGCGTCGTTTGTTTCTTTTCCCTAAAAATACTCCAACAGTAGTCGCGACATCTTTTGCAGTAGACGCATTATGTGAAGCGTATGAAGTAACACGAAATGAAAACTGGTTGAATGCGGCTTTATCCGCTGCAGATTTTGTTATCAACGATTTGCACCGGGCAGAATACGGCGATGGCTTTTTGTTCTCATACAGTCCGTTATCCGGAAATAATACTGTGTTCAACGCATCTTTATTGGGGAGTAAGCTCTTGAGCCGATGTTATCATTATACAAAGGAGGATGAATATAAACGGTTGGCTAAGGAATCGGTTAAGGCCTGTTGCACTGCTCAAAATGAAGATGGTTCGTGGGTATACGGCATGTTACCCGTACAGTCTTGGATTGATAGTTTTCATACCGGATATAACTTGGATGCATTGCAAACGTTTCAGGATTTGACTGGGGATGTTTCCTTCCAAGAAAATATAAACAAGGGATTTGAGTTTTTTATCCATAACTTTTTTCTGTCTGACGGCACCCCGAGATATTATCATAACCAAACGTATCCAATAGACATCCATTGCCCGGGTGAACTTTTCGTGGTTTTGTCGAAATTGGACAAGTTCGAGGAATGGAAGCCGTTAGCTGAAAATGTTCTTAATTGGACGCTAAAAAACATGCAGGATAAAAAAGGATATTTTTATTATCAACTAAAGCCTCGTTTTAGTTCTAAAATTCCCTATATGCGTTGGAGCAACGCGTTTATGTTTAATGCGCTGTCTCATTATATAAATAGATAATCTCGTCGGAAATGGCACACGAAAAAGTTTCGTTAAACGGAGTTGAAGTGTATCCTTTTAACTCTGAAAAAGAACTGTTGGACTATGTGGATATGCACCCGGGTATCCTTGTGGCGATCAATGCCGAAAAGATTCTCCATGCAACGGACGAAACAAGAGTGGTTATTAACCGGAACATCAGTTATTGTGATGGTGCGGGCGTCGGCCGGTATCGCGAAGCATTATCGCCGAAGGCACTATCCGAAATTAGGTCTCTCATCCTGAGAAAGCCCTCGCTTATGGGGATACTTTACGCAGGAAATGATAATCCGTAGTTATCTTTAACACTTTAACAATATGAGACGTCCCGTCGCGATTAAAAGTGCTCAACATGTAATGTAACGCTTTTTTTAAGAGATAGCTAAAGAACATGATTGAATGAATAGGTTATTCCCGATAGCTCCTAAGTGCCATCATAAATTATTTTTTTCGTGTTTGCTTTATTTTGTATTTCAAATAACCACTTTGTTCTGTTATTCAGGATATCAGATAAAACTCGAAATCAGTTTCGAAATTCCGTATATATGTTGAGGCGTTGCATCTATGTTCAATTCACTGTCAAAAATTATTATATCAATTCTCCAGAATGAAAGAAGTAATTATTAACGGTATTAAGGTTTTTAGTTTTACGAGTCGAAAACAACTCATTGACTATATAAGCGAAGAAAAGAAATGTCTGGTTGCTATTAATGTTGAGAAAATATTGCATTCTACGCACCAAACGCGTGAGATGATTAATGGTAATATAGGGTATGCTGATGGGATTGGCGCTGTGATAGCATTGCGTAGAAAGGGAATTAAAAAACCGATCAAAATACCCGGATGTGAATTATGGCTGGATATTGTAAATCATTTCTATAAATCGAAAACTTTCTACATAATAGGAGCAAAGGAAGAAATTATCCAAAAAACTATTGAAAAACTGAACAAAGATTTTCCCGGTATTGATATTTTAGGGTACCGCAACGGGTATATAAAATCAAAAGAAGAAGAAATGGATTTGCTCCAAACCATATCGAATCTTAAACCGGACATTGTATTTGTTGCGATGGGATCGCCTAAACAAGAATTACTCATACAAAAAATGCAGAAATATCATGCTGCAATTTATCAAGGGCTTGGTGGTAGTTTTGATTTATATGTGGGTAATATAAAGCCTGTACCGGATTGGTGGAAAAAGATTTTTAAATGGGAGGGCTTATATCGTACATTATTGGATTACAAAAATATTAATCGATGGAAAAGACAAAAAGTGTTTTTTGAGTTTATTCATGCTTTAATTACAAGGAAAATATAATGAAAATTTTATTGACGAATATTATTCAATACAAACAGAATGATAATTATTTACAATATGGAAAAGATTAATAATTTTATAACAAATATTGCAGAACAGTTTGATGAAACTCCGCCAAATTTATTCACTCCTGAAACTAAATTTAAAGATTTAGACGAATGGTCTTCATTGATCGCTTTATCGTTGATTGCAATGATTGATTTAGAATACAATGTGAAAATAAGAGCTGAGGATATCAGAAAATCTACGACTATCAATGATTTATATGAAATTGTAAAAGCCAAAATGCAATAGATAATGAACAATCCATTTACTCTACAAGGGAAAGTGATTCTGGTCACCGGAGCTTCGTCAGGTATCGGGAGGGCGGTAGCTATTGAATGTTCGAGAATGGGGGCGAAAGTTATCATTACTGCCCGTAACTCTTCAAGGCTTGAAGAAACTTTTTCCCAACTTGAAGGAAAAGGTCATTCACTCTTTACGGCAGATATAAGTAAGCCTGACGTGATAGAGAATATGATTCCTAATCTGCCTTCTTTGGATGGAATTACGCATTGTGCCGGGATAATAAAAAATATTCCGTTTGTTTATGCATCGCCTGAAAATATAGAAGAAGTAATGAAAATAAACTTCTATGCACCGGCTGAAATTACAAGGATGAGCATAAAGGCAAAGAAATTAAAGAGGGATAGTTCGGTCGTATTCATCTCTTCTGTTTCGGGCGTTTTTTGTTCTGCAATCGCCTCTTCTGTTTATTCTGCTTCAAAAGGGGCGATAAACGGATTACTTAAGGGGATGGCATTAGATTTGGCACCAAAAGGCATTCGGGTTAACAGTATTAATCCGGGTGTTGTGGAAACACATATTTTTGATGCTGATGTTATCTCCCGGGAACAATTAGAAGAGGATAAAAAACGCTATCCCCTAAAAAGGTTTGGAAAACCGGAGGAAATTGCATACGCTGCCGTTTATTTATTATCGGACGCCAGTGCATGGATAACAGGAACGAACTTACTGATTGACGGAGGATATACTTTATTATAAAGAGTTACATTAATATGAGAAAAGCATATATAAAAGCAATATCATACTATCTTCCGGAAAAAATAGTGACAAATGAAGAATTAGTAAAGGATTTTCCGGAATGGACGGTTCAAAAAGTTGCTAATAAGGTAGGAATAGACTCCCGCCATATAGCTGCAGATGATGAAACAGCAGGTGATATGGCGGAAAAAGCAGCAAAAAAGATGTTTTTGGAATGGAATATTTTACCGGAGACTATCGATTTTATTTTACTCTGTACACAAAGTCCCGATTATTTTTTACCTACAACAGCTTGTGTGTTACAAAATAGGTTGGATATTCCTTCTATTGCCGGTGCATTGGATTTTAACCTGGGATGCTCCGGGTATGTGTATGGATTAGTTTTAGCAAAAGGATTAATCATAAGTGGAGCAGCCAAAAATATCTTATTGCTGACTTCCGAAACTTATTCCAAACATATTCATCCGAAAGACAAGGGGAACAGAACAATTTTTGGAGATGCCGCATCTGCTTCTTTAATTTCCACTGACGGTTTTGCTCATATCGGGGAATTCAGTCTGGGTACGGATGGCAGCGGAGCACAAAATTTAATGGTCAAAAGCGGAGGGTTCAGGCATCCGCGGCCCTATAATGATTTCATATCAGACGAAGAAGGTTTTACTTCTTCCGATCATCTTTATATGAATGGATCTGCGATATTCTCGTTTACTCAGGATAAAGTACCTATTTTGGTGGAAAATACTTTATTAAAAAACAGCCTAAGAAAGGAAGATATAGATTTGTTTGTTTTTCATCAAGCGAACAGACAGATGTTGGACTTTCTCCGAAAGAAAATAAAAATAGAAGAGAAAAAATTCTATTATTGCATGGCGGATTATGGTAATACCGTTTCATCAAGTATCCCTATTGCTTTAAAAGAAGCAATAACCGATAAAACTATCTCAAACGGAAATAAAATTCTCATCGCAGGTTTTGGTGTCGGTTATTCTTGGGGTGGAACAGTTATTTCATTTTGACATGAACATTATATATAAAAAGACTTCTGATCTGTCATCAATTGAAATGAATCAAATCTGTAACGTGTTTGAACAGGTCTTCGGACGTAAGAAAACTGTTGTGGAATTTAAAGATGAATTTCTGAATACAGACTTAGGGTATTCATTTCATGGAATGGTTTTAAATAGTGAACAAAAGGTCGTCGGTGCACAGTCTTACATTCCGTTTAGCTATTTCGTCGATAATACTAAAATGCTGTTTGCACTTAGTGTAGATACCATGATAATGCCTGAATACCGAAATTTCGATAATATATATGATCTATGGACACTGGGGAGAAAATATATTAAAGATGAAGGCATAGTATTTCTTTTCGGCTTTCCCAACGATAATTCTTATCCTTTAAGCGTAACAGGATTTGGTGATAAAGATATAGGTAACCTATCAACCTATATTTTACCTTTAAAGATAGGAGCTGTTAACCAAAATCTGAAGTATCTAAATTTCTTGTCCGGCTTATTCTGTCATATCCTATTCATTATTTCTTCTTTCAACCGGAACAAGTTGCAATGTTCGCGTAGAGTTGTAAAGGATAGACAAACATTTGATAAAACAAGATTCAAATGGTTCCATGGCGATTATATTACTGTAAGGAGAAAAGATTGGATGTTTGTCTATAAAATATCCGAATATGAGGGCATAAGAACTTCGTTTTTAATGGATGTATATCCTATGTCCAAACAAAATTTTGACAATGCTGTCAAGATAATGTATAAACGGAATCATAAAGACTTCGATATAGCATTATATGTTGGACATTTGGATTTTACGCCATTTACAATGATTGAGGTACCTAAAAGATTCGAACCAAAGACATTTCACTTTACGGGAAAAACCCTTGATAAAGCAATACTACAGAGCGACGTCATATACAACATAGAAAACTGGGAAGTAAACCTCTCCAGTTATGATTTACTATAAATTCATTAATGAATAATTCGCCAAATTCATAATCATGGACATCATATAGAATGTTGTTCTTGCCGGCTGAATTATCCTACCGCCTTATGCGGAAAGAGTTCATAGAAAATACTAAACATCTACCGCTAAAGCAGGTGGGTTGTACTTCGGCTAAAGCCGACGGTTTTAACCACAACGTTTGAAAATAAAAATAAGTAACAGGTGAAAATGTAAATGGAATAATGACAAATGTGAAATGAAAATATTAACTTTTGATGTTGAAGAATGGTTTCACCTTCTTGATAACGCCTCCACAAAGACGGAAAAGGAGTGGGTAACTTATCCTTGCCGTATTTATGAAAATATGGACAGGATTTTCGATATATTGGAACGTCATAACCAAAAGGCAACGTTTTTTATTATAGGGTGGATCGCTAAACGTTATCCGGAAATTGTAAAAAGTATTTACAATAAAGGATTTGATATTGGATTTCATACAAATTTTCATCAATTGATTTATGATCAAACTCCGGAGGAATTTCATACTGATTTAGTGACGGGACTTGATTGCATCGAAAATATTGTCGGAAAAAAGATAACAGCTTTCCGTGCGCCCGGTTTTTCTTTGACTGAAAAGTGTAGCTGGGCATTTGAGATCCTTTCCGAACAAGGAATTTTATATGACAGTTCGGTATTCCCGATACATCATGCACACGGCGGATACCCTTCTTTTCCCAGTATTGCCCCTGCTTTGATCAAAACAGATAAGGGAGACATAAAGGAATTTCCAATTAGCGTGGGAAAGTTTTTCGGAAAATCGATGGTTTATACTGGAGGCGGGTATTTCCGGCTTTTCCCTTATCGGATGATTAAATATTACGCAAAAAAATCGCCGTATATCATGTCTTATTTGCATCCCCGCGATATGGATGCGGGGCAACCCATGATTGCGGACTTGCCTATAGCGCGAAAATTCAGATCATACGTCGGGCTGAAACATGCCGCCGCAAAATTTGAGAAATGGATTACCGACTTTACTTTTACAGATATCCAAACGGCATCGGCCAACATAGACTGGAACCAAGTACCTGTCGTGGATTTGAAAAGAAGGTGATGTTAGTGCTGGGCATACCTGTTTTTCTATAGATATTTTAATTGGATTTATTATCAGACATTAAGTGAGGAATTATGAAAAATATTGACACACATTCGCTATTTTTTCCATCTCAACATATCACTGATCCGAAATGGTTTGCAGGAAGAAAAAATGATATAGAGAATGCATTGCAATCGCTTTGTATTCCGGGGGCAAGCATGATTATTTTTGGAGAGAGGGGAGTTGGTAAAACTTCTTTTTTGGAAATGGTTAAAATGTTAGCGTCAGGAGAATCTAACCATTTAATTTATAAATATAATTTTCAAAAACGATTTTCCCCAAGTAAGTTGAAATATAAAATAATATCATTTACATGTAATGACGGCTCAAAAACGACCGCTAAGGTACTACAAAATCTTATTACGAATCCAGACGGATTAAAAAAGTTTATATCTTCAAAAAAAGAGTATGAAGAAATAGAGAAGAGGGTTAAAGGAGGATTAGGGGGGATTCTGAGTTTTTTATCTGTTGATGGCGAAAGTAGCATTAGAAGGAGACAACGTGAGTTTCAAGAAGAAGATATTTTTGAATTATTTACAAATCTGATTAAGACAATTTCCGGTCAATTCTTATCAAAGGATGAAGGTTTATTGATAGTTGTAGACGAATTTGATTTAGTAGAGGATAGCCGGAAAATGGCTTCATTAATTAAAACATTATCCAAAGACAAGGTGAAATTTGCCCTTTCCGGAATAGCAGATTCTTATCAAAATTTGATTGAGGGCCATGCTTCGATTAATAGGCAAATCATGTATGGGCGAATTAATATAAAGTCAATGTCTGAACAAGAAATAAAAGAGGTCTTTGATCTTATTGAAAAAAACACAGAAGGAAAAATTCGATTTGATCCTGCTTTTTATAAAGAAGTTAATCAAAGGTCAAATGGATTCCCTTATTTTGTCCAACTTTTAGGACAATTAGCATTAGATAATGCCTTACAAATAGAAGCGCCTTCGACTCCTTATATTATAAATAACAAGCATTTAAAAAACGGAATAAAAAAACTTAGCTTTTATGAGGTGCAAATGGAGGATGATTATAAATCTATAATCGGCGATAATCCCGAAAAAGAATTTATAATAAGGTATTTAGCTAAACAAATCTCAAAGAAAATTAAAGATGAAGACATTTTTAACTATTGTTATAAGGCGGGTATGCAAGTTCCACAGCCTAAAAACATAATGAAAAGTTTACTTGCTCATAGAGAACCTCATTTCTTAATAAGGGAGAAAGAAAAAAGCGATTATGTAATGTTTGTGAATTCTCTCTTTAAAACTTATATAAACGCTAGAAATGTTGAGCTAATAAAGATGCAAGATGGAAAATTCATTTTACCTTAATAATAAGGGTTATACAGTATGCAGGCGAAATTTGTTAATCGATTAAAATTTCCTTCCTCGCGATATTCTGGCGATTCGGAGTTCCTGAATTAAAACAACGTGAACGCGATCTGGAACTCTTGAAACGCGCATTAATAAATAGGAAAACAATGTCCTTCATATCGATAAGCTATAATTTTTTTTCTGGTCGACCTCTGTTTGAATTAAGTTCAAAAAGGGTGAGAGTTTAAGAAAATGGAAGTAACTTTGTCAAAATTATAATTTAACAGGTGAGTGAATATCCAAACGTATATTAGGATTCAATGGTGAAAAATATAAAACTATGAGTGTCGATAATCTTAAAACATATCAGGAAGTAGTCAAACATCTTGATAAACAAAAACGAACCAAGCATTTGTTGTTGGGGAACGGGTTTAGTATGGCGTATGATGCCAAAATTTTCTCATACAATGCACTAAGTACTTTTATAGAAAATTCTGAAAATGAATTGTTAAAGGAGTTGTTCAAAAGTATCAATACAAAGAATTTTGAAGTAATCATGCAGCAATTAGACCTGTTAATCGATGTGGCCAAAGTCTTCAAAGCTGAAAAATCGCTTATTGACAAAATTCAGCAAACAAGTGAAACCTTGAAAAATAATTTGATTGATGCAGTTCAAGTAATGCATCCCGAACATGTTTTTAAAATACCGGAAGAAAAGAGTATAACTTGCTGTGCTTTTTTAGAAGATTACTTGGCAAACGATGGATATGTTTTTTCTTCAAATTACGATTTGCTGCTTTATTGGGTTTTGATGCGCAATACATCTAAAAATGCAGGAGATGGATTTGGTCGAGAAATTAAAAATCCATTGGAAGATGGAGAGTATGTACCCGATTATGAACCTGAATATTCAGAACTTCGTTGGGGAAAGCATAAGGGCAGTCAATCCGTATTTTATCTACACGGTGCACTTCAACTATTTGATACAGGAATTGATATAATTAAGGAAGAATACGACGGGGATTATCTCTTAGACAACATTAAAGCGAGAATGAAGAAAAAAGAGTATCCTATTTTTGTAACTGCAGGAAATGCAACAGAGAAACTTACGAACATAATGCATAACAGATACCTTTCTTTTTGTTATGATGCATTATCGTCGATAACGGGTACATTGATAACATTTGGGTTTAATTTTGGAGATAATGACACCCATATTATTGATGCGATCAATAAGGCAGCACAGCAACCCATATCAGATAGACTTCGCAGCATTTACATTGGTGTGTATTCTGATAGCGATTACACACATATTAAGAAAATAGAAAAGAAATTTAAATGCCCTGTTCGCATGTATAATGCAAGAACTGCAAATATTTGGCAAATACTTGTTTGATCGATGAGTAAGATAGAAATACTAGATAGGTAAAGCTTAAAAAGTTACGAAAAAAGAGAAAACTAAACATTGTTTTTTTGAGATTACTTCTCATGTGAAGAAAAACCTGTGCTATAGTTTTTGTAAACGTTTATTCTTCAGAAATAGACGTTTAAAATACGTACATGTTCTCAAACAAATTGTTAATCATCAGATGAAATATAAAATCATACAAATATGAAGAAAATAACAATCGTAGTAATTGTAGTATTTGCGACTATGATTTCGTTTGCCCAAACTCAGTCGTCAGGGCACCTTACATTTAAAGGAGTTCCTGTTGATGGAACACTCAACGAATATGTTTCAAAGATGAAACAAAGCGGATTTACCTTACTCCGTACCGAAAATGGAATTGCGATGTTAACAGGTGATTTTGCTGCATATAAAGATTGTCTTGTTGGTGTTTCTACATTAAAGCAAAAAGATTTAGTGAGTAAAATCACTGTAATCTTCGCGGAAAGAGATACTTGGTCTTCTCTTTTGGAAAATTACTTTGAGCTGAAAGAAATGCAAACACAGAAATATGGTACTCCTGCAGAGAGCATCGAGAAATTTGATACTTATTCAGAGCCAAGAAACGACCAATCAAAAATGTACGAAGTTAAAATGAATAACTGTAAATATTCCACAACCTACGAAACAGATAAAGGAAGCATTCAGTTGTTCCTTGCGCACGATGGTATAAGTAGTTGTTATGTAGTGTTAGCCTATTACGATAAAATCAATGGCGATATCATCAGGGCAAGAGCCATGGATGACCTCTGAAAGCAAAATCAAAGGACAAGAAATTACGGAACGCTGTCAATATTGGCTACCAAATAGGGAATAAATTTAAAGAAGTTGATTGGAACCCTCTTCTACAAAGGCTATGAGTTATGATGACTCCACCCTCAAGGAACGAACATAAAACAAAAAAAATAATGGCAACAATTAAAATCGGAGCAGATGAATTAATTTTGTGGTTACGCAAAAACGGTAAAGCCACAGATATTCCTAACGATGAAGTACAGGGGTTGGGACGAAAGATTTATGATCTAATTGTAATTAAATTAGGTGGTAAAAAATACAAGACAGTAAACCTTCTTATTGGGCAAACCTTATTGGAGAGAGGAAGATATTCTTCATGCCGAGTCTTTTGATGAACTTCCGGAAGGATTAATTCACTATGGTTTGAGCGCTTCTGAAATGGAAGATATGCTTTGAAGTATATAGTTACAATTATAAAAAGGCTGTATCACAAAAATTAGAAATATGAGATTTATTTTATTATTAATCCTCGGGCTGTCACTAAGTTGGGCAGCCAATGCTCAAAGCGCCACCTATAAGGTTGGTAAGACTGAGTATTATACCGGTAAACATTATTCGACGACAGGAAAACCGGTGGTAAAGCGCAGTCAAACGAATAAAAAGGAGTTTCTGAAGGGCAAAGGATATGACGAGGTGCCTGACGGTTATGAAATCGATCACATCATTCCGTTATCGAAAGGCGGGACGGATGATCCTTCCAATATGCAACTCTTGACCAAAGAACAGCACGCGAAAAAGACTGCAAGGGAAAAATCGATGAATAGCAACTCTACCTATTCTACCTATCCACAATACAATTCTAATTCAACATCGACCTCTTCGCCGAAATATAAATCGAATAGTACATTTTCAATGCCAAGCGGATCCTATAACGGTAAAACCATCCATACCGGCTCCAAAGGAGGAAAATACTATATTAACAGCAACGGAAATAAAACGTATATTAAAAAGAAATAGACGATTGTCGATAAACACAGAAAAGATATTGAAGGTGATAACGTCGGCAAAAAACGGGAAAATCTAACTAAAAAGACATGCGCAAGATACAACAAATATCGGAAATATCCCAAACATTACCCCTTTATCAGGAGTATATGGCTTTCTGTCGGGAGAAAGTCTCTGTCGCCGGCATCATCGCCGTTTCGGGAGCGGAGAAGCTACAGGTTTATCCCATCCTCTTCGAGTTGGAGCAGGAAAGGTGTTGATGGTCGAAGAGCGGGACTTCTGCGGTGCTCCCGTATCGGTAAAAATCTTCAACCTTTTCCTTTTCAATCAAAAAAAGTTGCCGGATAGTGCCATGACGGTTCCCGAACCAAATTATGATGAAATCCAAGATAAAAATAAAGCTCGATGTAGACGGAAAAATTGTATATTTGCAGTATGTTATATTACAGAAGAAAAATAATATTAGCTTTACTGGAAGTGTTTGACGGACAATTAACGGCAAAGAGTTTACAGAAGTATTTATTCCTGTTTACCCGTGTACAGTTGGTTAAAGCATTCGATTTTATACCTTATCGTTACGGTTGTTTCTCGTTTCAGGCTAATCAGGATTTGATCACGATGGAGAAATATGGTTATTTGAAAATAGCTGAGGAAGAGAATGGCCGATTTATAAAACTAAAACAAAATGCAGAATATATGGAGATGCTCAATACGTCCGACCGTCAGGCATTACTCGATGTGAAAGCCGAATTCGGCTCGATGACCCAAACGGATTTAATACGCTATACGTATCAAAAATATCCCTATTTTGCAATCAATAGTTCAATTGCCAATGAGTTGCTGTCGAAAGATGAATTAGCGTTAGTAGAAAAACAAAAACGCACAATAGCAGAATCACAGTTGTTTAGTATCGGTTACGAAGGCATTACGCTTGAAACATATATAAACAGGTTGATAATAAACGATGTGCGTGTATTGTGTGACGTACGCAAAAATGCTTATAGTCAGAAATACGGATTCTCGAAAAGCCAATTGCAAAAGGCCTGCACAGGCGTAGGTATTTATTATGTGCATGTGCCGGAATTAGGTATAGAATCAGAACTGCGACAAGAGTTGCATTCGCAAGCAGATTATGACCGTTTGTTTGAGAATTATGAAAAAACAACGCTGAAAAATAATCGAGAAGCTTTATTAAAAGTAAAGGCGTTGATTGAAAACTATGGACGAGTGGCTCTTACTTGTTTCGAGAAAAATCCGCATCAATGTCATCGTTCACGTGTCGGCAAGGCATTGATGCAATTACCTGATATTCATTATTCGTTTAAACTCTTGTAAAAATGGCTTTAACGAAAGTTCTAATCACCGTCAAAACATATCCCACCTTATCGGAGAAATATGATGAGTTAGTCTGCACCGCCGGTTTTAGAGAGGATGGCTCTTGGATTCGCATTTTCCCGGTACCATTTCGTAAACTCGATTATCAGAATCAGTTCGAAAAATGGCAATGGATAGAAATTGATAACTGTTGCAAAAGATTCAAATGTTGGAACGTCATTAGCCATTGTAAAACCTAAAGAGATTATCGATTTTATATGGATCCCTTGCGATAGGGAATGGAATAAACAGAAAATGGATAAGGTTATTGCCAACAAAGCCCAAGGGAGTTTATTTGATGAGGATGAAACGCGGCTGGTTTTTAAAGTGGTGAAAAAATTACCTTATGAATTTTCTTACATTTTTACTACCGAAGATGGTAAGACAAGAACCATAATGATTAAAGACTGGGAATTGGGCGCATTGTATTGGAAGTGTATTGAAAAAGCAAAAGGTAACGAAATTGAAGCCTGTCAAAAAGTAAAAGAGAAATATTTGGACTATATGTGGTATCAACGTGATTTATATTTTTTTATGGGAACGACCAAACAATTTCATAATATTTCACCCAATCCGTTTATTATTATTGGTACATTTTACCCTCCAAAAATAGACACGCAACAATTGTCATTTTTTTAAAGTTTATACCCTGGTCGCCGAATCCCATATAAAGGAATTTGCCATGGAATCGCTCGAGAAGAAAGTGGATATTCCGGTGATAAGAGCTCACTTGTTAAAAGGTATAAATATGGAGGGCCTTGTAAAGTAATAAAGAAAATTATTTCGAAACTTGGGCGTAAGAATATGTTGGAAGCAGGCAGCTTTTTTATGAAATATATTTGATGCGATTGAGGTGGCGGCAAAATCGATTAATGCTCAAAACAAAATCAATGGTTACCAGAGACTTGTTGGAAGGGTAAGGCTAAATCAATTTGCCGAATTATTGAAAATGAAAGAAAAAGAAAAAGATATTCATCATACCAAGTCTTTCGATGAACTTCTTTTCATTGATACAATAGACTATGAAGTTGTAATTTTAGTATTCATTATGGTAATAGAATAAATATATGAGTCTCCAAACGAAAACGGAGTGGAGAAGGAACCGCTGCCGGAAATCAAGGAGTCGGAGTTTATAGACAATTCCGACCCGAACGAGGAGGAACGGCTACTGATCTCGTATGATCGACGATATCGCAACGAAAAACCCCGATGTGGTATTCGTGGCTATGGGATCACCCAAACAAGAGCTTTTTGGTCCTGTTTGCGGCAAGAGGTGTGTCGTTCGGTGCGACGTCGTCGGTAATAAGTTTATCTCTAAAAAAATTGCGTATTTTGTCAGTTTTTTTGCGCATTCTGTCTTTTCTTTCTCTCCGGTTCTCTCTACCTTTACCTTAATTTTATGGAAAACGGAACGGGTTTGATAATTTATTATCCGGTTAAATTACCGGCTGCGGCCGGATAATATTTTACATAACTGAAATCCATTCCGGCCGCAACCGGAAGATCCTTTATATAACTGAAATCCATTTCGGCTACGGCCGGAAAGTTCTTTATATAACTGAAATCTATTCCGGCGATAACCGGGAAATATTTCATAAGACTAAAATCTATTTCGGCGATGACCGGAAAGCACTTCACATGACTGAAGCCCTTTTCAGCTGTAACCGGCAAATATTTATTATAATAATTAAAAGGTGACGTTATGAAAATCAATTTAAGTAAACAAACCAACGACGGGTTGGGAGCATTGGGTACTTCAACGGTGGAAGTGACCAAAACGAACGGACTGGAAGCAGCAGTTGCCAGTCCCGTATTTACAGTGTTGGAAACGGTGGTACCCGAGTATAATTCTAAAGTGCTCGATACTACCTATAGCGGACTCGGTCCGCAAGCGGCGGGTATTTTGCGGAAAAGCCGGAAAGAATTTACTTCCTTAAGCAAAATATTCAAATCGCTATCCGCCTTTCCTGGTACGGTAAAAGGTGAAGCGGCAGCAATACTCTATCAATTGAGTAAAGCGGTGGGAAATGTATATGCTAAAACGGCCGCTGAAGCCTACAATGCGCTTTTGACGTTTTCGAATCAGATCAATACTGAAGAGAACAAGGCGCATGTTACCACTGTAGGGACGGTAGAAGAAGTGGCGGCATTCACGAAATCGGTTACCGGTTTAGGTACCGTGAGGTTGGAGCAAAGCACGATAGATTCCGCGTTGCGGAGCGATCCTTCGGCTACATCCCTTCGGCCGCAACTGGAAGATGCTCTCAGGGATTACTTTTCTCTGCTTACGGGCATGCGCAAACAAGCGGGTTGGGACAAGCTCTATAGCGATATCAACGAAGTCGTGGCGCAGGCAAAGCGCTCTGCCAGAAAAGGCGATAAGGAAGAAGAGGAAAAGGAAGCCGAGTAAAAGAGAATTTATAATAAAGGTGTCGCTTCTAGTGAATTATCATCAGGAGCGACACTCTTGGTTTTATCCCTCTTTTCCGAACGATCCGCCGACAATGTCGAGCAGCTCGTTGGTAATGGTTTGTTGTCGCAGTTTATTATATTGCAGGGTCAGTTCGTCGAGCAACTCGTTGGCATTGTCGGTCGCAATCTGCATCGCTACGGTACGGGCGGCCTGTTCCGATATGGCCGAATTGGCATGCACGAAATAGAGCCTTAACTTCAAGACCTTGGGGATGATCTCGTCGAGAAGAGTCTGTTTGTCCGGTTCGAAAATATAGTCGGTCGACGTTTCCTCCGTTTGCGTATCCGGCTCGATAGGCAGGAACGTTTCGCGCGTCAATATCTGCCTGCTCTTGCTTTGGTAGTGATGGTATATCAGTTCCACCTTGTCGATTTCCTCCGCCAGAAACAACGACAGGAGCTTTTCCGCCACTTGGCGCGCCGAGTCGTACGAAGGATGATCGGCCACCACCCGTTGCGCTTCCGCCTGGCCGGTGAGTTGCAGTTTCTTTACCGCGTTCTGTATTTTATTTCCGATAGGGTAGAGGAGGATGTTTTCCTTTCCCAGATGCGCATAAGAATCGACCGTGGTCTTCAGCGTTTCGATGATGTTGTCGTTAAACCGTCCCACCAATCCGGTGTTCGACGAGAAAGCCACAATAGCCACCCGCTTCACCTCGCGCCGGCGGGTAAACGGCGAAACAAAATCGTGATCGGCCTGCATCAACGTTTTCATCAAATGCGCCATCCTTTCTTCATAAGGACTCAGATTTTGAATGAGCCGCTGCATCTTCCTCAGTTTAGAGGAAGAGATCATCATCATGGCCGAGGTGATCTTATGCGTCGACCGCACCGACTGTATTCTTGATTTTATTTCCTTTAATGATGCCATTGTTACCGGTTCCTCTTAGTTTTGCAATTGTTTCACCGTATCGGCGGCTACTTTCCGTAAAATGGCGGTTATTTCGTCATTAAACTCGCCGTTTTTTAGTCGATCCAACACCGTCTCCTTGTGATTTACGTCGAGGGTGAAGAGGAATTGCTTTTCGAACTCCGATACTTTCCCTACGGGGATGTCGCGCAGCAAGCCTTCCGTACCGCAATAGAGCACGGCCACTTGTTTTTCCACGCTCATCGGCTGATGAAGCGGCTGGATAAGGAGTTGTTCGTTCTTTTTTCCCTTGTCGATGGTCATGGCCGTCACTTTGTCCATATCGCCGCCGAACTTGGTGAACGCGGCCAATTCCTGATATTGCGCCTGATCCATTTTAAGGGTACCCGACACTTTCTTCATCGGTTTAATCTGGGCGTTACCCCCCACACGCGATACGGAAATACCGACGTTGATAGCCGGGCGTTTGCCTTGGTTGAACAAGTCCGTCTCGAGGAATATCTGTCCGTCGGTGATGGAGATGACGTTTGTCGGGATATAAGCCGATACGTCGCCCGCCTGGGTTTCGATAAGAGGCAATGCGGTGAGGGAGCCGCCGCCTTTCACTTTTCCTTTTAAACTGGGAGGAAGGTCGTTCATGTGTTCGGCCACTTCCTGCTGCGAAATAATACGCGCGGCGCGTTCGAGCAAGCGGGAGTGAAGGTAGAAGATATCACCCGGATAGGCTTCACGTCCCGAAGGGCGTCGAAGGATGAGCGATACTTCGCGGTAAGCCACCGCCTGTTTCGAAAGGTCGTCGTAAACCACCAACGCGTTGCGTCCGGTGTCGCGGAAATATTCGCCGATGGCGGCGCCTACGAACGGCGCGTAATATTGCATCGCAGCGGGGTCGGAGCCATTCGCCGCAATCACCACCGTGTAGTCCATCGCTCCGTATTCCTTGAGCGTTTGAACGGTCGATGCCACGGTCGAACCTTTTTGCCCTACGGCCACATAGATACAGTAAATAGGATTGCCGGCTTCGAAGTTAGCCCGTTGGTTGATAATCGTGTCGATGGCAATGCTGGTTTTCCCTGTTTGGCGGTCGCCGATGATGAGCTCGCGTTGTCCCAAACCGATAGGAGTCATCGAGTCGACGGCTTTGAGTCCGGTTTGGAGAGGAGTATCCACCGGTTGGCGGAACACCACGCCGGGTGCTTTCCGTTCCAGGGGCATCTCGAATAGTTCGCCGGTAACTTTCCCTTTCCCGTCGATGGGCGTTCCCACGGTGTTGATCACCCGGCCCAACAGTCCTTCACCCGCCATAATCGAAGCCATGCGGTTGGTTCTTTTCACCGTGCTGCCTTCTCTTATCTCGGCCGACGATCCCAACAATACGGCTCCCACATTATCTTCTTCCAGGTTCATCACAATCGCTTCCACTCCATTGTCGAAGCGCAGCAGTTCGTTGGCCTCGGCGTTATGCAATCCGTAAATGCGCACCACGCCGTCGCCCACCTGCATCACGACACCCGTTTCATCGAATTTGATATCGGTGCTGATCCCTTCGAGTTGCATGCGCAACACTTCGGATACTTCACTGGTCTTTATTACATTGTTCGACATACTTTTATCTCTATGCCTTGTGCCGAAACCCTTTTTTCGGCCGGGCTTTTAATTGTTTATTTCTTTCAATTCATTCTTGATGCGGCGCAACTGGCTGGCCACGCTCGCATCCCAACGGTTATCCCCTATTTGCAAGATGAAACCTCCCACTATCGAGGGATCTACCGCTTGCGTCATTTCCACCGTGCCGCCGGTCTGCTTCGCGATGATGGATTTCAGTCGCTCGTACACGCTCTTATCGGTATCGACCGCAGTGGTGAGAGTCGCACTGAGGATGTGATTCTTATCTCTATATAAATCCTGAAAACGGAGAGCGATGTAGTGCAGTTTCTCAATCCGGTTGTTTTCGAGCAACAAATCGATGAACCGATCCCATGCTTCGGAAACTTCTCCGCCCGATGCCGTGAGAATGAGTTTTTTCTTTTCTGCCGGAGACAGTATCGGATTATGCAGCGCCTCGCCGAAACGGGGTACTTCCCAAAACATTTGCGACAACATTTTTACGGCTTCATACACTTTGTCCTGCTCGCCCCGTTCTATGGCGTAGTCGAGCAAGGCAGTTGCGTATCGGGTTGAGATAAGTCCTGTATTCATGCACTCTTACGATTTCGAGATTTCTATTTCATCCAATAGCCGGTCGATCATATTCATCTGCTCTTCTTTGTTACCGATTTTCTCTCTCAGGATCTTTTCGGCCACCTCGATCGACAGCGATGCGATTTCGCTGCGAAGCGACTGTAAAGCGTTTTGCTTTTCCGCTTCGATTTGCTTGCGCGCTTCGGCTACTATTTTATCCGCTTCCAGTTTAGCGTTTGCTTTCGCTTCTTCCACCATCTTGGCGCGCGTCTGTTCCGTTGTTTGCAGAATTTGCATTTGTTCGGTACGCGTTTCCGAGAGCAAAGCTTCGCTGGTTGTTTTTACTTTCTCCAGTTCTTCGTGTGCTTCTTTTGCCGCCAGGAGCGAGCTGTCGATATACTCTTTCCGGTCGTTCACCGATTTTAAAATCACCGGGAATCCGAATTTGACGAGTATGAAAACGACCAACCCGAACGACAGCAGCATCCAAAACACAAGGCCCGGTTCAGGGGTAAGCAACGACATCGTATTCCTTTTTTATAATATAAATCCGCAAACGACGATAGCAAACAACGAAGCGCCTTCGATAAGAGCGGCGGAAATAATCATGTTCATCCGGATATCTCCTGCTGCTTCCGGTTGGCGGGCAATGCCTTCCATCGCCGACGAACCGATTTTACCGATTCCGAAACCTGCCGCCAATGCAGCTAATCCTACACCTATTGCAGCTCCCAGTGTTCCTAAACTCAAATCGGCTGCCTGTAATAAAATTGAAAGTAGTTCCATAATTCTTTTAAATGTTTATTTATAATCTTAAATGTCTAATGTCATCGGTCGCCTGTCTTTAGACTTTTGACCTTATTTTCTCATCAGCTAATTCGCTAATTTGCTAATTTGCTAATTTTCTCATTTGCTAATCAACTTTGTGCGGTTCCATGCGCGCCATCCCGATAAAAACGGCCGACAGCATCGTAAACACATAAGCTTGGATGTAAGCGACCAACAGTTCTACAAGGTTGATAAACACCGTGAATAAAACCGACACCACCGTCATCGACACGTTAATGGTCGTACCCAGTTTCACCGTTACAAAGATGATTGCCGTCAATCCCAATACGATGGAATGCCCCGCCATGATGTTGGCAAATAAACGAATCATCAAGGCAAAAGGTTTGGTGAAAAGACCGATCAATTCGATGGCCGGCATCAGAGGAATCGGCACTTTCAGCCAGGTAGGCACATCCGGCCAGAAAATATCCTTATAATATTCTTTCGTCCCCGTCAAGTTAATGATAAAGAAGGTGCACAAGGCCAATATCATCGTCACGGCGATGTTTCCGGTGACGTTCGCGCCGCCCGGGAAAATAGGCACCAATCCTAAAATATTGTTCGTGAAAATAAAGAAGAACACCGTCAGCAAATAGGGGGCATACCGTGCATGGTCTTTCCCCACCGCGGGCTTGATAATATCTTCGTTAATCGATAAAATGAACATTTCCATCAGCCCGACAAACCCTTTTTTGCCTTCCATCGGATTTCTTTTCAACGATCGCGCCACGCTCATAATGATCAGCAGGAGTAACAGCGAAGAGATGATAAGCGATAACGCGTTTTTTGTCAATGAAAAATCCCAAGGCCGGATATCATTCCCCGCCGCATCTTTCTCGACAATCTTGCCTGCGTATTTTCCTTCCGCAGCGATCGAAAAACCCCGGTATTCGCTATGCCCGTGATGGAACTGCGAGGACATGAAGACATTCCATCCGCTGTTCTCACTGTACAGGATTACCGGCAGGGAAATTGCGACGTGTTTATTTTTCCAACTGACAATGTGCCACTCGTATGCGTCGGCAAGATGTTCCAGAATCATCTCCTTTACATTCAAGTCTTCCCCGCCGTTCTCGGTCGGGGCGGCTGCCGCCTGTGCCGGTAGTGCGAGGGACGAGAGCAAAAGAACCGAACATAGTATTATATAGAATCTCTGTTTCATTGCTGTTCCGGTTTATTCGTTTCGGAAGACGATTGTCCGCCTTCTCCCTGTTTTTTCAAATACATTTCTATCTTTATATAAATGTATGTTTCTATCATCAGATAAATCAAATAGAAAATGATAAAGATGATGGCGAAATTCCGTATTTGCGCTTTGTCGGCAAACCAATAGATCAAGACCAGTATCAGCGCGGCGAACACCTTCACCACACGAAGAAGCATATAGGTGTTCACAAGTTGCTTGGGCTTGTCTTTGGGTATCTTCATCATCAAATAGATCAAGATGACGCCTGTGACAAAGAAGAATAGCGGAATAATTACGTACCCGTCAATCAGTATCTGTGGAAAAAAACGGTTGATTATTTCCCATGCGCCGTAACCCACGACAACCAATGCCAGGGTGTGCACGATGAAAAGATGGGCCGCCAGTTTCTTCATTGTTCATTCGATACGGATTCGACACATACGGTAATGCGGTTGTTATGCACTTCCGCCACGCCGTCTTCTATCTGTAATTCGGTGAGTTCATCATTCTCCGAAACATACGACAAGCTGCCCTTGGTAAGGGTCGAAATAAGCGGGGCGTGATTCGTTAAAATC
Organism: Bacteroidales bacterium UBA5382; assembly: GCA_002409745.1. Lineage (GTDB taxonomy): Bacteria > Bacteroidota > Bacteroidia > Bacteroidales > Dysgonomonadaceae > Limibacterium > Limibacterium fermenti. Next base: position 44,519 of record DHOU01000037.1, read on the forward strand.
TGAAACGACCCTAACGTGCCCGGTAATGTCACCGATTTTACCGTGCCTTGGAAAACTATTTTTTCGGGAGTAATGATCTCTAAATTCATTTATGAATGATGAATGATGAATGATGAATGATGAATTATCTTGAGCGTTCCATCAATTTTTTGCCTTTTTCTACCGCTTCGTCAATGGTTCCGACACTTAAGAACGCCATTTCGGGATACTCGTCCATTTCCCCGTCGAGAATCATCTTGAACCCTCTGATGGTTTCTTCCAGCGGCACCAACACGCCCGGTTGCCCGGTGTATTGCGCGGCCATAAAGAACGGTTGCGACAAGAACCGCTGCACCTTGCGGGCACGGTTTACCGTGAGGCGGTCTTCGTTCGAAAGTTCTTCCATACCTAATATGGATATGATATCCTGCAATTCCTTATATTGCTGTAGGATTTGTTTCACGCGCATCGCTGTTTGGTAATGCTCTTCGCCCACGATGAGCGGGTCGAGGATACGCGAAGAGGATTCCAGCGGATCGACGGCCGGATAAATCCCCAACGAGGATATTTTCCGGCTCAATACCGTGGTGGCGTCCAAATACGAGAAAGTGGTCGCGGGAGCCGGGTCGGTCAAGTCGTCGGCAGGCACATAAACGGCCTGTACCGAAGTGATGGAGCCCTTTTTTGTGGAGGTAATGCGTTCCTGCAAAGCGCCCATTTCGGTGGCGAGGGTCGGTTGGTAACCCACCGCCGAGGGCATACGCCCGAGCAGCGCCGACACTTCGGAGCCGGCTTGTACGAACCGGAATATATTATCGATAAACAAAAGGATGTCGTTGCCGCCTTCGCCTTGGTCGCGAAACGACTCGGCGATACTCAACCCCGACAAGGCAACCGAAGCGCGCGCTCCGGGCGGTTCGTTCATCTGTCCGAAAACCAACGATATCTGCGACTGGTTCACTTCGTTGTAATCGATCTTGCTCAAATCCCAGTCGCCCTTATGCATGCTTTCTTTAAAGTCTTTTCCATACCGGATAACCCCCGAATCGATCATCTCGCGCAAAAGGTCGTTCCCTTCACGGGTACGTTCCCCCACGCCGGCGAACACCGAATACCCGTTATGCCCTTTGGCTATATTGTTGATAAGCTCCATGATCAGCACTGTTTTGCCTACTCCGGCGCCGCCGAACAGCCCGATTTTACCTCCTTTTAAATAAGGTTGTAGCAAATCGATTACTTTTATGCCGGTCGTCAGGATTTCTTGTGTCGTGGTGAGTTCTTCGAAGGTAGGGGCTGCGCGGTGGATGGGATATCCTTCCGTTCTGTCGAGCGGTTTGAGCCCGTCGATCGATTCGCCGATGACGTTCATCAAACGCCCTTTTATCTGGTCCCCGATAGGCATACTGATGGAATGCCCCAAGGCTTTCACATTCAATCCGCGCTTTAATCCGTCGGTGGTATCCATGGCTACCGTTCGTACGGTCGATTCTCCGATATGCTGCTGAACTTCTAAAATAAGCGGTTGACCGTCTGGGCGATCAACCGATAGTGCTTCCTGAAGCGCCGGGAGTTTCCCGTTTTCCGTCGTCTTCAGATCAAAGTAAACATCCACTACAGGGCCGATGATCTGAGATATGTGTCCTACGAGCTCGTTCATTATCAAAATCTATTATAGGGTTGCCGTATTTTGTATTTCGAAAAAGCATTCTTTACGCGATGATTTTCCTTTCAAAAACAAATGCTTTTCCATCCTTATATATCTTCTAAAATTTAGGATGAGCAAAGATACAAATATAATTTTATAGCAAAAACTTTTTTCATCTCTCTATTTCGGGCCTTTTTTTTCTTTATATCCGATACCTTCCGATAATATCAAAAGGATTTGTTAATTAAGGGCCCATTATAGATCGGGCGGTTTTTAATATAAATATTTTCAATAACAGAAAGATGCGGTTTAGCGTAACCTTTGTGCATGCTTTGTTTACAGTTATGAAATCCGGCCCCTGCGGGCGGACAGGATTTTTTTAAGGGGACTCAAATTTGTAGATTTCTTTTTTCTAAGTTTTGAAGTAATATAAAAATAGACTATATTTGCCCCGATAATCAAAATAAGGCAAATAGAACAACCAAAGCGTACGTTTTTTATTAGAGTAAATGAATAAGCATAATAATATAGGTTTCCCTTCCATTCTGCATTTTCAATTTTGCATTCAATTGAATGGAAATAGAGGAAAAAGTTTTATTTGATGGGTAAACTTTCTTATTTATCGCTCTTTTATAAGAAAAATAATTGTATTTTTGCAAATCTAAAAAAACGACTATATAGTACATTTTAAATAAATCAATAAACAATCAATGAATTAAAAACTCAAAAAATCATTCACACAAAAAATCAAATTATGGCAACAAATGAAATTAGAACTCAGAAAGTAACTGAAAAAAAGAAAGGATCATCCAAAGGTATTTCTGCTGCTTTAGTAATTATACTTTGCTTTGTAGTAGCTATCTGTATCTTCCAGTTCGTTTTCGGTAATCCAACCAACTTTATTGGCAATGATCGGGCGAATCTTCCTTTGCAAGGAAACCTTTTAGGTACCATCTATAAAGGAGGATTCGTAATTCCTATTATTATGACGATGTTATTATCGGTAATCGTATTGAGTATCGAACGTATCATTGCTATCGGCAGATGTAAAGGTAAAGGTAACCTGACCACTTTCGTCGCAAACATTAAAGATCGTCTCGAAGCCGAAGATATTCAGGGTGCCCGTGAACTTTGTGCAAAACAAAAAGGTTCAGTTGCAGCCGTTGTAAGAGCCGGTATCGATACCTACGATCAAATGATTCATGATACTACCGGTTTGAGCAAAGAACAAAAAGCTTTATCTATCAGCAAAACAATCGAAGAAGCTACCGCGTTGGAAATGCCGACGATGAACCAAAACTTACCGGTTATCGCGACATTCTCTAACTTGGGTACATTGACCGGATTGTTCGGTACGGTACTTGGTATGATCCGTTCATTCTCCGCTTTAAGTAGCACGGGAGGTACGGACTCGGCCGCTCTTTCGGTTGGTATCTCGGAAGCTCTTGTTAATACGGCTTTCGGTATCTTGACCGGTGCTTTGGCTATTATTGCTTATAACTATTTTACGGCTAAGATTGATAATATTACGTATGCGATCGACGAAATCGGTTTCTCCATCGTAAACGTCTTCCAAGCTAGACATTCTTAAGAAAGTTAAAAGTGAGCAAAGGTTTAAACCTTTTGCCTTACGAACATTCTTACCGAATGACTATTTTGACGAATTTGTTTAATCAATCGATAAATTATAGGATAAATGGCTAGACCAAAATTAAAGAAAAGAGATACATGGATTGACATGACCCCGATGAGCGACGTAATGGTATTGTTGCTCACGTTCTTCATGTTGACTTCCACTTTCTTGAAACCTGAGCCGGTAACCGTTAATACGCCGATGTCTGTTTCCGAGATTAAAATCCCCGAACAGAATATCTTCTCCGTATTGATTTCACCGGAAGGAAAAGTCTTCCTGGATATTGATAATTCAGAGGACCGAATTGAGATTCTTGAAAAATTGGCAGCTAACTATAATGTTTCTTTAACCGATAAAGAGAAAAGAGATTTTAGTATTATGACTTCTTTTGGTATCCCCATGCAGAATTTTAAACAATTTATGGGCTTGTCGAATGAAGAACAACTCAAACTTCTTCCTCAATACGGTGTCCCCACAGATAGTACCGACAACCAATTTAAAAGTTGGGTGAGCGCGGCCAGGGAAGTAAAAGGAAAAGAGATGGTCATCGCTATTAAAGCCGACCAAGATACACCTTATACGTATATAAAGAACGTTATGGGTTCGCTGCAGGACTTAAAGGAAAACCGTTACAATCTGATTACTTCACTGCGTAAGGTGGAGGATGAAGAATAAAGGTTATACTCAAAGACAAATGGAAGTACGAATTAAAAATAAATTTTAAGAGTATGGCAGATATACAACCAACCGGTGGTGGTAAAAAGAAAAAAGGCGAAATGAAGAAAGCCGATACGCGGGTAAACTTTACTCCGTTGGTCGACATGATCATGTTGTTGCTTACTTTCTTTATGCTTGCTACCACTTTGAGCAAACCTCAAACAATGGAAATCAGTATGCCGACCAAAGATAAAGTCGATGTGGAAGAGCAGAACGAGGTGAAAGCTTCCGAAGCGATGACCATCTACTTGGGGCCGGAGCATAAAGTGTATTATTATGAAGGGTTGGCGAATCTTGAAGAACCGAATTTCCTGACTGAAACCGATTTTTCGGCCGAGGGTATCCGTTCTGTCTTGACAGAAAAAAACAGGACCATCGTTCAACAAGTTCGCGAACTGAAAAATAGAAAAACCCTGCTTCAAGTAAGTCAAGAAGATTACGATAGACAATTGTCTGAATTACGAAACAGTAAAGGTTCGCCGGTAGTGATTATCAAACCGCTTGATAGCTCTACCTACAGCGATATGATTGCAGCTTTGGATGAGATGCAGATAACGAGCATCGGAAAATATGCGATTACCGAACTGGATGATAATGACCGGACAATGTTGAGCAATTCCAATTTTCCTACTGATTGAGGTTTGATATAAGATAATAATCATTTAAAGAAAGAAAAATGGCTAAAGATATCAACTTAACGTCGCAGGAATGGATCGATTTGATTTTCGAAGGTAAGAATAAGAGCTACGGCGCTTATCGTCTTCGTCAATCTTCCGGCAGACGGCATTTATATGCTTTCATTGTCGTTATCGTTATTGCTGTATTGTTATTCATTGCGATGTCGCTTATTACGACATACGAATCTCAAAGGAAGGCTAAAGAAGCCATGACACAGGTTACGACTTTAACCGACATTCAGTTGGAGCAACCTGAAGTTCCCGAAGAGAATCAAGTGAAACAATATGTAGCTCCGCCTCCTGTGGAATTGAAGAGTACCATTAAATTTACGCCCCCGGTCATTAAAAAGGATGAGGATGTTCGGGAAGATCAGGAAATGAAAAGTCAGGAATTCTTGACTCAATCCGATGTTCAGATCTCTATTGCGGACGTAAAGGGTAATAATGAAGAAACGGGTGTGGATATTGCTACTTTAAGAGACCATAAAGTTATTGTGCAAGCTGAACCGGAACCTGAAAAGATTTTTGATGTGGTGGAACAACCTGCATCTTTTCCGGGAGGAAACACTGCTTTAATGAAATGGTTGAATGATAATATTCAATATCCTGTGATTGCTCAGGAAAATGGAATCGAAGGACGTGTAATTGTTCAGTTCGTGGTCGGAAGCGACGGTGCGATACAGGATATTAAGGTTGCACGGGGTGTCGATCCCAGTTTGGATAAAGAAGCAACCCGTTTGGTAAGGGAAATGCCTAAATGGATTCCCGGTAGACAAGGGGGAACAGCCGTTAAAGTACGGTTTACGTTGCCTATTGTTTTCCAATTGCAAAAGTAATGTGATACAACCTTGTGTCACAATATGGTAAATATTAGCCAATCTTGTTTCCGATGAAATTAGATTGGTTAATATTTATTTGTTCGTGATTTTTTAAACTAAAACGATGTAAGATGAAGATAGGTAATTTTATCGGTCTACTATTTATTTCTTTGTTTCTGATGATTGCTTGTAACAATAAAGATAAGAAAGAAAGAAATACAATGGATAGCGGGTACATTAAGATAGCCGTAGATCAAACGATGGAGCCGACTATTAAGGCGGTAATCGATATGTTTGAAACCGAACATGATGCTATTATCGAGCCTATTTATACATCGGAGGAAGACGCAATCGATTTGCTGTTGGACGATACCGTCCGGCTGGCGGTAACTGCGCGGCGTCTACGTCCGGATGAAAGAAATATTTTTTATTCGAATAAGTTCGAACCGGAAGAGGTGCGGATTGCTTTGGACGCGATAGCGCTTATTATCCATCCGGCGAATCCCGACTCGATTATTAGCGTAGAGAACGTTCGTCGTATTTTAACCGGAGAGGTGAAAAATTGGAACGAGATCTATCCGGGATCCCGGTTGGGTAAGATTCAAGTCGTTTTTGATAATACCAACTCGAGTATCGTACGTTATGCCAATGACTCTATTTGTCGCGATAAACCGTTATCGAAAGAGTTGAATGCGCTGAGTCTTAACGAAGAAGTGGTAGACTATGTGTCTAAAACGCCTAATGCGATGGGCCTTATCGGGGTGAATCTCATTAGTGATTCTTACGATAGTACTGTGGTTGAGTTTACGAATAAAATTCAGGTGATGCGCGTGTCTTTCGACAAGATCGCTACCCGCCAAAATGCGGTTCAGCCCTATCAATACTATATGTATAACGGGCAGTATCCTTTTGTTCGGGAAATCTTTTTCATCATAAACGATCCCCGGGGAGAACTGCCTAAGGGCTTCACCCGTTATGTTTCATCCGATCGTGGACAGCGTGTGATACTCCGTTCGGGATTGCTGCCTTCTACGATGCCTGTGAATGCCGTTAAAATAACAGACTAAAAATGTAAACTTATAGATATAGGATAGAACTATAAAACGAATTTAAACGATATTGAATTAATTAGAGCAAAGCAAATGATGAGTACAATAAGAAAAAGTATTTTATTCTCGGCTTTATTTATTGCAGGTGTTTCATTAACTTACGCCGAAAATAAAAATGGAATTGATTTCTATGAAGCCGGAGATTACCAAACAGCAAAAAAGTATTTTTTGTCCGCACCGAATATCGATGCGACCGATAGTTACTATTTGGGGGAGATTTATTTCGACGAAAAGAAAACCGATTCCGCCCAATATTATTTCAATAAAGGACTTCAGATCGATCCGGCGAACTTACTGAACAGTGTTGGATTGGCTAAGGTGCAATTGAATACCTCCGGTTTGGACAAAGAGTTAAACGATATTGGTAAAGATCGCAAAAATAGAAAAAATGCACGACTGCTCGCTGCAGTAGCCCAGGCGTATTTCGATAATAACAAATTGGACGAAGCTTCCAAAATGGCCGACAAATCGATTAATGCCAACAAGCAGAGCCCTTATGGTTATATCCTGAAAGGTGATTTGCTCGCTAAACAAGGCAATACGGGTGAAGCCGCCGCCGCTTACGAAAGCGCCATCTATTTCGACCCTAACTTCAAAGCTTCGTATGTAAAGCTTTCACGTCTTTATGAAAATATTCGGACGCAGGTTGCCCTCGACTATTTAAAGAAAGTGGTGGAGTTGGATCCTCAATACATTCCCGGGTTTTTATCGTTGAGCCAGATTAATTATCGTAAAGGTTTTTATCCCGAAGCGCTCGAGGCTTTCGAAAAATATCTTAGTCTTATTGTCCCCACCGGAAAAGATTATGAACAGTATGCGTCGATTCTGTATTTCAACAAGAAATATAGTGAAACATTAGAAGCTATTAAGAAAGCTCCTGATAATTTTGTCATGAATCGTTTGAAAATGTATAGCTTGTTTGAACTCAAACAATATAACGAGGCTCTTCAAACGGCCGATAGCTTTTTCAAAAATGCAGATGAGAAGGATTTGATTACGCAAGATTATACTTATTATGCTCAAATACTTGCCAATGATAAGAGATATCAAGATGCAGGAGCTGCTTTTGCAAAGGCTTATGAAAAAGATTCGACCAATATCGAGTATCTGACACAGGCTGCCGGCGCATACGAACGTGCTGATGATTATTCCAATGCCATAAAGTATTATCAACTTGCTTTCAATAAAAATGCGAATCCGTCATTGGCTGATATTTATGTGTTGGGACTTGCGAACTATTCGGCGGGAACCAGTACGAAAGCTTTTTCTCCCGATTCGACGAAAGATAAGCAGGAAAAGGAAAAATATTTGAAAGAATCTGATCGGTTGTTTGCCGAAATGACTGAAAAGTTTCCGGATCATTATTTAGGATATCTGATGAGAGCTCGTGCTAATTTCGCTCTCGATCCACAAGCCGAAAAAGGTCTTGCGGTTCCTCATTATCAAAAAGCAATTGAGATTATGTTGCCTAATCTCAATGAAAGAAAGAATGATGTTTTGGAGTCGTATCGTTATTTAGGGTTCTATTATTTAGGACAGAATAACGTACCGGAGTCTAAGAATTATTGGGGAAAAGTCCTTGAGATTGATCCCGCCGACGAAACGGCTTTGCAGGTTATGCAGAGTTTGAAGTAAACGGCTTTTTTTGAGGGAATAAGTTTCAGACTTGCTCAGACAAGCAGTTTTAATTCCTATTTAACAGTTGCAGTGTGATGTGATTCATGCTGCAACTTTTTTTTTCTTGGTGTGACTCCCCCAGCCACCAGAGGCCCTCGCTCGCAGGATGTAATTCTTTTTATGATTGCGCAGATTAACTTACACAAAGGCGGTATTCCACAACTATGATGCAGAGTTTATTTTGACTCTCCTCTTAGCGTAAGGGAAGTGCCGAGAGGCGCGGGGAGGGGATAATGATGAACGATGGACGATGAACGATGAATGATGAACGATGAATGATGAAAAATATCCGTCCGTTCGTTCCTCGCTCGTCCTCTTGCTCCAAGGGCACAGTCGCAGAGCCCCCATATAGGTTTGTGCGACTCCCCCCAGTCACCAGAGGCCCTCGCTCGCAGGATGTAATTCTTTTTATGATTGCGCAGAGTTAACTTACACAAAGGCGGTATTCCACAACTATGATGCAGAGTTTATTTTGACTCTCCTCTTAGCGTAAAAGGAGGAGTACCAAGAAACGAGCGGAAGGGATATAATGATGAAAATATCCCTTCCGCTCGTTTCTCGTTTGTCCCTTACCTCAAGGCGACAGTCCGGAAGCTATATGAGTTTACCCCCACTAAGGCTTACATGCCGAAGCTGTATTTGGTAATCGTATCGATAATAATATTGAGGAGACCCGCCGATATAATACCGGCAGAACAGATAATTAAGCTGGCTTTGTTCCAGGAATCGGTCGCCAAGGTTTGGATCGGATGATCGTTTTTATCGATAAACATCGCCTTCACAACCCTCAGATAGTAATACAACGAAATGATGACGTTTACCGCTGCAATCAGTACCAATATATACAAGTCTTGTTGTGCTGCTGCGTAGAAGATGAAGAACTTGCTGACAAAACCGGCAAAAGGAGCGATACCGGCCAACGAAAACATAGCGAGCATCATTACAAAGCTGAGCTTGGGATTCGTTTGATAGAGGCCTTTATAATCGTCTATACTGAGTTTGCCCGTCCTGTTTTCAATGGCCGAGATGACCCCGAATGCCGCCAGGTTGGAAAATACATAGACCAGTATATAATATAATACTGTAGACATACCCAATGAAGAGCCGCTTATCACGCCCAAAGCAATGTATCCGGCTTGCGAGATGGACGAAAACGCCAGGAAGCGTTTGATGTTCCGTTGTCTCAAAGCGAACAGGTTTCCGACCGTGATCGTGAGGATAATGATCCAAAATAGGATATTGTGCCATTCGGTGACTAAATTGCCGAATACTTTAAACAGTAACGTCATCAGAACGAATACGGCCGAGCTCTTCGAAACCACCGAAAAATAAGAGGTGACATTCGTCGGTGCGCCTTCGTAGACATCGGCTGTCCATAAATGGAAAGGTACGAGCGATATCTTGAAGAACAATCCCGATATGAAGAATACAAATGCCATGATTTGTAGTGGATTGCTCGTGATTAGCGAGGCCATGTCGGAGAAGTATAATGTTCCGGCCGTGCCGTAAAGATAAGAGATGCCGAAAAGCATGATGCCCGACGAGAAAGCCGACGAAAGAATAAACTTGGCGCCTGCTTCGGCTGACTTCTTGTCTTTTTTATCGAATGCCACTAATGTCGCTAACGGAATCGACGCCATTTCCAAGCCGATGTAGAAGAGCATGAAGTGTCCGCTGGAGATCATAAAATACATTCCCAACAGCGTTGTCAGCGTCAGGAAGTAATATTCCCCCCGCTTATTCTTTTGTGCATCGCCGTCGAAGAGATGCTTTGCCTGAAGGAAAATGAGTAGCGTGGCGATGTTTAAAATGGTTTTTACCACCGTCATAATCGGCTCGTATTGATACATCCCGCCAAACGATTCTCCCGCTTCATACGGAAAGAGATTGAGTGCGGTGTGAACGGCAAATAAGAAGATCGCGACAGGCTGAAAATATCTCATCCCTTTGTTGCCTGCGATAATATCGTACAACAATAAAAAGAGGATGACACCTAACAGTGACACCTCACTGCGCATATATATAAAATTACTGAAATAATCCATACTGCTTTATTGACTAATATTCTTTTATGATTCTTATTATCTTACTAACTGCGCTACGACATTGCCGAGACTCTCATGTATCATGTCCGAAACACCTAAGGGGAAAGAACCTATATATACAATTCCCGCGATTAAGGTGATTACCGCAAAGCGTTCATACCAGTGCGCATCGTCTAACGTGGCATGTGCCGGATTCTGAATGCTCCCGTAAAGGAATTTTCCCACTGTCCGCAGGATATAGACCGCTCCGATGACGATGGAAGTGATGCTCGCGATCGTCAGCACACGATAGAGTATTTCGGTATTTTCAAATGCGCCGATAAAAATGGTCATTTCGGCAGCGAACCCGCTCAATCCCGGAAGACCGATGTTGGCCAAACCGGCAATCACAAAACAGACGCCGAGGAAAGGCATAATCTTCATCAAGCCGCCCATTTCCGTAATAAGGCGCGTATGCGTGCGTCCGTAAATCATTCCGATTAAGGCGAAGAATAAGGCCGTGATCAATCCGTGCGAAAGCATCTGCAACACGGCGCCCGTCATCGCGGTTTGCGTAAGCATCAGGATGGCGAACAACACCAGGTTACAGTGACTGACCGATGAATAGGCGTTGATGTATTTCAAGTCGGTCTGACGGATGGCCACTAAAGCGCCGTAAACAACGCCGATGCCTGTCAGTACGAGGAAGATGGGGGATAACTTTTCGGCGGCTTCCGGCATTAAATAAATTGCTACACGGAAGCATCCGTATCCTCCTAACTTCATTAATACTCCCGCGTGGAGCATCGATACCGCCGTCGGCGCCGAAGCATGACCGTCGGGCGACCATGTGTGGAATGGGAACAATGCTCCCAACACTCCGAAGCCGAAGAACGTGAGCGTGAAGAATAAGTATTGCTGCTGTACCGGAATGGTTGTCTTTACAATCTCTAAAATATCCATGCTGTTGGCCCCCGAGCTGAAATAGATGCCGAGTATTCCGACAAGCAAGATCATCGAAGAGCCCATTAACATCAGGGTTAGTTTCATCGCCGAGTATTCCTTCTTACCGCTTCCCCATACGCCGATGAGCAGATACATGGGTATCAATGCCGTTTCGTAAAAGAGGAACATCGTAAATAAGTCGGTAGAGATAAAAAATCCGTACACTCCGGCGGCTAACAGGGAGAACCACAAGAAAAATTCTTTGGTCAAGGGAGCGATTCTCCAGGAAGTGAATACGCCGGTAAAGACGATGACCGACGAGAGGCAAAGCATGGCTACCGATACACCGTCGACACCTACCGAATAGTTTATGTTGAGCGGCTTATACCAGGCGACCGAAGAGGTAAACAGCATCGGGTCGACCGCTCCGGCATTTCTTGCCGCGATGTATTGATATACCAGATTAGCCGAAAGGATTACCAACAGGGAACTTCCCGTAACCATTATCGCCAAGACCTGCTTTCTGTTTTTTGACAAAAACAACGCTAAGATCATTAGCACAGGTACCAGTACAAACAGTGATAAAAAATTCATATCTTGTTTTCTTTTTATTGATGCGTTATTAAATAAATAGGAGCAAAGCCGTAATTAACAGCGTTCCGAACAGGAATACATAAGCATACCATTGAATTTCGCCCGATTGGAAACCTCTGATCCGGATGGATACCCAATCCGTAGCCGAAGCCAATCCGTTGATAAAGCCGTCTACAATATGACGGTCGAACCATGCCAGCGGACGCGATACGCAATTGAAGATGATCTTTTTCGTAATAAAGAGATAAATCTCATCGATGTAAAAGCGGTGATAGGCGGCCTGATGGAATCCCCTTATCGAGTTTGCAATACGGTTGGGTACGTCGCTCGGCTTTCTATATAATACGGTGGCAATAATGATGCCCACTACCGCCAAAATGATGCTTACGGTGGCGATAGTCCAATCGAGATGGATCGTATAATCGGATCGGTCGGCCGTTACGAAATGTCCGAAAGGAATGAATCCTCCCAACACAGTAGGGATGGCCAGAAATACCAACGGGAATGTCATCGAAACAGGAGACTCGTGCGGAATATGCGTATAGTTTGTCGCTTTTCCCCAGAAGATATTGTAGTATAGCCGGAACATGTAGAACGCCGTCAAGCCGGCTGTTACCGTCATCCAGATACCCATTCCGTTGCTGAAATGGAAGGCGGCGGTAAGTATTTCGTCTTTACTCACAAATCCCGAGAAAGGCGGAATCCCCGCGATGGCCAAACAAGCAATAAGGAATGTCCAATGGGTGACGGGCATGTATTTGCGAAGGCCCCCCATATCTTTCATTTCGTTGCTATGCACCGCGTGGATAATAGAACCGGCCCCGAGGAAGAGGAGCGCTTTAAACATGGCGTGCGTAAACAGGTGGAACATGGAAGACATGTATCCGAGTCCTTCGTGTCCTTCGAGTTTGGAAACGCCGAGAGCGACCATCATGAATCCGATTTGCGAGATCGTCGAAAAGGCCAACACGCGTTTGATATCGGTTTGGGCAATCGCTATGATCGCGGCAAACAACGATGTGAATGCGCCCACATAGGCAATGCCGTGAAGTACTTCGGGCGTAAATCCTATATAGATGGGGAACAAGCGCGCGACCAAGTAAACGCCGGCTACTACCATGGTTGCTGCGTGGATGAGCGCCGACACCGGGGTGGGGCCTTCCATCGCGTCGGGCAACCAGATATGCAACGGGAACATGGCCGATTTACCGGCGCCCCCGATAAAGATTAAGGCCATCGCCCATACCAGCGCCGAAGCGCCCAAAAAGCTGCTGCCGATGGCGCTGCTGAAAATAGAGGCGTCGCCCGACATCAATATGCCGAAGTCGAATGTCTGCGTAAAGTACGACAATACCAATATACCGATGAGGAAGAACATATCGGCAAAACGCGTCACGATAAATGCTTTCTTCGAAGCGGCGATGGCTGCCGGTTTGGTGTAGTAGAAGCCGATGAGCAGGTATGAAGAAACGCCCACCAACTCCCAAAAGATATACATTTGGAAAATATTCGTGGCCAAAACCAATCCCATCATCGAGAACGTGAAGAGCGAAAGGAACGAGTAGTAGCGTTGAAATCCTACTTCGCCTTTCATGTACCCTAAACTATATATATGAACCATTAACGAAACGGTGGAAATGACAACCAGCATCATGACTGATATCGGGTCGAGCAGTATCCCCATATCGATATGAAGATTAGCCCCTACTCGTAGCCAGGTTGTATTTAAAACGGTAAGCGATTGGTAAACACCGTCTATTTTTTGAGTGGTGAAATAGGCCCATGCTGTGTAGTACGACAAGAGGGTCACCACGGTAAGGGATGTCGTTCCGATTAGTCCGGATGCCTTATGGCTTAACTTATTACTAAGCAATCCCACGATAAGGAATGAAGCTAACGGGAACAGAAGTATAAATAAAGTATATTCCATGAGAAATATGAATTTGTTTTAGTTCTTAACTCTATTATTATCCTTTTAGGTGTTTTATATTATCCACATCGGCATTGCCGAAATTGCGATACACATTTATTATGATAGCAATGGCGACTGCTGTTTCGCAGGCTGCAATGGCAATACCGAATAACGCAAAAAACAATCCTTCCATCTGATCGGGATATAAGTAGCGGTTGAAAACTGCAAAATTAATATCTACGGCATTTAATATCAATTCAACGGATATCAAAATCATAATTAAATTCCTGCGGGTGAAGAAGCCGTAAATACCGGCAAAAAACATGATCAGGCTCACTATCTGAAAACCGATCATCGGAATCGGCCCTCCCGCATTAATCAAAAATTCTCCCATTTTCTTATCAATCTAATTTGTTTATATTTTCGTCGTTACCGTTATCTTTTCTGGCTATCAGAATGGCACCCACAATACAGGCGAGCAACAATACGCTGATCACTTCAAAAGGCAATAAGTATTGATATTTATCCGTTCCCATCATAGCCGTGCCGATATCTTGCATTTGCAATTCATCTCCTTTGACAAACCGGTAAACCCGTGTGACATTATTCAAAATGATATAACCGCACAGGACTAATCCGGCAAGGGACAGCACTGCCGACGATTTTACTTTCCAACTGTCTTGCGGATTGACATCGATTCCCGGCTTATGCGTCAGGAAAATGGCCATAATGAAAAGAACCATGATGCCGCCTGCGTAGACCGACACTTGTACCGCGAACAGAAAGTAGTAATTCAACAACATATAAATGCCCGCTGTGCCTAATAATACGAACAGAAGGTAAGTAGCCGAACGGACTACCTGTTTACTCGTAACAGCCAAAATCGAAAAAACGGCTATCACAATTGCTAGTATATAGAATATGATTTGTTCTGTCATCGTTAGTTATTCTCCTTGTCTGTATGTTCGTTCGATAGATTTCCCGAAGGATTTGTTTTGGGGGCGTTATCCGTCTTGTTGTCTGCCGGAGAGGTTGAAGTCCCGGCTGTCACGACAGAAGGAGTCGGTCGTGTCGCTTCTGTTGCCTCAGACGCAGGAGCGACCGGCGTTTTGGGCGCTGCCGGAACTGTCTTTTTCTTTTCCCTCAGTTTGGATCCCGGGTGATTTAATTGGTGATGTAATTTTTCCCGATCGAAAACCGCGCCTTCGAAATCATTGTTGAAAATGATCGCATTTGAAGGGCATGAAATCACGCAGATGTTACAGAAGGTGCACATACCATAGTCCCATAAATGTTTATCTAATGCGACTCTCGATTTACCTTCTTCATTCACGACTTTTTTAGAGATAACGTTGATCGTCCCGTTAGGACAGTTCCTCATGCAGATTCCGCAGGCAGTACAGGCATGTTCGTTATTCTCGTCGTGAGGCATGATTAATTCGGACCTCCAGCGATCCGAAATGACCAAGGTCTTCCTGTTTTCGGGATACTCCATGGTCACTTTCTTACTCCAAAATTGTTTCCAAGTAACCATCATCCCGCCGACGAGCGATTTTAATCCTGTATAAATGCCAGATATATACTTCGAAAAACTCATATCTGTATTATATTGTTTGTTTTATATATAATTCTTTTATTAATTGACATAGAGAGAACGCTTATTTACCGAATACAGCAGGAAAAATATCTGCCAGAGTCAATCCCGATAGCACGATAATTACCATGACCAGAATGTTCACTAAATTAATAGGGAGAAGATATTTCCATTCCAGATTCAGTAACAGGTCGATACGCAAACGCGGGAACGACCAGCGTACCCATAAGCTGAGGAACATCAGCACAAATGCTTTTCCGAAAAACCATATCCAGGAAGGAATGTACCACATCACCTGATTGAAGGCGTCCCATCCTTTTATTTGGATAGGCATCCATCCTCCCAGAAATACGGTGGTGGCAATAGCTGCAATGATAAACATATTCAGGTATTCGGCCAAATAAAAGAACCCGAATCGAAGACCCGAATATTCGGTATGATATCCTGCTGTGAGTTCCGACTCCGCTTCCGGAAGGTCGAAAGGTCCCCTGTTTGTTTCGGCATGTCCCGATATCAGGAAAATAACGAATGCTATAAAAGCCGGTATATGACCATTAAATAAGTTCCAGCAATAACGTTGTCCCTCGATGAGTTCCGAAAATTGCATGGTCCCGCTTAAAACAACGATTGTCATTAAGGAAAAACCGGCCGAAAGCTCGTAGCTGATAAATTGAGCGCCGCTTCGCATGGCCCCGATCATGGAATATTTATTATTACTCGACCAACCGGCCAGTAAAATACCAATGACTCCGATCGATGAGACGGCTAATACATAAAATACGCCGATATTAAAATCTACTGCTTGCAAACTTTGCCCGAAAGGTATTGCACCGAACGAGAGTACCGACGCAACAATTACAAAGAATGGGGCCAGGTAATACAGGAGTTTGTCAATTTTATTGACGTGTATTATTTCCTTGATCAATATTTTGATCATGTCGGCGATTGACTGAATGACACCATATTTTCCTAATCGGTTCGGCCCCAGGCGGGATTGGAAAAAAGCTGCTATCTTACGTTCAATATAAATCAGAGCTAACGCAATCAGGGCATAAGCGGCAAGTATGGCTATACCTATTAATATGCCTTCCACCAATGTAGCCCAAAACGGCGACAAGCTGCTCCTGAAAAAAGCATCGAGACTGTGCACTAACTTAGTCAGTTCCAATGGCTGTGAGTATAACAACATATTTTTTATATCTTTTCGTTGAGTTATCTAGTTGGTTACTTTTTACGAATATATTTTAACGGTCTATGTCGGGTATAACAAAATCTAACGACCCGGCAATACCGATTAAGTCGGAAAGCAGCGCCCCCCGTGCGGTTAAAGGCATCACTGAAACGGCTGATAAAGAAGGCGACCGGAGTTTTACGCGATAAGGACTCTTGTCCCCATGGCTTTCAATGAATACGCCGAATTCGCCTTTTCCGGTTTCCACGCTTTGGAAGAACTGTCCTTCCGGCAATCGAAGGACGGCTTTCACTTTTCCACAAATATCGCCTTCGGGGATATTGTCGATCAACTGTTCGATGATGCGCAAGGATTGCTCTATTTCATCCAATCTATTCAGATAACGGGCGTAGGAGTCGCCTTCGGTACGGATGATTTCCTTAAATTCCACCTTATCGTATAAGGAATAAGGTTTGTATTTTCTTACGTCGCACGACCATCCCGATGCACGTCCTGCCGGGCCGGTAACGCCATAACTAATGGCTTGCTCTTTCGTTAAATGTCCGATATTGACCATTCGGCCCAATGCGATGGCATTGTGAGAAAAGAATTCGTCATATTCTACCAATCGTTGACGCATGTATGGGATGAATGCCTTCACATCTTTCTGGAAATCTTTATAGATGTCGAACATCACTCCTCCCACCACATTTTGATTGATGATGAGGCGCCCGCCGCAAGTCTTGTCGAAGATGTCCAGCACATGTTCTCTTTCGCGCATACCATACACAAAAGCGGTGGTAGCACCTAAGTCATTACACTGACAGGCCCATGCCAGTAAGTGTGAACTGACACGTTGCAACTCGTCCATAATGGTACGGATATATTCGGCCCGTTGGGGAACTTCAATCTCTCCTGCTTTTTCAATGCACATGCAGAGTCCGTGCCGGTTGATATTGGCAGACAAATAATCCAGCCGATCGGTAAAATGCAAAATTTGCGGATAGGTCATGCTTTCGCATAACTTCTCGATACCTCTATGGATATATCCGCTGTGCACATCGATTTTTTTTACAATTTCGCCATCGAGAGAAGTCCTGAAGTGCATCACGCCGTGAGTCGAAGGGTGTTGGGGCCCGATGTTGATAATATAATCATTTTCACCGAAGATGGGGACTTCCCGCTCGACTAAATTCCCGTCGGCTGTTTCGATGATTTGAGGCGCGATATCTACAATTTCTTTGCTGATAACGTTAACAGGATTTAAATCCGGATTCTCATCGTAATCCTTACGGAATGGAAATCCTTTCCAGTCGTCGTCCAATAAGAAACGGCGCATGTCGGGATTATTGATAAAGCGTATACCAAACAAAGCATACACTTCCCGTTCATTGAGATGAGCTGTTTCGTAAAGGTCGGAAACCGAATACAGCAGGGGATTTTCCCTGTCGGTCGTTGCCGTAATAATGACTACTTCGTGCGTCAGATCGATGGAGGAAGATAATTGGTAAATAACGCCCAGTTTTTCACCCCAATCCATACCGATCAAACTTATCAGGTAGTCGAAAGGAAGCTCTTTGTTGTTTCGAAGGCCTTCGATCAACGGGCGTGCTTGTTTCGGCTCGACCGTTACGGTTAGTTTTTGTTTTTCTTCGATCAACGCGTCGCTTGCGATGTCTTGTATAATTTGTTTGATATCTTTCATTTCATTGAAATATAAGAACCGTGTCACTTTTTAACGAAGTCGATTTGCGGATCGATTTGTATTCCTGTTTTAGGATCGATCAATGTCTCAGGTCGATAGTTGCGCCGGATTCGTTTGTTTCCGAAAAACCGTTCTACTTTCACTTTTCGTTGTAGCTGAAGCAATCCGTAGAATAACGATTCGGGGCGAGGGGGGCATCCGGGAATGTATACATCTACCGGAACGAGCTTGTCGACTCCCTTCACTACATTGTATGAATGAACGAACGGTCCTCCCGAAATAGCGCAAGAGCCCATGGCTACCACATATTTCGGCTCTGCCATCTGATCGTAAACGCGACGTAGCAAAGGAGACATTTTATTCACGATTGTGCCGGCGACAATCATAACATCCGCTTGACGTGGGCTGTTACGGGTAACTTCCATCCCGAAACGGGCTAGATCGTAGTGTGCTGCCGCAGCGGCCATAAACTCAACACCACAGCAACTGGTGGCGAAAGCCAAAGGCCAAAGTGAATTCGAGCGTCCCCAGTTTATTAACTGGTCGAGTTTGCCAACGATAATATTAACGCCTTGTTCCTTCAGTTCGTCAATGTACTTTTGGAGTGTTTCATTATCTTTGAAATCCTCTGCCGGCAGTGCTTTGATTTTAACGTCTTTTACGTCCATTTCAATACTCCTTTCTTCCATGCATAAGCGAGTCCTAAACTAAGGATTGCAATAAAAATGAGAATGCTTGCAAGTCCCATCATTCCCAAGCTGCGCACAACCGTAGCCCAAGGAAACAAAAAGATGATTTCCACGTCGAACATCATAAACAGGATGGCATATAAGTAATAGCCAACTCTAAATTGCATCCATGATGTTCCATGCGTCGGTAAACCACACTCGTAGGGTTCTCCCTTTTGGAAATTCGTCGATTTGGGCGAGAGGAGCATTGCCACTCCCAAGCCCGCGGCCACCAACGTGATTCCCGTAAGAAGAACTACCACAAACAGTGATGAATTAGTCATAGATTCTTATAAACAAAAAATTAGTTTTTTTTTAATGTCTCATATAAATAATGATTGTGCCGGATATAAACGCTTATATATAAAGCGTTAAGAACAGAAATGAAGTATCCGCTGACACAGATGCTATGAAAATGAATGCAAAGGTAGCGAAAAAGATTCAATGATTCAAGAATTTGGAGATTCAATTTCTTTTCATCCGTTTAATCGCTTCATGCCGTTTGACGGATAACAAACCGGTCACCCTTATCCGTTAAACGGATTGGAGTGACGACCTTGATAATACAGAAAAAATATCCTTTTTAAAGACCAATCGTAAACAAAAAAGCGTTAGAAGTGTTTTAATCCAAAAAGAAGGTTATCATTTTTTAACTACATGAAGAAAATTATTGTTGTGGGTTGTGGATTTGCCGGATTGCAATTCATCAACCATTTAAAGAAGAATGTATTCGATATTTTACTTATAGATAAAGTAAATCATCATCAGTTTCCGCCTTTGTTTTATCAGGTGGCGGCATCTCAAATAGAACCGGCGACCGTTTCGTTCCCGATCCGAAAGATTTTTCAAAATCGGCGGGATGTGAAAATTCGTATGGCTAACGTCCTTGCGGTTCATTCGTCGGAGAAGTATATTGAAACATCTATCGGGCAATTCGAGTACGATTACTTAGTGATCGCGACAGGATCGAAGACGAATTTTTATGGGAATCAACAGATCGAAGAACATTCGCTTAAACTGAAATCATCTTTTCAGGCAATGCACATTCGGAACATGATTCTCGAAAATTTCGAGAAATTGCTGTATGTGGAAGATAAAGAGCCTTATTATAACATTGTGATAGTGGGTGGCGGGGCTACCGGTGTGGAGCTTGCCGGCGCGTATGCCGAGATGAAACGCGATGTGCTTCCCCGCGATTATCCTGATATCGATTTTTCGAAATTGAATATTTATCTTCTTGAGGGTGCTCAGCATACCCTTTCGGCCATGAGTGAATTCTCTCAAAAGCATTCCGAAAGATATTTGCGCAATATGGGCGTACAGATTAAATTCGGTACAATGGTGCAAGGGTATGATGGAAATGTCGTAACATTGGGTAGCGGGGAGAAAATTCTTTCTAAAAATGTTATTTGGTCGGCGGGTGTGACGGGAAATCTCTTAGACGGAATTCCTTCCGATTCTATTGTTCGTTCCGGAAGGATTAAAGTGGACCGGTTGAATAAGGTTACAAGCTTGCAGGATGTGTATGCGTTGGGCGATGTGGCTTACATGGAAACCGATTTATATCCCAAAGGACATCCTCAGTTGGCGAATGTGGCAATCGGGCAGGCAAAAAACCTGGCAAATAATATTCAAAAACAGGAGAAAGGTCAAACTGGTTTGAAGGAATATGAATATAAAAATTTAGGAACGATGGCTACGGTAGGACGGAATAAGGCGGTCGTCGATCTCCCTTTTGCCAAATTCAAAGGAACGTTTGCCTGGTTGATTTGGATGTTTCTGCATTTGATGCTTATCCTGAGTGTTCGCAACAAACTGGTGGTCTTTATTAATTGGGCTTGGAATTATGTTACTAAAAATAGTTCGTTGAGGCTTATCTTGAAAAAGGACGATTAAGAAATCATTTATCGACGAAGGGATCTATCCGCGAAACGCTATCCGGGCGTTTGACGCACCCTCGTTTTTCTCTTCAGAATTTGTAAAATAAAAGTGGATGTAACGTTTTTAATTCTTTACATCCACTTCTTTTTTATATAATAAAATAGGATAGAGTCATGCTTTTATTCGTGCATTTCTATGAATCGATTTCCGGAGTATTATCCGAAGTTTCGATTGTTTCTTTAACTTGTTTCTCCGGAATCAATTTAGATAAAACAATAGAAACGATAAGAGTCGCTATAATAACGGCTAAAGAGAACCATGAGTTGGCGGCAAAAAAGCTGCTTACTGCCGGAATGGCGCCAAGAAGCATTTTAGCTCCAATGAAGAATAGGATGACACTGATACCGTATTTGAGAAAACGGAACATTCCCACGATTCCTCGTAGGGCAAAGAAGAGGGATATCAGTCCCATGACCGCAAAAACATTGGAAGTGATTGCTAGAAAATTTTCTTCTGCGAGCGTTAAGATCTTCTCTGAGCCTTCCATGATTACACCGATAATTGCAGGGATGGAATCGATAGCGAAAACAATATCGGTAGTACCGATGACCAACAGAGTAAGAAACATATTGGTGATATGGGTTTTACCATTTATTTTCGAAAAGAATTTCGGATTATGTACGTCCGGGTCGACCTGGAACCATTTTATCGCGATCTTATAAAGAAAATTATTCGTTGGGTCAACTGAATCCTCTCCTTTAGAAGCAATCATTTTATAACTTGTGTAGATTAACACGACTCCCAATATATAAAGAATCCAGTGGAAACGCTGAATAAGTTCCATTCCTACCAGAATAAACAAAATACGCAGAACAATTGCTATCAAAATTCCAAGTTTTAATAGCTTGGGTTGGTTCTGTTGATTGATACC
This sequence comes from Bacteroidales bacterium UBA5382, assembly GCA_002409745.1. Taxonomy (GTDB): domain Bacteria; phylum Bacteroidota; class Bacteroidia; order Bacteroidales; family Dysgonomonadaceae; genus Limibacterium; species Limibacterium fermenti. Next base: position 66,259 of record DHOU01000037.1, read on the forward strand.
CATCATAGAAAAGATAAGAATGAAAACAAACAGATTATCGATAGACAGGGAGTATTCGGTAAAATAACCGGAAACGAATTTGATTCCCATTACCGAAGCGGTGCGTACAGTACTATCCGGATTCTGTGGAAAAAACAAATAAACAGCTAATCCGAAAAGTAAAGCTACTGTCATCCATAACCCCGTCCACATCAGAGATTCTTTCACACTTATCGTGCCTCGTCGGTGATCCGTTACGTAGAGGTCAATAGAATAGACAATTACAAAAGTTGCAATAAATGCAATCCAAAAAATAAGCATTGAGTCCATAAAAATGTTTTATAATCAGTAATTAAATTATTTCAGCTTTGCATCCTTTTTGAAGGTAATTCATTAACGGAGAATTATCTTCTGAGTCGGTTCGCTTTCTATAAACTGTTGACTATGAGTGTTTATAGAAGACTTATTAAAAGTCGAATAACTAAGGCGCAAAGGTACAATAATAATTTAAATAACAAATCACTGTTTTCTAATCAAAAAGTTTATTTATGCCGTTATTTTATGATATTCTGTATTTGTTTGTGTCCCATAGTTGTTCAATATGGTATCATATATCATCAAGTCCATTATTCTTTGTTGTTTGTCAGGAATATTTCTGTTTAGTATAATTTAACATGAAAGGCGTTTGTTGCGAAATGAATCGGAAATGTGAATGTATGAATTTCAGTATGGCGTGGAACGTTCAGATAAAATAAGCGGATTATTAAAAGAAGATAGAACGTAATGAAAAAGAGGATACTATCCCATTAAGTGTATAAATTAGAATAGTCCTTGAAAAGGTTTTATATACCCAATATAGCCTCCTCTCTTTTGTTGACAACCTATTGTTTTTTATTGGGTTTTGTTTCTGCCGGGCAAGTTTAAGGTTTTCGATAGGATACATGGGCTTTAGCTACCCCGTTATTTGGTTCTCGCAAGAAAAGAAAATGTTCTCTTTATTCAATTTCCTGTTTTCGCCATCGATTTTCCTATTCTCTTCATCGATTTTCCTATTCTCTTCAGCGATTTTTATGTTCTATAAAGTCGTTTTGGTCTTCTCGATGCCTATTTTCTTTCTCTCTATAAGTATTTTCCTATTCTCTTAGGTCGTTTTGTTGTTCTCGAAAGACGTTTTGTGGTTCTCGAAAGACGTTTTCCTTTTCTCTACTGTTATTTAGCAGTGCTCTACGGAAGAGAATCAGGGATAACTATTCTAATTTTTATCCCTGATAGTAGGTACTTTTTTACATGTAAATACTCGATAAAAGGTATTTCTTTAGACTTAGTGCCGACGTACCTTTGCTCATTCATTCGATATTTATATTTATAAAATGAAGAAAAATACTGTTTTCGTTCTCATCTGTAGTTTATTTCTTACGATGCAAGGCCTTTTCGGACAAACAAACGGAGGGGCTATCGAAGGAACTGTTTCCGATAAAGAGACCGGAGAGAAGTTACCGGGGGCTTCCGTTTATATCAAATCCCTCGAAAGGGGGCAAGCCGCCGATGAACAGGGGCGATTCGCTTTCCGTGACCTTGCTTCCGGCGAATATATCCTCCAGGTATCCTTTATGGGATATCATTTGCAGGAAATCCCCGTTTTGGTTACTCCCAATGAGCCTGCCCGCATCCAAATTCATTTGGATCCGGAAGCTACCAGTCTCTCCGAAATAGCCGTCACCGCCAAATCGGAGGCGCGCCAACGAAAGGAAGAGGGGATGCCCGTGACTGTTGTGAATATGTCGAGCTTGCAGGGAACCGTGTCCAACATCTCCGACATCCTTTCCAAAACCGTGGGTATGACTATCCGCGTATCGGGTGGGGTGGGGAGCGCCTCGCGCGTGTCGGTGCGCGGACTCGAAGGCAAACGCATCGGCTTTTTTATCGATGAAGTTCCCATGAACGATCAAAGCGATTTCATCGATCTGAACGATATCCCCGTGGATATGATCGAGCGTATCGAAATTTATAAAGGTATTGTACCCGCGCGTTTCGGCGGATCGGCTATGGGCGGGGCCGTGAATATTGTCATCAAGGAATATCCCGACCGCTATATGGATGCCAGTTATATGCTCGAATCGTTTAATTCCAATAAAGCGCAATTGGTTGCCAAGCGAAACCTGAAGGAGCAGGGCATTCTCTTTGGTTTTGGCGGCGCGTACACGTATGCCGATAACGATTACGTCATGAACTCGCCTTATGTCGATGGCTTAAAAATCAAGCGCAATCACGACCGCTTCAAGAAAATCCTGATGGGAGGCAGCTTTAAGGCCACCAAATGGTGGTTCGACGAGGTGGAATTCGAGCCCGCATTTGTGCAAACCGCAAAACAAATACAAGGCATCAAAACCGATATCCGTAAGGCCGAAACCAATTCGCGCGCCTATATGTTTGCGAATTCCTTGAAAAAAGATAATTTTTTTCTCGACGGCTTCGATTTCGATCTCTCGACCGCCGTCGCCTTTACCCAAATCAATCTCATCGACACCGCTCGTCAATATTACGACTGGGATGGCGTTGCGTACAACGCTTATGGAGGTGAATTGGGAACCAACTATCGTTCTAATTCCGACGACTGGAAACTTACCGTATTGAATAAGTTGAACCTGCAATATTATATCAATACGCATCATTCCCTCAATTTCAATTCCGTCTTCAATTTGGCCAACGGCTATCCCAGCGACAGTGTGCGCGATCAGAGCTTCGGCCGTCAAACCGTCTTCGATTCTAAAATGAAGAGTTGGGTGGGCGGCATCAATCACGATTATCGATCGGCCAATGATAAATTATTGAATTCGCTTACCGTCCGCTATTATGTATATTCGATGAAAACCCGGAAAGCGCCTTCATACGGTAGCGGGGATATCAAGGATATCAATCTTTTGAAAAAAGATATAGGTTTCAGCAATGCCATGCGTTATAAATTTACCCGCGACTTGATGGCTAAATTCTCTGCCGGATACGATGTACGCATTCCCGCCGAAAACGAACTGTTGGGCGACGGTCACGCTGTCTTACCGGCCGATTCGTTGTATCCCGAACGGAATGTCAGTCTTAATCTGGGACTATTATACAACCGGATGGGGATGGCTTCCGATAACCTTCAACTGGAAGTCAATTTCTTTTATATGCACCTTCGTGATATGATTCGTTATGTAAAGGGGTTTGTGGAAGCGCAATATCAAAACTTCGGCGAGATGCGTACCTTCGGCGTGGAATTAGATGCCAAGGGCGACCTGACGCCGTGGCTTTACGGTTATGCAAACGCTACGTTTCAAGACCTTCGCGATATGCGAAAATTAGATCCCAACAGTAGCATTGAGAATCCCACCAAAGGCATGCGTATGCCCAATATCCCTTACCTGATGGGAAATGCGGGACTGGAATATCACAAGGCCAACCTCTTCGGGGGCAAAGGACAGAACACCCGACTTTTTGCGGATATGTCGTTCATTGAAGAATATTATTATGATTTTGAGATGACGCTTCTCGAAAAACGCCGCATTCCCCGCAGCGTGACATTCGATCTCGGCTTCGAGCAGAGCTTTCTGCACAACCGCTTGTTTGTGTCGGGCAAAATCAAAAACCTCACCGATGCAAATCTTCTTACCGAATTTAACCGTCCCCTTCCGGGGCGCAGCCTCGGAATGAAAATTCGATATATATTCAATTAAATTCAAACAATCAATAAACAAAGCAATGAAAAAGTATTTTTTACGTATAGCTTGCCTTTCAATGGTGGCGTTGGTCGTAGCTTCGTGTGACAAGAAAGAGGAGCCGGCGCCTTCGGGTGATGCCGGAAAAGTGTTGGTTCAAACGGTCGTTATTAATCAGGACGGGATGAACGGGTCGTCTTACCTACAGGTTATCCCCGATTTCACATCTCAATCGCTGGATAATAAAAACAGCATTCAAGTGGGCTTCGATGCCCCGGTACGGGTTATCGGAAAAGACGTCTACGTTTTTCCCGGATTCGGTCCTACGGATGCGTCGGTACTCACCAAATATACGTGGGACGGCACCCGCACGCTGCAAAAAACCGCGACGTTGCAACTTCCATCGGGTTCTTTGGCCGGAGGACTTGTGAACTATAATTCCGAAAAAGCCTATCTGCCGTTATTCGGCATCGGTAAAGTATGGATAATCAATCCGATCACCCTGACAAAAACGGGAGAGATCGATTTCTCGGAATATGCGCATGGAGAGGGCGACACCAATGCCGATCCGGGATATGCTTTTTTGCGTGGAGACTATCTTTACGTCCCATTATGCCAACTGACATCCATGCAGAAGCCTTATTCGGATTATAAACAAGCCGATTGCGCCGTCATCGATCCTAAAACCGATAAAGTGCTGCATATCGCATCGGAGAAAACATCGAAAATTACTTTTCCGACGCGCCCCTTTGGGAAGGACATGATTTTTACCGACGAAAGCAACAACCTTTACATGGCTTGTGTTTCGGCTTTCGGAATGGATGATCATTTTACCGAAACGGGATTTGTGTGTATCCCTGACGGTAAAACCGAATTCGACGCATCGCTTTCGTGGGATATTTCTAAAACGACCATAGAAGGCACCGCCTATAAGGGCGGGCCGGTGGCTTATAGCAAATATATCGGTAACGGTAAAGTGATCGCTTATTTAATGATCCCTGAATTGCAAAACGCCGCGTATATTTCGCGTTATTCCATGCCGGTGGTCATCGACTTAAAAGCCAAAACCATCAAACAGATCAAAGGCCTTTCCATAAGCGATCCGCATAGCGTGTTTATCGAAACGTATAAAGATTTGGTGGTGATTGCTTCTAATGGCGAAAAGGATCCGGGCTTTTACACCTACGATCCTAAAACCGGTAAGGTCAGTAACGGAGCGGTTATCGCGACCACCGGAAATCCCTATCACATTCATTTTTTTGAATGAGCCGGTGATATTTTTTCTCTCTGAGTCTTTACAGGTTTCTCTACTTTCCTGATAAAGTTCTTTTGCAAAACCGTGTCGGAATCATCTTTCCGGCACGGTTTTATTACATCGTCGCCTTGTGTGCAGGCGCAAGCGCTTAAAAATCGTACGAGTCTTCTTGTTGCCGCCATATTTCGGCGTACGTACGGGCCAATACCAGCGTATTTTCGACCAATGTTTCCAGCCTCAGCAAGACATCGTCATTGACAATCTTCTGCAAGTGGAAATCTTTATCTTCAATAAAGACGTAATTCGGTACGATATTGGCCTTCATATAACTCAATATCGGTTTGAGTTGCGTTTCGGCCACCAGGAAATGTTTGGGCGAACCGGCCATCATAATCATCGCCACTGTTTTGTGATACAAGGCATTTTGCGGCAGTAAATCGAAGATGTTTTTGAGCGTAGCGGGAATAGAGCCTTGGAAAGTCGGCGCGCCGATAAAGAGTACGTCGGCATCCATCACCGTTTTCGTAACGTACGCTGTGTCGCCGCTGTAATCGAGATAATTGCGTCCGTCGCTAAATACAATGTCGAGCTCTTTCAAATCGATGAGCGTTAACGATTCCCCGGGATAGTGCGCTTGAATCAGTTCGACGACTTTCTTTGTGGCGGTTTGTGTTTTAGTGCCCACCTTGGAGCTGGAAATCACGACTATGTTCATTGTTTAATTTTCTTTTTTAGCCGTATGTTTTTTTACGGCCGGCAGAATTTCAGTCCCGATCATCTCGATATTCTGACGGATCTTATCGAAAGGCACGCCTCCGAAATCCAGTTGTGCCACATAGCGTTGCATGCCGAATTGTTCGTGTTGATATAGGATTTTTTCAATAATCTGTTGCGGCGAGCCCACATTAATAATGCTTCGTACATCCTGCGCCTGGGCAAACGCCTGTTTGGGAAATCCCTGTCCGTTCGTAAATTTCATTCCTTCGTTGATATGCGGATAATATTCGCGTAACGCCGTGAGGGTATCTTCGGCCGCATAAAAGAATCCGGCGGTGGTCACCGGAAGCGCCGCCGCATCATATCCGCTCTCCCTCGCCGCTTCACGATAAGCGGCAATAGTTCCTGTGAAAGCGCCCGTCGGCCCGCCTAAATGAGCCATATACATCGGTACGCCGGCGCGTCCGGCCATCACGGCGCTACCCGGTCCCCCGCCTACGGCGCGCCAGATAGGCAATTGCCCTTTGAGAGGGCGGGGGATAATGTGCGCGTTATTCAATGGCGCCCGGAACTCGCCTTGCCACGTAAGATGTTCGTTTTGGTTGATTTGCAATAACAAATCGAATTTCTCTTCAAACAGCGCTTCATAATCCCGCAGGTCATACCCGAGAAGTTCGAACAGCCCCACCCGCGAAGCTCGTCCGGCAACGATCTCTGTCCGTCCGTTGCTTAATAAATCGATGGTGGCGAAGTCTTCGTATACCCGCACCGGATCGGATGTACTGATGATGGTCGCTCCACTCGATATGCGGATGTTCTTGGTTGCTTGGGCAATGGCCGACAACACCACGCTATGCGCCTGCGAAACGAAATAGTCCTGATGACTTTCACCCATAACGAAGACATCGAGCCCGGCGTCGTCGGCCAGGCGGGCCATTTCCACGATTTCCCGTAGGCGCTGTCCGGCGCTGATTCGTTTGCCCGTATGCGGGTTGATTAAATGATCGCCTAATGTATAAATACCGAATTCAATACCTTTGGAAGCGTCGAACGCCGGAAGGCAGTTTTTATTTTCTTTCGCCATTTCTTTTCTGTTTTTTAAAGGTCAAACATAATCCCTACTAAAAGATGCTTGATAGCTGTGTCAACGAATACGAAGAGCTATTTGTTCATGAGAATGAATGTTGAAATAAAAACGAATCATTTCTCCGGTTGACTCGTTTCTCCGGTTTGCGTTGGCGGCTCTTCGCATCTACTGGTAATGGTGCCGATGTCTTCTTTAATGCTCAGATAATGGAGAAATTGTTTCGGATCCAGGCTGTGAAGTTCGAAATCTTTCTTTTTCAACAGCATAGGGGTGGTCATATTCAACAAGTCTTTACATCCGGACTGAATAAAGATGCCGGCTGTTTGAGGATTCGACCGGATATCCGAAGCCATAAAAGCGCTTAGTTTGTCGATAACGAGGTATTTTTTATCGAGTTTCTTTAATCCCGTGTATTGATTGAGGCGTTGTCCTTCGGGTGTGCCGTTGGCGGTGATAAAGAGAAAAGTGCGGAGGATGATTTTCTTATCCTGAAAATCTGCCGTAAAATAACCTAACTTCAACGTGTCGAAGATATACGGAATAAGGAGGGTTTGATTAAACCGGAAAAGTTTATTGTTTGCGAGAGAAAAAAAGAAAAAAGCATTGCGCGCTAATTCCGTCACTCCGTCTATTCGTTCTTCAAACCGTTGCCATGCATGCGATTGAATATAGACGTCATACTCCTCTGTCGTTTGGGATGAGGACGACCCGTCTGCCGGAAGTTGCATCTTTATGAATTCATCCTTTTTCCCGAGGCCTATTTTTGCTATTCGGAGAGCCGGGCGTATAATTCCATCGAGTTCAATATGAATGCAAGGAGGTTTTATGGCGTAAAGATTAACTATCCGGTCTATCCGGTTTTTCTTTCCTATTTCTATCGATTGCTCCTCAAACCAAAAATATCTGGTAACCGGACTCGACATCTCCATGGTAAACGTATCGAGGATAAACGATAAATTACTCAAAGCATCGTTTCCTAACTCGCACATCAGCGATTGCTCGTTTTTCCTGTCGGCATGGCTTCCCAGTATTTCGCGAATTTTTTTCTTTTCCGGTGAAGTGTTTTCATCGATTTCGCTGCTCCAATCTACGATTAAAGGCAACCATATCTCAAAATAATCTATTAAACAGATTTTCGCGCCTTCTTTTTCCGGGACGGTGAGCATGTGGTCTTTTGCCAGTACTTTAATCGCTTGACAGAAAAAGGCCGCTTCTTTCTTTTCGATCAGAGGAGATTGCGTGGCGTCTACGGTCAATAAATAAGGATGTGTTTTATACAAAGTGTCGAGTTCATTTTTGGATACCAACGGTATGATCTCTTCGAATCCCATTGTTGAAAACAATTTAAATACTCTTTTTACGAATACTTTTTTCTGATGAGCTGTGTCCACTTTCCGTTGCTCATGTGTTGTTTGCTTTGTTTTTTTCTTTTTTTTCATCTGGCCGGCAATTAAAATGATTCATCGATTTTTTTTATTCCAATGATTTAATTCATTCATACGCTTTTTGGCTTATGGATTATCTTCGTACAATTAAGCCTTAAATGTAGCGGATATTTTCAAGAGAACAAAATATTTTTCTTTCCGGTTCCTATTGAGGGTTTTATTCCAAGCGAAGTATTTGGTTTTGATATTCGGAACCGCCTGCGATCTTCGAATATTGTTAAATAATTTGAAGTTGATAAAAATAATTGGTACTTTGTATTGCATAATACTTTGTTTTGTGTATTTTTGCAGCATAATTAGAAAAAAGAAAGATGAAAATAGAAAATACACAGAGCCAAATGCGCAAAGGTGTACTGGAATATTGCATTTTATCCATCATTAAACGAGAGGAAGCCTATCCGGGTGATATTATCGATGAGATGAAAAGCGCCGGATTACAACTTCTCGAAGGAACGCTTTATCCGTTGCTTAACCGGCTGAAAAATGCCGAAATATTATCGTACCGATGGGTGGAAAGTAACTCCGGACCTCCGCGTAAATATTTTAGGCTGACGGATAAAGGAGAAGAATTTTACGGGCTTTTGGAATCTACCTGGAATGAGCTTTCGAAAGGTGTGAATACCGTTGCCCGCAAGACAGAGGCTATACAGATAAATAAAACAGAAGAAGCGAAATCTATTTAACGAACCATACAGCAATGAAGAAAGTCATCAATATTAATTTTCAGGGACAGGTTATCAGTATTGAAGAAACCGCCTATGAGTTGCTCAAACAGTATATCGAGAATCTTAAGAGCTATTTTCTTCGCGAAGAGGATGGCGACGAAATCGTGAACGATATCGAGAACCGTATCGCTGAACTTTTCGGGAATCGATTGAAGTTAGGGATCAGTTGCATTACGGATGAAGATGTGGAAGCCATCATTACCAGTATCGGCCGGCCGGAGGATTTCGATTCCGACTATGCCGGCGATTCGAACTCTTCCGAAAGGACTCAATCGCACCACACCCGCAATTCGACAACTCCTCCTTCCTCTGCGGCAGGCGAGCAAAAACAAGCCCGCCCGTTGAACCGGAATGCCAATGATAAGATCATCGCCGGCGTGTGCAGTGGATTGGCCTATTATTTTAAAATTGATCCGGTTTGGATGCGTGTGATTTTTGTATTATTGTTTAGCGTGTTGTTTTGGGTTTATCTTGTTTTATGGATTGTCTTGAAACCGGTGGCGCTCGAGTCGAATTACACCAAACGATTGTATCGGAATCCTTCGGATCGGTGGATTGGCGGTGTGTGTGGGGGCATTGCCGCTTATTTTAAAATCGATTCATGGATTCCCCGTTTGATTTTTGCGGTACCTCTGTTATTGAATTTAGTCGGGATGGTATCGATTCCTATTTTTCCCTGGGACAGGATATTCGATAATGTCGATTTCAACTGGAATATTAATTTCGGATTAGTCGTCGTGTATTGTGTGTTGTGGGTAATCATTCCTCAGGCAACAACGGTGAAACAAAAACTCGAAATGATGGGCGAAGACGAGTATATTCAATCGATTCGGCAAACGGTGAGCGGAAATTTAGCGAATGTAAAGAGCCGTGCCAACGAACCGGATAATGCTTCTGCCGGACAGGCCGGTTCGCATGCGCAAGCTTCGGCTACGTCGGCGCCGCAAGGTGAAATGCCCCCCGAGCCGCCTAAAAATACGTATCATTCGCCCGTACCGGCTTCTCAACGATCGGGTTGTTTAAATGCATTGACCGTTTTTCTGAAGATTATCTTTTTTGCATTTGCCGGGATTTTTGCATTGGTGATACTGGCTACGCTGGGTGCGTTGTTATTTGCCGGAACAAACCTGTTATCGTTAAAGTCGCTGTTTATCGATGCCGGCACCGAGAACACATTGCTGTGGATTACCGGAGTTCTTGTGATCGGAATTCCTGTTGTGGCAATTATTTTATGGATTATCCGGCGCATCTTGAAAGCGAAATCGCGCCCGGTTATCGGAATAGTGTTTGTGGTGTTATGGATTGCCGGAATGGTGACGGGTGGTATATTGGGAAAGAATGTAGCCGGGAAATTCAGTGTCGAAGGCTCCGATCGAAAAAGCACCTCTTTAACTTCTTTCAACGGCAATACGCTTTATGTGGATATGGCGTATTATGGAAACGATTACTACTTATTTAGCTCGGGTATCGGACCCGGCACGGAGCGTCATGAGCTCCCTTACCGTAGCATAAACGAAGATTCGTTGTTGTTCTCCGACATCAGTTTAAAGATTATCGACACTTCCGATACGCTGTTTCAGGTGAGCGTGATCACCTGTGCCAACAGTAGAGACTTAAAGACGGCGAAGCAGAATGTCCGGAATTTTACCTATCCGATAGAGCAGACCGATTCGGTTTTGCAGCTACCCGAATTTTTCTCGGTGCCTATTACGCAAGGCTTCCGCCGTCAAAATATGCTCGTTGAGATAGCTGTTCCGACGGGTAAGAAGGTCGAGATCAGCCGTACGTTGGATCCTTACATGCGAAATGAGCCTTCGTCGGCTATTAAGAAGAAATATAAGAAGTTCTCGCGGACATCCGGAGACGGAAAATCTCTTTCGTCCGACCGGATTGTTTATCAGGAAGGAACGATCCATACGGAAACAGATACAATTTCGAAAGTGCTATAACTCTATTTTAATTCATTCATTGATAAAAAAGCGGCCGGGAGTGATCTTAGCTGCTTTTTTTTTGATTGATGGAGATTGAAAAGAGATTGATAAACATTGAAGATCAGAGTTCGAACGTTGCTCGGACGCCGACTTGCCGGAATTGGGTCTTATGCAGCGAGCCGAATGCGGCGACACTGAAAAAACGGTTGCCGATGCCGTAGCCGAATTCGGTGTACGAGAGGATCTGGGGAGTATAGAGTTGACTGAAATACAATCTTTCGGTATCGGCGAAGTTCGATACGAAAGGAATATTCTTTAATAATAAAAAGGGTGTTTCAAGCATGAGATGCGCCTGAATATACGAATCGGACACATTATACAGATTCCTGTTGAGCAGATTGAACCCTCCGCCGAGACGGTCGTTCCAGATTTCGGGGAAGTTGCTTTTCGAAAAGAAAGCGAAATCGGCGAAGTATTCCGTTTTTTGGTCGGTAAATTTTCCAGCTCCGATATGATACTGAAATGTATTCATCAGTCCGAAGGGAATGTGTTGGCTCATATCCACTTCCACACGATTGTATTCGGATGTGCTGCCGAATATATTGTAGAAGCTTCTCGACACTTCCACTTTGAACGTTGGAAAACGCGATCGTTCATAGATCTTTTGGCGTCCTTCGTAGCGGTAATACTGCTCGGGCGTCCAGGTAAGACGAATAAAAGGAGCAAAAGCCTTACGCGTTCCAAACAAATCTTCTATAGGCTCGCTGTCCACTTTCGCGCTTCGTAGTACCGCCGTGTTGCTGGCGCCCTTGCGAATGTGATATTCAATGCCGGCATTAAACAGTAACCCGTTGGCTATTTCATGCGTGTTGAACACCTTCAAATAATAGTCACGGAAATAGTTGACCGATATATCTTTAAAATCGAATCCGTGCTCATTGAGGCTGTCTTGTATTTGTTGGATAAAGAGGGAGCTGTACGTAGGGTTACCGTTTCCGAGCGACAAGGTCATACTGCCCAACCGGAAAGGATCATAATTCCACGTGGTGGAAAGATCGGTAAATAGCTCTTTGCGTTTAAACATAAATCCGGCAAACGCTTTGATCTTAATGTTCCGATTGTGATGCAAGTCGATGTTGAACGATACTCTTTGCCGGTAGGTGATTCCGTCTTGCGACGTGTAACCGATGAGCGCCGGATTAAACAATCCGCCGTATCCGATGCGCGTCGATTTGTAAGAGTATTCCGAGTCCATCACCATTCGTTGAGCGAACTGCTGTGCTTTCATTACATTACTGGTATCTTTTTCGGCTTGTTGAGCTTGCTTGATTTGTTGTTGCAGCCGGAATTCGCGCGCCACGTCTTTTTCTTTCTCCTGAAGAGGAATAGGGCGATGCGTTATCCAAAAAGCCGAGTCGTTGTAGACGGGCACCGAATCGAGTCGCAGTTTATAGAAGTCGCTGATGTTGAGCGAATGGAGCGGTTTGATGTCTTGGCGCAAGCGGATATCTTTGTATTCGATATTAGCCAAATAGCGGCTGGCCACACGGTTGCCAAGGTAGGACGTCGTTTGGTATACAATAAAATCGACGGGGAGATAATTGGTAATCCACTTATCGCCCATGTTTATTTCGAACGAGAAGTCGGCAAAGATATCGATTCCCTCTCCCCGGAAATGGATCACGCGCCACGTGCCGGCTTCAATAACGAACGAACCCTTCAGGAGCTTCTGGTTATTGAAAACAGGCGTGAAATCGATGGTATAGTAGGTCTTGTCGTTTTCGGAATGCGACCGCACCAATCGATAAGTGTAGTATTTTCGGGTGGTAACCCGCAGGGGCATGAAGAAACTCTCGTCGTTGGTGTTTTCTCCGTAGACATTGATATTGAAAAAGTTGAAAGGAATCATTTCGAGATCCCTTTTGCGGGTCATGGTGCCGGTTACGTACTTGATGTTATGGATATAATTATTGGGGAAATCGTATTTTAACGTGCCGAAGGTTTCGATTAAAACCTCCTTCGAGCTCGGATCGTGCAAAATGAAGCGGGGGATGAGATGCGTGTACTTATACAAGATGTTTTTTTTCAGCGTTTCGACATAGGTACGGGTATATAGCTCCGCTTGATAGCTTTCTATCAATTCGTTGTATTTCTCTGCCGCATTCATCGTTTTTGTCAGGATGCTGTCCAAAGGGAGGGTGGACGCACGGAGGCCTGCGGAAAGAAAAAACAGAGTAATTCCTATGACTAATTTAATTTTCATTCTTGCGATGCAAACTTACGTATTTTTTTTGGAACTGGATAGGAGATTGAGGAAGATTGAGGAAGATTGATATGGATTGAGGAGAGGAGCCCGTTGTCCGAAAAAGGAAATTATGTGACAATTTCATGACAAATTGCGAAAAAAACGCTATTTTTGTGTTTTATAACACTGTTCTATAACACTTAATGGCTAAAAAGAGTAATGATATAATCGATATTTCGTCTTCATTATCAGAGATATGGCGGATATTGACAGAGGATCAGCGGGAGTTAGTGCGTGAAAGTGCAGAGATCGTTCATTATAAGAAGGGTCAGATGATTTATGTGGAGGAAGAACAGCCCTCTAACTTAATCTGTCTATTAAAAGGTAAAGTCAAGATATTCAAAACCGGCGTAGGCGGGCGGACGCAGATCATCCGCATGATACGCCCGGTGCAGTATTTCGGATATCGGGCTTACTTTGCACGCGAATCGTATGTGACTTCGGCTTCGGCATTCGAAAATTCGACTGTCTGCCTGATTCCTATGGAACTTATAGAGGATTTTGTGCGGAAGGACGGAAACTTAGCCATGTTTTTTATCGGACATCTGTCGGTGGATTTGGGCATTGCCGACCAACGGGCGGTAAACCTCACGCAAAAGCATGTGCGTGGGCGTCTTGCCGAAGCACTTATCTTTTTGCGCGAAAGTTACGGCTTGGAAGAAGACGGCGCCACCATCAGCATTTACCTGTCGCGTGACGATTTGGCGAGTCTGTCGAATATGACCACGTCCAACGCCATACGCACTTTGTCGACGTTTGTCGATGAACATGTGATAACCATCGACGGACGAAAAATTAAGATCATCGACGAAGAAAAACTTCGTAAAATAAGCCGCATAGGATAAGAAACTGTTTTGAATTTTTTTATGCGGTGTTTTTTAGTCATTTTTTGATGGATTTGGGCTTTCGTTTCGCATCGAATAGCGGGCTATTGGAAAAAAAGGAAAGTTCAAAGGCGTAAAAAAGGGCAAAAAACAGCATAAAAGAATAAACAAAATTAGATCATTCGGAAAATTCAAAACAGTTTCT
>DHOU01000037.1:80561-110156 GCA_002409745.1 Bacteroidales bacterium UBA5382
TTCGGAAAATTCAAAACAGTTTCTAAGATTATTAAAAAATTCATCACTACCTTTGCAGACAAATATCTTGTAGAAAGAATGATTCGAAAAATTGCCCGGGCAATACTCACTTCGTACTATAAACCGGTGGAGAAGTTCTTGGAAGACCCCATCGGAACTCAACAAAAAAACTTGGAACTGCTTCTTGAACACGGACGCCACACGCTGTTCGGGTATGAAAAGAAGTTCGATTCGATAGGAAACGCAGAGGACTATGCCGCGAGGCTTCCGGTAATGTCTTATGAAGACTTGCGCCCTTATTTGGATAAAATACTCGTCGACAAACAGCAGAATGTCCTTTGGGATACTCCGGTGAAGTGGTTTGCCATGTCGTCGGGAACGACGCAGGACAAGAGCAAGTACATTCCCGTAACGGAGGAGTCGCTGCAAAACTGCCATTACCGTTGCGGTTACCATATGCTGGCCTTGTATGCTGCGCATTATCCCGACACGGCGTTTATGCTCGGCAAAACGTTGGTGCTGGGTGGTAGCCAACAGATCAACCGCATCGGAGGCGACACATTTACGGGAGACATATCGGCCATATTGATGAAGAATGTGCCTTTCTGGGCAAAACGCGCCCGAACGCCCGAAAGCATCGCGTTGCTATCGGATTGGGAAGAGAAGTTGGAGAAACTGACCGAGTATGCGGTCAACGCCGATATCCGTGCTTTTGTAGGCGTGCCTTCGTGGACGATGGTGCTGCTCAAAAAAATCGTTGCCGAAACCGGCAAACCGCTCACGGAATTGTGGCCCAACCTCGAAGTGTTTTTTCACGGCGGGGTGAGTTTCATTCCCTTTCAAGAACAATATGAGCAACTGATTCCTTCGCCCGACATGCATTACTGGGAAACCTATAATGCTTCGGAAGGCTTCTTCGGCGTGCAATACAGCCCCGAATCGAAAGAGATGCTTTTGCTGCTCGATAATGAAATTTATTACGAATTCATTCCCAAGTCGGAATGGGGCGAAGACCGGCCCGAAGCGGTGCCGCTCGAAGGTGTGCAGACGGGTTGCCCGTATGCGATGGTTATTTCCACCAGCGGCGGATTGTGGCGTTATCAGATAGGAGATACTGTGGAGTTTACATCGACCCATCCGTACCTATTTAAGATTACCGGCCGCACGAAGCAGTTCATCAATGCCTTCGGCGAAGAGCTTATTGTGGAGAATGCCGACCGAGCGCTCGATCATGCCTGTCAACGCACCCATGCCAAAATTGTGGAATATACCGTTGCGCCGGTCTATTTCGACTCCCGGCACAACGGGGCGCATGAATGGCTCATCGAATTCGAGAACCAGCCTTCGGATATGGATCTGTTTGTGGAATTGCTGGACGAAAATCTCAAAAAACTAAATTCCGATTACGAAGCGAAGCGTTCGTACAATCTGTCCCTGGGCAAGCCGGTGGTGAAACCGTTGCAACCCGATACGTTTTATAATTGGATGAAACAGAGAGATAAAGCAGGAGGTCAAAATAAAGTGCCGAAGCTTTCCAACGACCGCAAATACGTCGAGAGTATCTTAGCGTTCGTTTCATCGAATTCCTAAAATAGAATAAAAACCGTATGGCAAGGGTTACAACTGAGAAACTTTCCGTAAATTTGCACGTTATAATCGCATTTATTGAGAAAATGAGACTAAAATACAGCTATTTTTTGCTCGTGATTTTGCTATTCGCTTCATGTGGCGAATACAACAAGATATTGAAAAGTACCGATACGAATTTGAAGTACACGTATGCTAAAAAGTACTTCGAAGAAGGAAAATACGAGCGTTCCATCACCCTGCTCGAAGAGTTGGTGCCTTTTATGAAGGGTACGGCAAACGCCGAGGAGTCGCTTTACCTGTTGGGACAGAGCTATTATAACTCGAAAGATTATTCATCGGCCACCCAGATATTCACCACGTACTACACCACTTATCCGAAAGGGGAATATGCCGAGCCTTCGTTGTTTTATTCGGCTTACGGGATGTATCTCGATTCGCCCGATGCGCGTTTGGATCAGACCAAAACCTACACGGCCATTGCCGAGTTCCAGAGATACATGGAAAAGTATCCGCAAAGCGAACGCGCCGAACAAGCCAAAAACTATATGTTCGAATTGCAGGAGAAACTGGCGTACAAAGAATTATTAGCCGCGCAGTTGTATCTCAATCTGGGCAATTACATGGGCAATAACTACGAGTCGGCGATCATTACCGCCCGAGAGGCGATGAAGAGTTACCCGTTTTCGAAATATGTCGAAGATTATCAGATGATCATGCTGCGTTCGCGCTATGAGTATGCGCAGCGAAGCACGGCAAAAGCGCAACCCGAGCGTTTCCGGTTGGTCGTCGATGAATATTTTAATTATAAAAACACTTTTCCCGAAGGGAAATTTGTGGCGGAAGCCGATAAATACTATCGCGAAGCGCAAAAGAAAATTGAGCTTTTGCCGACGAACAATTAATGAATCAGTTGAATTTAGATAAACAAACAAAATAAACAATGGACTATAAAAGAACGACAGCGAGTGTCAATACCGAAACGCGCGATGTGATGAAAATGTCGGAGCCGGTTGGAAATGTGTACGAGATGGTACGCATCATCAGTAAAAGGGCCAATCAGATATCCGTCGAAATGAAACAAGACTTGGATACCAAACTGCAAGAGTTCGCTTCTTACAGCGATAATCTGGAGGAGGTGTTCGAGAATCACGAGCAGATCGAGATTTCGCGTTTTTACGAAAAGCTTCCCAAACCTACCTTGATCGCTATTCAGGAATGGATCGACGGCGAAGTGTATTTCCGTAATCCCGCGAAAGAAAAAGACCAATTCTGACGCTGAAAAGGTATGTTGCAACGAGTACAAACCGTTTTTTTATTGGGGGCTTTCGGCTGTATGGTCGCAGCGATGCTGACTATGGTCATTGCCTTTTCGTCTAACGGTATTACCTACGAGATGACGGCCTGCGTGTGGTCGGCCAATGGCCAAACCACTGCGCAGGTATGGGTCTTGCCCGTTTTGGGGACCCTCGCGATGCTGCTTCCCCTTATCGCCGTCTTCCTTTATAAAAAGCGGAAGAGTCAGATTCGGCTGGCGGTAACGGGTATTTTGGCGATTATCGCCTATTATGCGGCCGTCGTTTTTGCCATATATGGCATTGCGCCTGCTTTCGACATCACCGTCTTGAGGGTGGGGGCGGGAGCCGTTGCGCCGTTGGCGGCGTTGGCGCTGAACGGGCTCGCCATCCGGCGGATACGCCACGATGAAGCATTGATACGGTCACTCAACAGGCTACGATAACACACACAACGATCTTCATAAAGCAATGAATAAAGGTGATTTATCTGTAACGGATAAGTTGCCTTTTTTCATGTCCCGCCTCTATTTCGTCCCTTAATACCGGCAGACCCGTTCAATCGAATGGCGAAGAAAGCGGGAAAAAGGAACGAGCATAGGCGACTTTGTTTCGTTTCGAGCTTAAAAACAGACTCGATCGACTGTTTTACCTCCTTCTAAGGCCTAACAACAGACGAAACCATTCATTTTAGCCCTCTCTTAGGGTTAAAATAGTACTTCCTAAGATGTTTTTGCCCTATTTTAAGCTTAAAATAGTACTTCCTAAGATATTTCAGCCCTTTTTTAAGGTTTAAATAGTACTTCCTAAGATATTTTTGCCTTCTCTTAAGGTTAAAATAGTACTTTCTAAGATATTTTTGCCCTCTTTTAAGCTTGAAATAGTACTTTCCGGACTGTTTGAGCGCTTTTTTAAGGTGAAAGATTGCCCGTATCTGGCGGGGCGATTGGAAATCAGTACCGGTGTTAAGGAATGTCATCCGGTCATGACAACTTTAGCCGCAGGAAAGATTCTGAAAATTATCGTCAAAATAAAAAATGGCCTATCTTTGTAGAATCTTTATAATGGGATACCAGAGTATCCCTCGTTGTGAATAAAGAATAAATAGTCAATCAAATGAAAATAAACAAAAAACAGGTGTTGCTTGCCTTAATTGCAACCTTTTTATTAACAGCTTGCGGAGAAGAGATCATCCAAAGACTGAATTTACTCGATTATATCGCATTAAATGCCGGAACCGAGGGAACCATCAACATTTCTGCCGGCAATCCCCCTTATCGTATTGAACTGTCGGATGCTGCCATAGCGACGGCCACGGTGAAAGATTCTGTGATTACCGTAAAAGCGCACAAAGAAGGAGAAGCAACTTTGTTGCTGACCGATAAAACGAATCAACATGTGGCGATCAAGGTGTCTGTCGGAATACCGCCGATAGAATTTACTAAAGAGTATACCGCCGAAACCATGCAAACGGTGTTAAGCGAATTCGGTATCGGTTGGGAAGAGTTTGATGAACAAGGCGCCGGACATATTCGTATTAAACCTGCCGGGGCCGACAAACTTCTCTATTTTACATCCAACAAGAGATGGATCGGTATGGTTATTACTTCCAAGACCATTATTAAAGGACTGAATTCCGTTAACCCTCTGTTAATAGACGACAAAGGCCTTACCTTCAAGACCGCCGAAGAAGAACTCTACCATTATTATTTCGGCGTGCTTTACAAAGAACAGTATTATTTTCTGAATATATATGATGTGGAAAAGAAAGCCGATGTAACGGGCAAAGAGGTAACAATTGTCAGGGGAGCATATATAAAAGCTGTGCAGTAACATCGGCATTGCTATTGTAATCTATTTGAAAATGTCTGCCGGGGCGTCGTTTGGAGCGATGTCCCCACTTCTCATTTGCCGTTTCTTCCTCCTTATAACTAATGATATTTCTTCCGAAAAATCCTTACTTTTAGGGATTGTGAACACTGTTCAGAGGCCGTATTTTTGTGAAAAAATAAAATGGAGGAAGAAACAATCGATATATTAAAAGACGTAACCGAAGGCGAGTACAAAGAAGGCTTTCAGTCGGACATTGAGACGGAATATCTTCCGAAAGGCCTGAATGAGGATATTATTCGCGCCATCTCCCAAAAGAGAGAGGAGCCCGACTGGTTGCTCCGCTTTCGCCTCGATGCCTATCATCACTGGCTTACCCTGACGATGCCCCGATGGGCGCATTTGAACATTCCCGACATCGATTTTCAGGAGATCATTTATTATGCGGCGCCTAAAAAGAAGAACGGGCCCAAAAGCCTGGATGAAGTCGATCCCGAACTGTTGAAAACATTCGAGAAACTCGGCATTCCGTTGGAAGAGCGGAAAATATTGTCGGGAGTTGCGATGGATGCGGTGATGGATAGCGTTTCCGTGAAGACGACCTTCAAAGAAGAATTGGCTAAAAAGGGAGTTATCTTTTGTTCATTTGCCGATGCGGTGAAAGAATATCCCGAATTAGTAAGACAATACTTGGGCAGTGTGGTTCCGTACACCGACAATTTCTTTGCCGCACTCAATTCCGCCGTGTTCGGCGACGGTTCGTTCGCCTATATTCCGAAAGGAGTTCGTTGCCCGATGGAGTTATCCAGTTATTTCCGCATGAACGCCCTCAATACGGGGCAGTTCGAGCGCACCTTGATCATTGCCGACGACGATGCCTATGTGAGTTATCTGGAGGGGTGCACGGCTCCCATCCGCGACGAGAATCAACTCCATGCGGCCATTGTCGAAATCATCGCGTTAGACCGAGCGGAGGTCAAATACTCCACCGTGCAAAACTGGTATCCCGGCGACAAAACGGGGCGGGGGGGCGTGTTCAATTTCGTTACCAAACGCGGCCTGTGTAAAGGCGAATCTTCTAAAATATCCTGGACGCAGGTCGAAACCGGTTCGGCCATCACTTGGAAATACCCGAGTTGCGTCTTGCAAGGCGATTATTCGAGCGGCGAGTTTTATTCGGTGGCCATCACCAAGAACGCGCAACAGGCCGATACCGGTACGAAGATGATTCATATCGGGAAAAAGACCAAAAGCCGCATCGTGTCCAAAGGGATTTCCGCCGGCGTATCGCAAAACTCTTTCCGCAGCCTGGTGAAAATGACCGCCCATGCGCAAAACTCCCGCAATCATTCGCAGTGCGACAGTTTGCTCATCGGAGACCGCTGCGGGGCGCATACTTTCCCGTATATGGATATCGACAATAACTCCGCCGTACTGGAGCACGAAGCTACGACGTCGAAAATAAACGAAGACCAGTTATTCTATTGCAATCAGCGCGGAATTCCCACCGAAGAGGCCGTCAGCCTCATCGTAAACGGCTACGCGAAAGAGGTCTTGAACAAGCTTCCCATGGAATTTGCCGTTGAAGCGACGAAGCTTTTGCAGATAAGCCTCGAAGGGAGTGTCGGATAAATATAAAATCAAAACAATCATGTTATCAGTTAAAAATTTACATGCTTCCGTTAATGGAAAAGCGATATTAAAAGGAGTCGATTTGGAGGTCAAGAAAGGCGAAATACATGCCATTATGGGGCCCAACGGCTCGGGCAAAAGCACGTTTGCTTCCATCCTTGCCGGTAATCCGGTTTATGAAGTGACCGACGGCGAAGTGGCTTTCGAAGGGGAAGAGCTCCTCGGTTTATCTCCTGAAGAACGTTCGTGGAAAGGGCTCTTCCTCAGTTTTCAGTATCCGGTGGAGATTCCCGGCGTCAGCATGGTCAACTTTATGCGCGCCGCCCTGAACGAACATCGCCAATACAACGGGCAAGCTCCGATTCCTCCCGGCGAGTTCCTGGCGTTGATGCGCGAAAAACAAACGCTTATCGGGGTGGATAAAGAGATGATCCAACGGTCGGTGAACGATGGCTTTTCGGGAGGCGAGAAAAAGCGCAACGAGATATTCCAAATGGCTATTCTCCAACCGAAGTTGTCCATCCTCGACGAAACGGACAGCGGGCTCGACATCGATGCCTTGCGCATCGTGGCCGCCGGACTTAACAAACTCAAGCGCCCCGACAACGCGACGATATTAATCACCCATTATCAACGTTTGCTCAATTATATCCGGCCCGATATCGTGCACGTCATGTACGAGGGCCGGCTTGTGCGCAGCGGCGGGCCCGAATTAGCGCTCGAGTTGGAAGAAAAAGGATATGATTGGCTCAAATAGACGAATATGAAATACGATACAGATTATTTTGAGTCGAACCGGGACTCGATTTGCCAACAATGTTCTCCCTTGTTGAACCGGCCGAGGCAAGAGGCTTTCGAAGTGTTCCGAAAAAACGGTTTTCCCGCGTATGGCAGCGAGGATTATCAGCATACCGATATCGAGAATCTATTGAAGATAAACGTTGGCATCCATCAGCGGCTCACGCAACAACAAGCTGTCCGGTATATGCTTTCGGACAGGGGCATGCATCCGGAGCCTTTTCATCAGGATTATCTCATAAACGGATATGCTTATAAGGATGCTTCTTCCCGGCCATTACCGGAGGGGATATTTTCCGGCGGCTTAAACGATTTTGCGGAAAAATATCCCGACGTGTTCTCCGCTTATTACAATCGGCAGGCAAAGCAACACGGCGGCGGGTTGTCGGCGTTCAATACGATGTTCGTACGGGACGGCTATGTGCTGTATGTGCCTGAAAACAAGAGGAGCGACGCCATTATACAGTTGACGCACCTCGTGGAAGCGGAAGAAGACGCAATGGTCATCAGCCGCTTGCTGATTATTTTGGAAAAAGGCGCCGAAGCCAGGATCGCCGTCTACGACCGTTGCCCGGCGGAGAAGGCAAAGTCGGTGACGGTACAGGTTTCCGAAATATATGCGGGGGAAAACGCCTCGTTGGAGTTTTATCATGTGGAGGAAAGCGCCGCCCGCTCCACGTTGATTACCGATAACTTTATCCGGCAGGAGCGATATTCGAATGTCAAACTCAATACCCTTTCCCTCGAAAACGGCATAACCCGCAACAACTACCGGGTCGGTTTGGACGGCGAATATGCCGAACATATTTTGAAAGGATTGGTGATTGCCGATAAAGAACAGCATGTCGATAACCATACCGTTATCAATCATAATGTGCCGCATTGCCATAGCGATGAATTGTTTAAATATCTCTTGTCGGAAAAATCGATGGGAGCCTTCAGCGGAAAGATAAATGTGGCGGAAGATGCGCAGAAGACGATGGCGTATCAAAATCACCGCAACCTGTTGGACGGCCCCGATTGCCGGGTGTTCTCGAAGCCTCAGTTGGAGATATATGCCGATGATGTGAAGTGTTCCCACGGCATGACAACCGGGCAGATGGACGAAACGGTTCTCCTGTATATGCGTGCCCGCGGCATATCGGAAAAGGAAGCCCGCATGATGCTCCGTGTCGCTTTTGCCGGCGAGATTATAGAGGGCATCGGCGACGAGAGCCTGAGGGAGAACTTGAGGCGATGGGTGGAAAACCGCCTGAGAACGCAGAATGACTAAATAGTGCAGCATGACGGCAGGAGAACAAACGATTATCGCATCGGCGAAAGAGGAGTTTATCAAAAAAGGGTTTAAGGATGCATCCATGCGGGTCATCGCCAAACAAGCGGGCATGACGGTCGGCAATGTCTATAATTATTTTCAAAGCAAAGACGATTTGTTTTGCCGCACCATGCAGCCGCTTATCAAAGCCATCGACGCTATTTTTGCAGAACATAACAGCGAGCATAATCTTTCCCTCGACGTATTTTTCGATTACTCGTATCAAAGCCATACGATGAATGCGATCCTCGAGTTGACCGATAACTTTGCTTCCGAGCTCAAGTTGTTATGGTTTTGTGCCGACGGCTCTTCCTTGGCGGGTTACAAAGATGCGCTCGTTACCCAACAAACCGCGATCGGCATCGAGTACCTGCGGCTGATGCACGACAAATATCCGCAGTTGAGTATCGATATTTCCCCTTTTTTCCTTCACCTGACGAGTACTTTTTGGATTACGCTTATCGGGGAAATGATCCGCAACAGCCATCTTACCCGAGAGGAAAAACAACAAGCCATCGGCGAGTACATCCGTTACGGGGTCGCCGGCTGGAAAACATTAATGCACGTATAATCATCTATATTATATAATCAACAAATGAAATCTCAAAAACAATCTTCTACACTCGCCCGGCTACGAAGCTATATGGGAAAGAAAGGCGTACTGATGCCTTTCTCCATCACGTTTTCGGTGCTGGGAAACATTCTCGGGATGCTGCCGTTCGTGTGCGTATGGCTCATCATCCGGGCCTTGTTTACACAAGGTCTTGCCGCCTCGGGAAGCGACATTGTCCGTTATGCCTGGTGGGCCTTCGGCTTTTCGATCCTTTTTATCCTGTGTTATTTCACCTCGCTGATGCTGTCGCATCTGGCGGCATTCCGCCTCGAGCGGAACCTGCGTTATGAGGCGATGCAGCGGGCGGTGCGCATGCCGTTGGGCTTTTTCACCAGAAATACGACCGGCAAAATGCGCAAGGTCATCGACGATAACGCCGGCATCGTGCATACGTTCGTTGCGCATCAACTGCCCGATTTGGCGGGAGGCATAACGGTGTTCGTCGCCACGTTGGTGCTGATGTTCGTGTTCGATTGGCGCCTCGGGCTGGCCTGCCTGGTCCCGTTGCTCATCGCGTTCGCCCAATTTTACCGGATGATGGGAAAAGACTATGGCGCAACGATGCAACAATATATGACGTCGCTCGAAGCCATGAATACCGAAGCCGTGGAGTACGTCCGCGGAATACCGGTCGTAAAGGTTTTCCAGCAAACGGTCTATTCGTTCAAACGGCTTTATGATAGTATTATGGCTTACAATAAGTGGGTGAAGGAATATGCCGCTTCCATGTGTAAAGCGATGAGTATTTACACGGTGGCGATTAACGGATTCGCCTTTTTGCTGGTGCCGGCGGCTATTATTCTCATCCTTATCGGCGGCAGTTGGCAGGAAATTACGCTGAATTTGATTTTTTATGTCCTTATCACGCCTTTCTTCGGACAATGCATTATGAAGTTGATGTATGTCGTGGACGGGTATCGTCAGGCCGGTGAAGCCGTAGGGCGCATCGAAGCCCTGACCGACGAACGGCAACAACTTCAGACGCCGCGGCCGTTGACCATGCCGGACACGTACGACATTCGTTTCAATCAGGTCTCTTTCCGGTACGATGATGCTTCGAAAGAAGCGCTTTCGGATGTCGATTTATCCATTCCGCAAGGCAAAACGGTGGCGTTGGTGGGCGCTTCGGGTAGCGGCAAAACCACGCTTGCCCGCCTTATCGCGCGCTTTTGGGATGCCGGCAGCGGCAAGGTGACCATTGGCGGCGTCGATGTGAAGCAGTTGCATCCCGACGAGCTGATGCGGCACATTTCGTTCGTGTTCCAAAACACCGAACTGTTCAAAACATCCATCCGAGAGAATATCCTTTACGGCAAGCCGGATGCGGCGCCCGGCGAAATCGACCGCGCGGTGGAGCTCGCACAATGCCGCGATATTATCGGCAAGTTGCCCGCCGGCATCGACACCAAAATCGGCACCGAAGGCATTTATCTTTCGGGTGGCGAGCAACAACGTATCGCTTTGGCGAGGGCTTTCCTGAAAGATGCGCCCATCGTGCTGCTCGACGAGGCGACGGCCTTTGCCGACCCCGAAAACGAACACGAAATACAGCACGCCTTGCGTCGCCTTATGCGGGGAAAGACGGTGGTGATGATTGCGCACCGCCTCACTTCGGTAACCGATGCCGACACCATCGTGGTGATGGATGAAGGGCGCATAGCCGAACAGGGAACGCACGCTCAGCTACTCGAAAAAGACGGCATCTACCGCCGTATGTGGAAGGAATATCAACAATCGGTCCGATGGGCTATTTAACAAGAAAACAAAACATGCTTCACTCGATACAAAAACGGTTCGCTATGAGCGAACAAGGCGCCAAAGATTTTATGAAAGGGGCGCTATGGACAACGGCGCAGAACATTTCGTTCATGCTGCCCGTCATGCTGGTTTATTTATTTTTGCAAGACATTTTAGCCGTTTATCTGGAGGGGCGCGAGACGGCGGGCGTCCCGTTGTGGGGATATCTTGCCTTCAGTGTCGCGGCTATTGCCGTGATATACGTCGTAACCCGTTATCAGTATGATAATACCTATCTCAATGTGTATAACGAAAGCGCCGTACGCCGTATTTCGCTCGCCGAAAAGTTGCGCAAGCTGCCGCTTTCTTTCTTCGGAAAGAAAAACCTGTCCGATCTCACCTCCACCATCATGCAGGATGCTACCGAGTTGGAGCATACGTTCTCGCATGCCGTGCCGCAATTGGTCGGCTCGCTGGTCACCTTGTTTTTGGCGATCATCGGATTGAGTTTTATGAGTTGGCAACTGACCATCGCCGTCTTTTGGGTCGTTCCCGTCGCGCTTATCGTGCTTTGGATCACGAAACGGATGCAGGAGAAAGAACATCGGGCGAGTTATGTGCAAAAGCGTGCCGTGACCGAGAAGATACAGGAAGGGATTCTTCAGATTCAGGAGATCAAATCGTACGGGCACGAAGACGCTTATCTGCGGGAGCTTTGCGGCATGCAGGAAACGTATGAAAAAGGACAGATTAAGGGAGAGTTGATTGTGGGAGGCATTATTAATGTCATTCAGGCTGTTATCAAACTCGGATTACCGACATTGATACTGGTCGGAACGACGTTGCTGCTCGCCGGAGAGGTCGATTTCCTGACTTACTTGTTCTTTCTCATTCTTTCTTCCGTCATTTTCAATCCCCTGTTGATTGCCTTGGAGCAGACAGCCGTGTTGTTCTTCCTCGATATCCGGATCAACCGCATGAAAGAGATCATGGATTTGCCCGTGCAAGCCGGCGCGTCCGATTATCATCTCGATGATTACAGCATTCGTTTCGACGGGGTGGAATTCTCTTATAAAGACAGCGACGAGCGCGTATTGCACAATGTGTCGTTCGAAGCGCGTCAGGGACAAGTGACCGCGTTGATCGGGCCTTCGGGCGGCGGCAAAAGCACCTCCGCCAAATTGGCCGCCCGCTTTTGGGATGCCGATAGCGGAACCATCACTTTGGGCGGCGCCGACATCACGGGCATCGATCCCGAGGCGTTGCTCAAAAACTATTCGATTGTTTTTCAGGATGTCGTTCTGTTTAACGCTTCGGTGATGGATAACATTCGCATCGGCAAAAAAGAAGCGTCCGACGAAGAGGTGTTGAAGGCTGCCCATGCCGCTCAGTGTGATGATTTTGTCGAGAAATTGCTCGACGGATACCATACCATTATCGGCGAAAACGGCAGTACGCTTTCCGGCGGTGAGAGGCAACGCATATCCATTGCCCGGGCTTTGCTGAAAGATGCGCCCATCGTGTTGCTCGATGAAGCGACGGCTTCGGTCGACGCCGAAAACGAAACGAAGATACAGGCCGGCATTTCGGAATTGGTTAAAAACCGTACGGTACTCATCATCGCCCACCGCATGCGCACCGTGGCCAATGCCGACAAGATCGTGGTGCTCAAAGACGGGCGGGTGGTCGAACAGGGAACGCCGCGGGAGTTGCTGAAAAAACCGGATGGAGTCTACAAAAATATGGTGGAATTACAAAAGCCATCTTCTTAGCTCTTTGTTCTTTTTTTTACGGGTACTGGGTAAATTCAAAATTATCCCGTATTTTTGTGGGAAGAGAATCTAAAGTGTCTTTTTTTGAAAACAGAGTCTGCTATATTTATTGGTTTTGAGCGAATATTGGTCCGATTCGTTTTTATGGGGATGTTATTTTTCCTGTTTAGCCCCGCTTATGGCGAGTCGTCGGATAAGGGGATGAAGCAAGTGGAGAATAATCGTTTTTGGCGAACCGATAAATTCATCTATTTCAAAGAAAAATTAACGGTTGCTCTACTCATACGGCAACAGGAACCGTTATATAATCTTTCGGGTGTGCTGTTTAAAATAACATCCAACGATCAATCCGACCGTTTGTTTTTAATCGATTGGCAAAAAGACGCTTCGCAGGCCGATTTATTTGTACTATACAATAATTCAGTCAAAAAATATCCTATTCCGGTCGATAGCGCTTTTATCCGGAATAAAACCCCCGTACGGTTGGATATCGATTTTAAGACGGATGAGGCGTTGTTCACGTTGGGCAATAATTCCATTGTCTTACATCATTTGCGTTTTTCCATTCATAACGGATATCGATTTAGTTTATTACCGCAACTGGCTTATTCCGACGATCCGGAGTTCCGCCCGAGACTCGACGTCTCCGGTGTAACCGTACAAGTCTCTCAAAGTAAGGTCAACAGTACCGTGTGGATATGGTTTCTGGTGATTATCTGTGTGGATGTGATCATCTTCTTTCTCATTCACCGGGTGAGACGCAAGAGAAAAGGACGTTTTCAGCATGAAAACGATATGGTGGTGCAACAGCCCGACGCCTTAAGCGAAGTGGTCTTGCCGGTTAAAAGCGCCGTATATCTGTTCGGCAGGTTTCACGTTTACGACGCCCGGGGCGAGGATGTAACGAAAAGTTTTTCGCCGCTCTTAAAGGAAATCTTATGCTTGTTGATCATTTATTCGCAACGAAACGGGATCTCTTTCGATAAATTGAAAGAGTTCCTTTGGGCGGATAAGGGCGATGCGAGTGCCAGAAACAATCGGGCCGTGTATTTCGGGCGGTTGAAAGGAATCCTCGAAAAGTTGGGGACATTTGACATCAACAATGACACCGGATATTGGAAATTACGCTCATCCGATATCTTTATCGATTATTTCCGCTACAAGGAATTGTTGGCAAAGGATTCGATGAATAAGGCTGATATCGAAGAACTTCTTGCCGTTGTTTCCAATGGTAACTTGTTGCCCACGACCGATTACGAATGGATGGATCCCTTTAAAGATGAGGCTTCCAATGAAACGATAGAAACGTTGCTTCGCGTTGCGGCGAACCTGAATATGCAGGATGATACGCGCCTTATACTGAAACTGGCCGATATTATTTTTAAATTCGATTACCTCAATGAGCATGCGCTCTATTTAAAGTGCAAAGCGTATGGCGTTTTAGGTCAACATGCCGGTGCAAAAAACGCTTACGATAAGTTTGTCGAAGAATATAAGAGAGCGTATGGAACTGCTTTCAATGTTCCTTTTAACGATCTCGACAGTAAATGTACCTGCCACCATCGTCCGTGATATAGCTAAAGAAACATCCCCCGGCGAATCATTTCGCAGGAGGATGTCACATCAATAAAAACGTTAATCTTTCTGTATTTTGCGAGGTTGAATCATGTTTTCGGGTTTCAATATTTCGTCGAGTTTGCTTTTATCCAACCATCCTTTTTCAAGCACCAGTTCATATACGCCTTTACCCGTTTGAAGCGCTTCGGCGGCAATGGTCGTCGACTTCTCGTATCCCAGATAAGGATTTAATGCCGTTACCAGCCCGATGCTGTGCAGTACCATGTCTTTGCAACGGTCTTCGTTGGCGGTGATACCTGTGATACACTTGCTGCGCAGCGTGTTCATCCCCTGAATAAGCATTTCGATGTTTTCCAGCAAAGCCAGCGCAATGATCGGTTCCATTACATTGAGCTGCAATTGTCCCGCTTCCGAAGCCATCGTTACGGTCAAGTCGTTACCAATGACCTTGTAGGCGATTTGGTTGACGACTTCCGGAATGACGGGATTGACTTTTCCCGGCATAATGGAAGACCCCGGTTGCATGGGGGGAAGATTGATTTCATTCAAGCCCGTTCTCGGCCCGGAGGATAACAATCGTAAGTCGTTGCACATCTTGGAGAGTTTTACAGCCAATCGTTTGATGGCGGAAGAGTTCATAATAAACACGCCCGTATCGCTGGTGGCCTCGATCATATTGGTCGCAGGAACAATTTCCATTCCCGTAATGCGAGCCAAATGCTTTGTGCATATTCCCGTATAAGCCGGGTCGGAATTAATGCCGGTGCCGATAGCCGTTGCGCCCATGTTCACTTCGAGAAGCAGTTTGCGGTTCTGTTCGAGGCGTTCGGTTTCTTCCTGAAGGGTGGCGGCAAAAGCTTCGAATTCTTGTCCGAGCGTCATCGGCACGGCATCTTGCAATTGTGTACGTCCCATCTTTATTACATGGACAAACTGTCCGGCTTTTTGATGTAATGCCTTGATTAAATTCTCCAGAGATTTTTTTAATTCGCCGACACTACGGTATAAGGCAATCTTTATTGCCGTGGGATAAGCGTCATTGGTCGATTGCGACAGGTTGACATGGTTATTCGGATGGCAAAAAGTGTATTCGCCCTTTTGATGTCCCAATAGTTCGAGCGCCCGGTTGGCAATCACCTCATTGGCATTCATATTGGTTGATGTGCCGGCCCCTCCTTGCACCATATCCACCTGGAAATGTTCCCGCCATTGGCCGTTTTTAATTTCTTCACAGGCCTTTACAATGGCGTCGGCGATGGTTTTATCCAACAGACCGAGGTCCTTGTTGGCCAATGCGGCCGCTTGCTTCACATCCGCCAATCCATAAATGAATTGGGGATAATCATACAATTTCGAACGGCTGATGGTGAAATTATCCAACGCCCTCATGGTTTGAATACCGAAGTAATATTCTACGGGTACTTCCATTTCCCCCAGTAAATCGTGTTCTGTCCGCGTTTTCCCGCTTAATGTAAATTTTGTAATATCCGTCATAATAATGTGAATAAATAAATATCAAAGGTATCGTTAAAAAACAACATGAACAAGAAATTGTGCTTGCCAATTGTGACTATTTGTTATGTCTTCGGGCAAATCGAGGTAGGTTCCGGCTAATTGAAGTTTCAATCTGTTATCGATAATGTATTTCGAAATGCCGGCTGTGTACTCGCTTGCCTTTTCTATGAGCGCATTCTTTTCATCCCATTCGGGGCATACGGTGCTGTAACGTAAATCAACGGCCCACTTGTTTTTGAACAAATAACCGGTCTCAACGGTAAAGCCGTTTCCTAACCTTAGATAATCGGCTATTTGTTTCGGCTGTAATCTCGAATTCGTTGAAGGGGCGGTGTAAAGATTCTGCAAATCATTCCCTACCGCATTCACGTATTCCGCCAAAAACGAGAAGCCTCTGTATTTCAATAATAAATCGACGGATAATTTTTGATAGTCGGGATAGGCTGCCGTACCCGTGCTGTCGTACAAAATAAAATCGCCGTGGCCTTGTCCTATCGGATTACTGACGCCGTCATTATAACTATATCCCACGCCCAATGCGATTTTTACGGTTTTCTCACGGGCGAAGTCGGCTCCCCGTAAATCGTTTTGTCCCGTAAAGAATCCCAACGGATAGAGGGTGGCTCGGGCAGAATAGTTTGCCCCGCCCAAATCGAAATCGGTCGAACTGCTGCCGAAGGAATTACGCCCGTCGCCGCTGGTAACCGATACACCCAAATCAATTCCGACACTTCCGAGTTTGTTTCGTGTTTCCACAAACAAACCTAACTCGCGGCCGGTTTCAAAAAATGTTTGATTCACAAGACTCCGGTTTCCTAAATTCAAAGCCTGGTCATCATACAGCATCGAACGTGGCCCGGCTAACGATTGCTTCTGTCCGGCCGAAAGCTTCAGCCATTTCACCGGCTTATACGACATCCAGGCATCTAACAACGGATAGGGATCCGCAAAATCGAGTTGCAGCATGAATCCGAACTTGTCATGATAATAATCGCCGCCGATATTGAATAATCCCCGTTGAATGCCGAAGCGGTTTTCCCCCGGTTCCGAGGCGTATTTGGAATAGGTCGCATCCATTTGTAGATATCCTCCGATGTTGAAGAGATGCATACCGTTGTCTAATTGTATATTCAATCCCTTTCCAAGTTCGAATCCGACTTTGTTTTCGTTTACCTGCGGATACAGGGCTATTGTAAACGATAAGAACAGTAAAAATGAGAGTATTTTTTTCATTAGAGTTGTTGTTTAGTGATTCTCGTAAAATGACTAATAAGCTATTTCGTGAAACGATAAATGGGAACGTCGTTGCCTGTTTCCACCTCTATCACCCGGTAATTCACAAATCCGTTGGATGATTCCGGTTCCAATAATACCGTCGCTGCGCGTATGTGTTTCTGCCGTGTGTCCACTTTAAACGTTCCTGCCGGAAGCGTCACTTTTCTTTTAGTGGTTTCCACCCGCACCGATACGGGATAGATTCCTCCGATTTCACTCGCACTCTCTACCGCAGAAAGAACGGTGTGTACTTCCGCTTCTATTTCGACGGCGGTCGGAAGCATCGTGACCTCCACTCCCATGTTTTGAAGAATGCGGATCGCATCGTATTCTGTCGGCAGAATGTAATAAGCATCGGGTAAAGGCCGCGTTTGCGTAGGGGTGGAACGTGTATTAAACGATGCGTCAATAGTTACATCCACGAGTTCGTTGCGAATCAAATCAAGAAACGGTAACGTATAATCCGCAACTTTTTCGGAACGGAACCGTACCGCTATATCGCTACGGTCGTTCTGCGCTTCTTCTATGGCCGAAAGTACTTCGGCTCGATTCCGATATGCAGTCTCTGCTATGGCAAGTGCGGCAAGATAGCCGCCGTAAGTACGCCGTTTGAGGGATGTTCTCCCCAGATGGATTCCCCTTGTTTCCACCAATAAAGAAATGATATTCTTTAGAGCCATGGCATTGCTGGTCGAGCGCGGAGACGCGCCTCCGATAGGAATGGATAGTTTACCGTAATGGTTGCTCGAAGAATAATAGGTGTGATGCGTCAGATGTTGCTCATCGAGCTTTTTCCTGATATTCACGAGAAACAGGTTATCCACCGTATTTCTCAATGCCGAAGGAACATTCGGATTGCCGCTGTATAAAAGCATCACATCCCAAGGCGTCGTTAAAGCCTTTGTAGGAGCTATTTTAAGAAAATCGGTCCGTAACGGTTGAAATTCATGAAAGTCGACCGATACATGGGGACGGACTTTGTTTACGACCTCATGAAGCGTTTTGGCTTCGGGCGTTTGCAGTTTACTTTGGTCGCGATTCATATCGATGTTGTTGGCCGTACGTCTTGAAAACGATTCTCCGCCGTCGATATTCACCATCGGCATAATAAAGAAATTAAGCTTGTCGAGTAGATAGCCCAATGACGGATCGTTTACGATTCGGTCGATAAAATAGAGCATCGATTCCGTCCCGGCCGGTTCATCGCCATGCACGCGGGCAAAGAACAAAACATTCAGCTTATCGGTATTGCCGCTTTTCTTACGGATTGTCACAAGGGGAATATCCTTTCCCTTTTGTGTTTTGCCGACAATTTCCATTTGCAGCAGTAATGGATTCCGTGCGATATGGTTGTTCAGAAAAACGTTCATCTCTTCATACGTCGTAAAGCCTCTTCGTTTCTGAAAAGCCGGAGTATTGATCTCGATGTCGGGTTCGGGAAAGAATTTTTCCGTTACTCTTTTAGGCTCATGCCATTGCCCGAAAGCGGAAACCAAACAAACAAATACCATTAAAACCGTGAGATAAATAGATTTCATTTTTTGCATCATCATATAGTTAAAAAGATATTTGGGTTAATACATTGAATAGCGTTTCATAACCGGAAAAAGTTCCGTTTGAGTATCGTACCTCCCCGTCGGTTTTGTAAAAGCTGGCTGTCAACTGAATTTTCGTTGAATAATCGTTCGTCAGATATTTGGCTACCGAAAATTCGAAAATATCATTCCGCTTATAGTAAAGGTCGTTGTTCAAATACGAGTATTTATCGGGAATGATATGCGTATAACGGGCATTTACCGTCCAGAAGTTCCGGAAAAGATATCCCCCTTGCAGATTAAAAGCCGATCCGAGAATCAGGCGGTTTTTGATGTAATTCTCAATATTCTGCTCCCCGTCGATTTCAAACGAATCGGAGGTCGAGCCGTCGGCGCGCACACGCGAGGTTATCGTCGAAGGCACATAGGCCCATGTTTTGGTATATTCCGCCATAAAGTTCCATCCACGGTATTTGAAGAAAAAATCGAGATTCGTACGGGCGAAGTCCGGCAAATCTACGTTACCGGCTTCGTTTAGATAAAGGATGTCGCCGCTTGAATTTCCTCCTCTGCGGTCGCTGGTTCCGTCATTATAACTGTATGAAGCGCCGAGACTCAATTTGGGAGATACTTCATAGGCTTTATCACCCAAATAATAATCTCCTCCGTCGCGGAAAAGCCCGAAAGGATAATAATTGACGCGGGCGCCGTATTTAAGTCCTCCGTATCTTTTTCCGAAAGTAAATCCGCCGTCGCCGTCGGTTATGGCTAACGCCGGCCTCAGGTAGGCATCCGCTCCCACTTTATACGAACCTTGTGCAAAAACGCCTACTTCGCGAATGGTACCGAAGATAGATGCCAAGCGGCTTCGTTCGGATAGTTGTAGGGAGGACGAACTCATGAAGTTTTCCCGGTTATCGGTCATTGTGGACCGTTGTCCGAAGGTAATCGACAGGCGGCTGTTCCCCCAAGGGCGGTAAGCGACCCAGGCATCCATAAGCATGTCGCCGCTATCGGTATCGCCCGATAATTCGCTTCCTTTCACCATATCGATGCCTATCCTGTAACGAATCCGGTCTTTCATTGCATATCCGTTTAAGCGGATTCTTGCCCTGCGTACACGCCAACGAGAATATAAATCGTCGTCGCCGGAATATGTTTGCGTCAGGAATGTCGATTGTACATATCCTGTAAGATTCATCATGTAGTTTCCGTCGGGCGATGAAAAACGCAATCCGTTCCCTAAATAATATTTATGTACGATAGGCGCGTTTACTTCAAACAAGGAATCGGGTATGACGGAAATGTCTTCAAGCCCTTCGATGCTCATGTCCATATCATCCTCTACTTGTGCGGAAACGTAACAGGAGATAAACGTAAGGATACATACCATTATAAACTTATATCCCATTTTATTGATTTTAATGTGATTGAATGTTATTTAGTTTTCAAATGAGCCTTTTTTGGCAACCCCGTCTTTCATCACGATTTTACCTCGGGCGATAACCGTATGAAGGTCATAGCCGGGGGTAAAGAAGCAAAAATCGGCATCGTAACCTACTTGTATTTTCCCCTTGCCTTTCAGGCTCATCGTTTTAGCCGAATTCTCCGTCACTAATTTAAACGCATCTTTTGGCGCCAATCCCCCTTCTTTTATCAGTTTGACCGTTTGCTCCAGGTTTCGGTGCAGCGGAGCCAGCGTATATGTTTCTTCACCGGTTTCGGGATCTATTCTACGCACGCCGCCGTTGCCGTCGCTGCTGAAAGTCATATTGTCAATCGACACCCCTTCCTTCAATGCGATAAGGACTCCCTTATACGGGTCGGTATATTGAGTGCCGCCGGTAGATACATCCATCATCCCGCCCATTTTTGCAAACTCGATTGCCTGGAAGAACAAATGTTCCGTACGAAT
Source organism: Bacteroidales bacterium UBA5382 (assembly GCA_002409745.1). Lineage (GTDB taxonomy): Bacteria > Bacteroidota > Bacteroidia > Bacteroidales > Dysgonomonadaceae > Limibacterium > Limibacterium fermenti. The sequence goes on from DHOU01000037.1 coordinate 100,959, forward strand.
TGTATGAGTGGGAGAGATGTAAGGGATAAGGGAAGGATATTTTTTTGCGATGTCGAGCAAGAGTTGCATTCCTTCGGGAAGAGCGCCCAAGTGCACGTGCATGACGCCTCTTTTAGCCGAAGTAAACCCGCCGAGGCGTACCTGGCTGATGATTTGCAATAAGTCGGCTTCGGTCGGAAAAGACGACCGGTCGTCGCAAATGGCGATTTTGCAACCGATCACGGGATCGATAAAAATAAGATCGTTCGCAATACAATCGGTGAGGGTAGGAGTCGGCAGGCCGTAAAAGCCGGTAAGCATATAAGCCGACAAGCCGTTCATGCGTAACGATTGGGTCTTTGCGTATAATTGAGGTAATTGTTTGACAAAGCCGTCGGTTCCCAACAACCCTACTACGGAGGTCGTGCCGCATTTAATCAAGTCCTCCATCCGTACTTCGGGAGCAAGGGAAAAGAATCCCGTCTGGCCTCCTCCTCCCGAAGTGTGAACATGTATATCGATTAATCCGGGAGTGGCAAGGGCTCCTTCCATATCGATTGTTTCCACAGGCAGGCTGCCGGTGTCGAGATGGCTTCCGATAGCGGCGATTTTTTCGCCGGCGATAAGGACATCGGTTACTTCTCCTTTTTCGGAAGTAACCGGTCGGATATTTTTCAGTAGTTTCATACGCTTAGTTTTTAATAAATGATAGTGAGTAATAGAGTTTTATTTTCGATTTGATTACAAGAACAATTGGTTATATATCAACATAAACAGTAATGTTCCACCCAAAGGAATCATATTCCGTTTCGCCAGTTCGAAAGTCGATACGCCCGCAATCTCAGCAGTTGCAATCACCACGCCTGCGATGGGAGAAGTTGCCCGGCCCATACTTGCCGATAATTGCATGGGAAGTACCATATCTACCGGAACCATGCCGAAACGCTGTGCAATGCCGGGAATGAGTGGCCCGAAAGAAAAGAAGGAGGCGTTTCCACTGCCCATAAGCGTAGCCGCAAGGAAAATGATAATGGCTATGATGACTCCGATAACGGCCCCCGAGAATCCCAGATGTGTAGACCCCTGTACCAACGCTTCTATGAATCCTAAGCTGATAAGGCCATTGGAAAATATTTCGGCCGAGACGATGAGTGTTACGACACTTGCAAAGACTTTGCCCATTCCTTCCCAGAAGTATTTTAAATTTTCGAACATTTTGGTAATGCTTTTTACGCGAATCAATTCAAAAATAATAGCTACGAATAGCGAGATAATCATCGCGGTTGTCGTATTCAACTCGATAGGAGGATTGAATAGTTGCAGGTATCTCGAAAAGACAATCAATAATACAATGGGCAGGAGAGGTAAAACGGCATAAATGAGCGGAACATCCACGTCGAAATTTTCGTGAACGACCTTTTCGGTTTGCACCGGCTTCTTTGCCGCATCTTTTTTGTCGTAATACCGGCTGGTAATATAATACAACAACATTAAAACAATGGTCATAGGAATGACAATGGGTAATTGGTATTCCAGAAAATAGGAGATACTGTTGAGTTCCGAAAGTTCCGATGCGCGTAAGGTATTTGCCGAACTGGGTCCCATATCGAATACCGTACAAGCTGTAATCACTGAGACGGCGGTTAATTTACTTACGCCGATACGGATAAGGACGGGCATGATGGAAGCCACCAGCAACAGTCCCAAACCGGTAGCGCTGGGGATACTGATAAAGAGGATTTGCCCGATAGGAATGATGGATATGGCGGCAATATAGGGGAATTTTTTAAATAACGACAAAGGTTGCATGGATACATATACCAATGCGTCACTGGCTTTGATCCGTTTCATATAATCCACATAGCCACCGATGGTCATGATCATGAACCCGACATTCATTAAATTCGATGTGAAAGTTTCTTCTATTTTTTTGAATAAATCGAAGGCCACCAATCCGGTTGTTCCTGCAACATCCACATTCTCCAATCCGATGAATAACCCGATTGTCATCATGAGGATACCCATAATCAGAAGGACTCCCTGGGGATTGTGATTCCTGTATAGCAAGATGGCTGTGACAATAATAAATTGAATGGCAATGAATGCCCCTACATAGATCATACCTGTTATCGTTTATGTTGTTTTTATAGATCGGGAATCAAGATATTTCCGGCTTTATTCGGAAATTACACCGTCTTTCGTTTCGAGTTGACCGAACAATGCGGCCGGAATAGTAAAAGGAGCGTCCGTATTTCCCGAGACATTGATATAAGTCAGTTCGCTAAAAGTTCCGGGAAGCTTAAAGCCATCTTTTGTGAGATGATGATTGGGTAAATGAATGTGATTGATGGTCGGATTTTTAGAAAGGTCGATAGAGATAAGCCATCGATTATCCGGCGCCGAATCGGAGGTGCTTGCCGCATAGCGAAGCCTTGTCAGGGAAAGCGGAACAATCAGTTCGTTCACAAAGTTTGAATTCATCTCCAAGGTGTTTAGCTTCGTCAGCATAGACAAGTCTAATTTACCGGTCAGTTGGTTGGAGGTGAGTTTTATTTCCGTCACATTCGTGAAAAATTGAATGCCGTCGAGTGAGGCGATCTTCTGATTAGCCGTTTGAACGCCGGCAGCTTCCAACTCCTTCATTCTGGCGTTATCTTTTACGAGATAAAGGATATTGACGGTCACTGCTATCTTTTTATCGAGGATAATGTTTCCGTCGCTTTCAAAAGCAATACCTTCGGGTAGCTTGTTTCCGTCGCCGGCCTCTAACTTACTGTTGTGGATAAGATATTCGCCGAAAGCTTTGTCGTTTAGAATGTATTTATCATCTTCCGGTTCAGGATTGGAATTACCGGCTATGACTCCCTCTTTGGTCGTTAACTGATTATAGAGATCGGCGGGGATTTCAAAAGGAGCGTCCGTATTTCCCGATACATTGATATAAGTCAGTTCGCTAAAAGTTCCGGGAAGCTTAAAGCCATCTTTCGTGAGATGATGATTGGGTAAATGAATGTGATTGATGGTCGGGTTTTGAGAGAGATCGATAGAGGTAAGCCATCGATTGTCCGGCGCCGAATCGGAGGTGCTTGCCGCATAGCGAAGCCTTGTCAGGGAGGGCGGAACGATCAGTTCGTTTACAAAGTTTGAATTCATCTCCAGGGTTTCGAGTTTGGTAAGCATCGAAAGGTCTAATGTTCCGGTCAATGCATTTGAGGTGAGCTTTATTTCTTTTAATTCCGTGAAAAGTTGAATGCCGTCCAAGCCGGCAATTTTCTCGCGTGCCGTCGCTACTCCGGCTTTTTCCAAATCTTCCATCCGGTTGTTGTCCTTCACTAAATAAAGATAGGTTACGGTTGCGGCCACCTCTTTGTCGATGTACATTTTCCCGTCTTTTTCAAAAGCAATGCCTGAGGGCAGTTTGTTGTCTTCGGTTTCGGCCAATGACGCATTATAGATTAAATACTCGCCGAAAGCTTTATCCGTTATTTCGTAGGTTTTGTTCGTATCCGGGTCTTCCCATTCCCCGATGACATCATTTGTTTTGCAAGAATTTAGAGCTATAAGACCTGCAAGGAAGAGACATACATGTGCAAAATTTTTCATAAGGTAAAAATAATATGAATAAATTAGAATTTTGCTCCAAAAGTAAGCTTCCCTGCTAAATAAAAGCCTTAATAAACCCCTTTACAAAGTATTAATGAGGAATAATTTCTTCCGTTTCCGGCGGGTTTAACCTTTTTTATATTGAGAGGAGAGAAAAAAATTGCCGTAGGTATGAGCAATGGCAATATAACGACTATTTCTTGTTATTGTCTTGGCTAATGAGAAACCATTTTAAGCCCGACGATAGAAGCTATAAGCGTCGTCATAAAGAAAAGCCTCCAGAAAGTGGCGGGATCTTTAAATATCAAGATACCGATGATAGCCGTGCCCACTGCTCCGATACCGGTCCAGACTGCATAGCCGGTGCCAAGGGGAATCGTTTGAGTGGCTTTGATAAGCAGCAACATGCTCAGGGTTAAAGAAACCACAAAGCCTCCGTACCACCAGAAAGCGTCCATCCCTGTTGCCGCTTTTGCCTTTCCTAAGCAAGTGGTGAATCCCACTTCAAATAATCCTGCAATAATTAAAATAATCCAATTCATTTTCGTTTTATTTTCCACATAACTTCTCATCGAAACAATGACATCACCTTCGCGTCCGAACCAAAAAGTTATTTCGTCATCGTTTGAATCGGCATAAGCGCGTACAATTCCTTTCAACACGCATTGCGGTAAAACATCTCTGAAATCAAGTCCCATGCAGTTAACATTCTTTCCGTATTCCGCAAACGAATGATAAGCCCGTTGTTATTTTAAAAACCGGGAGCGTCGCTTGGAGTGCCCCCCGGTAAACAGCCGGTGTTTCTTCCAAATTAAAACGTCCAGTCCTTGGAGGTTTTGGTCGGTTGTGCCTTTGCCGGAACGTTGGTTTTGGTCTTTATCGGGGACGAGGTGTTATTGCTAACCCCCGATCCTTTATAATAAGGAAGAATGTTAGGCATGTTGCTTTCAATTTGAGCGATACGTTTGGCATCATTGGGGTGAGTGCTCATAAATTCGGGCCCGCTGCCGCCTTGCGATTGTTGCGACATACGCTTCCAAAACGAAATGGCCACCTGAGGATTGTATCCCGCCATCGCCATAAAAATCAATCCGAGTTCGTCCGCTTCGAGTTCCTGAGTGCGGGCGTAAGGCAGCATGACGCCATATTGCGCACCTAATCCGAGTGCCGCCTGCGCCAATTGTTTCGTACCGGACGACGATCCTCCCAACAATCCTCCGGCTATTGCACCACCGTATTGCGTCGCTACTTGCTGGCTCAACCGTTCATGGGAATGTTTCGCTACGACGTGTGCTATTTCGTGTCCCACAACTACGGCCAGCGTCTCTTCATTTTGTGTGACAGGCAAAAGACCGGTGTATACAACTACTTTTCCTCCCGGCATGGCAAAGGCATTCACACTGTTATCCTTCACCAAATTGAATTCCCATGAGTAATTTTGTATTTCCGATTCATACCCGTTATTCTTTAGGAATGTTTCCACCGCCGCGGCAATACGTGTGCCTACCCGGTTGACCATCTGGGCATTCGCCGTTCCTTTTTCTACCGGCGCCGTACGCATAAATTCCTGATATTGCTGCAAGCTGAGGGCGGTGACTTCATTGTCGGAAACCAGCATTAACTGACGTCTCCCCGTTAGAGGCACGCTGCCGCAGGACGAGAGAAAAGCAGTTGCTAAGAATATCAACCATGCCGTGAACAGGATGTTTGAAAATGTCGCTTTTTTCATTGTTTGTTTTGTTGTGATTTCGTTATCAATTTGTTCTTTTAAATTACATAACCATTATACGCATCTTTTTGTTTAGGCGGCTCATCGCTTTTAATGTTTCCGGTCGCATCGTGTTAAAGGTCGCTCGCACTTGTCGACAAACATGTTTTTCTTCCCGCGTTTTTGCAAATCCGTGTGAAATTCTCTATCTTTGAAGAAATTTTCAAGAAAACAATCCAAGCAAAGAGAAAATAAGATAGGTTCGCCGGATAACAGCCCCGCAAGCAAAAGATTCGGCTTCATCATGTAATATATGTCTGATAAGAAAACAAACGACGATAATATAAAGGATAATAGTGATTTGGAAAGCGAAACGGAAGCCACCTCTTCCGATCAGGGTTCGGATGCAAAGATACCTGTAAAGTTAGGAGATGATTCCGTATTAAGTCTTTCGAAGATGTATCAGAGCTGGTTTCTGGACTATGCTTCGTATGTTATTCTGGAGCGTGCCGTGCCGCATCTGGCTGACGGCTTGAAACCTGTGCAACGACGTATTTTGCATGCGATGAAGCGGATGGATGACGGACGCTATAATAAGGTGGCGAATATCATCGGAAATACCATGCAGTTTCATCCGCACGGTGACGCTTCTATTGGCGATGCGCTGGTGCAACTCGGGCAAAAAGATTTGCTCATTGATTGTCAGGGGAACTGGGGAAATATTCTGACGGGTGACGGCGCCGCCGCTCCCCGATATATTGAAGCGCGACTGTCGAAATTCGCTCTCGAGATACTTTTTAATGCCAAAACCACCGAGTGGAAACCCTCGTATGACGGCCGTAATAAAGAGCCGGTTACGTTACCGGCAAAATTCCCTTTATTGCTTGCGCAAGGTGCGGAGGGAATCGCTGTGGGATTGTCTTCTAAAATTCTTCCGCACAATTTTAATGAATTATGCGATGCTTCGGTGGCATACTTGCAGGATAAACCTTTTGAACTGTTTCCCGATTTCGAGACCGGCGGATATATCGATGTGGAACGTTATAACGACGGAGAACGGGGCGGATCGGTAAAAGTGCGCGCTTCTATTTCGAAGCTCGACAACAAGACGCTTATCATTAAAGATATTCCTTTCGGCAAAACCACGGCGAGCGTCGTCGATTCGATTATAAAAGCCAATGAAAAGGGCAAAATAAAAATCAAAAAAGTCGACGATATTACGGCCCGCAATGTGGAAATTCATATACAGTTGGCTGCCGGAACGTCTTCCGACAAAACGATCGATGCGCTGTATGCCTTTACCGATTGCGAAATCAGCATTTCTCCGAATTGTTGTGTGATAGAGGGTGACAAGCCCCATTTCCTGACGGTTAGCCATGTGCTTAAATCGTCGGTCGACCGCACAAAAGAGTTGTTGCGCAGCGAATTGGAAATCGAAAAGAGCGAAAAACAGGAAGCTCTTTTGTTTGCCTCGCTTGAAAAAATATTTATCGAGGAGCGAATCTATAAGGACAAAGAATTCGAGAACGCCAAGAATATGGATGCCGCCGTCGAGCATATCGACCTGCGGTTAGAGCCCTTTAAGCCCACCTTTATCCGTGAGATAGGAAAGGAAGATATTCTCAAACTCATGGAGATAAAGATGGCGCGTATCCTTAAGTTCAATAGCGATAAGGCCGAAGAGGTGATTGCTGCTTTGCATAAAGATATCGAAGAAATCGATCATCATTTGAATCATTTGGTGGATTATACGATTTCGTGGTATTTGATGCTCAAGGAGAAATACGGCAAAAACTTCGTCCGCAAAACGCAAATACGGAGTTTCGATAACATTGAAGCGAGCAAAGTGGTAGAAGCCAACGAAAAGTTGTATATCAACCGGGAAGAAGGATTTATCGGAACGGGAATGAAAAAGGACGAATTCGTATGTAATTGTTCCGATATCGACGATATTATCGTGTTCTTCAAAGACGGTAAATATAAGGTGGTGAAGGTAAGCGAAAAGATGTTTGTCGGCAAAGGCATTTTGTATGCCAACATATTTAAGAAAAACGATAAACGCACGATCTATAATGTTGTTTACCGCGATGGGCGTACCTCGCCGCATTACATTAAACGGTTTGCGGTTACCGGTGTGACGCGCGATAAGGAATATGATGTGTCTAAAGGAAAACCGGGGTCGCGGATAGCTTATTTCAGTGCCAACCCCAATGGGGAGGCGGAGACGATAAGAGTGATTCTCAAACCGAAGTCGCGGCAACGGATCTTGCAGTTTGAAACGGATTTTAGCGGTATCGCCATTAAGGGCCGGGGGGCGATGGGAAATATTCTGACCAAAGGCGAAGTGCATCGCATTTTGCTGAAACAAAAAGGCCTTTCCACGCTCGGCGGACGCAAGGTGTGGTTCGATCCGGATGTGTTACGGCTCAATTATGACGGGGAAGGCCGCTACCTGGGCGAGTTTCAGGCCGATGATAAACTGTTGGTTATCGGCAAGAACGGGGATTTCCGCACGTGCAGTTTCGATTTGAGCAATCATTTCGAACCCGATTATTTGCGGATTGAAAAGTTCGACGAGCATAAAGTCTGGACGGCCGCGTTGTTCGATGCGAGTCAGGGATATACTTATCTGAAGCGATTCAATCTCGAAGACTCGGACAAACTGCTTAATTTCTTGGGAGATCATGACGGTTCTTATTTATTGTTATTGACCGATACGGTATATCCCCGGATGAAGGCCGTGTTTGGTGGGGGAGATGCTTTTCGCGATCCGCTCGAACTGGATGCCGAAGAGTTTATTACCGTCAAAAGTTATAAGGCGAAAGGTAAACGGATTGCGAATTACGAAGTGCAGTCGGTGGAAGAACTCGAACCTGTGCGTTTTCCCGAACCGGAGAAAGAAGAATCTCAGAAGATCGAAATCGATCAAGACGAAGAGAATACGAACCCAGAATCATCCGGATCCGATTTATTGGATGAAATTACCGGACAAATGAATTTATTTGAATAAAAATGTTTCGGAAAATAGGACTTGCTTTCATCATCGGATGGTTTGCCGCTTGTTCGCTCCATGCCCAAGTCTATCTTGATTCAGTCGCCTTGAAGCCGCTGAATCAGGCTACGTTGCTGGGGGTAGGAAAGGTTTATTTAAATGATTCCTACTTGTCGCCTTTGCGATACGAGGGAACTACCTTTTCGCTGTTACACGACCGGTTGAGCGGCACCCGTTTTTTGCATGACAAAATGTTGCTTCAGCAGCAGTTTTTCATGCAGGTAGCCGTGACGCACAATCCCTCGGCTTCCGCTTCGGAGTATTACGGGAATGTCGCTTATCGCCTACAGGGATTTTATCCGTTAGGGTCGGTTATGGGAATCCGTTTGTCGGCCGGCGCCGGATGGGATGCTGCTTTGGGTGGAATTTACAATGTGCGCAATTCGAATAATCCCGGATCGTTAAAAGTGTCTACGAATTTCAACTTGTCGGCCATGGCTATTTATAATTGGCGGAAGGTTACTTTTCGCTGGCAGGCCACGACGCCTTTCGCCGGATTGTTCTTTTCACCCGAATACGGACATTCGTATTATGAGATCTTTTCGTTAGGAAACAGTAAGGGCACCGTCCATTTCGGGTCGTTCCACAATCAACTTTCGTTACGGAATTATTTCACCGTCGATGTTCCGGTGCATAACGTTACCTTGCGTGCCGCCTATCTGGGAGATTATTACCGGACGGATGTCAATGAAATCGTTACCCGCATTGTTTCCCATCAGTTTATGATTGGCATGGCGGTGGAATCGCTGAATTTCGGTGGAAAGAAAATCCGGAGAAACAACGCTTGGTTGAAAAGCGCGTATTACTGAATAATTACGAATTACAAATTACGAATTACAAATTACAAATTACGAAT
>DHOU01000037.1:110370-112294 GCA_002409745.1 Bacteroidales bacterium UBA5382
CGAATTACAAATTACAAATTACGAATTACGAATTACAAAAATGAAGTATAATTTTGATGAATTCGTTGACAGGAGTCATACGGATACGGTAAAAAGTGGAAGGTTGAAACAGTTATTCGGCCGTGAAGATCTGATCCCATTATGGGTGGCCGATATGGATTTTCTTTGTCCCCCTGCTGTTACCGAAGCATTAAAAGAACGGGTCGAACATGGATTATTCGGCTATACCATGCCTTCGCAGGCTTATTACGATTCTATTCTCGGATGGCTCAAAAGAAGGCATCAGTGGAAGGTGAAGCAAGAGTATTTGACGTATGTTCCAGGTGTCGTGAAAGCGTTTGCTTTTGCTATGGATGTCTTCACCCAAAAGGGGGACGGCGTAATCATACAGCCGCCCGTCTATCACCCATTCCGTTTGGTTACTCAGGCGCTTGGACGGAAAGTCATCCATAATCCGCTTTTATTGCAAGACGGTCGCTACCACATCGATTTTGACGGACTGGAACGTCTTCTAAAGACGACGGATTGTAAAATGCTCCTGTTTTGCAATCCTCATAATCCCGGGGGAAGAGTTTGGTCTCCCGACGAATTGAAAAAGTTAGCCGCTCTTTGCCATGCTTACCGGGTGCTGGTTGTTTCCGATGAAATTCATGGAGATATGGCTTTTCCCGGATATCGGCATACGCCGTTTGCAACGGTTAGTCCGGAAGCGGAACAAAACAGCATTACGCTGATGGCGCCGAGCAAGACATTTAATATTGCCGGCATTGTCAGTTCGTTTGCCGTGGTGCCGAATCCGAAAATCCGCCAATTGTATTTCGATTATTTGGAAGCACGGGAGTTGAACGATGGAACGGTATTTGCTTACACCGCCACCCGTGCGGCTTATGAACAAGGCGATGAATGGTTGAAGGAAATGATGCAATATGTGGAACAAAACGTGTCGCTGGTCGATGGCTTCTTTAAAGAACATATTCCACAGATAAAAGTGATGATTCCCCAGGCTTCCTTTTTGGTGTGGCTCGATTGCCGTGAATTGGGACTTACTCAGAAAGAGTTGGTGGACTTGTTTGTGAATAAGGCCCGGCTGGCTTTGAACGACGGTACGATGTTCGGACGCGAAGGCGAGGGATTCATGCGCATGAATGTCGGTACGCCCCGCTCCGTTATCGAAACAGCTCTTAATAATCTAAAAAAAGCCTGCAAGGCGTAAAACCTACCGGGCTTTTTATTGTTACAATAACATATTTACCCATGTGGGTGAACTAAAATAATTTATATACAATTGAATATGAAAGTTGAGTCTAACAAATATGTAACTCTTGCATACAACTTACATGTGGGAGAAGGCGACGAACGTGAATTAATGGAACAGGCAACGGTCGATAGTCCGTTGGAGTTTATTTTCGGTACAAACTCCATGCTGGAAGCTTTTGAACAAAAGGTAGAGGGTCTTTCGAAAGGAGACACGTTTTCTTTTTTACTGACGCCCGATGAAGCTTATGGCGATTATGAAGAAGAAAAAATTGTGGAATTGCCGATCGATATTTTTCAGGTTGAAGGGAAAATAGATCATGAAATGCTTTTCGAAGGCAACACGCTTCCCATGATGGATTCGTATGGCAATCGGTTGAACGGTTCGGTTGTGTCGGTGAATGATACGATGGTGACAATGGATTTTAATCATCCGTTGGCCGGAGAGATTCTCCATTTCGACGGTTCGGTTTTGGGTGTCAGGGATGCGTCGGCCGAAGAATTAACCGCCTTGTTTACGACTGCGGGTTGCGGTTGTGGTTCGGATGACTGCGATGATTCGGAGGGGTGCGATTGCGGTTCGCATGATCATTCTCATCATCATCACGGAAATGGCGATGGCGGTTGCGGATGCGGATGCTAATTGCGAATTACAAATTACGAATTACAA
>DHOU01000037.1:112459-225718 GCA_002409745.1 Bacteroidales bacterium UBA5382
AATTACGAATTACGAATTACGAATTACAAATTACGAATTACAAATTACGAATTGCTAATTGCTAATTACCGACTACTGAAATGAATACATTCGGAAATATTTTTAGATTGACGTCCTTCGGCGAATCGCATGGTAAAGCTATCGGGGGAGTTATTGACGGATGTCCGGCAGGGCTTGAGGTCGATATGGATTTTATTCAACAGGAGTTGTATAGAAGACGTCCCGGACAATCACGCGTTACCACGCCTCGTAAAGAGGCGGATACGGTCGTGTTCCTTTCCGGGTTGTTTGAGGGAAAGACCACCGGCGTGCCTATCGGTTTTATGGTCGAGAATACCAATCAGCATTCGTCGGATTATGAGAATCTGAAAGATGTTTTCCGTCCGTCGCATGCCGACTTTACCTATTATACGAAATATGGTATACGCGATTATCGCGGCGGCGGACGATCGTCTGCCCGCGAAACGATTGCCCGTGTGGTAGCCGGAGCGATTGCCAAACTGTATCTGAAGCAGATCGGTATCTCTGTTACGGCTTATACGTCCCAAATAGGATCTGTCGCTTTGGAAAAAGATTACAAGCAATACGATTTTAAGGAAATAGAAAACAATATCGTGCGTTGTCCCGATCCGCAAAAAGCGGAAGAAATGATCCGGCTGATTGAAGAGGTGAAATCGCAGGGCGATACCATCGGCGGTGTCATAACCGGCGTTATCCAAGGAACGCCTGCCGGATTGGGGGAGCCTGTGTTCGGGAAGCTGCATGCCGCATTGGGCGCCTCGATGTTGGGGATTAACGCCGTGAAAGGCTTTGAGTACGGAAGCGGCTTCGATGTCGATCACCGTGGATCGGAAGTCAACGATTCTTTTGTGAAGGAAGACGGGAAAATGAGCACCCTGACGAATCATTCGGGTGGCATTCAAGCCGGCATCTCCAATGGGCAGGATATTTATTTCCGGGTGGCATTCAAACCTGTGTCGACGATCTTGCGCGAACAAAAGACGGCGGATATCCAAGGAGACACGATTCTTTTTAAAGCGCGCGGACGGCATGACCCGTGTGTGTTGCCCCGGGCGGTGCCGATTGTCGAAGCGATGGCCGCCATGACTCTTCTCGATTATTACCTGCTTGCCAAAAGCCACTGACGCCTTCCGTCTCCCTTCTCCCTTTGTCCCCCGGGTTTCTTTGTCCCCCGGTCTCTTTGTCTCCTTGTCTCCCGGTCTCCTTGTCCCTAAGTGTCCCCTTGTCGTCCCTATTCCAAGTACGTGTAACCATATAATCCCGAGCGATAATTCGAGAGAAATTCTTTTCCCTCTTCTACCGAGATCTTGTTTTGTTTAACCGAGCTCATGACCCATGTCTCTACGGTGCGAACCAGTTTTTTCGCATTGTACTGCGCATAGTCGAGCACATCGGCAACCGTTTCGCCGTCGATGATTTGTTCGATTTTGTAACCGGATTCATTCGTGGCCACATGTACCACATTCGTATCCCCGAAAAGATTATGGAGGTCGCCTAAAATCTCCTGATAAGCTCCTACTAAAAACACCCCGATATAATACGATTGGTCTTTCTTTAATGCATGCACCGGCATGTAAGACTTGTACGAACCGTTTGCCGAAATATAATTGGCTATTTTCCCGTCCGAGTCACAGGTTACATCCTGTAAGGTAGCCGTCCTGTCGGGCTTTTCATCCAGGCGATGAATCGGCATGATGGGAAATACCTGGTCGATGGCCCACGAGTCGGGGAGCGACTGGAACAGGGAGAAGTTGCAGAAATATTTATCGGGTAACAGCGATGACAGTTGCCGTAATTCTTCCGGAGCATGCTTGCTGCGGTTGATGACATAGTTTATTTCCCGGACGATCGAGAAATAGAGTTGTTCCACTTGCGCGCGGATTTTCAAATTCAACAACCCGAGGCTAAACAAATCGAGCGATTCTTCGCGAATTTGTTGGGCATCGTGCCATGCTTCCAGCATGTGCGTGGGCGAAAGCGAATCCCATATTTCATACAGTTCCTTCACCAACTCATGATCGTCTTCGTGAATTTCCGCATTTTCGTCCCATTCGGGCAGCGTTGCGGTTTCAAGCACCTCGAATACCAGTACCGAATGATGTGCGGTAAGCGCCCGTCCCGATTCGGTAATAATATTCGGATGCGGAATGTTGTTCTTGTTGGCGGCGTCTACAAAAGAAAACACCGAGTCGTTTACGTATTCTTGTATGGAATAATTGGTACTGTTCTCGCTATGCGGTGACCGGGAGCCGTCATAATCCACGCCCAGTCCCCCGCCGATGTCTACAAATTCGATGTTGTAACCTAATAAACGGAGTTGGACATAAAATTGCGACGCTTCGCGAAGAGCCGTCTTGATGCGCCTTATTTTGGTGATTTGGCTTCCTATGTGAAAGTGAATTAAGTGCAAACAATCACTCATGTTTTCTTGTTTGAGTACTTCCAAGGCTTGCAGCAACTCGCTCGAATTGAGCCCGAACTTGCTTCCGTCGCCTCCCGATTCTTCCCACTTTCCGCTTCCCGAGCTTGCCAGTTTAATGCGGATGCCGATATTAGGCTTCACCTTCAGGCGTTTGGCGATGGCGATGGTCAGGTTTAATTCATTCAATTTTTCGATGACGATGAATACCGGTTTTCCCATCTTTTGGGCCAATAGCGCCAGCTCGATATAGCTTTCGTCTTTATATCCGTTGCAGATAATCATGGAGTCGGTGTTCGTATTGATGGCCAGCACCGCATGCAACTCCGGTTTGGAACCGGCTTCGAGGCCGATATTGAATCGTTTGCCATGGGCGACGATTTCTTCCACCACTTGACGCATTTGATTCACTTTGATGGGATAAATAATATAGTTTTGCGCTTCGTAACTATATTCTTTTGAAGCGATATCGAAGCAGGTCGATATTTTTTCGATCCGGTTATCCAGGATTTCCGGAAAACGAATTAATACCGGAGCTTCCACATCCCGCAGGTATAATTCCTTCATCAGATTATCCAGGTCCACGGCTGAACCGTTTTCTTTACGAGGAGTAACTTGCACATTCCCTTTTTCGTTGATCGAAAAATAACCGTTACCCCAACCGTTGATATTGTACAATTCTTCCGAATCTTCAATACGCCATTTTCTCATTTCTATATGATCCCTTTTTTTAATCGTTATAATATCCGGCAAAAATACAAATAATTTCGGCATAACCATGCAATATAATGGTATTTAGTCGGAATTGATTCATAAATAATCTTTTATTCCGGTCTATATCTATTTCGGATAGATCGATGTCATTTGTACAACCATTTGTATCTATCGAAGAAGTGCCGATATTCATTGCGGTACTGTCTATGTCGATTGTTTAAAGGTTAAAGTCAATTGCGCTAATGTTTATATTAATTGTGAGAATATCAAAGTCGTTTGCATTGTTCCAAAATCAATCGTTTTACCTACAAAATCGATTTCTATGCTGTAAAAGCACGTTATTCTACTGCAAAAGTATCCTGCATTACCGTCAAGGATGATTTCTTAATGGTAACCGTTCTTTTTTGTATGTTTAGAAGCGATTGTTATATCGTCAATACGCCTTTCTCTACTGTTGAAATGGATTTCATGCTTGTCATATTCGATTTCATACCCGTCGATGCCTTTCGCTCAACTGTTAAAATCAATTGTGCTATTGCAGGTGTCCGTTTCGTCAATGTCGATAGAGAAAAATGAGGCATCAATGAGCCCTGACGAACTTCAAAATGCATAAAATCTCAAAAAAAAAATCAAAATTGTATAGTCTTCAATATCATATTATTGTAGCAATTCTTGTTCTTGTTACTTAAAATGTAAAATAATATACGCAATATGTTGGTAGTTAAATATAATTAAATTTGAATAATGGGAAGAATAAAGCTGTATTTTTGTTACAAGTTAATTTTAAAACTCAAAGAAAATGGATAAAAGAACATTGAATTTCTTTGGGATGACTTACACCACCGATGATCTGCTGCAAGCCAATCTCACCCGGTTTGAACCCTATCCCCAATTCAATAAGGATGCGGTATTGTTACACACTACCCTCGGCACAACCGGCGGGGTGATGAAAGAAGTACAGAAAGATATCTCAGGCGCTACCGACGATAAATCGAATGCCATGATGGCGGCGATTCTCAAAATGGTCTCGATCGCCTGATGCTGGTCTTCAAGGCGCATCTTTCTATGACGATTACCGCAACGCGCGCATCATCATCGACCGCACCGGACATGAAGAGAAAGAGGGAGATAAGGGGACAAAGGGATGAGGAAACAAAGTGATAAATATCAACTAAAAAAACAAAGAATATATGAAAACAAAAAAACTACTTTTAGTAATGTCGTTTCTGTTTATAATAATAGGAATGGGAGGATGTGATGATAAGTCAGATGATTTAGTTTGGAAAATTTCGCCCGAAAGCGGACAGACCGTTATTCAAAACGAAGTTGACGGGATCATTTTTAAATTTTGTCTACTAAACGAAGCCGGAAATCCGGCTACGGTATTTAAGGAAGGCGAGAATTTCACTTTTTATTTTTCTGTTACGAATAATCGTAATAAAAAGCTTTTTTTTGCTCCAGACTTCGCCTATTCTAATGAAAATGGATTCTGTGATGTTTATACTTCTGATGGGCAAAACATAGGAATGCCGTATAAGTTTTTACAAGCACTAATGATTGGAAGCGGTGCATATCCTTTTGAATCAGGAGAATCCAAAGTGTTTCAGGTGCAATGGACTGACAATAGGGATGCACCTTGGAATTGGGAAAAAGGGACCTATGAGAGTTCTCATCAAGCTCCATTGATCAAAGGACATTATTACACTGAATTTAAACATCAATTTTGGTTTGATGGAACATCTGATAACTCAGATATTATTACCGATATATTAAATTTTAAGATTAATTTTAAAATCGAATAAAATGAGAAAACAAATATTCATTCTGATATTTTTCATGGGGTTCTTTTGTGTTGGGTATGGGCAGGTGGAGACCAAATTATTTCCCGCTAAAAATGCCTTGCAGCAAACCACGCATATCAGGAATCATCCAAGAACAACGAAAATAAGGAAAATGCCGTCATTCAACAGTCAAAAAATGTTGGATGAAGACACGCAAAATGAAGGGTTGGATGTTCCTTTCCGTTTCGGCAAAGGATTCGATATGAATATAACCTTGACAGACGGAGAATGGACAGACGAGGAAAATGGTCGGCTTTGGTCGATGGCGTTTCAATCGGAAGGGGCTTATTCCATCAATTTTGTATTCAATGACTTTTATTTGCCTGATAGCGCTGAGTTATATATTGTCAATTCGGAGGGAACAATGCTCTATGGGCCTGTTACCTCAAAGATGGAAAGGCTTATTCGCAAAAATTGATTAAGAAATGATCCGACAAGAAAACGGAAGATTAATAAACAAAACAGAAAGTAAATATAAAGTATAACAACTCATTAAAACTCAAAGAAAATGGATAAAAGAACATTGAATTTCTTTGGGATGACTTACACCACCGATGATCTGCTGCAAGCCAATCTCACCCGGTTTGAACCCTATCCCCAATTGAATAAGGATGCGGTATTGTTGCACACTACCCTCGGCACGACCGGCGGGGTGATGAAAGAAGTACAGATCGATATCTCGGGCGCTACCGACGATAAGACGAATGCCATGATGGCGGCGATTCTCAAGGCGGTCTCGATCGCCCGCCGGGCCAGCGTGTACCCTTTACTGGCCAATAACCGCCAACTCTTCGAGCAACTCGACGTTCAGAAAACCGAATTGACGCATTTGACCCAAACGGCCCTGACCGAGCGGCTCAATGGTATTTATGACAGCGTGGTTTCCATTCAGGCAAATATTGCCGACATGGGTGTAACGCCGGAAGAGGTAGCTGAATTACCGCCCTTGATTGCTGCTTTCTCCAAACAGAAAGCTGTTCCCCGCACGCTCACGGCGCAACACAAGACGCTTAACCAATCGAGCCTTCCCGCACTGAAGAAGGAGCTTCGCACCATCCTCGACCGTCTCGACCGCTTGATGCTGGTTTTTCAAAGCACATCTTTCTATGAAGATTACCGCAACGCGCGCATCATCATCGACCGCACCGGGCATAAACCGGACGAGGGACACAAGGGGACAAAATAGACAAAGTGACAAGGAAATATTCCTCCACATTTCACCTCGTTTTTTCTTCTATCTCCCGAATCAGTAAAGGAAAAGCAGGGTAAGCCATATCATGTCCATAGCCTTGCAACTCCAGTAAACGTGTTTGCGTATGTCCCGCAATCTTCATCATGCGGGCGAGATATGCATTCTCCTCGTAACGTCCCAACAGTTCCAATTCCCGGTCGCCGGTAATCAACAGCAAAGGCGGCGCGTCGGGGCGGACATGAAACAGCGGGGCATATTCGTCTACCACGGGTTGGATATCCGGAATGCCCCGCTCCTTACGGATCGTAAAATGCGTAATGGTTTGCGCACTGAAAGGGACTAATGCGGCGATACGGTCGGCATCGATATGATGAGCGGCGAGCCATCGCTTATCCAGTCCGATCATGCACGTAAGATATCCTCCCGCCGAATGGCCGGAGACAATGATCTTCGATGGATTTCCCCCGTATTGTTTGATATGTTCAAACACCCATGCTACAGCCGCGGCGGCATCTTCGATATACGCCGGCGCTTTGGCTTGAGGGGCCAGGCGATAGTTGACGCCTACTACACAAAATCCTTTTTCTTTAAGTGCGGAAGGAATTTCTTTCGCACCTCCCGTTAATCCTCCGCCGTGGAACCAAACGACCGTGGCAAAGTCGCTTTTGTTCTCAGGATAATAGATATCCAGAAGGCATCGTTCGTGCAGATAACCGTTTTCAGGTTGAAAGTCGTTGTCGTAATAAGGAATATCCGTCATGGTTTTATACCGTATTTCTTGAGAAAAAATCATTCCGGATAGGAGAAGTATCGATAGCACAAAAAATATTCTTTTCATAAGTTTGTAAAGTGAATGAATAATGTCGTTTGATAAAACTGCCCGGCGATAACCTTACAATGCGATAATGAATCCGTTTATAATTAATACATTGATAAAGTCGATAAAGATGGATCCGACAAGAGGAACGATAAAAAATGCCAGGCGCGAATATCCGAACTTGTCGCAGATAGAGTCCAGATTAGCCATTGCGTTGGCGGTGGAACCCATTCCGAAACCGACCATTCCTGCGGTGACGACCGCGGCGTCATAATTGCGGCCCATCACCCTGAAGCAGACATAGCGCGCAAAGACAAACATCAATATGACCTGAGCCAACAGTAAAATGATCAGAGAGAACGCCAACTCGCTTAAATCCCACAGTTGAAGCGTCATGATGGCGATCGAAATAAACACATTCAGGCTGATATCGCCCAGCAATTGAATTTCGGGATTGAGGGCGAAATGCTTGTCCTTCGTGTCGAAAATATTGCGCAGGATGGTAGCGGCGAGCATCGGTCCCAAATATATGGGAAAACGGATATTATCGATGAGATGCGCCATCCACGTGTTCAGTAAATCAGTCAGAAACACGCCTACTCCCATTGCGATAAGGATAAGGAACATGGCTTTTGTGACGCGTTCTCCGTCTATCGGGCGTTTGTGAGTTTGTTGGGCATCGATGTCCTGTTCTTCTTCGTCTTCTATCCGGGTTTTCACTAAATCTTTTTTGATAATAAGATTGTTGCCGAGCGGAGCGCCCATAACGGATCCCATTAACAGGCCGAAAGTAGCCGAAGCGATCGCGACGGTCTTTGCTCCCGCGATTCCGGCTTCTTCCACCATGGGAGCCACGGCTGCCGACGTACCTAACCCTCCGGTTAATGCGGTGGAACCTGTCATTAAAGCCAGCAGAGGATTTACATCAACCGCTCCTGCGAGCAGCACGGCCACAAAGTTTTGAAGGAAACAAAAAACAACGGCCAATCCAAGGAATAAAAACAGTTTCGATCCGCCGTTTTTTAATAGTTTAAGGCTGACATTGAATCCTATCGACGTAAAGAATAGCACCATAAAGAATTCTTGCAATATGATGTCGAAATCGAAGTGCAGAATATCCGCCTGATGAAGGAATAAACTGATGAATGCAAACAATAACCCGCCGATGACCGGAGACGGAATGGCATATTGGCGGAAAAAACCGATTTTGGATTTGAGATATTTTCCCAGCAATAGTAATAGGACGCCGATGCCGACTGTTTCGTACAGGTTGAGCGAAATGGTCATCATGAGTTTGTTTCTTTAAAATTCATCCGGTTCGGTACGTACGGCGCTTACGGTGACTTCCCGAAAAAGCGTGTCGAAATGCGAAAGGAGCATTTCGACGAATTTAGTATGAAACATCGTATACAGTTTGGTGGAGATATGTTTCCGGTCTTTTCGTTTAATCAAGCCGAAGCGCAATTCCTTCTCTTCAACCCATATCTGAGGTTTGAACCACGCTTCGTTTTTCCAGAGCAGTGAAGCGTAAGTGAGGCGTCCGTCGGCTGTGGAAGCCCACTTATCTACTTTCTTACTTTGGATGCCTTCGTAAATTTCATCGAGCAGCGTATCCGGAGTATCGGTTTTTATAATGATTGCCATAATAATTGATAATTGATAATTGATAATTGACAATTCGTCATTCGTCATTTGTAATTAGTAATTAGTAATTAGTAATTCGTCATTTGTAATTGATAATTCGTCATTATCTAAAGCTTTCTACGGCATTTTTCACCGATCCGTGCAACAGGAGAAGATTCTTCGCCTGATCATAAGGCAGTCCCAGTTCTTCGACAATCATCCGGGTGCCGCGGTCTACCAGTTTTTGATTGGTCAGTTGCATGTTGACCATGCGGTTTCCTTTTACACGTCCCAGCTTAATCATCACGGCGGTCGAAATCATATTTAACACGAGTTTTTGTGCGGTTCCCGATTTCATCCGGGTACTTCCGGTGACGTATTCCGGCCCCACGATAGGCTCGATTTTAATTTCGGCTTCATCCGCAACCGGCGAGTCGGGATTACAACTGATGGCGGCCGTCAGCAAGCCTTTTTCTCGGGCATGCCGGAGTGCGCCGATGACATAGGGAGTCGTTCCGGACGCGGCGATGCCCACCACCGTGTCGTTTTCGCCGATATGATAAGCCGACAGTTCTTGCCATGCCTTGTCCTGATCGTCTTCTGCGGCTTCTACGGGATTGCGAAGGGCCGTATCTCCGCCGGCAATCAAACCGATAACATAGGTGTTGGGCATGCCGTAGGTGGGAGGAATTTCCGAAGCGTCGAGTACGCCGAGGCGTCCGCTGGTTCCCGCTCCGAGATAAAAGAGGCGTCCGCCGCGTTTCATGCGCTCGACAATACCCGTCACGAGTTTTTCTATCTCAGGAATGGTCTTTTGCACGGCGAGTGCGACTTTCTGATCTTCCTGATTGATTTCCGTCAGGATTTCGAGAACGGGTTTCTTTTCCAGATTATCGTATAAAGAGGATTGTTCCGTTATTTTTATAAATGTCATTTTTTTGCGATTAATGAATGGTGATAATAGTGAATCAATCCCTCCATGGGGGATTGCAGGATGCTGCCTGTTTCGATGTTCATGCTTTTAGCCGTGGAGTGCAGGATGTCTTGAAAATAATACGCGATCGAGCCGACAAAATGGACTTTATTGTTTTTGTAATCATACTGCATGACGTTTCTTTCGAAGAAATCGGAAAACGACGTATGGACGATCCGGCTTATAGTCGGATCTTCGATATGCTTCAACAGGAAGGGAGCGAGCCTGGCCAGAAAGCGGCTGGGAAAAGGTTGCCGGTATACGCTGTCGATAATCGTTGCGGGGGTAAGCGCATATTCCGCCAGGAGTTCCTCCTTCAATCCGTCGGTTAATTGATTCTTTAGCGCGTCGCTGACCAAATGTTTTCCCATTACCGCACCGCTGCCTTCGTCGCCGAGGATAAATCCTAACGGCGATACTTGCGCAATCACCTCTTTTCCGTTCCATTGGCAAGAGTTGCTGCCGGTTCCTAAAATGCAGGCGATTCCGGAAGTATGTCCGCACAAGGCGTGTGCCGCGGCTATCAGGTCGCTGTACACTTGAACATCTTCTATGGGAAACGATGCTTGAATGGCTCTTTTTACCCCCTCTATTTTTTCCGGGATGCAACCCGATCCGTAGAAACAGATCGCTTCGATTTCTTCATTCCGCAAGGAAGGATACACTTGTTCCCTAATTTCCTGTGCGATCTCTTCTTCCGATTGATATACGGGGCTAATGCCGTTTTTCGGAAATCGGCGGATGATTTGTCCGTCTTGTACGAAGCACCAGTCCGTTTTGGTTGCGCCGCTATCGGCGATTACGATTGATTTCATTGTTTGAATGTCTAATGTCAAATGTCTAATGTCATTCCGTACCCGATGTGGAATTCCCTCGTATTTTAGGGGTGTGGGTCAAGCCCACAATGAGCGACGCTTTAACCCGGATATCTGTCTTTAGTCTTTAGACCTTTGACCTGTTACTAATTTGCTAATCCGCTAATTTGCTAATCTACTATGTTGTCTTCTAAATCTTAATGTAAATATCTTTCTTATACAATCCATATCCGAATGCCCAGCATACCGATATAAACAATAACGCGTAGAGCAATGAGCCGAAATAGTCGCCGGCCCATGGGCGCAGCAATGCTTCGTAAAAGTAGGTTTTAACGGCTATTGTTTCACCGGCATAAGGAATGCGGATAGTCCCCAGCAATGTGGCCAATACTCCTGCCAGCACATAGATGAACAGCGGGTTCACACCGAATGCATGGAAGAAGCGGCTCCATTTTTCTTTCTTGTTGATATCGATGATCCAGATCAGCAATCCGAGTAATTGGGCGGCGAACCCGGTAGTCGTCAGCACGAACGTCGGGCTCCATATTTTTTTATTGATCGGGCAGCCGTATTGTAATAGCAATCCCGAGAAAGCCAGCACCGTACCCCAAATCAAGATCTTTTCCACCCGTTTGTTATTATCCTTATACTCGATAATGAGTTTACCGAACAAGAAACCGATCAATACATGGGCGACGGAAGGGAGCGTACTGAGCAATCCCTCGGGGTCGAAAGCAATCCGTTGGCCGTCGGGAGTCCAGTCTTTATACATGTGATTAGACCCCCATAGGGCGTTGTCGACCCGTGCAATGATATTCTGTTCCGACAAGTCGAAGCCGTTTCCGAAGAGCAGCAGCAGGAAATAACCCGCCAGCAATGTGGCAATGACCCACACCATATGCTTGTGAGGAATGAATACGGCGGCGAGAGCGGCCAATCCGTACGATAAGGCCAATCGTTGCATGACGCCGAGGATGCGCAGTGTGTCGAAATGGGTGGCGGCGGCCGCAAAGTTTTCCCCCGAAGCCAGTCCGCGGCATAATTGCCCGAACCATCCCAGTGCCAGTCCGATGAAGAAGATGACGATCGTCCGCCGGATAATCTTCCACAGGCAAGCCTTTGAAGGTTCGAAATTAAACTTCCGGAGCGACATGAACGTAGAGACTCCCATGATAAACATAAAGAACGGGAACACCAGGTCGGTCGGTGTCAAACCGTGCCACGATGCGTGCCTCAACGGCGCGTATATCGAACTCCATGATCCCGGATTGTTTACCATGATCATGCCTGCAATCGTAATGCCCCGCAAGATGTCGAGCGAAAGCAGGCGGCTGTTGGATTGTTTTATTGAAATTGTATTCATATTGTTATTGATAATGTACTTTGTGCGATAATGCGCTAAAGCGCGATAGTTATTTGTCCGAAATTAATTTTCTTCTGAATGCTTTTACGAGCCCTGTTTTACTTTTATTTGCATCTACCGAGTCAGCGGCTCTTACCCATTGTTTTTCAAGCGCATCTTTTGCAAAATGCTCCCATCGGCAAACTCTATTCCATACTTTATCTGAAAAGTCCATCGATAAATTATACATTTCCAAATCCTCTATTGTCATATCATTTATATTATCGCTGGCGTAGCGAGCCTGTCTTTTTTATCGCACCGCAGGCGTCTATCGTGCTTTATCGCATTATCGTTGCGAAGCAACAGTATCGGGGAAGCCATTATCATTTATATAGATAATATTTTTTTGATAATTTCTTAAACGATTCTTCGTCTTTTGTCCAATAGGATTGGATGTCTGAGAAGCGATGTTGTTGCGAAAACTCTTTGCGGATAAAGTCGCTCCCGCTCACCTTATCAAACATATTGAAACGGCCTTTATCGGCATGATCGAACACTTTTTTATCGGGATATAACGCAGCGGCGACATCCATTACATGAAACTGAATATCCGACAACCGGGCTTTCGAAAAATCGGTCAGATGAACTTGAACGCCTTGCAGGTTCGAGCCTTTCCCAACGGAATAGAATGGTTTTAAATGAATGGGACGAAAGACAACACCCGGCAATTGCTTTGCGTTTAATGCCCGGGCGAATTCTTCGGCGCCGATCCACTCTGCGGCAAACATTTCGAACGGAAGTGTATATCCTACGCCAATCGACATATATCCCAACTCCCCTAAAATGCCGGATACCGGATAAAAATACGCCGAGTGCGCAAAGGGAATATGCGGCGAGGCCGGAACCCATTGCAATCCGGTGTCGCCGAAATTCATTTTCCGCCGCCATTTCTTCATTTTCACCACATGCAACTTGCAGGGCTGTTCCAACATTCTTTCGCCGTTGATCATCAGTGCGAGTTCACCGCAGGTGAGGCCGTAAACATACGGTATTTTCAGTTGGCTGACGAATGAGAAGAAGCCTTCCTCCACGAGATTGCCTTCGACTTTCAAGCCGCCCAACGGATTGGGGCGATCGAGTACGACAAACTCTATGTCGTTTTCCGCTGCGGCTTGCATGGCCAGATACATCGTGGATATATACGTGTACGAACGGCATCCGATATCTTGAATATCATATACCAACACGTCGATGTCCCGGAGCATCTCTTTCGAAGGTTTTCGGGTGGCGCCATAAAGTGAATGAACGGGCACGCCGGTATTCGGATCGGTAAATGTCTCGATCTTGTCGCCTGCATGCACATCGCCGCGTACGCCGTGCTCAGGCCCGTAGAGTGCCACGAGCTGTACGTTGGGGGCTTCGTGCAGGATATCGATGGTCGACTTCAGGTTGTTGTCCACTCCCGTAGGATTCGTAATCAATCCTACGCGCTTTCCTTTAAGGATGGAGAACTGATCGTCTTTTAATACTTCGATACCCGTTTTAATCCGTATTTTTTGCGCTTGCACACTGATTGCTTGTACCGACAGGAAAAGCAAACAAAGGAAAAAGACACTTTTCTTCATATTCTTCTTTTTGCGATTATTGTTAAGATAGATGTTTCAAACCATTCCCGGTCTTCTTCGCTTCGAAAAGACGAAAAAGGCAGGTCGACAAATTGTCCTTGCGACAAATAAAGCAGATACCGGTCGTTTCGTTTCAGGTATTTTACAAAGTGAACCCAGCGGATGGGACTTGCCGTGCCGTCGTAAAAATGTCCGACCAGTTTGTCCTCGTCGATTTCATACCACCGTTCCTGAAAGAAGATGCGGTTTGCCGAAGAGCGTACATAAAACCAATATTGAATCGTAATCAGCACCGGATAACCGAACCCGAGTGCAATGACGATGTAGTCCCAAATAGTTTTTTCTTGCACGGTCAAACAAATGATCGCGAAGAGTAACCATAAGGCGGCCAACCACCATTTCCGTCTCCAATATAGGGACAATAGCAGTTTAAAATAGTTCTTGCGGGTCGATTTGATCGGGAATGTTGAAATCATATTATTGAATGTAATCCAAATGCCTCTGCGTTACTCTGTGTAACAATTCTTTTGCTGACTTTTCTTCTTCGCTTTGCCGAAATTCCGGTCGACGTTGATAAAAGGAATGACCAGAAGAGTCGGAATAGCGCACAGCATTACAAAGATAAAGAAATGATTGTACCCTACCAATTCCTGCAACCATCCGGCGATCATTCCCGGAAGCATCATCCCCAGCGCCATAAATCCGGTGCAAATGGCATAATGGGCGGTTTTGTGTTCACCCTCCGAAAAATAAATCAAATACATCATATAGGCGGTAAATCCGAAGCCGTAACCGAATTGCTCAACCGCAACGGCTAAATTGATTAATACCATATTTTCGGGCATGAACCATGACAGGTACAAAAATGCAAGGTGCGGCAAGGTGATGCAGAGAGCCATAGGCCAAAGCCAATATTTCAGTCCCTTCCGGTTGATGGCGATTCCGCCGATAATTCCGCCGATTGTAAGGGATAATACGCCGACGGTTCCGTAAACGAATCCGACTTGCCCCGTAGTCAGCCCGAGACCACCGATGTCGCGCCCGTCCAATAGGAAAGGGGAGGAAAGTTTCACGAGCATGGCTTCACCCAATCGGTACAGAAGCATGAAAGCGATGGCGATACCGATATGCTTTTTGCGGAAAAAAGTCGAGAAGGTACGCCCGAATTCGGTAAGGATATCTTTGGGCGAATGTTCTTTGGGCGCGTCCGAAGCCGGTCGGGGGAGCACAAACCGGTGATAAATAAATATCAGAAGGAAGAAGCCCGCCAATATATAAAAAGTGATGCTCCACGCCATCGGCAAGTTACCCGAGGTCGATTCGAAGGTTGCGGTTGCCGGTTTATCGAGTTTCTTATCGAGTTGAATGACCATATAAGCCGGAGTGTCCCAGTTTTGATCGTTAAAAACCAGTCGTTCTCCCCCGATGAGGGCGATGCTCCTGTCGCCCGATTTTAAACGTGTATTCAATACGACGTCCTTTCCTGCATCGGGCTTTTGGTTTAGTTTCACGGCAACGACCGCCGCATTCCCCACCAGGCCGTCAGCCGAGGGTTGTGTGCGCTTCTCTCCGAAATGATTCCGGATGAAATTAGCGAAAGGCCTCCCCGCATGTTCACTCCAAGGTCGGGAAACGTGTGTTGTCCACCAGGAATCTTTTTTTTCGATTTTCTTTTCTTCCACAACAAACCCGTTTGTGAGATTATGCGCTTGCGCCTGATCCGTAATCTTTTTCAGTGAATCCGATGGAATATTGGTCGTGGAAATCTTCAGCGAAGACGCGAATGCCGTAAAGGAGGCATCGGCCGAAGGCGTGCTTTGAAAGTCTGCCTCCGACACCCATAAAGTGGATTCTACGGGTTGGTTCGTCGATTGGATATTGACTTGCAGGGGTTCCAATCCTGTCGCGGTTTCCAGAAATCCTGCGAGGATAATCAAAAGTCCTTGTCCCGTAATCGAAGCCAAGCGATAAAAGGTGCTCCGGATACCCACGAAGAACGATTGTTGCGAATCATCCAGTGCGAGCATATAGAACCCGTCGGCGGCGATATCGTGCGTAGCGGAACTGAACGCAATCAACCAAAAGACCGCCAGAGTCGCCTGAAAATAAAACGGTGCGGGAATTAAGAAAGCGACTCCCGCCAATCCCGCTCCGATGAATAGTTGCATGATGACGATCCACCATCTTTTTGTATTTATCAGGTCGACAAAGGGACTCCAAAAGGGTTTGATCACCCATGGCAGATATAATAATCCGGTGTAAAGAGCGATGTCGGTATTGGAAATGCCGAGGCGTTTGTACATGATGACGGAAACAGTCATCACGACCACATACGGTATTCCTTCGGCGAAGTAAAGCGTGGGGATCCAGGCCCAGGGGTTGCGAGTTGATTTCATTTTAATAAATTACAAATTACAAATTACTAAATACGAATTACAAATTACAAATTACTAATTACTAATTACGAATGACGAATGACTACGAATTACAAATGACTAATTACAAATTGTTTTTGGTCGTTTTTTGAATAGCCGTAATGATTCGAATGATTTCTTCTATTTTATCGAGTAATGGTTGGCTTTGCTCAGTGTTTATATAATTCGTATCTCTTAAAAGGCTTAACCAATATCGCGTTTCGCGCGCTTCTTTATAAGCGATACCTAATTTTGCAAAGAAATCTTTTTTCGATAATCCCCCGATAGCCTCTTCAATATTCGCTCCGACAGATGTTCCGCTTCTTAGGATTTGCTTAGAGAGTGCGTATTCTTTTTTCTCATTACATAAATATTGATATAATCCGATAATTTGAATCGCAAAATCATAGCTTTTCGTTTCTATTATATTTTCTTTTTCCATAAAATCACGCTCCTTCCATCATTCGTCATTCGTAATTAGTCATTAGTCATTAGTCATTAGTAATTCGTAATTAGTAATTAGTAATTAGTAATTAGTAATTAATATTTTACGCCTGTTTCTGCGTTCGGAAAGTAATGGTGTAGTATTGCTTTGTAGTCGTATCCTTTTTCGGCCATCATGGCGGCTCCTATTTGGCAAAGTCCTACGCCATGTCCCCATCCGGCGCCGGTAAGGGTGAAGGTTTGGGGAATGCCCTCTTCGTTTTCATCTTCCGTGTCGACTACGAACGCCGAACTATAGAGATGCGATTTCGATAAGGTGCGGCGGATTTCCAGCTCTTTTCCGATCGTCATTACGCGTTCCGTCCCGATGATCTTCAAGCGGATGATCCGTCCCGAAGCCCCTCGTTCCAACGGAATCAAATCGAGTATCTCTCCGAAATCGATTCCGGAACGTTGCCCGATCAGCGACGATAATTCTTCTTGTGAATAGACTATTTTCCAACGATAAAAATCGGCTGTCTCCTGATCGTAATCATTCAGTACCTGCCGCAGCACGTTGGCATCCGCTGTGTTGCAGAAAGCATCGGGAGAAGAGCGTATCCATTTCTCCGCTTCCTCTTCTACGGTAAGATCGGGAGCGGAGTATCCTTCGATGGCGTTGTCCGGTTTTGCTTGCAGATAAGGGTGGGGGACATTCTCCCACACGTTTTCGAAGGCTTCCATTATGCCTCCGCAGCATTTCGAAAAACGGGCGTCGCAAATGTCGTCGCCGTACATCAGCACTTCTCCATGCGTTTTCTTAACGACCTCTTCTACCAATTTTGTGGATTGTTTGGTGATGCCTTGATAGCGTTGACAGTGATCGTCGGCGCAGACGTCGAAATTCTTATGGTCTTCCCGGTCGTACCATCGGACAATTTCGGTGGCGGTAATAAAAGCTGTTTGGTAGGTATCGTTTTGCCTGTCGATATGTTTGTTTTTATAGAGTTGTGCCAACAGCCAACTTCTTGAAATGACGGCATGCGCCTCTAACAACGCATGCGAACTCGTCGCGCTCATTTCGGACGAGATAACGCTTGTCAGATAATCTTCCAATGACACAATGTCGATAGCGGTAATACCGTTATCTTCTACGATAAACTTTAATCCTCCCAGGAACCGTTGGTCTTCTTTCCTTTCCCAATGAAAGTTGACGCCGATAATCACATCGTTCAATTGAAACGAATCGGTATGCAAGTGATCCGACTCGAAGGTGATCTCGTCATAGAGTTTTTCCTGAAAACATATCTTCCCGGAAGATAATTCCACCGAATAATCGCCCGGGGGAAATAGCCTGCCTTGCAGCTTATAGGCAGTAAGCAATGCAAATTTTATTTGTTGCTGTTTTTGCAGAATGCCGACTTGTATCAAAGGTTCATTCATTATTGATTTTTTATTTAGTGTGCATGGGGTGAATCTTTATTATAGATGTTTTTACTTCTGTTTTTTTCGCGCTTGCAGTTCCCATGTGCGAATACGGTCTTTATAGGTGTTATGCGCATTCATCTTGACAATATCGAGCGACGCATCGGAATTGTCTTCCCAACGGCGGCAAAGATACAGTACGTCGTAAATGCGGCCGATTTGATAGTTGCGGGAGATATTCAATCCCAACGCATAATCCTCGCCGTAGCTTGTATTGGGGACTTTTATATCGCGAAGAACCGGCGTGTAGAAAGCGCGGGGAGCGCCGAGACCGTTAATGCGCAGCGCGTTGTTACGCCCGTTTTCGGTAGTCCATTCCTTGTGATCGATAATACCGGGAGGAATCTCTTCCATGGCGAAGTTCGTCATCTTGTACGTCCCGACAACCATCGCGCAGTTCTGTTCGTAAAACGCGTCGACAATCGTTTGAAGGGTGTTTTCGCTGCTGTAAACGTCGTCGCTGTCGAGTTGTACGGCGAATTTTCCGCATTGGGGGTGATGCACACCTGTGTTCCAGCATCCGCCGATACCTAAATCGTCGCGTTCGGGGAGGAGATGGATGACCCGTTTATCGTGGGTAAATTTCTCAATGGCTTCGCTCGTACCGTCTGTCGAATGATTATCAATGATAATAAGATTGAATTTGAAAGCGGCTTTTTGCTTTAATACCGATTCGATGGCGTCGCTAATGGTCTTGATGCGGTTGCGCACGGGGATGATGACGGATGCTTCGAACTCAAAATGTGTGTCGTTAAACGCAATCGTCTTGAATTGAGGCTTCAGAAATGCGCCTACGTCTTTCAGATGTTCTGTACAAACCTGTTCCATTTCGATTTGTACTTTGCGGTTTTTGGGATCGACATAATCGAATATTTTCTCGCCCGATTTACGGGTGTCTTCTTCGATTTCCGTATAGAGATATTCGTTGATATGTACCAGCGGATGGGCTTGCGATACTTTCAGCCGCAGGTCATAAAGTCCCGCATACCGGTAATCGATGCCGCTCATCTTTCCGGTGGCATCTTTCAGCGCTTGTGAACGGTAAACGAGGAGCGAGCCGAAGTTAAAATCATCGCGCAGGCTGCCTTCCTGATAATCGATAACGGGATGGTTCTTTTTCGTTCCGTCGACCATCGCGTAATAGTCGGCATATACCATTCCGGCGGAAGAGTCTTCAGCTATCCGCAACATGCGTTCCAATGCGAAATAGCCGAGTTGGAGCACACTCGATTTTTGATAAATAAGCGTGTATTCCGAAGTGGATCTTTCGGCAATGGCTTGAATCGTGCGGGTACTTTGTATCGAGTCTATTTCGATGATTTCCGTCCCTTGCAACGGTTGTAATCCTTTTTGCGGAGCAAGCAGATAAATGGTATTCACCAACTCCGATTGTTGAAGGGCGGCCACAGTCTTGACAGCCTGTTCGGGCTGCGAATAAAGAATAAAAGCGTTTATCTTTTTCATATTGTCTTTTGCTATTCGGGCTTCGCCCGGTTTTTGTCTAAAGTCTTATGTCTTATGTTACCGGTGGTCTCCGGTCATCAGTCTCCGGTCATCAGTCTCCGGTCATCAGTCTCCGGTCATCAGTCGCTGGTCATCAGTCTCCGGTTTCCGGTCGTTAGACCTTGACTCTTATGACTTTTGTAGACCTTCGGCTTAATTCGTCATTCGTCATTTGTCATTCGTCATTTGTCATTTGTCATTCGTCATTTGTCATTTGTCATTTGTAATTATAATCCCATCGCTTGTAAAATACCTTTCAGTAATTCGTCTCTTTTCGCTTGCTCTTTC
Organism: Bacteroidales bacterium UBA5382; assembly: GCA_002409745.1. Lineage (GTDB taxonomy): Bacteria > Bacteroidota > Bacteroidia > Bacteroidales > Dysgonomonadaceae > Limibacterium > Limibacterium fermenti. Next base: position 131,955 of record DHOU01000037.1, read on the forward strand.
ACCGATTCAATGGGAAAGCCCAATACGCACGTCGAATACGCATCGCCATTATAAAGCGTTCCCGCGCTCAGGTTGTTTTCCGAATACCGAAAGACGGTATAAGCGTTTTTGCCGGCGGGCTCGACCGCATCGGGATTCTCGACTACGTAACTCTCGCTGTTCAATTCATTATAATACTTGTAACTTCCTTGTAGGGATGCGAAAGGCGAGGCGACCGATTTGATGTTGCCTGTGACGGCGCCGTAATTGTTGCGCCATTTGAACTTTAATGTTTCCTGCGCCCATTTGCGGTCGTTTTCGGTGGCGAAAGGATTGTCCCAAAGATCCGTTCCCACAAAAGCGCCGCTGACAATCAGGTTTCCGCCACGTTTACAATATTCCGCAATGAGTTGTTGTTCTACCGGTGAGAACGTTTTATATTTCGGCGGCATGGCTCCGCGTGCAACGGTCCATTCCCGTTGTTTTCCTAAAATCCAATCGATTACGCGGTAATCATCCAGTCGGACGGCATTCTGTGCGATAGCTTGTGCGCTTGATGAAACGAAAGAATAACCTGCTTTCGCGAACGATTGTCCGTGGATATAGGGATAATCGAATGTATTGCCGGCGATCGGTGTCGTTTCGTAATTGGCGTCGCTGTCGCCGAATCCCGATGCGTCGTCATCCATCCACGGGATGACGCGGCGGAACTCGTGCATCTGCCCGATAAACTGATGTTCCGAAAGATAAGGCACGCCATTGTCTATGCGCCCGACAAAGCCCGCGATACCGTCGCTTGAAGAGAAAGAGAACGGAGCGGATACGCGCGTGAAGCCGTTTACGATAAGCGCAACGCCTTTTTCGTCGCTTTTACGGCATACGGAAAGGATTTCCGACGGGAAGCTTTGCCCTCCGCCGTTGACGGCCGCCACTTTAAAACGGTATATTTTGTCTTTTTCTATGCGAAGTCGATAGACGTTCTTGTCAACCGGGGTTCCATTGTCGAATCCGCCGTCGCCGATGCGCGTATAGATGATGTATTGTTGCGCTTTTGCCGTAGGTTCGGCCGCATCAGGTGTCTCCTCCCATTTCAACTCGATTTCTGTTTCTCCGGTAAATGCTGCGCTGAATTGTTGCACCGGTAACGGTTGCACGACATAGGGGCGGTTGTATTGTCCGGCGATGAATTTGAGCATTCCTTTATAGATGGCGCGGCTGACGGTAAAGCGGAAAGTCGGATCGAGTCCGTAGCGCATGTCTGCCAAATTTTGATGCGACAGCAATTCGAGTAACATGGTAGGGACATTGGGGACCCGCGCTTCGCTGTATGAGCGGTTCCACATGTGGCGGCGCGTCCAATTAGGCTCGAACTCGCGCCGTATGTCGGATACGATTTCATCCATAATCAAATCCGTCAGATCGCGGGATGCCCATCGTGAACGGCCGTTCTCGAAATGTTCATCATTGTGATGCGTCATATAAATACCGAGTGTTCCGATAATGCTATCGTTCAAGGTTGTTCCGGCATCGGAATGAAAAGCGAACGCCAAATCGACGGGTATATGCAATCCCTGTTCGCGGGGAAGGACGGAAGAGCCTCCGGCGAGATAATTCACCCAGAACCCGCGGCTTTGGTAATCATCGGTATAGTCGTTTTTACTTTCGCTGCGATTGTAAATGCTGTCCGGCGCACCGGCCCATTGCAACCAATAACGGGAGCCTTCGGTGTAACGCGGATAGCCGCTGATTTCAGGCTCGAACGATACGGCAGGGCGCAATTTTTGCTTATCCGCAAGCCTGTCGGAACTCTTTGTGTTTTCCTCTTCGAATCCCTCCGGATGAGGCATGCGGGCGATGTTTCCCATTCCGCCGCCGATTTTCACCGCATCGGCGGTAACAATCCGTCCGGCTTTACGAGTCTTGTTCGTCAAGACAATGCGATGGTTTTTTCCCTGATCGAAAAGGAATGATCCGAGAAAAATCCATGTGCCGCCGCCCATCTGCTGATTAACCGAAAAGTCGGTTTGACCTCCCGCATGATACACCCGGTACAAGGCTTCGTCGGTGCTATTTAGCAACGTTTGATAGGAGACATAGACGCCGTAAACGCCTTTTTCGGGAATGTCGGGCGTCCACGTAATGGCGCTTTCATTTCCTTTTGTAATCGTTTTGATTTGTCGTGCCGTGCCCATCCTGAACGGGTTTTCGCCGTCGACATAAAACTTTTTCGGATTTGCGAAACCCGGAGATGACGTGTTTTGCCATTGTTCACGGGCGTTTTGTTCCGTGTATTCCGCACCCCGCGAACTGCCGTTGTTATCAATGATGATTTCGTGCGTATTATAATCCCGTTCGCGGGGAAGCAATACGTTGGCGCCGGCATTTTCGAGCATCGGCACCAAAAACGGGACGACATAACTCTGTGTATAGAGGTCTTCGACGGTTTGGAAAATACGCGCGCGTTGCCATTCCCATCGGGAGAGTTTTTGCTCGTAATACCATCCGTGGCTTTGCCACAAAGCGATATGATTGTTCGTTAGTCCCTGTTCGAAGTGCTGAACCGGAGAGGATACATTTGTTATTAATGGCGTCTTGACTTTCTGTGCAATGATACGGCTTTTGTCTTTTTTTGTTTGCCGTCGATGAATGTTGGGTATTAATTCCGATATTTCCTGTCCGTCGGTAACTATGCGGATAGCGAATTTTTTCTTGTCTGCCGGAAGGTAATATCGCACACTGTCATAAAGGCGTTTTACCGTTTCTTCACGCATGGGCATATAAGAAAGCGAAAGTCCTGCAAAGAGTTCAATCGACTTTTGACGATCGTTCAAAGCGGTACTATCGACTGTGATTCTCCCCGGATGTTGCATTATTTCCTGATAGATGGCCGAAAAAGACGAAGAGACAGATTGCCTGATATCTGAATTGGTTATTTTCTGTTCTTGAGAAAAGGATTCGAAAATAAGCGCAAATGCAAAAATAAAAATAATAAATCTTTTCATATTTCAATAGAATAGGCCGACGACGGTATTATTCAATAATTCCAGCAAAAATAATGAATATTATCGATTTATTGGATATATTCCGTCACTTCTTTTCTATTAATTCGGAAGGGTTACTTTCTTTGTTATCCTTATTCATTGTCGTTATACAATAATGTCCTGCTAACTTTACGTCCATACTATTGTCTTTCGTCATTCCCAACACTTGTCCTTCTTTTTTCAGATCGGAAAAATAATATACAATCGATTTTACGTCTCCCGTTGTATTCCATATCAAGCGATTGTTTTCTATTTTAATGTCTTTTGCTTCTGATGGGGCAGGAGCAACACTACGTCCGGCGAATGGAATAACCGCTTCGTTTTTGTAAATAGATGCCAGTTTGTCGGTTATTTCGATTTTATTGAATAATAGATATCTTGCACTGTACATCGCATTCCCTACTACTTTCTTGTTCCGTTTGGTCAACTCAAATTGCCGGTCTAATTCCTGAGTCGATTGAAAGGCGGATGGGCTAGTGCCGTCTCCAAACTTGTATAATGCATGGCCTACCATCAATAGGGCTTTTCCATTGTATTGCGACCACCAGTTGAGCCGCGTTTGAAAATCGTTATAAGAATTTCCGATCTCCTGATATAATTGCGGTATGAGGATATCTACCCATCCTTCTTTACACCACTTGGAGACATCAGCATATAGCGTTTTAAGACTATAATCGGGATTTGCCGCAGGCGACACAGAAAAAACGACTTCCGGCTTCGTGGCAACGATGGCATCATAAACTCCTTTGATGGTTTTATCGACATTTGCCCTCCGAAAATCTTCGATAGAGGAAAACTCCGCCCCGTATTTTTCATAATCTTGTTTATCAGATACCATCGTACCTGCCGAAGAGGGATCCGGATAAAAATAATCGTCAAAATGAATGCCGTCGACATCGTATTTCGTTATCAGGTCTTTGACGATATCGGCAAGACGTTGCCTTACTTCGGGTAATGCAGGGTTATATATTTGAATTTTTTCATGACTGAGCACCCATTCCGGTTTTACAGAGCGATGAAGTTCCGGATAAGGCGTGGCGTTATTTGTTCTTGTGGCAATTCGATATGGGTTCATCCATGCATGGAATTCGATATCTCTTGCATGAGCTTCCTCAATCATAAAGGCAAGCACGTCATATCTGGGATCTTTTCCCCTGTCTCCGGTAATCCACTTGCACCAGGGTTCATAAGGAGAATTATAAAAAGCATCGCCCATCCCTTTTACCTGAAAGAATACTGCATTCATATTCAGTTCTTTCAATTTATCCAGATACGTAATGTATTGTCGTTTTTGAACCTCCGGATCGTATTTTTCCATGGGCCAGTCCAAACCCCAAACCGTCGCTATCCATACGGCTCTCATTTCTTTCTTAGGAAAAATAAGTTCCGATTCTTCCGGAACGGTTGGTTTATCCGGATTGTCTATGTCTATTTCCGGATCTTTATTACAGGAAAAAAAAGATACTATCGCCAAGGATATAATAGAGGTATAAAATAAAAGTTTTTTCATCTTTCAATTTAAAATAAGAATTATATCATAAATAAGGCGATAAACTTTTTGAGAAGTGTATTATAAACGGCAAAAAGTTTATCGCCTATGTATTGAATTTATCTCTATACAGAATTAATCGTCCAACGTTTTCTTGGGAAATTCAACAATTACGAATCCTGCATCCGCCGATGCCGAAAATAATAATAATTTATCGTCATTTCCTTCCGCATCTTTTTCTACAAACCAACCGCTTTGAGTCGATGGCGCCGAGTTTATAGGACCTAATAACGGATATTGATATAAAGGCTGCATAGTCCCTTCTTCAAAAATCTTCAATGCTTCGGCAATGCTGCTACCTTTGGTAATATCATATACATACATTGCAACCGCATCATCGCCTCGGCGTGCAGCCGTTGTCATCAATAAATAACGTTCATCATTGAAGTAAACCACACGCGGGTCGGAACCGGTGAGAGGGATGGACGCATTTTTCATTTTATAGGATACCTGCGCTTCGTTGCTGGTAACCATGATTGGGACCTCGTATCCGGTAAGCAGATATTCTTCGGTTTTACCGACTCTGTTCATATTCATAAAACCCGTTACACCGGTTTGAGTAGGCAGTATTGTCGGTTCTGAGATGGACGTGAAGTTGGTCACTTTCAACCGAAGAATTTGAGTAACGGCATTATCTCCAAAAAACATGTATCCGTTTCCATTTTCATCTACATTTACCGAAAGGTTATCGCCGTGCCGTGCTCCTGCTCCTTCGATGTTCGCTTTATTGATGTTTGCTATCACTTCCGGCTCTTTCGTAGGATCGGTCCAATGATAGATTTTCAAGGGAGAGACTAATCCTCCCGAAAGGTTCGCGATATAAGTATGTCCGTGTATTTGCGCGCCACAGTTAACGACAAATGTCCCTCCCGCAACTCCTGTTAGATTCAGGGGAATGGGCTTGATTTCATTTTTCTTTAAATCTTCCACTTTCAGTAGATGGGACCCCTCGGTGGCACGAGTAACAATTAGTACATGTTCACCGTCGAAGCCCGTTCCTCTGGTGCTTAATCCTTTGAACGAAGGATACACCGGATTACCGAGTTCATTGTTCGTATTATCATAGATTTGGAATTTATTGAAATCGGCACCAAATACGGGGATATTCAATCTTAGAGTTACGAAATATTCACGAAACCGAGGCTCATTGACGATTTTTATTACAATGGTTTTTGCATCGTTTCCTTCTTCGAAAGAAAATTCATAAGCCTCTTGGTTTAATTTCGCACCATCGGACATTTCTGCTTCGAATTTGATAGCCGAAAGATTTGTTTCGGGATCGATTCTCGGGAACCACACTGTTTTGGCGTTTTCATCTATAACACCTTCTACAACAGTATTCCCTTCTTTTCCTGCATTGACAATCTTTATGGATTTCAACACAACTTGATTAGGAGACTCGATGTTTTCCGGATAGTTTTCTCCGCACGAGGTGAGAAAGAGAGAAAAGAATGCCGTTGCCAATCCGATTAATAATGTGTATTTTATTTTTTGCATATTGCTAATCATTTTAATCAGTTTAATTAATTAATTTTGAGGCCAACCTTGGGTTTGCTGAAGTTTATAGCCTTTGCTTTCATAATTATCCATTTGGGTTTTACCTACCGGCGACAAATAAGGATTCACATTTACTTGATTAAGGAACGGTTGGCGCCCTTTCGTAACGGTTGCTTTATAGAAGCCTACCATTTCTGCATTATTATTACCATTATAAACGATTGTGGTTCCATCGGCTTTTGTTACGGAAAATTCATTTGCGTTTCCAGCCGTAAGTTGGTCTTTCGCTTCTACTGGAAAGTTTACCCAGGCGCCTGACAGTAATTCGGAATGCATATCGGTATCCATATATTCGAGTTTAGCCCAACGTTTCAAATCGGCAAGACGTAAATTCTCAAAGATAAATTCCATGCGACGTTCCCTGCGGATTTCCCATAATAAAGAAGAAACATTCGGATCTTTGGCTGGGTCATTCGGTAAGGCATCCAGCATCATGGCTTTTGTTTTTTGGACTCCTTTCTCCACTGCTTCCGGAGCTAATGGACGGTCACGGATTTTATTGATGGAGGCGTCTATATCTTCCTGAGTTACGGCTGAACCCCCAATAGTTGCCAACTCCGCTTTCGATTCAATCCAATTGAGTAATATTTCCGCGTAGCGCAAAATTGGAGCATCGGTAACATTATTGGATCCTTTTAGTTCGTTGGGAACCGTTCCTGTTTCTTCCACTGCTTTTATTCCATATCGGGGGAAAAATTTGACGGGGAACAGAAAGGAACCTTTTGCGTTGATCTCGGGTTTGTCATAAAATGTTCCTTCAAAGCGTGAATCCCGAGTTTTTACTAAATTCGCAATTGTAAAATCTTTCGCTCCTTCTGTCGTGGAGTTTTGCCATACGTTTCCGTCAACGCAGAGGAATGCCTTGAGCAAATCCGTCGTTCCCCCGTAGTTGATGGAGTTGGCCGGATTATTATAATGCGCTACACTGTGTGTTACTTTTATTTCAGCGTTATAATTCCGGAAAAGAATACACTCTTTATTACTTTTAAGATCGTTCGATGTGAATAAGGTCCTAAAATCTGAGTCAATGTAATATTTATTACTGTTTATAATAAATTCGGAAGCCTCTTTTGCTAATGTCAGGAATTTTGTAGCGCGTTCGTTATTTTTGTAATAATATTTTTGCCAGGTCCCTTCGTATAATGCGATTCGTGAAATAAATCCGGCTACGATATACCTATTTACGGTTTGATCGCCGTCGTTCAATCGCACGTTTTGGAAGGCAAATTGCAAGTCATCGTAAACAGCATCCATTACGTTGTTTCGGGGAGTGCGTGCCTTGTATAAGTCGTCCATATCTATGTCGCTCACAACATGGTCATAATAAGGAACATCTCCATAGGTGAAAACCAGGTCAGCATATTCCATACCCCTAAAAAAACGGCCTATCCCCATCCAATGATTATAGGCTTCCTCCGGGAGAATATCCTGCATTCTGTTTCCTACCCTGTCTATCAGAATATTGATGGAACGCAATGTCTTCATACTCCATATATTGCTGTTGGGAACAGAGCGCGTAAAATTACCTTGATTTCCCCGTTGTACGACATCGTCGTTGAATAACGATACATCGGTACTATATCCGGTAAAGAAACCCGTATAAAATTGGTTGGCATATAGCCGAACCTTATCCTCGCTAGTCCATGCCGTTTCGTCGTTTTCATTGCTTAAAGGCGGGCGATCGAGAAAGTCTTCGCATCCCGAAATGAAGAGAAGCATCCAAAATAAAGAGATGATAATTATTTTATTTTTCATTTTATTCTGTTTTTATGTATTATAAACTTATTTGTACGCCGACTGAAGCGGATTTAAATGATGGATTGCCTGTCCCTGTTCGATCGCTGTTATATCCGCTGGATTTGAGCGGCGAGTATCCGGAAATTGCTTCGGGATCGATGGGAAGTCCACGCAGTTTGTCGAAAGTGAAGAAGTTTTCCAGCGAAACATATACACGCGCATTTGATAAGTAAATGTGATGCAAAATATTTTGGGGGAAACTGTAGCCGAACGTAATATTTTTTATTTTCATATAGGCCATATTCAACATATAACGGTTTTGTTTCCTCATCACGAACCCCTCGTTACTGCCCCCTAAATTCCATGCTCGGGGATAAAAGGCATCCGTTCGGTCTTCTCTCCAATAATTTTCGGCAATAGCTTGTGGCATGGCGCCCTCTTTTGGAAAATATCCGGGGATCGCTAATTGTCCGGCTCCCCATATTTTTCTTTTTCCAATTCCTTGGAAAAATATAGATGCGTCGAACCCTTTGTAGTCGGCGCCCAAGCGCAATCCATATTCATAACGTGGTGTAGAATTACCTATTACCACTTGGTCGCCGGGATCCCCAAATGTGTTTTTTCCAGGGGTAATATATCCGTCACCATTCACATCGACAAATTTGACATCCCCCGGAGCAATGAGCATCACCTGATTACCGTCTTCAAAATAAGTTTGGTATACAGGATTATTTCCAGCTAATTGGTTGGTACGTTTTGCTGTTCCATCCCAAATAATGGTGGTTTGCTGGATATTACCTTTGTCGTCATAGACAAAATCTTCTTTTTGGTACAGGCGATCGGTTACAAAACCATAGATGTCGCCATAGCGACGCCCTGTAGCAAAATTATTACTTAGTAGCCTGTTTTCCCAAGGAGTATTCCAATCAGCACCTTTGGTAATATCGGTAATCGCGTCCGAAATATTCGCATTCATTGTGAGGCGCAATCCGTTTCCGAACTGATGACTAAAGTCGGCAGAGATTTCCCAGCCGCGTGTACGCAAATTCCCGAAATTTCCTTGAGGGGCATCTGCACCATATGTGGCAGGTAATGCCTCACCCGGTATAATCATGTTTTTAGTGTCTCTTTGATACCATTCGAAAGTGAGTCCAAGTTTGTTTTTAAAAAAACGTAAATCAAACCCGGTGTTAATCGTTTGAATTTCTTGCCATGTAATGCCGTCTGAAATTGGATTCGGAGTCCCCAATTGGAAAAATTGTTGGCCGTCGCTGGTAAGCCATGAGTTTTTTCCCGGATCCATCATCGCCAGATAGAGACCATTGCGTACACTTTGATCTCCGATAGAACCCCACGAAGCGCGCAATTTAGCAAAGCTTAGTACCGGTTGTAACGGTTCCATAAATTTCTCACCCGACACAATCCAACCGCCGGAAAATGAGGGATACCATCTCCATTGCAATCGTGTAGGGAATTTGGAAGTGGCATCACGGCGTAAATTCGCCTCTAATAAGTATTTATCGGAGAAAGAATAGTTGATGCGGCCGAAAAAACCAAATTGCGAATCCCAATTTGCGTCTCCACCTACCGTTTCTGCACCTTTAGTGAATTCGAATTGAGGATTGTCTTTATTCCACAATTGTGTTCTATTCGACCAATGGCTATCATCTCTATAAGCAACGATATTCGAACCTAGCATGAATTTAAATTGGTGAATATCCCGCAGATTTAGAGAGTAAGTAGAATAGGCATTGAAGGTGTGTTTATTAGAGATAAAGCTGTTTTTATAATAATAGCTTTGTTCTTCCGTTACGTAATTCGAATTATAGAAACGATAAGCTGCGATCCCTTCATTTTCCACTATCTGACCTTCGTTGTTTACATAGACCTGATTGCCATCGTCATCCCTCCAAGGAACCGGAGCATACCAATGTTCTAAGGCGGAAGAAACAGGAAGAGACGATGTATTTGTGTTTACTTGTGTACTGTAGGAATAATCGGCTATCAAGTTCCAATTGTTTGTAAAATCGATAGTCGTTCCCAGATTCAGATTGGTATACCGGTTCTTTTTAATCACATCGTTAGTATTCTTTGTATCCCAATAAGCATCATGAATTTCTTGTCCATGTTCTGTTGTAGCAATCGGGAAAAGTCTGCTCCATCGATATAAATAGAGCCAAGGGTCGGCGGCAAAACCCCATGTACTGCTTGCATTGGGATAACGTTTTGTAGCTTCCGAATACATCACTCCTCCACGTATCGTTAAGAAATCGGTTGCTTTGGTCGATAAGTTAATGCTACTGGTGAATCGTGAAAAGTCATCATGTTTTGCCGGTTTCATCATACCTTCTTGTCCCAGATACCCCAAGCTCAGATTATAATTCGTATCATTCCGTTTTCCATTTAGAGACAGATTATGATTTTGCGAGAATGCATTATTCTTTACCATAGCATCTACCGGGTCATAAATCCTGTAGCCGTATTTATCTGTCCCGTCAAAAATCCAATCCCGGCCATATAAAACGGGATCTGAATTATTAATAGTTCCGCCATATAGATTTTGCCATTCTCTGATTTTCTCCAAGCTTTCTTCGTCAACACGCCAAAAACCTCCGGCAGCTCCCGCCCCCTTCATATTCCGATGAGCATCTACGGTGTATTCCAACCCTTCTATACCTGCAAGTTCGATTTTCTTGAAAGGGTTTTGCCAAACGAAATTGGAAGAGTAGGATATTTCCGATTTATCGGTTTTAGCTCCTTTTTTCGTTGTAATAAGTACGACGCCAAAGGCTGCTTTAGCTCCATAAATGGAACTGGCAGCGGCATCTTTCAATACGGAGATGGTTTCTATATCGTTCGGATTGATTAATTGAATGCTGGGGATTTCCACGTTATCCACCAAAATCAAAGGATCGCTTGAGCCTGCAATAGAGGCTATCTGTCCCCGGATTTTTATAACCGGGTCAGAGCCCACTTCACCACTCGGCACAACAATGGAAAGTCCCGGGATAGTACCTTGAAGTCCGCGTCCGACATCAGGGAGCGGGCGGCTACCTAAAACTTCTTCTACATTCACCGAAGAGACGGCTCCGGTAAGATTGGCTTTCTTTTGTGTGCCGAACCCTACCACTACAATTTCCTCCAACGATTTGTTATCTTCTTCCAACACGATATTGAACGACGTTTTTCCTGCCGTTGAAATTTCTTGCGATAAATAACCGATATAAGAAATGCGCAAGGAGGCATTCTCTTCCACTTGCAAAGAGAATTTGCCGTCGATATCGGTAATGGTTCCATTGGAGGCCGTGCCGGCTTCAATGATATTTGCTCCGATAATCGGTTCTCCGTTCTTATCTACTACGCTCCCTTGGATGGTTTTCTTTGTTTGTTCCGCTTCTTTTATGGGAGCAATAGCGACTGATGATTTATCGTCGGAGGACTTGTTCTTAAATATGGCAATTTGCCTTTTCACGATGGTATAGGATAAATCGGTGTTTCTTAACAAGAGGCTCAACACTTCATCAATGCTCTTGTTGTTCATGTTTACATTGACTCTGCGGTTTAATTCTTTTTCCGAATTATCCATAATAAGAAATAAATAATCACTGTTTTTTTCTATTTGATTAAAGGCATCTTTCAGTTTCATATTCTTTAATTCCACGGAAATCGATTTGGATTGGGAATAAATGTTTTCCGCTGTGATAGAAAAAATACAGAAAAACGAAATTAGAAAATATATTTTCATGATTTTTAAGAGCTTGTTGTTTATTTTTAAAGCGCTCTTTCTTGATTTGTTTGTTTTTTGCATATCTTTGTTGTTGAATTTTAATTTATTACTACATGCTAAATTATGATTCGTTTTCGGTCGAATAATGTTGGCGCATTATTCGACTTTTTCATGTTCCGTTCTTTCATTTTAATCTTTCCATAGGCATCCGTTTTTGTTGTTCATTTTTATCGATTCATTCTTTATTTTTTATACATGCGTAACGGCTTTCATTCTGAAAAGCACGTCGATTCTCTTAAGGGATACTGTTCTTTCTGACCATTATTGTTCCGCCCTCATTCTCTTCGTATTCGTAAAGTAAGGCGGTCATTTGAGAAAAAGCATTCAGGACATCGTTCAAGTCCTCGGAAAGAAATAGTTTTCCGGAACATGTTTGAGTCTGTAGACTGAGCTCTTTAGGGTAGATGAACTTTACATTATAATATCTCCCGATCTTCTTTAAGACTTCGTTTAAAGGAGTTTTATTCAATTGAATAAACCCGTTTTTCCAACTAATGTACTCATATACATCGACGATTTTACTACTTATATTTCCATTATGAATTTCCGCCATTTGGTTGGGCTCTAATAATACACTACGATTGTTGGAAGCTATTTGAAGCGAGCCGTTTACTAAAACAACGGACTCTTTCGAATCGTCGGTGTAAGCCGATACATTAAAAGACGTGCCCAATACCTTTATCTGTGAGTGAGGGGTGTGAATGATAAACGGAGTATTATTTCGTTTAGCGACTTCAATAAATAACTCACCTTCTATTTTAATTTCACGGCTGTCAGGTGAAAACGCCGAAGGAAATTCCATGACGCTTCCGGAGTTTACATATACTTTTGAACCGTCGGCCAGAATAAGAGAAGTGCGTTGCCCGAACGGTACGATGAGTTTATTGATTTCGTTTTCCTTCAGTTCTATTTCGGTTTGAGAGATGGAATCCTCGATAATCATATTGTTTTTCTTTTCAGACAAATCGAGTTTGGCATTGTTCTTAAGATTTAACCGGTTATTTCCCGAAAGAAGCTGTATTTCATTCTTGTCGATAATTTCGCCGATGAAAACTTCCTCGGGAGAGTCCGTACGGAGGTTTCTCATAAAAATAGCGGATACGATGAGGGCTGCCAAAACGGCGGCAGCGGAGATCGAATAAAAGCGACGTATTTTTTTTGTTTTGTGCCGATAGATTCTTTTATGAAGTTCTTCTTCGATAGATTCACGAATACCCTCTTCTATAACGATCGTTTGGAGGTCTCTTATTTTTTCAAATTCTTGCTTCGCTTCAGCCAACAAAGGTTTCAATTCGGGATACTCGAGAATAAAAGTATTCCAGTAATCCTCAAGTTCCTGTGTTGGATGTATCCTCCAATAAACAAAAAGGTCGTCGCGTAAAAAGTCGCTGCTATTTGTGTAAAAATGCGCAGCTTTTCTATTATTCATGTGATTCATATCAGTCCTATAAAAAAGATATTCTCATGTAACTCAAGATATCTTTGATTTCGAAGTCTTTTATCGAATTTATATAAAGACTGTATGATAAAAAGAAGGGAGACTTTATTAACTTTCTTTAATAGTATAGGGCAAGTAAAATGGAACGAAAAGAGCTTCCCGAATCGTCTTTTATTTTTTTGATGGCGCGGTGGAATGCTTTTTTAACCGAAGTGGGATGGAGCTTCAAGATAATGCCTATTTCATTGTAATTAAGGTTCAGTTGATAACGGTAATAAATAATTTTGCGTTGTTTAGGAGATAAACCCTTCACCAGTTTTTGTACTTTTTTTCTCAATTCGTCTTGTTCCTCTTTCTCCATCATTTGATCGACAATGGTTTGATCTTCTTCTACGATAAGATCATCATAACATACAGCCGAGATTTTTTCTTCTTGCTTATATAAATCGAAGAGCCGGTTTTTGAGACAGTGAAGTAAATAAAACTCTATATTATCGACATAGTCGAGTTTGTTTCTGGAAACATAAATGGTGTAAAACACATCTTGGACAGCATCCTGCACGGTTTCTTGTGTAAAGCCCAACTTCAAACCATACATGAAAAGCTCTTGAAAGTATTCGTTGTAAAGTTCTCCAAAAGAAGAAGAATCGCCTTCTAAAAAATTTTTCCATGTTCTATTCGGAGCCATTTCAACTAATTCAACTAAAAAAAAGTTATTCGATATGTTTTACTACAGAATATAACTCATGTTGTGGGAGGATAGTTCAAAAAATAGATAATAAATGATTCATTATCGGTTTATTATTGGGCGTTTTTCTTTCGTAGCGTTTGAAAAGAATAGCCATACGGATGCTTTTCGTCAGATGGATGCGTTTCCTCTTCCGTGAGCGTCCATTGTGAAAAATCGATTTCCGGGAAAAAGGTGTCGGCATCCGTAAACGTGTGATGGATACGCGTCAGGTACAATGTGTCCGCGACGGGTAATGCCGTGCGATAAAGTTGCCCGCCTCCGATGACGAAAAACTGCGTTTCATCGGTGTGGCTTTCGAGCGCTTCCTCCCACGAACGGACTACGGTGCAGCCGGGGTAGTCGGCTCTATTGCCGGACGTGACAACGACATTCACGCGATGGGGCAGGGCGCCCTTCGGCAGCGATTCGAATGTACGCCGCCCCATTACCACGGTATGTCCCTGAGTCCTGTTTTTAAAGTGACGCAAGTCGTTGGGTAGGTGCGTCAGTAATCCGCCGTCGCGCCCTATGGCGTTACGTTCGTCTAAAGCGACGATGATTGCGATGGGTTTTGTTGATAAATGATTGGCGTTCATAAATTAGAGATGAATTACGAATTACAAATTACAAATTACAAATTACGAATTACAAATTACGAATTACGAATGTTTGAATTGTTGAATCATTGAATTCTCAACTCTTTTTAGACGGCGACGGAGCCTTTAATATGCGGATGCGGATCGTATCCTGTCAATTCGAAATCCTCATAATGAAAATCGAAGATATTTTTCACCTCCGGGTTCAACTTCACCTGCGGCAAAGGACGGGGATCGCGTGAGAGTTGCAGTTTCACCTGTTCGAGATGGTTCAGGTAAATGTGTGCATCGCCCAGGGTATGGATGAAGTCGCCTTCCTGTAATCCGGTCACCTGCGCCATCATTTTCAACAATAAAGCATATGACGCAATGTTAAACGGTACGCCGAGGAAAATATCGGCGCTTCGTTGATAAAGTTGCAGGCTCAGTTTGCCGTCAGCCACGTAAAACTGGAATAAGGCATGGCACGGCGGCAGCTTCATATTGGGGATGTCGGCTACGTTCCAGGCGCTGACCATGATGCGTCTCGAGTCGGGATTGTTTTTGATGGTTTCCACCGCTTGGGCAATCTGATCGATGTGTCCTCCGTTATAATCGGGCCACGAGCGCCATTGATGTCCGTAAATGGGTCCGAGGTTTCCGTTTTCGTCGGCCCATTCGTTCCAAATGCGCACGCCGTGCTCCTGAAGGTATTTCACATTCGTATCGCCCTGCAAGAACCACAAGAGTTCGTAAATGACCGACTTCAAGTGGATCTTTTTGGTCGTCATCAACGGAAAGCCATCGCTTAACGCATAACGGCTCTGATGGCCGAAAACGCTGATGGTTCCTGTGCCGGTGCGGTCTTCTTTACGGACGCCCTCGTGGAGTACCCGCTGCAAGAGGTCTAAATATTGTTTCATTTATATTTTGTCTATTTTGTTACAAAAATAGCGGTTTATTTTCTTTTGACAAAAAGAAAGAATCGGCTCGTTCGATCAACTTAGGCTATCACAAATATTGTTTCAATAATTTGAGGTAGTTTTCGCTATTTAACACAGGAATTAAAGCATCTTTAAAATCCTTTTCGTTTCGGGTAATAATTAGATCGCATCCACTTGCGATGGCACTATAATATTGTAAGGCGTCTTCAAAATCTTTAAAGTTAGAGTTTATTGCTTTATCCAACACTTCATTTAGAAAATCGATCACAATGTTCGTGTCAAAAAACAGTTTCTGCATGGGTTACTCATATTTTTTGTCCAAAAAATTTATATAATCTTTTTTGTAATCACAATCTTCAGGTATACTTTTTCCGGTAGAAATACTTTTTACAAAAGGAGATATTTCCCATTTGTCGATTTGCTCTTGCGTTAAGCTGTCGAGATAGTTTTCAATCAATTTCGATAAGGTTATTTTTCTATTTGCGGCATATGCCTTTGCGCGCTTAATAACCTTCTCGTTTAATTTCAATGTTAGTTTAGCCTCCATATTGTTTATATAAATTGTTTATATAATTAGTACGTGCAAATATAACTATTTAATGCGGATAATTAAACTTTTATGAATTGTATTGATGCCTCTAACGTGAATGTACGCTTGCCCGTATACTTTCTAAATTGCACAAATTGACGTATCTTTGCATGCCCGTTGAGATTGAAGTAGATTGAATAAAGATTGAAAGGGATTGATATGCTAATTTACCAATATGCTAATATGCTAATTAATTTTGCTAATTAAAAAGAAATATGTCCGACGATAAAAAGATTATTTTTTCCATGGTGGGGGTTAATAAAACGTTTCCTCCGCATAAACAAGTACTTAAGGATATCTATCTGTCGTTTTACTACGGCGCTAAGATCGGTATCATCGGGCTGAACGGCTCGGGAAAATCGACCCTGTTGAAAATCATTGCCGGAATAGAAAAAGAATATCAGGGAGATGTCGTTTCCGATAAGAGTTTTTCGGTCGGCTATCTTGAACAGGATCCGAAACTCGATCCCGACATGACCGCCATCGATGTCGTGCGCCAAGGGGTGCAGCCGGTGATGGACTTGTTGGCCGAATACGAAGATATCAATCTGAAATTCGGATTGCCTGAATATTACGAAGACGAGGATAAGATGAACGGCTTGTTTGCCCGTCAGGCGGAGTTGCAGGATAAACTCGATGCCTGCGACGCCTGGAACATCGACAACCGCTTGGAACGGGCGATGGACGCTTTGCGTTGTCCGCCCGAAGACCAGCCCGTACGCGAACTTTCGGGAGGGGAACGTCGCCGGGTGGCATTGTGCCGCCTTCTGTTGCAGGAGCCGGATGTGCTGCTGCTCGATGAACCCACGAACCATTTGGACGCCGAATCGATCGATTGGCTGGAACAACATTTGCAACAATATAAAGGAACGGTTATTTGTATCACGCACGACCGTTACTTCCTCGATCACGTAGCCGGTTGGATCCTCGAGCTCGACCGTGGCGAAGGTATTCCCTGGAAAGGAAACTATACTTCGTGGCTCGAACAAAAGACCAAACGCATGGAGATGGAAGAGAAGCAGGCCAGCAAACGCCGCAAAACGTTGGAGCGCGAGCTCGAGTGGATAAATTTGGCGCCCAAGGCCCGTCATGCGAAAGGAAAGGCGCGTTTGAATTCTTACGAGCAATTGTTGAACCAAGATCAAAAAGAACGCGAGGAAAAACTCGAGATATTTATTCCCAACGGGCCGCGGCTCGGAAACAAGGTCATTGAGGCGCACGGCGTAGCCAAAGCGTATGGCGACAAGTTGTTGTTCGACAATCTGGACTTTACGCTTCCCCCCAACGGCATCGTGGGAGTCATCGGGCCGAACGGCGCGGGTAAAACCACCTTGTTCCGGTTGATTCAGGGACTGGAAAAGGCCGATAAAGGGCATTTCGAAGTCGGCGAGACGGTCGTCACGGCCTATGTCGATCAGGCGCATAAAGCCATCGACCCGGAAAAAACGGTTTATCAGGTTGTGTCGGGCGGTACGGAATTGATTCGCATCGGCGGCAAGGAGGTCAATGCACGGGCTTACCTGTCGCGGTTTAATTTTACGGGTGCCGATCAGGAGAAACTCTGCGGCGTATTGTCCGGCGGGGAGCGTAACCGCCTTCACTTGGCGCTTACGTTAAAGGCGGGCGCGAATGTGTTATTACTCGACGAACCCACTAACGATATCGACGTAAATACCCTCCGCGCATTGGAGGAGGGGCTGGAAAACTTTGCCGGATGCGCGGTGGTCATCTCGCACGACCGTTGGTTCCTCGACCGTATTTGTACGCATATCCTTGCCTTTGAGGGTGACTCGCGCGTGTTTTACTTCGAAGGTTCGTATACCGATTACGAAGAGAACAAGAAGCAGCGTCTCGGCAACGTGGAGCCGAAGCGGGTGAGGTATAGAAAACTGTGAAATTACAAATTACAAATTACGAATTATAAATTACGAATTTTAGAATCATTTAATTTTGAATTATGATCCTTATTCCGGAACAAACAATTATCGACGCGGCGGAGAAGGGGATGGACGAGTTCCTGAGAACCTTTACCGATGCGTATCTCGAAGCGGTCGACAATGATTTGAATGCTTCGAACATGGAAAAGCTCAACGGGTATCAGCATGCGTTGCTCGCGCACCGTTTCTTTCAGGGGGAGATCAACGAAGGGGGCTTCGTGCAGCTCATCCAAAACGGATACGGATCGTATCTCTTCGATAATCCCACGGCGAAGGCTTGGCGCCTTTTCGGAGCGGCTAAACTCTCGAAATTGTTGTATAAAGCCAAGGAGATTTATGATAAGCACCGTGCTGAATTGGAACGCGAAACGACCGATGAGCAGTTTATGGAAATGTATGTCGAGTTTGAACAGTTCGACGACTTGGAAGAGGAGTTCTTTCTGATAGAGGAGGAAGAAACCTCGGCTATTGCCCGCTTTGTCGATGAGCATTTGGCGGATTTCGCCGAAATCGTCTGAAGGGATGAGGGATGAGGGATGAATTATGAATTATGAGAGATGAATTATGAATTACGAGACCGGGTGACCGGGGACATAAGACTTTAGACTTTCGACATAATATTATATTGAACAATGAAACAGGTAAAAACAACATTTATTTTCGTATTAATGCTTATGTGCATAGGTATGGAACTCGAAGCTCAGGATTGGGCGAATTTGGAACGTTTCCGGGCCGACAACGCCACGATCGGCATGCCCCGGACGAATGAAGACCGTGTCGTGTTTATGGGAAATTCCATCACCGAAGGATGGATCAATATCGTTCCCGAATTTTTTGAAGGCCGTCCGTATATTAACCGAGGCATCGGCGGACAGACCACGCCGCAGATGCTGTTGCGTTTCCGTCAGGATGTGATTAAGTTATATCCGAAGGTGGTGGTCATCCTTGCCGGTACGAACGACATTGCCGGGAATACCGGCCCTTCGTCGCTGGATATGATTGAAGATAATCTCCGTTCGATGACCGAGCTGGCGCAACTGCGCGGCATCCAAGTGGTGCTGTGTTCGGTGCTTCCGGTGTACGACTATCCCTGGCGCCCCGGACTCGAACCGGCGCCGAAGATCATCGAACTCAACCGTCGCATGAAGGAATATGCTCGTACGCACGGCGCCGTTTATTGCGATTTCTTTCCGGCTATGGCCGACGAACGCAACGGCTTGCCCGAAAGCCTTTCGCCTGATGGCGTTCATCCCAACAAAGAGGGTTACGCCATCATGGCGCCTATCGTTGAGAAGGCAATTGCTCAAGCGTTGCTAATTAAATAATTTGCTAATTCGCTAATTCGCTAATTTGCCAATTTGCCAATTTGCCAATTAGTACATCAATTACATTTTTATTATCTTTGTAACCCAATTCAAAAGACACACGCAAAAGATATGTTTGAAAATTTAAGTGACAGGCTGGAAAGGTCGTTTAAAATATTAAAAGGTGAAGGAAAAATCACCGAGATCAACGTTGCCGAAACGTTGAAGGAAGTTCGTCGGGCGTTGCTCGATGCCGACGTCAATTATAAGACGGCGAAAGAGTTTACCGAAACGGTTAAGCAAAAGGCTTTGGGGCAAAACGTGCTTACCGCCGTGAAACCGCAACAGTTGATGGTGAAGATCGTTCATGACGAACTGGCCACGCTGATGGGCGGCACGGCGACCGACATCAACATCAAAGGCAATCCGGCGGTTATCCTCATGTCCGGTTTACAGGGGTCGGGTAAGACCACCTTCTCCGGCAAGCTGGCCAATATGCTGAAAACGAAACGCGGCAAGAACCCGCTGTTGGTCGCCGGCGACGTATATCGTCCCGCGGCTATCGAACAGTTGAAGATTCTGGGCGAGCAAATCGGCGTGAGCGTTTACAGCGAAGAAGAGAACAAGAATCCCGTAAAGATCGCACAAAATGCCCTCCAATACGCTCGTCAGCACGGAAAGGATTTGGTGATTATCGACACGGCCGGCCGTTTAGCGATCGACGAAGCGATGATGAACGAAATATCGGCCATCAAGAAAGCGGTCGATCCGGAGGAAATCCTGTTCGTGGTCGATGCCATGACGGGACAAGATGCGGTAAATACGGCGAAAGAATTTAACGACCGGCTGAACTTCGACGGCGTGGTGCTGACCAAGCTCGACGGGGATACCCGCGGCGGGGCGGCGCTTTCGATTCGTTCGGTGGTCGATAAACCGATTAAGTTTGTGGGTACGGGCGAAAAGCTCGATGCCGTCGACGTGTTCCATCCCGAACGTATGGCCGACCGTATTTTGGGCATGGGCGATATCGTTTCGCTGGTGGAAAAAGCCCAAGAGCAATACGACGAAGAAGAGGCCCGTAAACTTCAGAAGAAGATTGCCAAAAACCAGTTCGATTTCAACGACTTCATCGGCCAAATCCAACAGATAAAGAAGATGGGGAACCTGAAAGACCTCGCCTCGATGATTCCCGGTGTGGGAAAGCAAATCAAGGATTTGGATATCGACGATGACGCCTTTAAAGGAATCGAAGCGATCATCCGGTCGATGACGCCCTCCGAGCGCACGAACCCGGAGATTTTAAACGGCAGCCGCCGCTCACGTATCGCCGCCGGTAGCGGTACGAGCGTGTCGGAAGTCAATAAGCTCTTGAAGCAGTTCGACGAGATGCGCAAGATGATGCGCGCCATGTCGGGCGGAGGCAAAGCTATGATGCGGAACATGAAAAGACGGTAAGATAAAATTACAAATTACAAATTACCAATTACCAATTACAAATTACGAATTGATTAAAAAATCGATTATAAGATGCAAATCATTGATGGGAAAGCCATCGCGGCGCAAGTAAAACAGGAAATTGCCGGAGAGGTCGCTCGAATAAAAGCCGCCGGGGGCAAGACGCCTCATTTGGCGGCGGTGTTGGTCGGCCACGACGGCGGAAGCGAAACGTATGTGGCTAATAAGGTGAAAGCCTGCGAACAAGTGGGGTTTAAATCGACTCTTATCCGTTATGAAGATGATGTGACGGAAGCGGAATTGCTGGCGTGTGTGGAACGGCTGAATGCGGATGACGATGTGGACGGTTTTATCGTACAACTTCCGCTGCCCGGTCACATTCCGGAGAGCAAAATCACGGAGGCGATCGATTACCGGAAGGATGTCGACGGCTTCCATCCGGTGAATGTGGGGCGTATGGCGTTGGGCTTGCCTTGCTTTCTCTCGGCCACCCCTTCGGGCATTCTGGAACTGCTGAAGCGGTACGAAATCGAAACGAGGGGAGCGCATTGTGTCGTTCTCGGACGAAGTAATATTGTCGGCAAACCGATGTCGTTGCTGATGATGCAAAAATCATATCCCGGCGATTGTACGGTAACGGTTTGCCACAGCCGCACAAAAAACATCAAGGATATTTGCCTTCAGGCCGATATTATTATCGCGGCCTTGGGCGTTCCGGAGTTTTTGAAAGGCGATATGGTGAAAGAGGGTGCGGTGGTGATTGATGTGGGAACGACGCGCATACCGTCGAGCAAGACCAAGTCGGGCTTTAAGTTGACCGGCGATGTGGCCTTCGACGAAGTCGCCCCCAAGTGCTCGTATATCACCCCTGTGCCGGGTGGCGTGGGGCCGATGACTATCGTATCGCTACTGAAGAATACCTTGCTCGCAGGTAAGAAAGAAATATATGCCTCATTCGTCCGGTAAGTGCTCCGGGCGATTTTTTTGTTTAAACGTCTCATCGGAAGGGGGTTCGAGCGGCGCCTTCGGCAAGGATGAAAATGTAACAAAAATGTAATAAAAATGTAACAAGCTTGTCATATAAGTATTGTACTTTTGTAGTGAATTTGAAAAAGAAAGATATTAAGCTTATTATTAATGAAGAGGACAATCTTATTTTCTGTTGTAGTCATTCTCTTGCTTTCTTGTAACAACTCTTCCAACTCTAATGGCAACAGTAACGGTAGTAGAACGATTTCCGGTGCCGGAGCCACTTTCCCTTATCCATATTATAACATTGTTTTTCGCGATTACATGCATGCATCCGAAGGGGTGCGCGTGAATTACGGAGCTATCGGCAGTGGCGGCGGAATACGCAGCTTGCGCGACCGTTCGGTCGACTTCGGCGCGAGCGATGCGTTTCTGACGGATAAAGAAAAGGGCACGATGAATGGAGACGTGATCCATGTGGCCACTTGTATGGGAGGAGTGGTGATGGCGTATACGCTGACGGGGGTGGATAGTTTGCGGTTGACGGGAAAGCTCATTTCGGATATCTATATGGGGAATATTACCCGGTGGAACGATCCGCGACTCGTGCGGGAAAACCCCGGCGTCGTCCTTCCGGATTTGGATATTACACCCGTTTACCGTTCCGACGGCAGCGGAACCACCTTCAATTTTTCGGAATACCTATGCATGGTCAGTCCCGAATGGGATAAGGAGATGGGCAAGGGCAAATCGCTGAAGTGGGAGGCGGGTATTGCGGCCAAGGGAAACCCCGGCGTAGCGGGCATCGTGCAACAAACCGAGGGCGCCATCGGGTATATCGGGTCGGAGTATGCGTTGACGCTGAAATTGCCTACCGCCAAGCTCAAAAATAAGGCGGGGAACTATGTCGATGCCCGGTTGGAAACGATTTCGGCGGCGGCGAATGTCGAATTGCCCGAAGATATGCGTGCGACTATTATCGACTCGGCCGATCCCAATGCCTATCCGATAAGCCTCTTCACGTGGCTGTTGGTGTACAAAGATCAGAAATACGGAACGCGGACAGTCGATGAAGCAACCGAATTGATCGACCTGCTTCGGTATGTGGTGAGTCCCGACGGACAAAAAATCGCCGCTCAAATCAACTATGCCCCCTTGTCGGAGCAAGCGTTGGAAAAAACGCGGCGGCTCATCGATCAGATTCATTACGGAGACGAAGTCTTGACGTTGGGCAAAGCGCCTTCCGACTCGCTTGCCGCCGGCGCACAGACCGCTCATTAAACGAGAGAGTATGAAAGATAAACTATTTAAGATACTGCTTTTTGCTTCGGCCGTCATTATTCTGCTGCTGACGGCAGGAATCGTTTACGCCCTCGTCGGAAAGTCGTTGGACGTTTTTCAGGAATACGGCGTGTGGGGCTTCCTGTCGAATGCCGAGTGGGATCCCCGGTCGGCCACCGAAGAATACGGCGCCTTTTCGTTCGTAATAGGAACCCTTTACACCTCTTTTTTCGCGTTGCTGTTGTGCGTGCCTTTTTCGTTGCCGGTAGCGCTGTTCAACGGCGAATATTTCAAAGGGAAAAAGATTTCGTCGTTCGTCAGTTCGGTGGTCGATTTGCTGGCGGGTATCCCCTCCATCGTGTACGGATTGTGGGGCTTTTATACATTGCGTCCGTTGGTGATCGAGTTGGGCGTGAATGCGCAAGGCTTCGGGATCTTCCTCTCGTCGATTGTGCTGGCCGTGATGATTATCCCTTACGCCTCGTCGCTGAGTACGGAATTCCTGTCGATGGTGCCCAACAACCTGAAGGAAGGCGCTTATAGTTTGGGAGCGACGCAAATAGAAGTCATTCAACATATCAGTCTGCCGATGGCCAGTTCGGGTATTGTGGCCTCGTATATTTTGGCATTGGGGCGCGCGTTGGGCGAAACCATGGCGGTGACGATGCTCATCGGCAATACGAATAATATCCCGTCGGGATTGCGCGACACGGGCAACACCATGGCCAGTATCATCGCCAACCAGTTCGGGGAAGCCGACGGATTAAAGTTAAGCGCGTTGATTGCCATCGGCTTGTTGCTGTTTGTCATCACCGCCATCATCAATTTTATCGCGAAATTAGTCATGAAAAAATTAGCTGCCGTATGATGGACCGTCAATCAACCGAAACCTCGTATAAATATCGCACGGGAAAGAATAAACTGATGTTCGTGTTGGTATGCCTGTTTTCCTTTCTGTCGATGATCCCGCTGTTTCTAATTTTGTGGGATGTCGTATCGAAAGGATACAAGAACTTCAACCTGCGGCTGTTTACCGAAGTGGCGCCTTCGTCGATGGACGCCATGCTCGCCAAAGTGAACGGCGACGCGATACCGGGCGGAATCCTGAACGGTATTACGGGAACCATTCTCATTGTGGGCATAGCCATTATCATCACCATCCCCCTGGGCCTGTTTATCGGCATCTATTTGTCGGAACATGCCGGAAGCCGTTTTGCCAAAGTGGTGAGTTACCTTACCGACCTGTTGCAGGGAATCCCGTCCATCGTCATCGGTATCATCGCCTATAGTTGGGTGGTAAAGCCGCTGGGCGGGTATTCGGCGTTGGCGGGCAGCGTGGCGCTCACCATGATGATGATTCCCATGGTGGTGCGTTCCACGGAAGAAACGCTGAAGATGCTGCCGCTGTCGTACAAAGAAGCCGGACTGGCATTGGGGTCGTCCTATACCAATGTGGTGTTTAAGATATTGCTTCCTTCGGGTTTCGGGGGGATTTTCACGGGGATATTGCTGGCCATATCGCGCGTCATGGGCGAAACGGCGCCTCTTATGCTGACGGCCTTGGGCGCAACCGTCGTCAACTGGAACGTGTTGGAGCCCACGAGCGCCATTCCGCTGTTGATATGGGATTTTTATAACGATCCGAACCTGATAGACCTGATATGGTCGTCGTCGTTATTATTGCTCATCGTCATTTTCTTATTAAACTGGATAGCCAAAATAGTTGCACGTAAATGGAAAATATAAAAGAGACCAATGGGGCGCAACCCATTTTACAATTAAAGAACGTATCGATATCGTATACGCCCGGTAAAAAGGCGGTCGACAATGTGTCGGCCGATATTTATCCCAATACCATCACCGCCATCATGGGGCCTTCGGGATGTGGAAAGAGTACGTTGTTGCGCGGCATTAACCGCATGCACGACCTCTATCCGAATGTGAAAACGACGGGCGAGATTTACCTGAAAGGAAGGAATGTGCTCACGATGAATGCGATGGAGGTGCGCCGGATGGCCGGAATGGTGTTCCAGCAACCGAACCCGTTTCCCACCATGAGCATTTACGATAATGTACTGGCCGGTTATTCGTTGAACGGTATCCGTCTCGGAAAGAAAGAAAAGGATGAAATCGTGCGGGAAAGCCTTCAGAGCGTGGCGCTTTGGGATGAGGTGAAGGATGTGATGAACAAACGCGGCTCTTTCCTTTCGGGGGGGCAGCAACAGCGCCTCTGCATTGCCCGCACGCTGGCGCTTAAGCCCGAAGTGTTGCTGATGGACGAACCCACTTCGGCGCTCGACCCGATATCGACCAATAAGATCGAGGAGCTGTTGCTGGGACTCAAAAGGCAGTTCACCATTATTATTGTGACGCACAACATGTCGCAGGCTGCCCGTATTTCGGACAATTCCATGTTTATGTTCCTCGGCGAACTCATTGAATACAACAACACTACGCAGATGTTTACCAAGCCGCAGCACAAAAAGACGGAAGAGTATCTGACGGGGGTGTTCGGATGAAAAAAACGCGAAGTTGCCTGCATTCGCGATAATTGTGTATATTTACGCCGGAATAGTAATCGGTCAACGGTCTCCGGTCTACAGTCACCGGTCTCCGGACATTAGACATTAGACAAAACAAAGAAAACAGATGAATACGATACAACAACCCAATGAACATACTTCAGGTATAAAAGATAAATACCTCGATCAGTTGGAGAGCGACTTTCAATTGCTCACCGAGATCGTGCTGACTCAAATGACGCTGATTGCCCAACTGTTGGACGATACCCAGAATCCCGAATATACAAAGCAACTCAAGCGTAACGAAAAGATTATCGATTCGCTCGATATTACCATCAAGGAAAAGGTTATTAACGCCATTATTCTCTTCACGCCTCGGGCGGTCGATCTGCGCAAACTCATGGCGTATCACGATATGACCATCTCCATGGAACGTGTGGGCGACCTGATTCAGAATATTGTAGAAGGAATCCAGAAGATCGATTTTTCCATCGGCGGCTTTACGTCGTACAAAAAAATTCTGCATAAGATGTTCGAACGTACCGACCACATGCTCAAAAATGCGGTGTTCGCCTTTAGCGGAGTGAGCAACGAAATGGCATACGATACCATCCTGATGGACGATAAAGTCGATAAACTCGACCGGAAAATCGAGAAAAAACTGGCGGATGGGTTCAAAGATCAGACGAATGACTCCCAAACGCTCCTCAATATTATGAGCCTTAACTCGATATCGTACTACATCGAACGTATCGGCGATAAGGCGGTGGATATTGCCGAGTCGGCCATCTATTTGATCGAGGGCAAAGACGTGCGGCATACCAAATCCATTAAAAAGGCTTCGCCCGAAAGCGAGGAACCCGACCGCAACGACCCGGAAACCGCCCAAACCGATTGATTTGCAAAACAAATTGAAACAGATTCTTACCTGTACGCACAGGGCGGATATGGATAAACAAAAACAACAGATAACCGGAAAAGGCTTATGGAAAAAAGAATACTGGTTGTAGACGATGAAAGGGATATTTGCGATATCCTTCAGTTCAATTTGGAAAACGACGGCTATATTGTCGATGTAGCCAATTCCGCCGAAGAAGCGCTCGACAAACTCACCGACGTACACAGCCTCATCATCCTCGATGTGATGATGGGCGGCATGTCGGGCTTTAAAATGGCCGAAAAACTGCGCAAGTCGGGCAATACGATTCCCATTATTTTCCTCACGGCGAAAAACACCGAGAACGATATGCTCACGGGCTTTTCGTTGGGAGGCGACGATTACATCCCCAAGCCTTTTTCGGTGAAAGAGGTGCTGGCGCGCGCGAAAGCGCTGCTCGTTCGCGCATCGCTCGTCAATAAACCGATGGAGACCAAATGGGTGTACAAGGATTTGGTGATCGATGCCACCAGCAACCGTGTCCTCATAACGGATAAAGAGGTATCGCTAACCAAAAAGGAGTTCGAGATCTTGTCGCTGTTGGCGCAAGCCTCGCCCAACGTGCTTACCCGCAACGAAATCCTCAGCAGCGTATGGGGCGACAATGAGTTCGTGCTCGACCGCACCGTCGATGTGCATATCACCCGCCTGCGCAAGAAGCTGGGCGAATACGCCTCTATTATTGTCAATCGTTCGGGCTTCGGCTATTATTTGAATATTGAGTCCAAGCATCCGCAATGAACATCAAGCTCACCTATAAGCAGCGCATCGTATTCTATTTTTCCATTATCATTGCCGTTTTTACGGTAGGGATCATCTTTTTCGAGCAACAACAGGTTCAGCACGAGCGAGCCCAAAGTATCGAAAGGATGCTGGAAAACAATGCCGATATCATTCATAATTATTTATTGAATAATACCGACTCGGTTCCTTTCCGGGTGTCTGCCGCCCACCGCATGGTGCAGTATATGCCGGCGGATTTGAGGGTGACCCTTATCGATTGGAACGGTAACGTGCTTTACGACAACCGGCTGGATGCCGACAGCATGGAAAATCACCTGAAACGGCCCGAAATACAAAAGGCTATCGGTTTCAGCGCCGGCTCCAACGTGCGCATGTCCGCCAGCAATTCGGTGCGCTACCTCTATTATGCGAAAAAATACAACGAAGGCTATTTCGTGCGTGTAGCGTTGCCTTACGATGTGAAGATACACTCTTTCCTGCATGCGCAAAACAGTTTTATGTATTTCATCCTGCTGTTTTTCATCGTCTGTGTCTTGATGATGTTGTATTTCGCCAACCGCTTTTCGCGATCGCTTAAGCAATTGAGCGATTTTTCGCTGAATGTGAAGAACGGGCAGCCGTTGCCTCCCTCGTTTACTTTTTCCGACGACGAAGTCGGGCAGGTGAGCGCCGACATTGTCGAAAATTACAACCTCTTGCAGGAAAACCGCCGCCGCGTAGCCTTGGAGCGCGAGAAACTGCTCCAACACTTCCAGTATTCGGAAGAAGGCATCGCCATTTTCTCGGAGAACCGCAAAAAAATCTATTCCAACTCGCATTTTCTGCAATATTTGAATGTGCTTATCGATAAGCCGATGCTTGAAATCGAAAATCTCTTTTCCGATCCCGTTTTTCACGAGGTCGTGGCTTTTCTCGATGATCATTCGAGGTATGACAATACCTTCGCCCAGCGCTTCGATAAGAGCGGCAAACAGTTTAGCGTGCGTGTGATTATCTTCGACGACAAGAGCTTCGAGTTATATATCAGCGATATTACCAAGTCGGAGAAAACACGGCTGCTGAAGCAGGAAATGACCAACAACATCGCCCACGAACTGCGTACGCCCGTCACCAGCATACGCGGATATCTGGAAACGCTGCTCAGTATGGAGGCGAAAGACGTCGGGCGCATGCGCAATTTCCTCGACCGCGCCTATGTGCAAACGATTCGCTTGTCGGAGTTGATTCAGGACATCAGCATGCTGACCAAGATTGAGGAAGCTTCCGACCGTTTCGAGAAGGAGCCGGTGAACATGAAGCAATTGCTCGATGAGCTCGGCGCGGACTTGAATAGCAAGTTCAACGAAAAGCATAGTAAATATGTGGTCGATGTGGGGGCGGATGTCGTCATTTACGGGAGCCGCACGTTGTTGTATTCCATTTTCCGCAACTTGACGGAGAATGCGATTGCCTATGGGGGCGGAAATATCGATATTGTGGTGCGCTGTTATATGAAAAACAAGGAAGCGGTGTACTTCGAATTTTACGATACGGGCGTCGGCGTCGAGGAGAAACATCTGGTGCGCATCTTCGAACGTTTTTACCGGGTGAACGAAGGCCGCACGCGCAATACGGGCGGATCGGGACTGGGACTTTCCATCGTGAAAAATGCCGTGTTGTTCCATCGGGGAAATATTGTCGCCAAAAACCGCAGCGAAGGGGGATTGTCTTTTCTCATGTCGTTTCCGCTGATTCCCCTGGAAGAGGACCGGATTGAAGAAGATTGACGGGAGATTGATGTGCGAGTGTGTAATGGCGAAGTGATGGCAGGTATTGCCGATGTGCGAGCGTGTAATGCTGAAGTGTTGGCAGGTATTGCCGAAGTGCGAGTGTGTAATGGCGAAGTGATGGCAGGTAATGCCGAAGTGCGAGCGTGTAACGGCGAAGTGATGGCAGGTATTGCCGATGTGCGAGTGCGTAATGCTGAAGTGATGGCAGGTAATGCCGAAGTGCGAGCGTGTAATGCCGAAGTGCGAGCGTGTAATGCCGAAGTGATGGCAGGTAATGCCGATGTGCGAGTGCGTAATGCCGGAGTGATGGCAGGTATTGCCGAAGTGCGAGTGTGTAATGCCGGAGTGTTGTCAGGTATTGCCGATCTGCGGGCTCGTAATGCCGATGTATGAGCAGGTAATGCCGGTGTGTGCAGAAGGAAAGGTGTTTTTTTTCAAGTCGGAAAAAAGTTATCGTCCGTTTAACATCATTTGCACGAAAAAATTTGTTTTGGTTGTTTTTTAATACTTATTTCGAAGTTGTATTTCGAATTTCATTTATTCGTTGTAATTTATAAAAAAAACAGCCTTATGAAAGATATAGATATTCGTTTTCTCGCTATGATTGCCGCGGTAGCGAACGTATTGCAAAAGTATGAATCGGTTTGGACCACATTGGAGCGGTTTGCAACGGAGGCGGCAAAATTCTTAGGATTGAAGGTTAAAATGGAGGAAGAAGGGGTGAAAACCGAGGTCGAAACTTCGGGCGCCACCACCGGAAAGAAAGAGGTTGCCGAAGAGCTCTTCACCATGGTTGCCCGATTGAGCAAAAGAGGCAGTATTTATGCGTTGGATCAGGATAATATGGAATTGCACGACCAGTTGCGGGTAAGCCGCGGATCGCTTTCCAAACTTTCTAAAAAGAATGCTTCCATCAAAATTAATGATATTTATAACCGCCTGATGGCTTTGGGTGAAGCGATCGTACCATACGGCATCACAGCCGAAAACCTGACTGCGGTGAAGGCATTGTCCGACGTGTTTAACCCGGCTATCGGCCGGACGCGCGATCTGATTATAGAACGTTCCACCCATGTGCAGACGATACCCGAAATCAAACAGGATATACGGCGCAGTTTATATGTCCTCGACAGCATGGTTACGTATTTTGCCGGCACCGAATTCGAAGCCGAATATAAGAATGCCCGTAAAATGACCGACGCCCCCAAAAAGAAAGACAATAAATGAAAGCCCGAGAATAGTTAAGTATCCGTCAAACCGCTTCATGCGGTTTGACGGATAATAGATATACAAAAGAGCATAATGGAACGCTTTATCAATCCATTCTCGAACAGGATGCTACAATCGGTGGACTTAGCATCGATGACTCCGGAAGACCGTGACCGCTACGACGAAAGTATTAAAATTTATCGCGATTATGTGAATACGATAACGGATACTTCGCACAGAGAGCGAAAAAAAGGACAAACGGAAGGGCGAAAAAAAGAAAAGTTTGAAATTGCCCGTAACATGAAAGCCGAGAGTATGCCGCTTAAAGTGATTGCTAAAGTCACTGGCCTTTCTCCCGAAGAGATTGAAAGACTATAAACAATAATAATCTATTAAAAAACATATGATAACAACAAGAAAAAACAACCGGAGGTGGCTCTTGGCAAGCCTCGCGGTGAGCGTACTGCTCGTCGCGGTCGCGTGCGACCGCTATGAATGGTTGCCTTCCACCGTCGATACGCCCCTGGCGGGCACCGTGTGGAAGCTGGAGGCGGTGGTTTCTTCCGATACGATTAAAACGGTCGGTAGCGAGGTCTCTGAAAAGAGTTACCGATTGTTGTTCGACCCCGCCGGCTATGCTTACGGGCGCAGCGCCAACAACGATTTATTTGGCGAATATGCTTTCGAGGAGCAGAAAAACACTTTCCATTCCGAATTCCAACCGATGACGTATGCCTTGGAACCGCCGGAAGGGGAGTTGTTCATCCAATGTCTGAACAATGCCTGGCGTTATGAATTGTCGGGCGATGTCTTGCGGCTTTATTTCTCTGGAAATGAGTGCCTGCACTTCCGCGCCACGGAGGACGACGGTACTATTGAGCGGGTCTTCGCCGATCCGCCTGAAGCCGCGCCGTTGAAAGGAACCGTCTGGAAACTGGAAGGATTCGGTTCGTCTGAAGGGAAACTCGTTACAGCCAAGCCGTTTACAATAAGGGCGTATCAATTGCTTTTCGAACCCGGCGGCAAGGCATACGGCATCAGTTCCGGCAATCATTTACTCGGAGAATATGCCTTAAACGATGCGCTACGGACAATCGATATCGATATAGAAGCGGTAACGGAAGCGATGGAAAGGCAAGACGGATACGTGTACCTCGAACGCTTGAACAATGCCGGCCGTTATGAACAGACCGATAATATCCTGCGCCTTTATTATTCCGATACGGAATACCTGCAATACCGCCCTGCGGCCGATCAAAATTACCTGAAAGGAATTTTCCCCGGTCTTTCCCAGTATGTTCCGTTTAAGGATAAGGTCTGGAAACTGGAAGGCTTCGGCGCCGGCGGCGGTGCGCTCACGGCCGCGCAACCCGATGATGAAAAGGCTTACCTGTTGTACCTGCAAAAGAGCCTGAATGCTTTTGGTACGACATCCGTCAACACGTTCGGCACGGAATACACGATGGATGCCACACAGGGTACGTTAGCTTTCGGGGCGTTGGGGATAACGAAAATGAATGAGCAGCAGGATGGAAAACGATATGTCGATTGCCTTTCCCGTGTGTCGCGGTATCAGTTTGACAACGCCACGCTCCGGCTCTATTATTCCGACACGGAATATCTGCAATACCGCCCCGCACCGGATGACAATCCTCTCGGCAAGATCATTGAAAAACTTTTTCATATGAAGTTATAAAGAGTTTTACTGTTCGCGCGGGCCTGTCAATCCTTTCAGTCTGTAACCTATGCGGCATAAAGCCGCAAGACTTTTATCAGCAGGAAAAAATAGTATGACAGTAGATGCTTATCAATTACTAAACAAGTCTTTCAGAAAGGAAGTTGTCTATAAGATCGGAATGAGCGCGGGTTTTTTCTCGGAATATAATTCTATGATTCTTTCCATGTTATATTCTTTGGAACATAAAATCCGGTTTAAGCTTTGTTCGGGGCCTACGAACTTTCATCCGGAGGGGTGGAATGGCTTTTTTCTCCCTTTTTGCGAACAGGTGGAAGACAGCAGCGGGCATTATAAGACTTGTGATTGGAAATATGCCCTTAAACAGATGGTAAGGGACGGCAGGTTTTCCGCCTATAAAAGTCTTTTACCCTATCTCTCCCCGACAGGAAAAGAGCTCAAGACACAGGAAGTCTTCGGACGCAGTAGAGACCCTCACCGGGCGAAGAAGAAGTATTATATACCGGAATTGGGAATCAACGGCAACATACAGGAAGCCTGTTCCAAATTAATCGAAACAACCTGGCGATATAATGAAAAAACGCAAAAAAGTATCGACGGGCTAAAGGCTTCCGTAAACATTTCAGGAAATTATATCGGTTTTCACATTCGCTGGGGCGACAAATCAATAGAACACAAGCCCTACCCGGCGGAAGCCTACTTTGCCAAAGTGGCTGACACCGAGACTAAGAAGACTTTTGTGGCGTCGGATGACTACCGCGCCGTTGACGCCGTGCGCCGGCTGCGCCCCGGGTGGGAAGTGTACACGCTTGAGCGAGAGGACGAGCGGGACTTCTCCTATGCCGGTTTCTTGCATCAGCCGGAGGAAGCGAGGCAGGAGCAGTTGCTACGGCTGTTCGCCTCTGTCGATCTGCTTTCCCAATCGCAGCAGTTTATAGGAACATATAGCTCTAATCTGGGGATGTATGTAGGCATGCGCAATGCCAAAATATGTACCGGGGTTGATTATGATTCGTGGAGATTAAATTGGTAACTCAATTTTTATGGGAAGAGAAGAATTCAATAGTTGTTATATTCGTAAATTATTTCTAATCAGTGCCTGTATAAAATAATTATTAATCCATTATATCCGAAGTTGAGATGAAACAGATATCCAAAATCTCCCTGAAAGGGGAATCTCTTTTTATGCTGCTGCTGGCCGTTATTTTTGCCATTGTGTATGGTACGCATATTCGATCCCAAACTCGATCTGAACGGAGACAATGCACGGTACATCCAATTGGCAAAGAATATTTCCGCCGGACTGGGTTATAATAATGAATCGATAAACGGGCTGACTCCCGAAGGCCATTTTCCGCCGGGTTATCCCGCCTTTCTCTCCGCATTCATGTCTATCGGAATAAATAATCTGATATTTTTTAAAGTGTTGAACGGGATATTGTTATTTCTTAGTCTTGCCTTGTTATTCTATCTTGTACGAAAGATAACGGATAATGCGGTTCTGGCATTCACTGTTTCGTTGCTTCCCCTATTTTGCCCCCAATTATTGCATTTTTCGACCATTGTCATGTCGGAAATGTTATTTCTATTCCTTTCTGTTATGTGCTTGTTCGCTTTATTCCGCTACACCGGGTCTTCCCGGAACTTTTGGAAGTCGCCTTGGTTCTACTTCGCGGTTATTGCAGCGGGGATTTCGTATTATGTGCGGGCTACAGGTTATGCCGTTGTTTTCGGTTTGCTCTTGTTTTTCCTCTTCCGGAAAGAATGGAAACAATTATTGGCTTCGCTATTCGGATGTATATTGATTATTATTCCTTGGATGATACGCGGTAGGGAACTCGGCGGAAACAGATACCTTCGAGAAGTGTTGGCTGTGAATATCTGGAGGCCGGAAGAAGGCAGTATTTCCACAGTGGGCGATTTCCTCCGGAAAGTAGGGCATAACTTTGACGAGTCGATTATCAAAGGAACGAAAGAAATTTTATTTCCGTTTATTCCGGTCGATTATAATGTGATGTCCGGCTTTCTCGGAGTAGTTGGAGGTCTACTGATATTGGTCGTTATCTTTTATGGAGCTTGGAGGTTGAAACCTCTTCGTTGGGCCGTTATCGGTTATATTGTCGGTACCGTCGGTATGGTGAGTATAGGCACGGGCGGAAACGGAAGCCGGTATATCGTGCCGGTTGCCCCCGTATTGTTTGTCTGTTTTTATGTAGGCATTTATTATATGGTAAAGCAGTTTATCGTAAAAAAGGAAAGCCCGTCTTTTCGTTCTTTTCCGTATGCCTTTTTGCTGATAGCGATGTTGATGTTTCCGAGTGTAAAGACAATGGGCGAAATGTCGAAGCAGCCATATCCGCCTGCTTATCAGAATTTCTTTGTGATAGCGAAGGAAATGCAAAGACAATTGCCGCCGCGCATGGTGTGTTGTTCCCGTAAACCGGAATTGT
The DNA here is from genome assembly GCA_002409745.1 of Bacteroidales bacterium UBA5382. Lineage (GTDB taxonomy): Bacteria > Bacteroidota > Bacteroidia > Bacteroidales > Dysgonomonadaceae > Limibacterium > Limibacterium fermenti. Next base: position 166,154 of record DHOU01000037.1, read on the forward strand.
TCAACTATTTTGCCGATAAGATGCATGCGGTGAATTATAAATATACGACCGATTGCGATGAACTGTTGCGGGATCTGATCGATAAAAAAGTGGATTTTGTTATTTTGGAACAATTGGGCTATTCGTCTACGCAGCGGTATCTGTATCCGGCAATAGAGGCCAATCCCGAATTGTTCCCGGTGGTGTGGCACTTGCCCAATCCTGATACTTACCTGCTTCGTTTCGACCGGCAAAAAGCAGAAAGAAAGACGGGAAAGCCATTAAAGGAGGAGTATTACGAACAAAAAGAAAAGGAAGAAAAGAGGTAATATGGAAACGAAAACACAAACAATCGTCATCGGCGCCGGGCCGGCGGGATTGACCGCCGCGTATGAACTCGCACAAAAAACAGCGCATTCGGTTTCCGTCTTCGAGGCTTCGCCCGATATCGGAGGAATAGCCAAAACCGTCCGGCACAACGGTAACAGGATAGACATCGGCGGGCATCGCTTCTTTTCGAAAAACGATTCCATCATGCAATGGTGGAATAATGTAATGCCTTTGCAGGGAGCGCCTTCCATCGATGATATCCTGCTACACAATAATAAGGAGCTGGTTTCAGGAGGTCCCGATCCGGAAAAGACCGACCGGGTGATGTTGCTTCGCCGGCGGGTATCGCGGATCTATTACCTGAAAAAATTCTTCGATTATCCGGTTTCATTGAAGCCGGAAACGCTTCGCAACATGGGCTTTTCCAAAACGATGAAAGCCGGCTTCGGATATCTGCGTGCCTGCTTGTGTAAACGGAAGGAAAATTCTCTGGAGGATTTTTATATCAACCGTTTCGGGAAACCTCTGTATAAAATGTTTTTCGAAAACTATACCGAAAAAGTGTGGGGCGTTCATCCCTCCAAACTGGGAGCCGACTGGGGGAGCCAGCGGGTAAAGGGACTTTCGCTCACGGCAATCGTGAAAGATATCGTCACCAAACCTTTCAAAAAGAGGTCGGTCGATCAAAAGGAAGTCGAAACATCGTTGATCGAACAGTTTATCTATCCTAAATACGGCCCGGGACATTTATGGGAAACGGTCGCCGACGATGTGCGGAAAAAAGGGGTGGAAGTATATACGGCTTGTCCCGTAAAAAAAATAAATGTACAGGGGCGCAAAGTCGTTTCGGTGGTAGTGGAAGACGAAAACGGCCAGAGGGAAGCGCCTTGCGATTATCTGCTGTCGTCCATGCCCTTGAAGGATTTGATTGCATCGCTCTCGGGAATCGAGATCGACGGTGAAGTGAAGGAAATCGCCGCGAATCTTCCTTATCGTGACTTTATAACGGTCGGATTGTTGCTCGATAAGCTGTTGATCAAAAATAAAACGAAACTGAAAACGTGGAACGGATTGATTCCCGACACGTGGATCTATGTGCAGGAACCGGATGTGAAAGTGGGGCGCCTGCAAGTCTTCAATAATTGGTCGCCTTATATGGTGAACGATTTTAAGGATAAGGTTTGGATCGGAATGGAGTATTTTTGTAATGAAGGCGATGACTTGTGGAACATGCAGGATGAGGCTTTCATCGCATTTGCCGTCGATGAGTTGGCGAAGATCGGGATAATCGATAAGAAGGATGTGCGGGATGCCGTGCGCATTAAAGTGAAGAAAGCCTATCCGTCTTATTTCGGCAGTTATTATCAGTTAGATAAAGTGACCGGTTTCCTGAACGGAATCGACAACCTGTATTGCATCGGGCGTAACGGGCAGCATCGCTATAATAATATGGATCACTCCATGCTGACCGCTATCGAGGCCGTAAAGCACATCACGGGCGAATCGAACGATAAAAGCGCTATCTGGCAGGTGAATACCGAACAGGAATATCACGAAAGAAAATCAAAATAAAACAGTATTTCCGTCTAACCGAACTGTCCGGCTATACAAGGGGTTACAAAGCTGCGAATTTATTTTTCTTGCATATATAATACAAATGCATTACATTTGCAGGTAAAGAGAGTCGTAAATATGAAAACAACAGTCGATCGAAAACAAACATCTTTCCGTCTTCGGGCGGATTTGCTAAACCGTCTGCGAATGGAGGCAAGAAAAGAAAACAGGAGCCTTAACAATTATGTTGAGAATATTCTGATGAATGTAATTTCGCAGAAGCCTAATAAAATCACGTTGGAAGCGATGCACGAAGCTGAATCGGGGAAGGATTTGGAAACGATTGAGTTGGATGATTTCAAAGAATATGTATCATCTCTATGAGAGTCTTGAAATTAATCGGCCAGTTTAAAAAAGACCTGAAGCGCATACAGAATAATCCGCAAATAATTGCGAGTTTGGTCTATCAATGCCGGAATTTGTTGTAAAAGTTTTTTTACTATCAAAAGAGAATCAATTTCCGTGCTGTGAAATTCCAGATGAGAACGATGGCGGTGGTAATGATTTTGGATATCAGGTAAAACAATCCCGCTTGCTCCGTAAACAGCCACATGAGCAGCGACGTCAACAGTAATCCCACAATACCGATGACGGTAAAGATGAACAGTTCCGAAAAGCGGTTGTTCACCTTTCGCCGGTTAAAGACCCAGGAAATACTCAGCAGATAATTCACCGCCAGTCCGATGATAAAAGCGATGGCGGCGGATAGAAGGTAATACAATCCTGCGAAACGGGTCAGCACGTAAAGAACGGAAAAATCGACCACGAAAGCGGTTCCTCCCACAAAACCATAGCGGAACAGTTGGATAAAAACATTATCCGAGGGTTCATGCAAAAGCTTATGGAGTAGTTTGCTGTTCCTCATTGTCCAATCTCCAATCTCTATCCTCCAACCTCCATCTTCTTCGGTTTAAAAAGTACGGCAAAGAGGACGCCGACGATCAAGGCATATCCGGCGAAGATAAACCATACTGTTTGCCAATCTCCTACGAGAAGCGATTTGATACCCGCCTCTGTGGGTACGTCTTGCCAACTACAGAACCGGTTGACGATCATTTGCGCGCTTAATGTGCCGACAGTCGCACCGATACCGTTCGTCATCAACATAAACAATCCTTGCGCGCTGGAGCGGATGGAGTGGGGCGTTTCGTTATTGACGAACAGCGAGCCGGAGACATTGAAAAAGTCGAATGCGACACCATATACCAGCATGGAGAGTACGATGAGCCATAGTCCGCTTCCCGGATCGCCCAATCCGAAGAATCCGAAACGCAACGTCCAGGCTAACATCGAAATAAGCATCACCACCTTTATGCCGTACCGCTTAAAGAAAAACGGAATGAGGAGGATGCAAAAGGTTTCCGATATCTGCGACAGGGAAATAAGAATGTTCGAATGCTGTACGCCGAACGTTTTGGCGAACTCTGGTATGGCTTCGTATGAGGCTAAAAACGGATTGGCGAAACTGTTGGTGATTTGCAGCGATACGCCCAACAACATGGAGAAAAGAAAGAAGATGGCCATGTTCCGGTTTTTGAAAAGAGAGAACGCATCCAGGCCGAGTGCTTGTGCGAGCGAACCTTTTCCGTTTTTCTCGCTGACGGGGCAAGGGGGAAGCGTGAAGGCATATACGCCCAATAAGATGCCGGCGATGCCACTCACGATAAATTGCATCGAACTGGTTTGGAATCCGAGTAAGTCCACGAGCCACATGGTGCAAATAAATCCGATGGTGCCGAATATGCGGATGGGGGGAAATTCTTTTACGGTATCTTTCCCCTCGCTTTCGAGAACGGTGTAGGCTACGGAGTTAGACAATGCCAACGTAGGCATATAAAACGCCAGGCTGGCGGTATAGAGGGTGAAAAGCATGGCGAATTCCACTCCGGTGCCGGCTTGCATTCCGTACCATCCGGCGGCGAGCATGAAAGCGGCTGCAAGCAGATGGCAAATGCCTAACAGGCGTTGTGCGGGAATCCAGCGGTCGGCGACAATCCCCATCAATGCGGGCATGAATATTGATACGATGCCTTGTACGGAATAGAATAAGCCGATATGTGCTCCCAGTCCTGCCGGGCCCAGATAGCGCGACATCGAGGTAAGGTACGCCCCCCAAACGGCAAATTGGAGGAAATTCATGATGATCAACCGGATTTTTAAACTCATAGTGCGTAAAAAAGATTAGTATTGTATGTCATTTTTTGTCATTCATTGTTTTTGACCGGAGCCTCGGTGCGCTTGTCTCCTTGGTAGCGGCAGGCAAAATTACGGATTTTTTCGATGATGTGCGCGATTTGCTGTGAAAAAGAAAGGTTCGCCGTGAGGTTTTTTTCCACAAAGCGGTAATAAGTGCTTGCAAAATATCCGTAATTCTCCGGAACATCTTATCTTTGATAAAAAAATAATTTACAATTATGGATTTATCGGATTTACTAAATACGGCGACACAAAAATCGGTTGTCGATAATCTTTCGTCGCAATTGGGCTTATCTTCTCAACAAACCGGACAAGCCATCGAAGTGGCGCTTCCCGTTTTATTGGGAGCATTAGGGCGGAATGCGCAAACGCCGCAAGGGGCACAGAGCCTCGATAAGGCTTTGGAAAGCAAGCATGACGGCTCCCTGTTGGGAAACCTATCGGCCATGTTGGGCAATAATTCTTCTGATTTGCTCAACGATGGAAACGGTATCTTGGGACATATCTTTGGAAATAAGAAAGATACCGTAGAGCAAGGCGTTGCTCAAAAGACGGGATTGAATACCGCACAAATAGGAAAGTTGTTGGCTTTATTGGCCCCCATCGTGATGGCCTATCTTGGAAAGCAGAAAAGACAGAAGAACGTATCGGCCGGAGGCTTGGGCGACCTTCTCGGTGGCTTGCTCGGCGGATCATCGGCTTCTTCCGCCCCGGGAACCGGCGGTATTATGGATACCCTCGGCGGTTTTCTCGATAAAGATGGCGACGGCGATTTCATCGACGACCTGGCCGGCATGTTCGGAAAGAAATAGTACCTAAGCAACGAGGGTATTGGTTGAAGCAATGTTCTCGCTTTTTCTGAATAATCTTCTATTTTGCTTTGGAAAGATAAATAGTGCTATTTTAGGCGTATATAGAAATTTTATTATGTATATTTGTTGTTTTCGGATAACAAAAAGCATCATTTATGCTCTTGAAGACTTATTGCGTAAAAGTAAAGCGGAAGTGTTTGAAAAAGAACTGTATCCCCTGTCTTTGGAACAATTGAATGCAGAGGTGGATAAGGCTTTGGATGACGAACGAAATAATAGGCTGATAGGGGCCGAGGATTTGAAAAATAAGATCCGGCAAAGAGAATTATCATAGCAAATGTTTTTGATACTAGGCAGAATCCTCGGAAAATTCAAGACACAAAAACCGAACTTAATAACGACGCTTCTGTTTCTTAATTTCTGATTTAGCGCCTTTCTTGTTGTTTCTTTGTTTCCTGAAAGGAAACTTTTTTAGCTGTTTTGTTGTTGTAAGTTAAACGCTCGCGGATATATCCGGTCGTAACGTACAATTGGTAGTACAAACTTAAAATCAATTTATAATTATGAAAAGAAAATTTAGTGTTCCGGTGATAATAGGGACTTTCCTTGTTGGATTATTTTTTATTACGACATCTTGTACAAAAGAAAAACTTATTTATCAATCCGACCGAGTATATGTGGATGTTGCTGACAAAGACTGGCATTGGGTGGAGAATGATAAATATGAAAACGGAGGGTTTTATATGGCCGAGAAACCTGTCCCGAATATTACTCAATATATTTTTGATAATGCCGTTATTGAAGCTTATCTCTATTTTAACGATGGAAATTCGATTTCGATGACTAAACTTCCTTACATTAAGACGTTCCCGGCTGAAATAAAGGATGATAAAACGGGAGTAGTGGTCGGCTATCAACCCGTTACGGAGCACATCATGTGCGATTTTTTCCCTGGGAAAGTCGTTTTTTATATTGAAGTTTCCGATTTGGGATATCCTGAATATCTTGCAGACAGGACTTTTGATATACGAATGGTTTGGTAATGCCGTAAGGGGCTCGCTTTATTGAGGATTTCTTGACGAATGAAGCGTATCGGCTGAGTTTATGTGAAGAAGTTTTTTTGAATCTTTTGATGCGGCGTTTTTTTAGCCTGTTTTTTTCTTCTTTCGATAAATAATTTCTATTTTTGATGGAAAAATAAAAATAATAGAAGAAATGGTACAAAAACGAATAACCTCGCTTGTTGCGTGTACATTCCTATTGGGAATATTTTTTATCGTAACTTCCTGTGAAGATGATGAAAAAACGGACATGGTAGTCAGATCTTTTTCTGTACAACCTTCCGATTGGCATTGGGATAATGTTGAGAAGCGGCAGGAAGCTGTTTTCGATTTGCCTGAATTGACCGAGCAGATTTATAAAGAGGGAGCCAATATTGGTTATATTTTTATTGGCGAGCAAAAATTTGAGAATGAAGTACAGAAGTTACTTCCTTATAACTTTACATATCCCATCGAAGATGACAAAGGGGAAATGATCGGGCAATATACCGAAACCATTAGTTACGATATTAAATATAAAGCCGATGGGAAAAGCACCGTGGCTTTCTATATTCAGAGCACGGACTTAGAAGGAGAAGGGGTCAATCTGCTGGATTATCACTTCCGTATTGTACTTATCTGGTAACTATTTATAAAAAGGCAACGCGTCCGCAACGATAAACGAACTGCCGCCGATGAAGATGAAATCGTCTTCGGCGGCTTTTTTTTGCGCTTCATGCACGGCGGAAGCTACGGTAGGGTAGGTGCCACCTTGCAATCCGAAAGCGGCGGCTTGAGTCGCAAGCGTTTTTTCATCCATCGCCCGTTCTACCGAAGCCCGGGTAAAGTAATAAAAGGCATCTTTGGGCAGTAAAGCCAACACGGCGGTGATATCCTTGTCGTTTACCATGCCGAAGACAATATGCAGCCGCCGGTAATGCTCGTGCTTCAGTTGCCCGGCAATATAACGGATGCCGTGTGCGTTGTGCCCTGTGTCGCATACTGTTTTGGGACGTTCATTCACGACTTGCCATCGCCCCATTAACCCGGTCAATTCCACAACCTTTGCAAATCCCGAATGTACGGCTTCGGGCGGTATGGAGTAACCGGCTTTTTTCAGTTCCTCGACGGCAACCAATACGGTTCGGGCATTTTTCTGTTGTGCCCATCCGCCTAATTCGTCTTTCAAAGCCGGGTAGCCCGGTGCATCGAATATCCATTCTTCATTTCTTTTGACGGACGATAAATGGAGCAGGGCTGTTTCCGCAAAAACGAGGGGAGAACCCTCTTTTCGGGCTTTTTCGACGAATACCGAGCGGACTTCTTCCGCTTCTATTTCGCCGATGACCACCGGAACCCCGGCTTTGATGATGCCTGCTTTTTCCGCCGCAATTTTCGGTAAGGTGTTACCGAGGTATTGCATATGGTCGAATCCGATATTGGTAATAACGCACAAGTCGGGAGAGATGATATTGGTGCTGTCCAACCTCCCCCCCAATCCGACTTCGATCACGGCTACATCGACCTTACAATCGGCAAAATATAAGAATGCCATCTCCATACTCAATTCGAAAAAAGAGGGCTTGATCGGTTCGAAGGCGGCGCGGTGCTTTTCGACGAAGTCTACGACATAATTTTTATCGATCATCTTGCCGTTTACCCGGATACGCTCGCGGAAATCCAGCAGATGAGGCGACGTGTAAAGGCCGACTTTATATCCGGACTCTTGTAAGATGGCTGCCAATAAGTGGCACGTCGATCCTTTGCCGTTTGTGCCGGCTACATGAATGGTTTTAAAGTGATGATGAGGATGATGGAAATAAGCATCGAGGGCGAGGCTGTTGTCGAGTCCTTCCTTGTAAGCCAAGTGTCCGATGCGTTGATATTCGGGAAGTTGTTGATATAGATAGTGGAGCGTTTCTTCGTAATTCATTGTCTCTAATTAAAAACCTACAAAAGTAAGCCTTTTTACTCGAATCACCCCGTTATCCGGGATCAATTTTTTGGAGACTGTAGACCGGAGACTGTAGACCAGAGACCAGAGACCGGAGAATCGCCCTTTATCGATTTCTTATTTTCCCCCTATTTGCCGGATAAGCCAAATGAGCAGGCTTACGATCACACTGATGAGAATGGTTGTTGTAATAGGAAAGTAAAAACGGAAGTTTTCTTTTTCGATGCGGATATCGCCCGGAAGGCGTCCCAGAAAGGATAGTTTATCGCCGAAAAAAGCCAGAATGATCCCGACGATAAGAAGAATGATCCCGATATCTATCAATATTTTCCCGATTTCCTGCATGCTTATTTTTATTGGGAAGGAAAGTTCCCGAAGGGGTCATTCTAATCGACACCTTCGGGAAACTTCTGTTGATTGCTTAGAAACTATTTTGAATTTTTTTATGCGGTGTTTTTTAGTCATTTTTTGATGGATTTGAACTTTCGTTTCGCATTGAATAGCGGGCTATTGGAAAGAAAGGAAAGTTCAAAGGCGCAAAAAAAGGCAAAAAACAGCATAAAAGAATAAACAAAATTAGATCATTCGGAAAATTCAAAACAGTTTCTTAATTTTTCAACGGCAATACCGAGTATTCCCGTGAGTAACGCAATTGTTGATCAACATAATTTTCGTCGTATGATACCGTTACGTCGGTGATTTTTCCGTTCTCGTCGGTAACGAGTTTATACACCGGATTCACAAATCCTTTGTAAGGGGCTAAATCCAACGCTTCGTACCGAGCAAGCACCTCTTCGTGTAATTTGCGGTCGACTTTCACGCCGTATGTTTCCACCAGGTTTTTGCCGGCTTCGTAGTCGCCTTCCGATTTAATACGCTGCACTTCGGCCAACAATTGCCCGAACAGACTGCGCAGTTTTCCGTAATCGTTGATCACCAGATACGTTTTTCCGTCGCGTTGCGTTAGTTCCACTACGTTGTCGGCTTTTCCTTTTTCAAGTACCCAGTTCGAAATCAAGGCGCGGTTGCGCATGTGCGCCTGTTCGATATCTTTCCCCGGTTGAATGCGTGTTAGTTGCGTAAGGGCCCCGTTCATAACGTAGCGGTAATATTCAGCCTGATACGCGGTGCTGTCGTCCAAGAGTCCGAGTTCCACAATTTTCGGATCGGCGATGTAATAGAGCGCGAACAAGTCGGCTCGGGCTTCCTCCAGAGGCGATCCGTACGCTTTCAGGGCATCGCCGTCTACGCCGGGAAGCAGTTTGCCCGAACCATGCCCGAGGCATTCATGCAAGTCGGTATGCAGGTTATCGGTGAGCGATCCGTATTGTTTTTCTTTTTCACGTTCCGCGTCGCTCCACATAAATTCCTCGTTGAATCCGTTGCCTTCGGCCGCTCTGTCGTAAGCAAACGTGATGTTTTCGATGGTGACCGACTTGGAGCCGTGGTCGCGTCGAATCCAATTGGCATTGGGCAGGTTGATGCCGATAGGAGTGGAGGGATAACAATCGCCGCCGAGTGTTGCCGCTGTGATTACTTTAGCGGAAACGCCTTTCACCTGTTCTTTTTTGAAGCGGCTGTCCACCGGCGAGTGGTTCTCGAACCATTGCGCGTTGCCGCTGATAATTTCCGTGCGTTTGGTAGCCTCTTCGTTTTTGAAGTTCACGATGGATTCCCACGTCGCTTTCATGCCCAGCGGGTCTGTGTATGTTTCGATAAACCCGTTCACAAAGTCCACGCGCGAGGCGGTATCTTCTACCCATTTCACCGAATAATCGTCGAACGTTTTCAAGTCTCCGGTTTGATAGAAAGCGATCAACGTGTTGATCACCTCTTTTTGATGGTCGTTTTCAGCTACACCGGCTGCTTTTTCCAGCCAACCGATGATACGTTCGATTGCTTTGCCGTATAGGCCGCCCACTTTATATGTTTTTTCGGTTATCACGCCGTTTTCTTTCACCACTTTGCTATTAAGTCCGTAGGAAACAGGCGTATTGTCGGAAGGGTCTTTCATCGCGTTATAAAAATCCTCCACTTCTTTTTGCGTGACGCCTTCATAGAAGTTTACAGCGGAAGTTTTTACAAGATCTTGTCCCGCTGCCTGATTCAATCGTTTCGGCAGAACGTTAGTGTCGAATATCACCGGAAGTATTTCTTTGAGTGTTTCGTCGGCGGCCATCCCGTCGCGGAAAGGCATCCGTCCCGGATCGACCGATTTCACGATCGTTACGAAATAATCCTGTGAAAACTTCGGAAGGATTTTATCTTCCGAATAGTGATGATGGATACCGCTTGCCATCCAGATTTGTTTGAGGTACATTTCGAAGTTCTTCCACTCTTCGGTCGATTTATCCCCCATGTAATTTTCATACACGCTCTCGCACACCCTCCGGATGGTAAGGTTATACTTATTGTGCTGATCCCATAAGATATCGCGCCCTTCGAGTGCAGCTTGCGACAAATAATAGATCAGTTCCTTTTGTTGTAACGAAAGGCTGTTGAATCCCGGAACGGGGTAACGAAGAATCTCGATGTCGGCAAACCGGTCGACTTTGTATTCGAAAGTCGAATCGATGCCGTCATCGGCCGTCGTAGCGGTTGTCTCTGCTTTTTTGCCGTTTTGACACGCGGCTAACAGAAAAATGGTTGATACCATACAAATAATTTTTTTCATTGTTTTACAGATTAGTTGTTTGCTTGCAAAGATATAAAAGAATGTCCAAAAAACGATGAATTATAAAGCCTGAATGATGAACGACGCCTGCTGAATGATGGGGGATACATTTTTTATCCGTTCTTTTTATTTTGCTGCGGCGGTTGACTGTAACGCTTTTTTGTGTAAATTTGTGTCGATATTGTAATTCGAAATAGGAACCCTTAAAACGATAAAGATGGGAAAAGTAGTGATTATAGGCGCCGGAGGCGTGGGTACGGTCGTTGCTAATAAAGTGGCACAAAACAAGGAGGTCTTCACCGACATCGTGTTGGCCAGCCGCACGAAAAGCAAATGCGATGCCATTGCCCATGATGTGAAGCGCCGCACGGGTGTAACGATTCAAACGGCGCAAGTAGATGCCGACCGTGTACCGGAATTGGTGAAGTTATTTAACGAACTTAAGCCCGACCTCGTGATTAATGTCGCATTGCCCTATCAGGATCTAACTATTATGGATGCCTGCCTGGAATGTGGCGTCAATTATCTCGATACGGCCAATTATGAGCCGAAAGACGAAGCTAAATACGAATATAGATGGCAATGGGCTTATCGTGACCGTTTCGAGAAAGCCGGCCTTACGGCTATCTTGGGATGCGGATTCGATCCGGGGGCGACCAGTGTTTTTACCGCTTATGCCGCAAAGCATCATTTCGATGAGATACACCACTTGGATATTGTGGATTGTAACGCGGGGGATCACGGCAAGGCCTTTGCAACCAACTTCAACCCGGAAATCAACATCCGCGAGGTGACACAAAAAGGAAAGTATTACGAAAACGGGCAGTGGATCGAAACCGAGCCGCACGAAATTCACAAACCGTTGAATTATCCCGAAATCGGACCTAAGGAATCGTATGTGATTTATCACGAAGAGTTGGAATCGCTGGTAAAGAATTTCCCCACGTTGAAGCGCGCCCGCTTTTGGATGACTTTCGGACAGGAATATCTCACCCATCTGCGTGTGATACAAAATATCGGAATGGCGCGTATTGACGAAGTCGAATATAACGGCCAGAAGATCGTGCCTATCCAGTTCCTGAAAGCGGTGCTCCCTGATCCCGGAGAACTGGGAGAGAATTATACGGGTCAGACGTCCATCGGTTGCCGCATACGGGGCATCAAGGATGGTAAAGAGCGCACCTATTATATTTACAACAATTGCAGTCACGAAGAGGCCTACAAGGAAACCGGAGCTCAGGGCGTAAGCTATACCACCGGTGTACCGGCTACTATCGGGGCCATGATGTTCATGCAGGGACTTTGGAAAAAGCCCGGCGTGTGGAATGTGGAAGAGTTCAATCCCGATCCGTTCATGGAGCAATTGAACAAACAAGGGCTTCCATGGCACGAGTTGTTCGATATCGATTTGGAAGTATAAAAAATAAGTGAGAGCCTTGCAACATGTTTGCAAGGTTTTTTTTAATTTTGTCGTTAAAAATCATCCTTCTTAAAAAATAAGTAATGAAACCGAAAAGTTTGGTCCATATAGGCGACTACGATAAAGAAGATATCCTTCGGATATTGGAAAGCGCCAAGACCTTTAAAGAAAACCCCAATCGTGATTTGCTTCAGCGCAAAGTGTGCGCCACCCTCTTTTTCGAACCGTCTACGCGCACGCGCTTGAGTTTCGAAACGGCGGTGAATCGTTTGCGCGGACGTATCATCGGCTTTTCCGATGCGGCGACCAGCAGTTCATCCAAAGGAGAGTCGTTGAAAGATACCATTATGATGGTCAGCAATTATGCCGATCTCATCATTATGCGCCATTATTTGGAAGGGTCGGCGCGTTATGCATCCGAAATATCGCCTGTCCCCATTATTAACGCCGGAGACGGATCCAATCAGCACCCTACGCAAACCTTGCTCGATTTGTTTACGATTTATGAAACGCAAGGAACGTTGGAAAACCGCACCATCACCATTGTCGGAGACCTGAAATATGGACGGGCGGTGCATTCGTTGATTCAGGGATTGTCGCATTTTCATCCTTCGTTCAATTTTGTCGCTCCCGAAGAATTGCAGATTCCCGAGAAGTATAAGACGTTTTGTGAGGAAAAGGGTATTCCCTATAAAATGTTTTCCGATTTTTCGCCCGAAACGATCAATATGGCGGATATTCTTTACATGACGCGTGTTCAGAAGGAGCGCTTCACGGATTTAATGGAATATGAGAAGGTGAAAAATGTATATGTCCTTCGTAATATTATGTTGAAGGATTCGAAAGACACTCTGAAAGTGCTTCATCCGCTGCCTCGTGTCAAGGAAATCGACCAGGATGTGGATACTAACCCTAAAGCGTATTATTTCCAGCAGGCAAAGAACGGTATGTTTGTTCGTCAGGCGGTCATTTGCGATTTGCTGGGATTGGATGTAGATTGATAAGAGATTGAAAGAAGATTGATGTAGATTGAAAAGAAAAAATAATGAGAAAAGAATTACAAGTAGCAGCGCTCGAGAACGGAACGGCGATCGATCATATCCCGTCCGAAGAAGTGTTTAAAGTGGTTTCTTTGCTGCAACTGCAAAAATTGACCAACCGGATTACGATCGGAAATAACCTGAGTAGTAAAAAAATGGGTACGAAAGGGATTATAAAAATCGCCGATAAGTTTTTTGAAGAAGACGAGATTAATCGCATCGCCTTGGTGGCCCCCAAAGTGAACCTGAATATTATTAAAAACTTCGAAGTCGTAGAGAAAAAAAACGTATCTTTGCCCGATACGATTACCGGGATTGTTAAATGCAACAATCCGAAGTGTATTACCAATAATGAGCCTATGCAAACGCGCTTTCATGTCATCGACAAAGAAAACGTGGAATTGCAGTGCCATTATTGCGAATCGAAAATTAAAAAGGAAGATATCACGTTAGTATAATGAAGTTAGATTGGAAACCGGGGACGATGATTTATCCGCTTCCGGCCGTAATGGTCAGTTGCGGCGCTACAGCCGAAGAACAGAATATCTGTACGGTCAGTTGGGTGGGGACTCTTTGCACGAATCCTCCTATGGCCTACATCTCGTTACGTCCGGAGCGTTATTCCTATTCTATTATTAAACGGACGGGCGAGTTTGTCATCAATCTGACTACTGAAGATCTTGCACGAGCTACCGATTGGTGCGGTGTACGTTCCGGCAGGGATTATCATAAATTTGCCGAAATGCATCTGACTCCCGGTAAAGCTTCGGTGGTGGACGCCCCGATTATCGAACAGGCTCCCTTGAGCATTGAATGCCGCGTGAAAGAGATTGTTCCGCTCGGATCGCACGATATGTTTATTTCTGATGTGGTAAATGTATTGGCCGACGACCGATTTTTTGATAAAAAAACCGGCAAGTTTGATCTCAAAGCAGCTCGTCCACTCGTGTATGTGCATGGCAATTATTACGGGTTGGGCGATCACATAGGTAAGTTCGGTTGGAGCGTACGGAAAAAACCAAAAGCGAAAGCGTTAAACATTAGACATTAGACGTTAGACTTTTAAACTTTCGACATACTTTTAGACAATTACTGTCAACGATTAGAAAAGACAATTATGCCCGTTAATTTACCCGATAGCCTCCCCGCAATAGAAATGCTGAAAAAAGAGCATATTTTTGTGATGAACGAACTCCGTGCGGCCACACAAGATATTCGCCCGTTGAAGATAGCAATTCTTAATTTGATGCCGATAAAGATCAATGCGGAGACGGACCTCGTTCGGTTGCTGTCTAATTCTCCCTTACAGATTCAAATCGATTTCATTCAATTGGAATCCCATGTCTCGAAGAATACGCCGTTAAACCACTTGATGGAGTTTTATAGACCTTTTTCTTCGGTTAAAGACCTATTTTACGACGGATTTATCGTAACGGGGGCGCCTGTAGAACTCCTGCCTTTCGAGCAAGTGAACTATTGGCCCGAACTGATAGGTATTTTCGATTGGGCCCGCACGCATGTCACGTCAACCTTCTATATATGTTGGGGAGCACAGGCGGCACTCTATCATTTTTACGGCATTCAAAAGCATTTATTGGAAAAAAAACTGTTCGGCGTTTTTAAACATACGCTCACCGATGCTACGTTTCCTTTATTCCGCGGATTTGACGAGGTTTTTTATGTGCCGCACAGCCGCCATACGACGGTGCTTGCTGAAGAAATCGAGAAGAATCCTTCGCTTAAAATTTTGTCTGAATCGGATGAAGCCGGAGTTTATATCGTATGCTCCCGCGGGGGGCGTGAATTTTTTGTCACCGGGCATTCGGAGTATGCCCCCCTGACATTGCATGCCGAATATCTGCGAGATGTGAATAGAGGATTAGATTCGGTAGAGATGCCTAAAAACTATTATCGTGACGATAATCCTGAAAATCCGCCCATCGTACAATGGCGTAGCCATGCGAATCTATTATTTGTCAATTGGCTGAATTATTTTGTTTATCAGCAAACACCATACAATATCCGCCGGATTCAGGAATTGGGAGATTTGTAAACCGTCTTTTGCTCCCCGAATCTTACCACAAATGACTTTTTGTATATAAAAGCGGATGGATTAAGGTGTTTTTTTGATGAGCTCCTCGTGATGATCGATAATGGAATTTACGTCGTCCCATTTATCGTCTCTCGTTTTGCTACTTGTTATCACCATATCCAACGTACAAGCTTTCAATCCATACTTGTCCGCTACATACAACACAGCCAAGTCCCGGCTTTGAAACTCTGATTTGAGCTTCCGGATTTCATTCACCGCTTTTTCTACTTTTTCTACATATTCCAAACTTACACTCATGTTACGATAAAGACAAAGAACATTCTGTTTTTAAATTATTTATCACGAAAGGCCCCTAATATAGTTGTTTTTATTGATAAATGCAAATCTTTTTTATAATAAGCTGTCTTCGCAGACGATTCAAGGGGATTCTATAAACGAATGATGATGTCCCATTATCGTTTCATCATGATAGATATCCGGTTTCGCCTATTCCTCTTTCTGTTTCTTCCATATCTGGTAAGAATTAACAAGATTCTGCCATAAAGCATATAGACCGGGCCCCAGAGAAGCTATCGGATTGAGATAAGCCTGCGTCATCCAAATGGCCAAGACGGTGTTTTTTTGTCCCAATCCCTGTCCTCCCGCGATAGTCTTGTCGAATTTAAAGCCGATCTTGCGTCCCGTAAAAAATTGCAGCAGACAAATAATCAAAGCCGATATGCCGATGAGTATTTCCAATAGGTAATTATCGCTGCCTTGCCCGACTACAAATCGCGTCACGTTGGCTATGACGATGGTAAGCGTTATTCCCCAAAGATAAAAAGAAACTATTTGTGCCGATCGAATCTTTTCGTGTGTTTTGGGTGATATTTTTTTTAGTGTGATTGCCGCCGCGAAAGGCAGGATGAGTACAGGCATCACGCGCTGAAAGATATACCAAAAGGTCGGGAAGAAGGGAGCTGTTTCGTTGCTATTCCCGATGAACGTCAAGATAAAAGGGGTGATGAAGGCCGTTGAAAGATTGCTGATAATCGAGTAAGAAGCCACTGTCGATATGCTTCCGCCCAAAATACCCGCAACTACCGGCGCCGATGTTGCCGTCGGTGCGAGGATACACATCAGGGCCGCTTGTGCCAGTATGCGGTTTACCGGCAACAGCAAGAGATATACGGCAATGCTGCCGATATATTGTATGGACAATAAAAGATAATGGAACTTACTGAGATGTATATCCACCCACGAGATGCGTGTGTAGGTGATAAACAGCATCACCGCCAAAGAATACGGAATGATAGCGAAAAGGTGGGATAACGGCTTGTATAATGTTATCCCGATGACCATTGCGATGATCAGCAAATATTGTTGTAAAATCTTTTGCAATGTTTCTTTTTTAATATAGGCCTGTTCTGTGGCTTATTATACGAGCTTTCGCTTTTTGTTATTCGTCTTGAGCGTCTTGTCCGTAATAATTTCCCGGATTCGTAGAAGTGTTCGAGTTCCGTAATTTATCGTTGAAGTTGATGTCGATATTCCAAAGTTTCCGATCCAACACCAAATCATCGACAAATTTCGATATCTCGGGAATGAATTCCCTCATGGGATAAGAGGATACATCATGCCCTATATTTTCCATACTGTAAAATACATACGGATATCCGTGCTTTTTGAAATGGGCCGCTAACGGTTTAGAACCGAACATACCCATTCGAAAGAATCGGATCTGGTTGTAAGGAACCAGTTTATCGGCGCTTCCGTGAAAAAAGAGGGTAGGGGCCGGAGGAATAGTATAGGTGGGAAATCCTTCGGTACTGAAAATGGCTCCTGCCAATGAAATCACGCCTGCATAACGGAAATCACGGGGAAGTAGTTCGGCCGAAGGCTTATTGTTTCGTTTTTCGTAATCGGCTTGTAAAACGGTAATCGCTCCGGCGCTTGATCCGCTGATGATGATGCGTGTCGTATCGATATTCAGTTCTGTAGCATGTTGCAGCAGGTACTCCGTAGCCGAATACAAGTCGGAGACGGCCAGGGCAATGGCGTTTTGTATCGGCTTGGTATTAAAGAGCCCGGGAGCTTTCTTCACTCCCTTCATGCCTAACCGGTAATCGATGGAAACCACTTTAAAACCTTTGTCGACAAAATGCCCGAAGAACGCGTCGTATTCTTTCCCTTCACGTGAACCCGCCATAAATCCTCCTCCGAAAACAAACATCAGGCAAGGCTGAGGATTTGAAAAAACCGAATCGGAAGAGTGGATGTCCATCTTTAATTCTTGTCCGTCTTTTACGGCAAATAGTCTCGTTTCTTTTTGCGGAGTAACGGCAAAAAGAAAAAAAGGAAGCACGAATGCCAGTAGAGAGATGACTATTTTTTTCTCCTTGAGTATCATATGGAAATCTATTTTTCGATGAATTTTTTTATAATGCTTGCTGCTTTTTCTTTTGCTTCATCAAAGTTATCATTCGGAATAATCACATCGAATTTGGGGGCGAAACTCATTTCGTATTCGGCTTTTTGTAGTCTTGACTCGATCACTTCGGGAGAGTCGGTTCCCCGCTTTTCCAACCGCTCGCGCAAGGTTTCGATAGAAGGGGGCATGACAAACAAACTCAAAGCTTTTGGCCCGTACATTTCTTTGATGCGCAGTCCTCCCATGCAATCTACATCAAAAACCACGTTTTTATTTTCAGCCAGTTTACGATCCACCTCACTTTTAAGCGTTCCGTAAAACATATTGGGATACACTTCCTCGTATTCCAGAAACTCATGGTTCGAAATGCGTTTTCTGAACTCCTCGGGCGTCAGGAAATAATATTCTTTGCCATGTTGCTCTTCCCCTCGGGGCAGCCGGCTGGTCGCCGAAATAGAGAAATGAAGATTGGGTATTTCTGAAAGCAAGTGGCGTATAAGAGTCGATTTTCCAGAACCGGAAGGAGCGGAAAAAATGAGTAGCTTTGCCATATCGATAGGATGATTTATAGTACGTTTAGTATTTGCTCTTTTATTTGTTCCAGTTCATCTTTCATTTGCACAACGATTTGTTGCATTTCGGAGTGGTTGGATTTTGATCCCAGCGTGTTGATTTCGCGTCCCATCTCCTGGGCAATAAATCCCAATTTCTTTCCTTGCGATTTTCCGTCATGCAATGTCTTGATAAAATAATCCAAATGATTTTCCAGCCTGTTCCGCTCTTCGTTAATATCTAATTTTTCGATATAGTAAATCATTTCTTGTTCAAAACGGTTTTTATCGTAATCGATATTTTCCAGATTTGATAATCCGTCTTGTATCTTCGTCTTGATTTTTTCGACCCGTTCACTTTCGTATGAAAGTGTTTGCGCCAACAGTTGGCGGATATTTTCCACTTTTGTCAGGAGGATGTTTTCAAGCATCGTGCCCTCTTGCAACCGAAAAGCAATCACTTCGTCCAACGCAGAGTTTACCGCCTTTTCAATCGCGATCCATTCTGCATCATCCAACTCCTCCGTATCTTGTTTCATCACGTCCGGAAGACGCAGCAGAATGGAAAACCAATCTTCCGGCTCGGGAACATGCATTTCAGAAGCCAGGGTTTTTATTTCTTGCAGATATTGACTCAACACATGATGATCTATTTTCGAAGACACATCCTTCGAAATAACTTCCACATTAAACGTCAGGTCTATTTTTCCGCGTTCAAGCTTTTGCGAAAGATTGCTGCGCAACGCAATTTCTTTTTCTTTATAGATGCTCGGAATACGCGTGAACAGATCAAATTGCTTACTGTTCAACGTTTTTATTTCTATCGTAATTTTCTTTTTAGGAAGTTCGGCAATTGCTTTGCCATATCCAGTCATTGAATAAGTCATATCAATAATTTTTTACAAAGGTAAGCATTTTTTTTTAGCGGGGATGCCGCTTCGAGCGACGCCCTTAGTTGATAATAAAAAAACCGTCCTGTACGAACGGTTTTTTTTATTATCAAATTTCTGCAAGTTAATCTATCGATTCTTCATCATCGGTCGGAACGATCAACTTGTACCCTTTACCATGAATGTTGATGATTTCTACATCCGGTGCCGGTTTTAACAACTTACGCAATTTGGTAATGTATACGTCCATGCTTCGTGCATTGAAGTAGGTGTCTTCTTCCCAAATTTGTTTCAATGCCGTATTACGCTCCAGAATTTCGTTTCTGTTGGCACAAAGAAGCGATAGCAACTCCGACTCTTTCGTGGTTAGCTTGGTTTGCGCGCCACTGATTGTCAAAAGTTGTTTTTGCGTGTCGAACGTCAGCTCGCCGAAGCGGTATATCTGCTGCTCTTTCGATTTCTTGCCCCTCACGCGGCGGATAATAGCCTCGATGCGAAGAACAAGTTCTTCCATACTGAACGGCTTGGTGATATAATCGTCGGCTCCGGCTTTGAAACCTTCCAATACATCTTCTTTCAAGTTCTTAGCCGTTAGGAAGATTACCGGAATTTCGGGATTGATGGTCCTTATTTCTTTTACCAGCGTGATACCGTCTTTTTTAGGCATCATTACGTCTACGATACACAAGTCATACTTTGCCTTAACAAAACCTTTAAAGCCTGCGTCCCCATCAGGAAAAAGATCCGTGTCGAATCCTTTTGCCTGGAGGTATTCTCTGAGTAACATGCCAAGATTTTCATCATCTTCGCATAAAAAGATTTTCAATTTTTCGTCCATTTTATTTTTCTATTATTACAGGTAAACTAATTATAAACTTTGTTCCTTTGCCCAATTCACTTTCTGCATGAATTGTACCATTTAAATCCGTAACGATTTTTTTCACATAGGCCAATCCTAAGCCGAATCCTTTTACGTCGTGTCGGTTTCCGGTGGGAACGCGATAAAATCGATCGAATATTTTCTTTACATCCTCCTTTCTAATTCCTATGCCATTATCTTCAACACTAATCACCAGTTTGTTTCCCTCGTTTTTTGTCCGGATCATCAGCTTCGGATCAATATCGTTTCGTTTATACTTCAGAGCATTGTCCAGTAAATTGAACAAGACATTGGTGAAGTGCATCTCGTCCACTTCTATGGTCGAGTGTTCCGCTTGCAGATCGATGTCGAGTGTTCCGCCGAATTTTTCCACTTTCAAGGCATGTGTATTGGCAACCGTTACCACCAAATCGTTCGCATCAATTTTCTTCAATTTCAGCGTCGCCTTTTGTTTATCGAAAAGCGACATTTGCAACACTTTCTCAACCTGAAATCCCAGTCGTTTCGTTTCGTCATTAATAACCCCCGTCACATGCCGGAATACTTCCGGCGATTTGGTGATCGACTCGTCTTTCAGCATTTGAGCGGCCAAAGATATCGTCGATACGGGCGTTTTCAACTCATGCGTCATATTATTGATGAAATCGTTTTTCATTTCTGACAGACGCTTCTGCCGGAAAAGAGTTACTATCGTATACACAAACGTTATCAACAAGATAAACGTGAACAGCAGGGATGGAATAAAAAAAGTAAGCTCACTATACACATAATCCTTCTTCGTTGGAAAATACACATACAACGAATTTAATTTTGCGGGTGGATCGTGGGGAAAAAGAATTTGCGAGTAAATAGCTTCTTTTTCCCTTTTGGAAAATCCGGGAGACGTATATACCACTCTATTATTGTAATCCTGAACCTGAAAACTATAGGGAACATTCAACCCGTTTGTCTGTAATTCATTACGAATATAGGAATCGAGTCGCCCAAAATCTACCCGTTGTTCGATCGGTTCGTTACTGGCCCGGTACATGATTTTGTAAATGACTTCTTCCAGCAACGACTTTTCATGCAAATAACGTTTCGATAACGATTGCTGCATATCATACTGCGTTTTCGGAATGGATTTTGCCCCTTGCTTGGGAGAGATGAAAATCCCGCTTTTCTTCGTTCCCGTTTGAGTGGTCGCTTCCTCGGAAATAGATTGCTCGATTCTTGTCTCGCTTCCATCCGGATGAGTGATGGTGGTGCTCGTACTTTCCTTCATATTGGATGATAGATGAGGCTGATTGTATTGTGAATATCGATTCTCCGATTCAATCATGTCTTCTTCCAAATACTGATAGGTTTGATCTTGTTCCAAATCTACCGAAACATCGTACAAGCTGCGCTTCACCATTTCGTCGAATTGTTGTGCTCTGATAGACATACTTGTTTTCATATATCGTACCTGCAAAAACAACAACGCAAAAAAAGCTATGAACATAACCAGGGCGAGTAGCCATATAGTCGATTTTTTCATACTCTTTTTCTTTTCTTACTTCCGTTTTTTGACCGTTATAATTTTAAAGATCGTTTTTTATATACTTTGATTTAACAAATAAACGACTTTTTTGTTTAACACTTCCTTTTAAAAATAGGAAAGAAGATAAAAATACCTCTTTTATAATGTTATTTAAGAGAATGGACGTAAGCTCTTTCGTTTTTTAAGACTTTTTTATTCGGGATTTTGCCCGGACAATGGGGGAGTAAGTAATACGTAGGTTCAACCGATTCTTTTCTTTCGAAAGAAGTCATTCACCACTTCTAATTGAGTTTGTTTTTTCACCGGGTAAATCGACTCGCGTTTCTTGAAAACCCATGTTTTTTGTAACATATAATTGAAACCGACGGAAACAAATAAATCAACCGCGAGGCGTGTAATTTTGTAGTTAATGCCCAAAAAGGTTGTGAGTAGGAATGTTCCCAGAGATTTCAATAAAATACTATTTGTTGCAGTCGCTGAAAATTTAATTAGCTGGAGTCTCGTCGAACTTTCGTATTTCTCTTCTTTTGAATGGAACGTCCATTTCTTATTTAGAGAGAAATTGATAACAGCTCCGCACACGCCCCCTATAACGATGCCATAAAGGTAATGGAGTCCAAAGACTTCCGTAAAGAAAACCATTAACAGATAGTCTATGACTCCTCCGACAAACGCAGAGACCTGTGCTTTCGTAAAGATGAGAATTTGTTTAAGCATTTTCCCTCTGTCTGCTTCTTAATTCTTCTTCTTTTGCCTTTCTGTCTTGTGCGTCTGTTTCGTTAGCAAGCTTAAGCAACTTGCGTGCTTCTATTAAATTAGATATAACTAAAAATACACATGCCACAGAAGCCAAATAATGGATGGCACCCGGAATGAATACTTCCACTGTAATAATCGTGCCTAAAAGCAATCGGACTTCTGTCGGGCCGAAAATTCCCGAATCGATGGAATATTGTCCGCCTATCTTATATCGAAGTTGTGCGGTAATCATTTCCCATCCGTAAAGAACCACAAAAAGGAATCCGGCATATTTCCAAATTCCTTGCGCATAAATTGTATAACCTAACCCGATAAGGATGGTCCCGATCCAATCTACGGTAATGTCGAGAGAAAAGCCATACCATCTCCTCGGCTTATTCCGATAATAGGCCAGGCGTCCGTCGAGTGAATCGCCCACCCAATTAATGATAAAACCCAGTAAGGATAACAATAACCAGTATCGGTTGACAAACGCGCCTAAAATGAATGTGGAGGCAACTAATATGTTTCCGAAAAAACCGATTGACGTTAATCCGTCGGATGTGAGCCACGTGGGTACACGTTGTACTAAATAGGCAATTGTTTTCTGTTCCCCATTTCGAAGAACATTTGTTCGCTGGCGATCTTTTGCAATGATCTTTAGCGTTTTGTTCATTTTTTCCTTTTCTAGTGACATTTTATAACTCTTTGAATTCATGTAAACATATGGAAAGAATGTCTTATTTTCCGGATCCTTTTCAATTTCATTAGTATGCAAATGTACGGGATATATTTTATATTACGAAAATGTTGCGAATATTATATTGTTAAACTATATTAACATGCTCTTTTCGTTTGTTTTTCATTCTTATCCGTTTCCGCATTATGCAGGGAAATAAAAGACAAATCCGTTCATCGTATTTTAGTTTGAAGAATACATTCAATTTGCTTTGTTATCCTACACTTCCTTCAAGACTTATTTGTAATAACTTTTGTGCTTCTACCGCAAATTCCATGGGAAGCTTATTGACTACTTCTTTTACATAACCGTTTACAATCAGCCCTACCGCCTCTTCTTGTCCCAATCCTCGTTGATTACAATAAAAGATTTGATCTTCACTGATTTTCGAAGTTGTTGCTTCGTGCTCCAGAATAGCCGTTTGATTTTGAATGTCGGTATAAGGGAACGTATGGGCTCCGCAATGATCGGTGAGCAATAAACTATCGCATTGTGAGTGGTTTCGCGCATTCTCGGCTGACTTTGCCACTTTCACCAATCCCCGGTAACTGTTTTGGCTACTTCCTCCTGAAATACCTTTTGATACGATCCGGCTACGGGTGTTTTTACCCAGATGAATCATTTTAGTACCGGTGTCGGCTTGTTGAAAATTATTGGTAACGGCAACCGAATAGAATTCGCCGACCGAATTATCGCCTGCTAAAATACAGGACGGATATTTCCAAGTGATGGCAGAACCCGTTTCGACCTGCGTCCAAGAAATTTTGGAATTATCGCCTTTGCAAAGGCCTCGTTTCGTCACAAAGTTATAGACGCCTCCCTTCCCGTTTTTATCGCCCGGATACCAGTTTTGGACGGTCGAATATTTTACTTCGGCATTTTTGTGCACGATGATTTCGACAATGGCCGCATGCAATTGATTCTCATCACGCATAGGGGCCGTGCATCCCTCCAAATAACTGACATACGCATCATCATCGGCTACAATGAGCGTCCGTTCGAACTGCCCGGTATTGGCCGCATTAATGCGGAAATAGGTTGATAATTCCATCGGGCAACGCACCCCTTTCGGCACGTATACAAAAGAACCGTCGCTAAAGACCGCCGAATTAAGCGCAGCGTAAAAATTATCTTTATAAGGAACGACCGTTCCCAAATATTTTTTCACTAAGTCAGGATGATGAATGACCGCCTCGCTGAAAGAACTGAAGATAACCCCTTTCTCAGCCAAGACCTCTTTAAACGTTGTTTTTACCGATACGCTATCCATGACGGCATCGACCGCGACACCCGAAAGCTGCTTTTGTTCTTCGAGGGGAATACCCAATCTCTCGAAAGTTCTCAGTAACTCGGGATCGACCTCTTCAAGGCTTTTCGGCCCCGGCTTTTTGTTTCGGGGGTCTGCATAATAGATAATATCTTGAAAGTCGATCGGCGGAATATTCAGATGCGCCCAATGGGGTTGTTTCATTGTCAACCAATGACGATATGCTTTTAGTCGAAAATCCAAAAGCCATTCGGGTTCCTTCTTTTTTGCTGAAATAAGACGGACGACATCTTCATTCAATCCTTTTTCGATAATTTCCGTATCGACATTTGTAACGAAACCATATTTATATTCGCTGTTCGTCAGCTCATTTAATATCACATCTTGTTCTGATTCTTGCATAGTTTTTACGTCTGTGACCGGTAAAGGTCGTTGTACACTGATAACCTAAAGCCCGATAATATCATCCGGGTTATTGGTTGAATAACAAAGCATCGGTATATTTTGTTTATTCGCAGCATTTGTTTGTGCAAAGGTAAAGTTTTTTGTTCAATTATTGAAGAAGTCAACATTCATTCGTCGCGTTAAATTGTTTGTGAACAATTATCTAATAGTGTTGTTTATTAGTAAAATCGGTTCATTATTAAAATTATAAATAATAAAAAACAATCAAATGAAAAAAACAACATTCCTGTTAGTATTCTTTCTGTTGGGAATCGCCTTGATGGCACAATCTACCTATAAAGTAGATCCGGCACACACGTCCATAAACTTTAAGGTGAAACATTTAGGTATAACTTTCGTTCAGGGGAAGTTTGAAAAGTTCGATGGCGCTATTACCGGAGAACCCGACAAAGTGGAACAAGCGCGGATTTATTTCAACGTTGAAACGAATAGCATTAATACCAGTGTGGAGGCGCGTGACAATCATTTGAAAAGTGCTGACTTTTTTGATGTGGAAAAGTTTCCCGCGATGACTTTCGAGAGTACCGGTATCGAAAAAGTTGATGACCAGAACTACAAACTGAACGGAATTTTAGCCATTAAAGATGTTTCGAAGCCTGTAACGTTCGATGTGAAATACGGCGGAACAGTCACCGGACAAGACGGTGTTCAAACGGTCGGTTTTGTAGCAACAACGACTATCAATCGTTTGGATTATAATGTTGCTTATGATCCCGATGCCGCAACAATAGGCAAAGATGTCGTTATTACGCTTTTCCTCGAGTTTAAAAAGAGTTCCGACAAATAAAATTAAATGATTATCCGCAAAACGACCTAAAGGTAACCCCTCCGCTCGTTCCTCGCTTGTCCCCTTATGTTAAGGGGACAGTTGCGGAGTGCAACTTCTCTACTCTCCCCCTTACGATAAGGGGAGTATCGCGAAGCGGGGAGGGGTTAAAAAAGAAATTGGACGCTTTGCGGATAATCATATAAAATTATAAGGATATAATTCAAGAAGAGGCTGTCTCAAAAGTAAAAACAGAAATGATTCTACTTACGATTTGTAAATGATCTCTCGCAGAGTACGCAGATACACGCAGATTTTTATGTGTGATCTGCGAAAATCTGCTTCCGATAGCTATCGGGACTGAGGGGAAACATTCTTTTTCAAGTTACAATCTGTTCCTTTCACTCTTTTAAAGATGACTTTTGAGACAGCCCCTTTTTATTTGATTTGTGTGCTAAAAATAATATCCTATGCTCGCAAACGGATAAAACCCGAGCGAAAGCGAAGAGTATCCCAACTCTAAACGGATAGGTCCGACAATGGTGTTTTGCGAGTAACCGATGTTCCCTCCCCAAAACAATTTACTGCCGGGTAGCTTATAGAACTGATCGTTATGCACGCTCATATTCGCATTGGCATGTAAAAAACGGTTTGGCGAAAGGGCGAACCGGAAATTTAACGCAACGGTCGCCACACTGTTTTTCATCATTTCCATCCCTCTCGATCCCGGCAAAGCTATCTGCTGCGGAAGAGAATGCCCGTCGAACACGCCTCCCACATAATTGCGATAAATCGCCGGCACGCTGTCGTTAAAAATAATGCGCGCATTTACCGAAGGCGTTACGTACAATTGATCGGACAACTTGACCGGCTTCATAAACGACAATTGAAATACGCTCACCGGCAACCGGTGGTTCATCTGATAAAAATTATCCGTTAAGATAGCATAACGAAAAGAAAATAATTGTCCTGCCGTCGGATAATTACTCCTGTCCAAATTGTCATACATTCCTTCGAGGAAGTAATTGACATATCCCTTATTGCGCATACCGGCGGCGGAGGTGCCGGACTGGTTTTGCAAGACGTCGAAATAGTGATAATATTCGAAGTTGACCCCCAAGTGCAGTTTCATATTGTAAAAGTGAAACTCGGAGAAATTCAGGCCGAAAGTATTTCGGGTAAAGCTATAACTGTGGGCCAGCTTTCCGCGATCGTAAAGACTCACCCGGTTACGGCCGATGAAATACGATACCCCGCCTTTGTAAAAAATGCCCCGGTTGATGGAGTAATCGGCCTGAAGATAGGGGTTTTTACTCAATCGTATCCGTACATCGACCATCGAGCGCAACATGCTGTTGAACCGGATCGTCGTATTAGCCAGAATGGCGGCCATATCGTCGGTGTCGAACCGGATACCGAGGTTTAGCGTTTTGAAGTCCTTCTCTTTTACGTGAAAAACCAAGTCGAATACAGAGTCGCCCTCCAACTGATAGAATACCTTTGAGAACAAGTCGGTGCCATATAATGAGGAAACCATATTTTCCAGTTCGCGGCGGGTGATTTTTTCACGGGGAGCAATGAAATTCAATACATACTTCTCATCTTCAGGCGATATCCCCTGAATGTCGATCTTTTGTATTTGCAGCGTGTCCATCGTGATGAAACGGTTCCGCACCGGCGGGGAAGAAGATGGGTAAGCAGAGACTCCCAGCGAATTTTTAAGGGCGATAAGCTCATCCCAGTGTGCTCGCGCCGCCTGTTCCCCCCGGGCGATGATGGTATCGGCAGCCGGTCCTTCGAAATCCATCATTCCGAAAGAGTGTAAATCGGGAGCGATCAATATATCGGTATTCTTTATGTTGTTGTCCCACTTTTCTTTGCCGATGAAGTTTCCCAATTCCTCCATGATTTCCGACATGGAGCCCCGGTTTGCTTCGAGCGTCTTTTTATCTTTGGGAATAGCGACCCCGATCACCACATCGGCCCCCATCTTTTTAGCCAAATCCACCGGATAATTATTCACGACCCCGCCGTCGATAAGCAGCATGCTGTCAATTTCTATCGGTGCGAACATGCCCGGAATGGCCATGCTGGCGCGCATCGCTTCGGCTAGTACCCCTTCGCGGAAAACGACTTCGCTACCCGTGCGCGAGTCCGCCGCAATGCATCCGAAAGGAATAGGCAAGTCGTCGAAATTCATCGGCTGATGGTAACCGAGAGTCAGATTTAGGAAGAGGCTGTAGAGATTGTGTCCGCTGATGACACCCGAAGGCAAGCGGACCCTTCCCGATCGTTCTTTGAATTTCACTTCGTAAGGTAAGGAAATGAGATATTCGGGCTTGCCCTTTTGCGAGAGGGGCAAGTTGGATCGGCGGACGTTATCGCTTAACAGAAATCCCCAATCTTGCATTTTCACGAGAGAATCTATTTGTCCGGCTTTGTATCCGACGGAATATAAACCGCCCACAATGGCGCCCATGCTGGTACCGGTAACGTAGTCGACCGGTATTCCGGCTTCTTCCAAGACTTTCAACACTCCGATATGGGCGAATCCTTTGGCTCCGCCGCCACAGAGCACGACCGCTACTTTGGGGCGGTCTTTCTTTACTTCTTGCCCCATGACGGGACCGATTATATAAATGAAGAGAGCGATGATAAGAAGAAACAGTTTCCTATGCATAGTTGTGTGATTTTGCTACAAATCTACGCAATTTTTGTTCCAAATCCGATTCTCATGCAAGATAAATTTTAGGATGTTAAATATTTTTTTTATTAGTTTTGTTCTTCTATCTTTGTAGGAGTTTTGGTGTTCCGGTCTGAATTCTCAGAGCCGGAATGAAAAGGGAATCAGGTGCGAATCCTGAACAGACCCGCTGCTGTAAGCTCTTTTTAATTGACAATTAAAAAACATTTCGAACAACACTTTTGCCACTGTAGCTTTCATGGAAAAACAGGAAGAGGCTTCGGGAAGGCGTTCGAGAGATGAGAGTAAGTCAGAAGACCTGCCAGAATTTGTAAAATGTTAATAGCTTTCGGGGAATAAAGCTTGAAAACGACACGCAAACGATTTTATTTTTTATTATTTACGTGAGTCATTTTCAGAAAGCTTTACCGGGATTTATATTCGGTATAGATGAACGTGTTAGGAAAATATGTGCATTTTTTGGCCGTTGCTTTGCTCGCAATGCCCGGCACCGTTTTATGCCAAAATTCTTCGGATACACTTCAAAACTTGCCCGAAGTGGTGGTTACGGCAAAATCATATAAAGAGGTTATTCCTGCGCAAAAACTGAATGGAAAAGAACTTAAAGCCTTAAACAGTTTCTCTGTGGCAGATGCTATTCGCTATTTCTCCGGTATTCAGATCAAGGATTATGGTGGAATAGGAGGCTTGAAAACCGTGAATATACGGAGTATGGGAACCAATCATGTGGGCGTTTTTTATGATGGTATCCAACTCGGTAATGCGCAAAACGGACAAATCGATCTTGGTAAATTTTCACTCGATAACATAGAAGAGATATCCTTATATAACGGACAGAAAAGTGATATCTTCCAACCTGCAAAAGATTTCGGCGCTTCTGGATCGGTATATCTCCGTTCCCGAACGCCTTTTTTTGAGGGAAGCAAACGCCATAACCTGAAAGCGGTGGTAAAAACCGGCTCATTCGATTTGATCAATCCCTCCGTGTTGTACGAATACAAGTTCAACAACAACATAAGCGCTTCGGTGAATGGGGAATTTATATCTTCTTCCGGCAAATACCGGTTTCGGTATAAACGGGTAGCACCTATTACACATGAAGTAATGTACGATACTACGGCCATAAGGCAAAACGGTGATATCGAATCGGTGCGTTTTGAAGGCGGATTATATGGTACCATCCCCCGCGGATATTGGAAATGGAAAACTTATTTTTACGATTCGGAACGGGGCATTCCCGGTGCCATTGTAAACAATGTTTTTAAACGGTCACAACGGCAATGGGATCGCAGTTTCTTTACGCAAGGATCATTTCAAAAGAGGCTTTCGTCCGACTATGAGATTCTTCTCAATGCTAAATATGCTTACGATTATATGCACTACGTAAGCCTCGATACAACTGGTATGCTGAATAGTCCTCTTGGTCCTGATGAAATACTTATCGATAATACTTTTCGTCAGTGCGAAAGTTACTTCTCGGTAGTCAACCGATATGCCGTCACCGGCAATTGGGATGTTTCCTTGTCCGCGGATATGCAGTATAATACCCTTACGTCGGATATGGACGGATTCGTTTTCCCGAAACGCATAACTTCTTTAATTGCGCTGGCTACAGCGGCCGATTTCGGAAAGTTTAAAATACAGGCAAGTGTGCTCGCAACTTTTGTGCGGGAAAGAATCAATTCGGATAATAAGGCGGCAAACGATTCAGTAAAGGCGGCGCCCGACAAGCGAGAGTTCACACCTGCCTTTTTTCTATCCTATAAACCCTTTCACGACAGAAATTTTAATATACGGACTTTCTATAAGTATATCTTCAGGATGCCCACATTCAACGACTTGTATTATACCGATATTGGCAATATCCATTTGAGACCCGAATTCACGCATCAATATAATATAGGAATTCTATACAATAAATCCTACAAAACCGGTTTTTTGAAGGAATGGCAATGGCAAACGGATGCTTATTACAATGAGGTGACCGATAAGATTGTTGCTGTTCCCAAAGGCAGCGGACAGTACCGTTGGATGATGATGAACTTCGGATATGTAGAGGTTCGTGGAATGGATATTGCGGGTTCTGTGGTTTTTGAACCGGTGAAAGAGGTCCTTCTGAGTGTGAGGCTGACCTATACTTATCAGAAAGCACAGGATTTTACGCATCGAAAAAGCCCAGAATTGCAGAAAACCACCTATGGTGGGCAGATACCCTATATTCCTTGGCATAGCGGGTCGGCGATGGCAAGTATCACATACAAGAATTGGCAAGCGAATTATAGTTTTATTTATGTAGGGGAACGTTACCATACTTCGGCGAACATCATCACCGAATATGAACAACCTTGGTACACGAATGATATCGCCATCGTCAGGAATTTGAATTATCGTAAAACGAATATACGCATTGCGGCTGAAATCAATAATCTGTTCAGTCAGGATTATGAAGTGGTACAAAATTACCCGATGCCTCAACGAAATTATAAACTCTCCTTGACCGTCGAATTATGAAAAAAATATTTTTTTCATTCTTTTTGTCTTTCTCTTTGTTGGCATTTATGACCGGTTGCCGCGGCGACGTAGAGATAATTCTCTCGGAAGACATCAACGTGGATGATCCTCAAATTATAAAAGGATATAAGGGCTTTTATCTGCTCAATGAGGGGAACATGGGTACTAACAAAGCCACGTTGGACTATTTCGATTTTTCAAAAGGAATTTATACGCGGAATATTTATGCTGAACGGAATCCGCATGTGCCCAAAGAACTGGGCGATGTAGGAAATGATATCGGGATATACGGCGACAAGCTCTGGGCCGTAATTAATTGTTCGCACAAGATAGAAGTGATGGATGCAGCAACCGCCAAACGTATCGGCCAGATAAATATACCTAACTGCCGGTATATAAAATTTCATAAACAATATGCTTATGTGACTTCTTATGCAGGACCGGTAGTCATTGATCCTGATTATAAACAATTAGGGTATGTGGCGAGAATCGACACTAGTACACTTAAAATAAAAGGCCGGTGTTTGGTAGGTTTTCAACCCGATGAACTGGAAATTGTGGAAGAAAAAATTTACGTGGCCAATTCGGGAGGATATATGGGGGCTGGGAACACCGGAGGTTATGAGCGTACCGTTTCCGTAATCGATATTGAAATGTTCAAAGAAGAGGCGCGAATTGACGTTGCCTATAATTTGGAACGGATCAAAGCTGATAGCCGGGGCGATCTTTGGGTAAGCTCTCGCGGCGATTACAAGGGATTGCCTGCCCGCTTATTTTTTATTGATCGAGAGCAACAGAAAGTAACGGATACTATTCCAATCGCTGCAACCAATTACTGGATTGATGAGGAATTATTGTATGTGTATGGAACTGAATATAGTAAGATTACGGAAAAATGGGATATTTCTTTCAGTATTGTAGATACGCGAACCCATGAAATAATATCCCGCAACATTATCACAGACGGTACCGATAAAGAGATGGAAAAACCATATGGGATTATGGTACATCCCGACACAAAAGATATTTATATTACCGATGCAGGAAATTATGTAACTACCGGTATTCTATATTGTTTTGGTAAAGACGGTAAAAAAAAATGGAGTGTGGAGGCGGGAAATATTCCCGGACATTTCGCTTTAATTCCTATTTATAAATAAAAATGAGAAGTTTAAATTCAAAATAAAATTATTATGAAAACAAAGAGAACAATTTCTTTTTTATTTTTATTCTGCTCTTTAGCAGTAATCAGTTTTTCTTGTAAAGACGATTTGCCTTTACCTGAGATAAACAATGTTGAAATTGAAGGAGGAGAAACCGTCGATGGTAAAGTGAAAATCACGGTGGGCGAAAATCTCACTTTTTCTCTGAAAATAGCGAATGTAGATATCAACAAGTATGAATGGTATGTCGATAATGAGTTGGTAAATAGTAGTGAGAAGTTTAAATTTACACCAGAAAAGCGCGGAGAGTATAAAATATCCGTAAAAGTGTATAATGGAGATGGAGCGGTTACGGAAAAAGCGATAGGGGAAATACAAGTGATAGACCCGGCTCCCCTCATTGAGAGTTTTACGGTCGAGAATAAGGCAGTAGAAGATATTATAGAGGTGCCTTACATCCCCGATTCGGTCGTTTTTAGGGTGAAGTCTTCCAACGTGGAAATAGCCGGATACAAGTGGTTGTATAATGAAGAAGAAATAGAAGATGCCAGTGTTGATACTTTGAAAATGCTTCCTAAATATTCCGGAAAACTAAAAGTTGTTTTAACCAATTTAGATGGGGTAACAACAGAACAAGAAGTAGGTATAGAAGGCGCTTTCAAGGAAGGATTATTCTTGTTCGGGACGACAACGATTGGGTTGTCCTTTTATGATCCCGATACTGAAACCTTTTTCAGAGGAAAGGACGGAGATATTTATCAGCAGATAAACAAGGAAGTATTAGGTGATGGCGGAATAAATGATTTCTTCATTTACAATAATAAAATTTATTTATTGGTTCCTACATCGAAAGAGAAAAAAGCACGAGTGGTGATAGCCGATGCGCAAACACTTGCAAAAATAGACATTATTACTGCGGAAAACTTTAATACCCAAACACTCGGAGAGATTTATAACTTAGCTATCATAGACGATGATAAGGCATATATTGGAAATAACAAAAGTATTTCGGGAAACATATCCGGAGTGCGGGTACTCAACATGAAAGATAAAACCCTGTCTGAACCAATAGAAGGAACTGCCGGTAAGTTGGGTGTCGAAGGGCCAGCTTGGTCTCGAATGCTCAAAGTCGGAAATGATGTGATGGTCGGCTGTGGAAGTAAAATACAAATTATAGATGGTAATACCGATAAAGTAAAAAAGACGATAGAAATTGATAAAGATCGTCAGATTGTGGATATTGTTAAAGGCAAGGACAAAAATATATACGCGTTAGTAGCCGGGAAAGTAGATAAAAGTTCGGCCACTTGGTTATGGAATCCAGTCGCGACTACTTCACCTTCTGTTGTAAAAATTAAAAGCGAGGATTATTCCGTTGCAGGAGAAAATGAATTGTTGATAGATGGAAAAGGTATTACAATTAAATCAGGATTGCAGCATGCTAACACAACAGTGTCACTCAAATCGGATGATATTTATTTTGTAGAAGGAGGCTGGAGTTCGAATAAAGTATATGTATATAACTATACCTCCGGTGTGGTAAAAGAATTTACTGACAAATCGGGAAAATCAGGACTTCTCAGTTACTTCAGCGGATATATGGGAACGGATAAAGAAGGCAATGTTTTTATTCCAACCACCAATTATACACGATCGAGTGTCGGTAAATTCGGACAATTCGGAAGTTATTCCGAAGAAACATATCGTGTAAATGGTGACGCGAATGTTATTTCAACGTATCAATTTAACTAATATAGTTATATCATGAAGCAAGCCGTAATTTCTTTCTTTCTTACTCTATTTCTTTTCTCAATTGCATGCGGCGAGAAAGATAAAGTACAAATAGAGTCTATCAGGGGAATTAAAATTGATGAAAGCAGGGAGGCGACAGTAGGAGATACGATAAAACTGACAGTTGTCACTATCCCCGATGAAAATGTTAAAAAGTTTCAAGTGAAATGGGAAAGCTCTGATTCATCAATTGTTGATATCGATAAAGAAGACAGGATAATAGCTCTAAAAGAGGGGAGAGCGATTATTTATGTTTCTATTGTGGGGAAAAAAAACATCTCTTCGCAATGTAAGATAACAGTGAATTTAGATATGAATGCCCTCATTGAATTTGAAGATGACCTCTTTAAAAGTGCTGTTTTATTTGAAGCGGATAAAAACCAAGATGGAGAGGTCCAGCAATCGGAAGCATTGGCAATAAAAGACTTGCGAGTTGCGGGCCAAACGATTAAAAGTTTGAAAGGCATCGAACACTTTAAGAACTTAAAAGTTTTGGTTGCATCTTTAAACCGTATAAAAGAAGTAGACTTATCCAAAAACCACAAATTGAGAATTGTGGATTTGAATAACAATTTATTATCTACAATTCATGTAAGCGGATTAAAAGAACTGGAAGAATTGTATTGTCGGAGTAATCTGCTACAGGACCTTGATGTAACTCACAATCCTGTATTAAAGAAATTGGATTGCAGTATGAACTTGGGTGGAATTAATACGGATCATAACGGCATTCGCAAAATTGATGTAACTCAAAATCCCGAGTTAGAATATTTGAATCTTTATTTTTTGAATATCTCTGAACTGGATGTAACAAAGAACCCTAAACTCAAATGGTTGGACTTTAGTCTTTCCGGTTATGGAAATATGAGTGAATTCAGCCCTATTCAATCGATCGATCTCAGTCAAAATACAATGCTTGAGCATTTGGCCTGTGAAGGATGGAGTGATCCAGGTAAATGTCTTCAAAGTCTTGATATAAGTTCCTGCCCTAATTTGACATTTTTAGCTTGTTATGGAAATACGATTAAATCTTTGGATATATCAAATAATAAAAAATTGGAGCATCTCAATATTGCACACAATCCGATAGAAAAATTGGATGTGTCGAATAATGTGTTGTTGGAAATGATTTATTGTGAAAGATGTAATCTGAAAAAGCTCGATCTGTCTAAAAATGCGAATCTCACTTTCTTGAGATGTGCGTATAATGAAATAGATAAACTGGATTTTAGCAATACCGCCATCAGTTATGTAGAAGCGCACAATAATAAGATCAGTGAGGTCAATATGGGCACTAAAATATTTAATACGCTCGATGATAAAGGTAAACCCTATTTGTATTTGAAATTAAACGACAATCAGATAAGCAGTCTTGATGTTCGTAAACAAGAAAATCTTGCCTGGCTGGAAATAAAAAACAACAATCTATCCGAATTGGATGTAAGCGGATGCACTAATCTTGGAGGTCTTTTGTGCAGCAGTAATAATATTCATAAATTATTATTGGGCACACACTCCAGAATGTGGGAACTTCGTGTTGCGTATAATCAGTTAGTTGGTGAGTTGGATATTTCACATTTGAATAATTTATCGAAAGGTTCTTTTGAAGGTAATCCCGGATTAAAGGAGATAAAAATAAATAAAGCTCTTAATCCTGATTGTACATATTATTTATCAGATCATACGACAGGTTTTTCTGGAAGTTTGCCTTGTTATACCAAAGATGGTACGGCAAATTGGTCGTTGGAATGATATAAGGATGTTGAAATTAATTTAATGATGGCAAAAAATAAAATTATCCTTCGTTTCAGTGTCATTACGGTATTGATTCTTTTGGCGGCGTTGAGCCGCTTGATACCGCATCCGGCGAACTTCGCGCCGATCGGCGGTATGGCGCTCTTCGGAGCGGCCTATTACAGCAAGCGCTACTGGGCGTTTATCATTCCGATTGTAACCATGTGGATCAGCGACTTGATCTTGAATAATGTGGTATATGGCGAATTCTTCGACGGCTTCGTATGGTTTTATGATGGGGCATGGTTTACGTATGGGGCCTTTGCTCTTATTGTACTGATGGGAACGTTTACGTTGAAGAAGGTGCGGATTCCCAATTTGCTATTCTCGGCATTGGGGGCGTCGGTGATTTTCTTCGTGGTTTCGAATTTCGGCGTATGGTTTTCGGGAACGATGTACCCGAAGGATTTCGGCGGGCTAATGGCTTGTTACACCGCCGGAGTACCGTTCTTTAAGAATACGGTACTTGGCGACTTGTTCTACACGGCGGTGCTATTCGGGGCGTTTGAAGTGAGCGCTTGGCGCTTTCCGCAGTTGCGGAGCCAGGATTCCGGAATTTCATGATTTCAAAAATATGCCGGGAGAAGATAAGGGTAATAGAGGATATCAATTGCTTTATAGGGTCGCAAAAACGGAAGCGAAGGATTACATCCGGAATTATTGCGATGCGGAGCGTTTTATCGGATATTGCAGACAATGCCCGCGTTACAATACGTACTGGTCATGCCCGCCGTACGGGTTCGATGTGAAAGAATACCTTACCCGGTATACGGATGTTATTCTTGTGGGTACACAACTCTTTCCCGATGCTGCCTTGCGTAGCGAATGTACCGATGCGAAACAGTCGACATGGATTACGTACCGGCTCATCGGGGAAGTGCGGCGCACGCTCGACAAGGGTTTGCTGGAATGGGAGTCGGAATATGCGCCGGCCCGGGCGTTCTTCGCCGGGGGAATGTGTTACCTGTGCCCTATGGAAGGCTGTGCGCGGGCAAGGGGATTGCCTTGCCGGCATCCCGATAAGGTGCGGCCTCCGCTGGAAGCTTTCGGGTTCGATATCGGAAAAACAACATCGCAGTTGCTGGGCGTCGAACTGCAATGGGGGCGCAAGGGGAGTTTACCTGAATATTTCACCCTGGTAAGCGCTCTCTTTACCAACTCTAAAGAGAGCGATATCATTCCTGAAACGCTTTATTAGATAATGCCTGCGGCGATAGAATCTTCGCCCGAAAATACTGGCGGCGGTAAAATATCCGCTTAGATCATTTTGTCCGATGAAAGAAAAAAAGTTTTAAGATATATATTCTTCTAAAACTATTTGTTTAAATTTGCAGATTGTTGTAATCAAAAAAAATCAAATGAAAAAATTACTCTTTCTGATACCTGCCCTTTTGTTGTTGGGATGTGGTAATGACCCGGAAGTTGAACCGGATGAAGTAGGTCCGTTGAAAATAGAAATCGAAGGAAAAGCCTATCACTTTTTCCCTGAGGCTGTCGAAGCCGGAGTAGACGAGAATAATATTTCCGTTTTTGTTCATTATGCTACAAAAAAAACAGATCCTGCTTTTCCAGTGGGGTATGGTGTTGGGTGGTCATTCAGCAATGGCCATTTTACCGAAGCCGTAATGAGCTATATTGAGGATGGGGAAAATTATGGCACCTATGATTTTAATCCGGCCGAAACGTTTTCTATCAAAAATTACCGGTTTGATCCCGATACGCGAAAACTTTCGTTCGATTATGAAGGTAAACTGCATGGAAAATCCCATGAATTAAAAACAAACTTGGGAAGTATAACAATTAAGGGAAGTATTGATCTGGACAATATTCCTCAGAAGTCGTTGCAATCGGATAAATCGTACGCGACGTTTCATGCCGGAAATTTCAGTTTTTACGGTTGTAAAAGGATTATGGGGTCAACTTCTGAAGCTACTTCACATCATCTTTTCTCAAATGATGGATATCGCTTGATGTTTATCTTCGATCGCCCGTTTCCTCAATACGGGGCGACTTTGCCTCTAACGTATGAATTCGATGCACAATCGACAGGTAACAGGATTTCGTTTTTTCAGTTTACAGGAACACCCTATTCGTCGGATGTGAAGATTGTTATTAAACCGGAAGACTGGAAAGAGTATCCGTGCAGCGGATCGTTTACGATAGAAGAGATCACAGAAGATAGGATAAAAGGGACTTTCTCCATGGATATTCAAGACGGAGACAAGGTTATCCACAAGACGGAGGACGGCGAATTTTTATTCAGGAGCAAAAGTACATCTATGTAGAATATTTCCTGTTAGAGTGAATTTCCGGATTGGTGTTATACATGACGGGCACCGGTAAAGAGACTTGTATGCGAGGGGCGTTTAGACGGTTTTTTTTGCCGTACTCATCCGTTTGCACTATCTTTGCACGCAATTATCAAATAATTATATATGATTCAGAAAGCTATCGTAACGATCGTATTTTTAGTCGTTTCCAATACGTTTATGACGTTTGCCTGGTACGGGCATCTGAAATTTCAACAAATGGATTGGTTCAAAAATATCGGTTTATTGGGTATCATTTTCATCAGTTGGGGAATCGCTTTTTTCGAGTATATCTTTCAGGTGCCGGCAAACCGTATCGGCTTCAACGGTAACGGCGGACCGTTTAACTTATGGCAACTGAAGGTGATTCAGGAGGTCATTACGCTGACGGTATTTACATTCTTCTCCGTCTTCTTTTTCAAAAACGAGGCGCTGCGGATAAATCATTTAATCGGATTTGTGTTTTTGATCCTTGCGGTGTATTTTATTTTTAAGAAGTGATCTTTCCCGATAATGTTGCTCCATAACGATAGTCTATATTTTACAGATAATACCTGCTTTGCTGGCGATCAGAGCCTTTAGCCTGTTTGCTAAATAAAGATTTAGATTGTTTGAACATCTCATTTTTTTTGAATACATTTGCGGCATGAGCGGAAAAGAGAAAATATTAAACAGATTTTTCAGCTATCCGACAGATTTCTCTTTCGATGAAGCGGTTGCATTATTGAAACTAATGGGTTTTAATGAAGTGAAAACGGGAAAGACAAGCGGTTCGCGGGTAAGGTTCCGCAATGATTCTTTGGGTAAAGAATTTAGAATGCATAAGCCTCATCCTGAAAAAATATTAAAGCGATATCAGTTACATGATATCAAAACACTTTTGCAGGAGTGTCATTTAATGGATGATGAAATGTGAAATCGAAAATAAAATAATCGTATGAAAGCAATAAATATCGATACATTAGAATATAAAGGATACACAGGGACGGTTGAGTTTAGCGTTCCCGACAGATGTTTCCATGGACGCGTATTGGGTATCAGTCATTTATTTACCTTTGAGGGGAATACTATTGAAGAATTAGAGGAAGATTTTAGAAGATGTATAGATGATTATCTATATGATTGCGAACAAGAAAACAGTAAACCTCAAGAACCGTTCAGCGGTACACTCAATATCCGCATCGGTGCGGAATTACATAAAAACATTGTCATACAGGCAAGAAAAAAGGGGGAAACATTGAATAGTTTCATAAAAGAGACGTTGCAAAAGGCTATATGCTGACAGCAAAAAAGTGATTTGCCTTATCTTTGCGTTTCCGAAAAAAAGGAAGAACATGCTGACGAATATCTGCAATAAAGAGCCCGAAGGACTTTTTGCTACCCCTATCGTACAATAAACGGCTTTTTGGTCGGATGTGAAAACCCGCCTGGGAGCCGATACGATCGCCATTAATTTCAAATCACGCAAAGAAAATTTGTTTCATCAGCCCCCAAACCGCGAAGTCGTTGTGGCGTATGTGTTGGTAGTTATACAACCGATAGGACGCGATCACTGCGTGGCGTATGTCCCTTACGGGCCGGAGATGGAGAATCCGATGAAGAGTTTCAGGGGATGTTCTTGGAGGAACTGTCCGAATCGCTCCGTTCGTTTTTACCGAAAAATTGCCTCCTTATCCGGTACGATTTGTGTTGGCAATCGTATTAGGCGAAAGAAACGGAACATTTCGACGAAAACGGCATCTGGAAAGGACATCCCGATATATCGGCTCAGGAATTGCGTTTTAATTTTAACACGGAGAACTGGAAATTCAAGAAGGCGGGCTCGAACATCCTTCCGGCGCATACGATCGATCTCGATCTCAGCCCCGACGCCGATATATTGCTTCAGCGCATGAAGCCTAAAACGCCCTATAATATCAAGTTGGCTGCCTGTAAGGGCGTTTCCGTAACCTCGAAGGGCATGGAGGGAATGGACACACGGTATGAATTATATACGGAAACGGCCCTCCGGAACCGTATCCTTAACGAGATGAAGTATTCCGAAGCGGTACTTGCGGCCAAGGCACAAGATAGGCGTTCGCCGGCCGATGTGCGTTTGCTCATCGTTTCTTACGGCGATATGCCCCTGGCAGCCATGTTTCTGGCCATTACCGGGTCGCGCGGGTCTTCCTTGTATGGCGCGCTTCGTCTTCGTCGCATCGTAACCTGATGCCGGCGTGTGCGTTGCAATGGGAAGTCCTCAAAGCCTCGAAAGCCGCCGGATGTACGCAATACGACCTGTTCGGAATCTCTCCCGTACCCGATCCGTCGCACCCCTTGTTCGGATTGTATAAGTTCAAATCGGGTTTCGGCGGAGACATTTATCACAGCCTCGGATGTTGGGACTACCCCCTCGATGAAAAACAATATGCTCTGTTCCGAGCTTCCGAAATGAACGCGCAGGGATATCACCTAAATTGAAAGTATATGCAAATAGAACGAGTGAACGTAATAGATGAAAAGGAATAACCGTAAAATCGGTTTCGGACAGCGTGAAACCAACCTCTACCGGTATTATTCGGGAGAAGGTCAAAGGGGAGGATGCTTTCCCGGAAAGTTTTTGTCCTGCCCCTTGTCCCTTAGTCCCTTAGTCCCTCCGTCCCTCCATCCCTCCGTCCCTCCGTCCCTTAGTCTCTCTATCTCCCAGTCCCTTATTTCTTATCCTGCTCATCTTTGTTGTCCGGTTTTCCGCCCCGGATGTTGATGATGCTGCGTGCATTCCGGTATTCGCCGTAGAACGTCGGGTCGGATGCGCGGAACGGGAGCATCAGTATATCGATTTCGTTATGAAGCAATTCCATTCCTTCTTTTATTTTTGCTTTCAAGTTGGATGTGGCTTGTTTTCGCTGAGCGATGAGTGTTTCCCTGTCGGGATAATGCTTTGGAAACGATTCGGCAGCTTCTCCCAATGCGGTGATCTCGTCGGCGGTCGTCTTGAAAGGCCCTAAAGCTTCGGCCAAGGGATTCGCCGCAGTGTAAATCGCTTTGGCCGTTACCGGCAAGTCGCTTTCGCGAATAGACTTCACTTCCGATAATGTCCGGTCGGATAACGATGCCAACTTGACGTCCTTTTGGGCGACGGCATAGGCATGCAAAGCATCACTAACCTTGATGGTGCGATTTTCCAAGTCTGCTTTTTTTAGTTGTTTCAACTTGGTTAATCCTTTTATATCGACTGCTTGCTCCTGCTGGTATTGACCGATATTGGTGTTGATACCTGTCAATTTTACATGCGCCTGCTGCAATGCCGGCATGTCGGCAATTTTTGTTACATTGACTGTCAGCAGGTTTTCAACAGTATGCAAGGTATTGGAATGATTTATTTGATCACGTGTCATAGTTGTCTGTTTTTTATTTAAAAACGTTTTAGGATGAATTATAATTCTGTTATGAATCCGGATAACGATTATTTGTCGGTCCGGAGATGCCGTTGTGGCACTCAGAGATACCATTTGATGATCCCGAGATGCCGTCCGGTGACTCAGAGATGTCATCCGGTGACTCAGAGATGTCATTTGATGACCCGGAGATGCCATTTGACGACCCGGAGATGCCATTGTGGCAGTCGGAGATACCATTTGATGACTCCGAGATACCGTCCAATGACCCCGAGATGTCATCCGGAGACTCGGAGATACCGTTTGACGACTCCGAGATGCCATTATGGCAGTCGGAGATCATGTCGGAACGCTCGGAGATGGTCTGTGATGATGGAGATTTGCCGCCGTATGATGGGCTGCGACGCCAGCATCGGTTAAAACCGGCGGCGATGTATGGGCCATTTAATAGGTGTAAAGAATAGTTTCATATCCTACAATAATTAAGTTTATTGATTTACGGTGTGTCGTATATGAAACGGCAGGCATCGATGTTTAACGGGGCAAATATAGCTGTTTTAGATTATATAAAAAACAAATTCGTGTTAATTTTTTTATAGGATTATCCGTAATGTGTCAGAAGCCTTTTTTATCTTTCCCCGGCTACCCCCTCGTCCTTCCGATACTCCCCCGGTTCCATCCTCGAATCCTTCCCCGACAGGAAGGGAAGGATGGACGGCCGCGGATAATACATAGCCCGCCGTTCTTTCTTTTTTTTGGAAATTTAGATAGAGGCTGAGGCGAGGAACGGGCGGCAAATGCGATCTTCAAGATGACGGAAGAAGTCGGATGTCGGACAATTTTTTATATTATACGGTTTGATAAATAAATTCAATAGATAATTTTTTTATCTATCATGAAAAATAATTAACTGATAAATAAATGAATATGAAAAATAGTGGAAAACTTTTTTATTTTTACATGTTATAAAGTTGATTTTTATTGAAAACATTTTACTATGTTTGTCGTTGTAATATCTCGCAAGATTTGAAAAGATATTCCGTACCGACAGGACGACAAAATAAAATAGTATACAAATGAAAAAAGTAGTGAAGTTTGAAAAAGACGATTGCAATCCCTGCGTAATGGTTTCGCAATTTCTGGAAAAGAAGCACGTGGCCTTCGAAGCCGTCAATCCTTTCAACCGCCCCGAATTGGCGATGAAGTATAAGATACGCGCCGTGCCTACGACGTTGTTGGTGGAAGAAGATGTTGAATTGGAACGCGTGGTGGGATACGATCCGGATAAATTGAATACGTTAGTTGCCCAATTATGATTATTTACTACGACAGTAAAACGGGTAATGTGGAGCGGTTCGTGCGCAAATTATCGGCTTCGACCGGATGGGATTGCGTGAAAGTGGCGGATGCACCGGTTGTTTCGGAGAAAGGGCATTTAATTACCTATACTACTAAAATAGGGTGTGTCCCTGCATCGACCG
Source organism: Bacteroidales bacterium UBA5382 (assembly GCA_002409745.1). Lineage (GTDB taxonomy): Bacteria > Bacteroidota > Bacteroidia > Bacteroidales > Dysgonomonadaceae > Limibacterium > Limibacterium fermenti. The sequence goes on from DHOU01000037.1 coordinate 208,624, forward strand.
AACGCTTTTTGCAAGAGAATCATCCGTATGTTCTTTCCGTCTCGTCGAGCGGAAACAGGAACTGGGGCCCGAATTTCGCCCTCGCCGCCGATAAAATTGCCCGGCAATACGGTATTCCCCTGCTCTTTAAGTTCGAACTGTCCGGATTGGAGCAGGATTTACAGATATTTATCGAGAAAGCGGTCAGCTATCGGAACAGGGGCAGATTAGCAAATTAGTAAATTAGCAAATTAGCAGATTAGTAAATTAGCGGATTAGTAAATTAGCAAATTAGCAGATTAGCGGATTAGCAAATTAGGGAATTAGATTATGAAAGTCAAAAACTGGATATTACTCAACAACCAGGTAATGGTTAAGAAGGATGACGAGTTTCAATTTGAAAAAGATAAAGAAGCCGTCCGTTCGTATTTTCTGGAATATGTCAACAAGAACACGGTGTTTTTCTATACATTGAAGGAAAAAATCGATTACCTCATCGAAAACAGGTATTATGAAAACCTGCTCGAAGTGTATTCTTTCGAAGATATCAAGCGGGTGTATGATTTGATGTACGCCAAGAAGTTCCGCTTCCCGTCGTATATCAGCGCGTTTAAGTTCTTCCAGAATTACGCCTTGCGCGACGACAGCGGCGAGAAGTTCCTCGAGCGCTATGAAGACCGGCTGGCGTGTACCGCACTCTACCTGGGGCACGGTGATATCGACCGGGCATTGGAGTACGCCGAATTGTTTATCAACCAGGAATATCAGCCGGCGACGCCGACCTTCCTCAATGCCGGAAAGAAACGTTCCGGCGAGCTGGTGTCGTGTTTTTTAGATGAGATAGGCGACAGCCTCAACGGCATCGGCTATGCCATCCATTCATCGATGAAACTATCGTCGATAGGAGGGGGCGTATCGTTGAATATTTCCAAGCTTCGCGGCCGTTCGGAAGCCATAAAGGGTGTCGAAGGCCGTGCGAGCGGGGTTTTGCCCGTGATGAAGTTGCTGGAAGATGTGTTTTCGTATGCCAATCAGCTCGGGCAACGTCCCGGCGCCGGAGCGGTTTATCTGAACGTCTTCCATTCCGATATCGAGGAGTTTCTCGATTGCAAGAAGATCAATGTGGATGAGAAAGTACGCATCAAATCGTTGTCGATCGGCGTGGTGATTCCCGACAAGTTCATGGAGCTTGCCGAAAAAGACGAACCGTTTTACGTCTTCTATCCCCATACCGTCTATCAGGCATACGGCCGCTATCTCGACGATATGGATATGAATAAGATGTATACCGAATTGATCGATAATCCCGCCGTGCGCAAGAAAAAGCTCAATGCCCGCCTGTTGCTGGTGAAAATCGCCCAGACGCAGAAAGAAAGCGGCTATCCGTATCTTTTCTTCAAGGATAATGCCAACCGCGAACATGCGTTGAAGGATATCGGCGAAGTGAAATTCTCGAATCTTTGCACCGAAATCATGCAGTTGTCGGAAGTATCGGAGATTAACGATTATTACGAAGAGGATGTCATCCGCCGCGGCATTTCCTGCAACCTGGGGTCGCTGAATATTGTGACGGTCATGGACAATAAACGCATCGCCGAAGCGGTGAAGACAGCCGTCAGTTCGTTGACGACCGTGACGGATATTTCGAATATCGACATTGTGCCGTCTATCAAGAAAGCCAATGAAGAGTTGCACAGCGTGGGGCTGGGGGCGATGAACCTGCACGGCTTTTTTGCGAAGAACTTTATCTCGTACGAAAGTACCGAAGCACTCGACTTTTGCAACGTGTTTTTTATGATGATGAACTTCTATTCGCTGGAGCGTTCGATGGAAATAGCCCGGGACAGGGGAGTGACGTTTAAGGACTTTGATAAGTCGGAATATGCCAAAGGGACGTACTTCGACAAATATCTCGAACGGAATTATCATCCTAAAACCGAACAGGTGAAAGCGCTTTTCGAAGGTATTTACGTTCCTTCCGTCGACGACTGGGCGCGCCTGAAAGAGCTGGTTATGCAGCACGGCCTGTATCATGCTTACCGGTTGGCGATAGCGCCCAATCAATCGACTTCGTACATTATGAGTTCGACGGCTTCGGTGATGCCTGTGGTGGATACCATAGAGGTGCGCGAATATGGCGACAGCACGTCGTTTTACCCCATGCCTTACCTCACCAACGACAATTATTTCTTCTACAAATCGGCTTACGATATGGATCAGATGAAGGTGATGCGGTTGATCTCCGTCATTCAACGGCATGTCGACCAAGGCATATCGACCATCCTTCACACGAAGAGCAGCGATACGACTCGCGATTTGGCTCGATATTATATTTATGCTCATAAGATCGGACTGAAATCGTTATACTACACCCGCACGAGGAAAACGACGGTAGAAGACTGCGTTTCCTGCTCCGTTTAATTATCAATTACAAATTACGAATGACGAATTACAAATTACAAATTACTAATTACAAATTACAAATTACGAATGACGAATGGACGGAGTTCCGTCCGGCGACCGGCGACTGGAGACCGGTGACCGGAGACTGAAGACCGGAGACCGTTGACAATAATAAAGCATTATGAAACAATTTAAAGCCGTAAACTGGAATACTCCCGAGAACGATTATGTGGAAATGTTCTGGGAACAAAACTTAAAGCAATTCTGGATCGATACCGAGTATATTCCCTCGAAGGATATCGATTCGTGGAAGTCGCTCTCGCCCGAAATGCGGGAAGCCTACAAAAAAGCATTGGGCGGACTGACGCTGCTCGATACCTTGCAGAGCCATACGGGCATGCCCAAGCTCATCGATCATATCGACGGGTTGCAAAACCGGTCGGTGCTTTCCTACATGTGTATGATGGAGGCGATTCATGCCAAATCGTATTCGACCATTTTCACCACGGTGACCACGAGCGCCGAGATCGATGCGGTCTTCGAGTGGGCGGCGAGTAACGAGCAACTCCAGTTCAAGGCTAAAACCATCGATGCCCGTTACCGGAAACTCGACAAGGAGAACGTTTCCAAAGAAGATATATACGTGGCATTGGCCGCTTCCGTTTTTCTGGAAACATTCTTGTTTTACAGCGGATTTTTCCTTCCTTTATGGTTGGCGGGGCAAGGGCAGATGGTTGCCAGTTGCGACATCATCAAAAAGATTATTGCCGATGAGTCGATTCACGGCGTGTTCGTCGGCTTATTGGCGCAGGAGATATTCGATACGTTCGGCGACAAGAAAAAAGAATCGCTCCAAACCGGTCTGTATGTGTTGATGGATGTGCTTTATGAAAACGAATTGAAATATACCGATCATGTTTACAGTGATATAGGACTGGGAGCTGAAGTAAAGGAATATATTCGTTATAATGGCAACAAGGCGTTGATGAATCTGGGTTTCGAACCCCGTTATGAAGTGGGGGAAGTCAATCCGATCGTATTAAATGGGTTGAATGTGGAAACAACGCAGCATGATTTCTTCTCGAAGAAATCGACGAACTATGAAAAGACGTTGGAGGTCGTTCATCTGCATCATGATGATTTCAATCTGGAGAAAGAGCTGCAACTGGATATTTAGAAACTCCCCGTTTCACTCGATGATTTCATACTTCGTCTTGCCGATGAACAGCCACACGGCTTTTCGCAGACCTGGCTTGCCGGCCAACTGCGGCGAAGCGGCGTAGCGCTCCAATTGCGCCGCCGAGGCTTTCCTTATTTCGGGCAGGCGGTCCGTATCGCTTTCCTTCACATACTTCAACTCGATGATCCATTCGTAGGGAATGTCGGGCAGGTGTGAGCTGCGTTCGAGGAAGATATCGATGTAGCCACCCTCCACCTCCCGTTCGCTGAAAGGAAGATAAATCTTCGACTGAAACAATACCGAGAGCAGCATTACCTTGATATATTTTTCGTCGAAACGCATCAGGTCGCGGTTGGAAAGCTTGCTGAAAATATTCTTGCTCACATAGTCGAGCAGCGGAACCCCATTGCCGTCATACGCTAAATCCCTGACCCCTAACTGCCATTCCGACAAGTTCAGTTGCACCTCCCTGTTCGTGTCCGCAATCATCTGCATAAGGTATTCCCAGTATATCGTGCGGATGGAATAGTTGGGGATTTTAAGCCGTAGCAATCCGCGATCGGCCTTGTCTATCGTCAGCAGTCCCATATAGAACAGCAGCGAAACGAAGTGCCCGGTATCGGCGAGGTTATCGATAGAGAACTTGGTTTTGATTTCCGAATAGATGCCGTCGTCGCGGATGATTTGCAGCAGCGTTTCGCGGTTTTCCCTGTTCATTGTGAGGCGTTGAAGCCGCCCGTAATCGGTTTTCAGATTGTCGTCGATGATGTTTTCCGGCTCTTTGCCGGTCATGCGTAACTGGTTGAAGTAATATAGCAGCATGGTCGGATTATATATCCTGCGGGGCGCATCCTTATGGAACTTATATCCGTCATAATAGTTTTGGATATCCACCTTTGCCAGTTTTCTGTTCAGGCCTGTTTCTTTTATAATGCCTTCGACTTCTGCTTGGGTAAAACCAAGCATCTCGTTATAGCGCTCCTCCACCGTCAGGTTCGAGGCGATGTTAAAGCCGCTGGTCAGGTCGTCAATCATTACGGGTGAGATGCCGGTGATGAAAATGCGACCCACCGCATCGGAAGTACCGATCTTCAACGTTTCATAAAAATCGCGTACGATACCGTTGGCGCGCACCTGCTTCTTATAGATGGCATCCACCCCCATTGCGATCAGGTCATTGGCGAAATGGTCATACTCGTCGATGATGACGAAGATTTTCCGGCCCGCATCATTCGCCGCATCATAGGCTATGCGTAGCGCAGCTATGCCCGGCTGCGTTTCATTTATATTCCGGATCAATTCATCGGCGTTTGCGAAGATAATGCGGTATTTAGACAAAAAGCCGATAGCCGATTGCTGCACGACATTGGCGAAGGACTTTCGGAAGGTATCTTCATCGTGCGTATCGACCCCCGAGAAGTTAAATGCCATGACCAGGTAGCTGTTGCGCTCCGGCGTGGGATGGCTGCCGATGTAAAACCGGCCGAAAAGCTCTTCGAAACGGTTTGTGCTGTTGATGTCATAATACCACGACAACATCGATAAGAACAGGCTCTTCCCGAATTTACGCGGGCGGATAAAGAATTGATAGGGATTGGCTTCCCGCTCCAATGATTCGATATAGGACGTCTTGTCCACATAATAATAGTTGTCTTCTATTAAGCGGGCGAAATTGCTGATGCCGTAAGGTAAACGTCTGGATGTGTCCATGCTGATCTTGTTTATTTGTTGTTTACAAAGGTAATTATTATTTCCGTTGAAAAGGATACGAAGCGGAGCGAATGTTCCGTAAAGAAAAGGAGCCTTTATGCGTCTAACGGCGGAAAACGATACCGGTCAAATCGGTATGGCATACTGTTGTTTGATGGTTCCCAATACGAACGTGCTGTTGAGGTGGCCGATGCAGTCTATCCCCCCTAAGGTGTTCAACACGAAATCCTGATAATGCTTCATGTCTTTGACGTGAATCTTGACCATAAAATCATATTCGCCCGAGGTGTTGTAGCATTCGGTGATTTCCTTGATGGACATGACGGCCGAGATAAATTCTTTTCCGTATTCTTTGCTATGCTGTTTAAGGCGGATATTGCAGAAAACGGCAAAACCGTTGTTTAGTTTCTCTTCATCTAGCACGGCGATGTATTTTTTGATATATCCTTCCTTTTCCAGTTTCTTTATCCGCTCGAAAACGGGCGTCGGCGACAGGTTGACTTGGGAGGCGATTTCTTTTGTCGTCAGGTTGGAGCTTTCTTGCAGGATCGTTAATAACTTAATGTCTGTTTCGTCTATTGCTGCCATATAAATAATTATTCTGTTTTAATCAGTAAAATCAGCTCTTTTCAGAATGAAAATCGATGAAATGATGCAAATATAGATATATTTTCCGTATTTATCGCATTTGATAGATTGAATAGTGGAAATAGCTATCTTTGCAAATGAAGTCGGACATCAAAGGTCTAACGTCTAATGACCGCAGACTGGAGACTAAAGACCGGTGACGTCATACATTATATATCATACATCTTAAACAATTATGTGTAATCATCAAACAACAAGCAGAGCCGATACGGTCGGCAGTTTTTTACGTCCCGAACGCTTAAAAGAAGCGAGGGAACAATTTGCACAGGGAACAATCAGCCGTCAGGAACTTTCCGCAGTGGAGGATGAGGAAATTCTGAAGCTGATTGACAAACAAAAGGAAGCGGGACTCACCGTTGTCAGTGATGGTGAGTTTCGCAGAAGTTATTGGCATCTGGATTTCTTCTGGGGCTTCGAAGGCGTTGAGCACGTCAATATGGGGCAGGGATATCTGTTTCATGGCGAAGAGACCCGCGATGATTCGGCGCGCTTGAGCGGCAAAATCCGTTTTACGGCCGGGCATCCTTTTTTGGCGCATTTTCGTTTTTTGAAAGAAAATGTAGGAGAAGGCATTGAGGCGCGTCAGAGCATACCGGCTCCCGCGCAGTTGTATGCCGAATTAGTCCGAGGGGTAAACGAAGAGAAGGTAAATGAGATTTATCCGGACAGGAAGGTATTATTTGCAGACATTTCACATGCGTATCGTGAAGCGATTCTCGCCTTTTATGAACTGGGATGCCGCGATTTGAAATTGGATGATTGTACGTGGGGCATGTTGTGCGATAAAAACTTCTGGGCGACAATGGCGGGTGCAAATTATAATATGGAAGATTTAAAGGAAACCTATCTGAAGCTGAATAACGATGCTTTAAAAGATCTGCCGGCCGACCTGAAGCTATCGACCCATGTTTGCCGCGGCAACTATCATTCCACATGGGCTTCATCGGGCGGATACGAACCGGTGGCGGAAGTGTTGTTCGGAAAAGAAAACGTGGATTCGTTCTTCCTCGAATTCGATGATGAACGTTCGGGCGGTTTTGAACCTTTGCGGTTTGTATCGGGTAATAAGAAAGTGGTTCTCGGGTTGATAACCAGCAAGCATCCCGAACTCGAAGCAAAAGAGCAGATTAAGGCTCGAATAAGGGAAGCGTCGCAATTTGTTCCGTTGGATAGGCTTTACTTGAGTCCTCAATGCGGATTCGCCTCTACCGAAGAAGGAAACAAACTAACCGAACAGCAACAATGGGACAAGGTCCGGCTTATTTCCGATATTGCTGCGGAAGTCTGGAGTGACCGGAAGGAGGGGTGTTCATAAAAATAGCAAAGATATTTCGAGGATATGGATGTTTTTTTAGTTATCTTTGCGAGTCAAAAGTTCTTTTTATAATTTCTTCAACCGATAAGGTGCCCTTTTAGAAAAGGGATAATAGGGAATCACGTGCAAATCGTGAGCTGTCGCGCAACTGTAAGCACGCCGAATGTTTCTGCCCCGTTAAAATCCACTGTTCCGACGTTCGGGATGGGAAGGATAGCAGAAATCGTGCAAGTCAGGAAACCTGCCTTCATCCGGATGGACAATGCTTCGCGTTAAAAGCAGGTTGTCAGGTGTATACTATTCTTCTTCGTGTGAAGGGAAAGTATGTCCTTTTATTACCTCACATTATTTTATCAGCGCTTGCATTACAGAGTTCCGAAAAGAGCTTTTAGCTATTTATTTTAAAAAGTTAAAAGTAATGCAAACATCAATACTGGGCTATCCGCGAAAAGATAGCCGTTGTGAAAGGATAAATGTGTACGAAAGTTCCGGCTGTTTGTTTACCGGTCATAAAAGTAAGGGATAAGGATGGAATGGCTTTATTCGCTTCTTTTTGAGGATGGCGTTGCGCACAGCATTCTTTTGTATGCGTTTATTATCAGTGCAGGGGTGGCGCTGGGGAAAATTAAAATTTTCGGTATTTCTCTGGGCGTGACCTTTGTCTTGTTTGTCGGACTGTTTATCGGGCATCTCGGGTTTACCATCCATCATGATATTCTACATTTTGTCCGGGAATTCGGACTCATTCTGTTTGTTTTTTCCATCGGCTTGCAAGTCGGCCCCGGTTTCTTCTCTTCCTTAAAGAAAGGAGGAATGAAATTGAATGCCTTGGCCGTTACGGTGGTTTTTCTCGGAGTAGGCGTCACGATTGCCTTATATTATCTGCTCGACGGGCGGATATCGATGCCGATGATGGTCGGGATATTATCCGGGGCGGTTACCAATACGCCCGGACTCGGAGCCGCTCAGGAAGCTTTGAGTCAGTTAGCTTCGTCGGGGAGGGCGGAAGAGCCTATCGCCTTAGGATATGCAGTGGCATATCCCTTGGGAGTTACAGGGATTATTTTGTCGTTGTTGCTGATTCGGTTTGTGTTCAAAGTCGATTTGAAAAAGGAGAACCGGGAGGTATCCGATACCAATGATTCCCAATCGGAGAAAATTGAATTTTTGACGGTCAAATTGACGAATAAACATTTCGACGGACGGAAGCTTCATGACATAAAGGCGCTGATAGGATGGAACTTTATTGCGTCGCGAATGATGCGCGACGGACATTATTCGGTGCCCATCGGCAATACCGTATTGCAACAGGGAGATATCCTTTTTGTGATAACATCCAAAGCCGCTGCGGAAGCGGTGGTCGCTTTTCTGGGAGAGACGACTGAGCTCGACTGGAAAGAGTCGGAAAAAGTGCTTGTTTCGCGTCGCATTATCATTACTCAAAACAATATAAATGGAAAGACGGTCAGCGATTTGCAGTTCCGCTCCATGCTGGGCGTGAATGTTACCCGTGTCCATCGTTCGGGTATCGATCTGCTGGCCGGTCCCAATCTTGTCTTGCAGGTAGGAGATAAAGTCACGGTGGTCGGCGAACTGGATGCCATAAAAAAAGTGGAAGATATACTCGGTAACACCCTCAAGCGGCTGGATCATCCCCATATCTTTTCCTTTTTCATGGGCATTGTACTGGGGGTTTTAGCAGGCAGTATTCCTTTTTTTGTTCCCGGCATTCCGATGCCGGTGAAATTGGGACTTGCAGGCGGCCCGTTAATCGTAGCGATTCTCTTGGCCCGGTTTGGGTATAAACTGAAAATGGTTACCTATACCACCCAAAGTGCAAATCTGATGCTGAGGGAAATGGGTATTGCTCTCTTTCTGGCAAGTGTCGGCATTGGCTCCGGAGGACAGTTTGTAGAAACGGTTGTTTCCGCCGACGGATTGCTTTGGATTGCTTGTGGTTTTATTATCACGATTATTCCATTGTTGATCACCGGATATATAGGCAAGAAGGTGCTCAATTTGAATTACTTTACGTTGATGGGACTGTTATCGGGAAGTATGACCGATCCTCCCGCCCTGGCGTATGCTAATTCGCTGGCAGATAATGATGCACCGGCCGTAGCTTATTCTACGGTATATCCGTTGACGATGTTTCTCCGTGTGATATCGGCTCAGATGTTGGTGTTGATCTTTTTGTAAGGGTGATTGCAATGACACAGACTATATTCGTAAAACATTGGAGTGCCGGGGAGATTTTTGCTTGTTGAAAGTGGGTTTCTTTAAAGGCGTTTTAGTGTGATTTTCTTCAATTTTTATTATTCGACGAGGTAAGGGCGTTAGTAACTAACGTCCTTACTGTTTTTTTCATTGCCGGATATTTCCTGCATTCTCCATTGTCTATTGTCCATTATCTATGTAACTTTTCCGTTTCTTTTCCGAACCGATTTCGATTTAAAACGTTTAGTAAACATTAATCATTTTAAAACGACAAAGAGAAAAAAATGGGTATCATTAAAAGTATCCTCGACACGGATCTTTATAAATTCACTACCAGCTATGCGTATAGTAAACTCTTTCCGCGCGCCTACGGAGAGTTTGAGTTTGTCGACCGGAGCAACGGCGATTATCCGGATGGTTTCGACCTGTTGGTGCGCAGGGAACTGGAGACAATGTCAACGCTCGCACTGACGATTGATGAAGAAGCTTTCGTGCGGAAAAGTCTGCCGTATCTTCCGCCTATTTATATCGACTTTTTAAAAGGTTTTCGTTTTGATCCGGCTGAAGTACAGGTATGGATGGAGGATCACAAACTGCATATCAAAGCTTCGGGATTGCTTTATCGCGTGACTTTGTGGGAAACGCCTGTCCTGGCTACCATATCGGAACTTTATTTCCGTGAAACCGGACAACAACCCGATTTGAAGTATATGGAAGAGTCGGCTATCGAAAAGGCCCGGAAAATGAAGGAAGAGCATATCACTTTTTCGCTTTTCGGTATGCGCCGCCGGTTCAGTTTCGATATTGAAGATCGCGTTACCGAATTGCTTAAACAGCATGCCGGCGACAGTCTTTTCGGAACGAGCAATGTCTATCTGGCGTATAAGCATAAAGTGAATGTTTCCGGTACCCATCCGCATGAATGGGTACAGTTTCACGGATCGATCTACGGCTATAAAATGGCCAATTATATGGCTATGGAGGATTGGATAAATGCGTACGACGGTGATTTGGGCACCGTGCTCACCGACACGTACACCACGGATATCTTTTTGCGTAACTTCAGCAAAAAGCATGCGGCTTTGTTTACCAGCCTCCGCCATGACAGCGGCGATCCTTTTGTTTTTACCGATAAAGTGGTCCGCCGTTATGAAGAGCTACGTGTCAATCCCAAGCTTAAATATTTGGTTTTTTCCGACGGGCTCAACGTCGATAAAGCGATCGAGATCAAGAATTATTGTGGCGACCGGATAGGGGTTACTTTCGGTATCGGAACCAATCTTACCAACGATGTAGGGAACAACATCAAGGGCATGAACATCGTCATGAAGTTGTTCCGTTGTAAGATGACGGCTAAAGAGCGTTGGCAAGAGTGCATTAAATTATCGGATGTCGAAGGCAAGCATACCGGCAGCGAGCGGGAAATACGCCTTGCACAGGAAACATTAGGCTTGGTTTAGTCATCGGTCATCGGTCTCCAGTCAATTCGTCTTTTGTAATTTGTCATTTGTAATTAGTCATTCGTAATTTGTAATTAGTCATTCGTGATTTGTCATTCGTAATTTGTCATTCGTAATTTGTAATTTTTTTATGGCAGTGTATTTATCGGCCATCATCGCTTTTTCAGTGTTGATTTTGGCCACCGACGTATGGTTTTATGTTAAGATGAAGAAACATGGCGTTCGTCCATGGCTGAGGAAAGCTTGGTTTTTACCCGGCATTCTTTTTATTCTTACCTTCATCTATCTACGGTATAGCATAATACATAACGAGAGTTTCCAGTATCTTTCGAGAGTGACATGGATATTTGTCGCTTTTGCCTTGCTGTACACTCCGAAAATCCTGTATATTCTTTTTTATTATCTGAATTACGCCTTCAATAAAATCTTTCGGCGTCAAGGCCGGGTGTTTCGTTTTGTCGGTGTCGGCTTCGCCCTTATCTTTACGATAATATTCGTCTATGGCGTATTTATTACACGCGACGCTTTTTATTTGAAAGAACAAGTCATTGAAGTGGAAGGCCTGCCCGAAGGATTCGACGGATATCGTATCGCCTTATTCGCTGATTTTCACTTGGGCAATTGGGATCGGCGATATGGCATTATGAAGCCGATTGCGACAATGATTAATCAATCGAATCCCGATATCATTGTCTTTGCCGGGGATATGGTGAATAATTATCATCAGGAAACGTACGGATGGGAGCCTTATTTCAGGCAACTCTCCTCTCGCAAGGGGAACTTTGCCGTATTGGGTAATCATGATTACGGTGATTATACCCAATGGAAATCGGCTACGGCCAAGGAGCAAAACTTCGAGCAGATTAAAAAGAATATCCGGGATATGGGCTTCCGTCTGCTGCTCAACGAACATGTCGAACTTGAGAATCGGGGCGACACGCTGACGCTGGTTGGCGTGGAGAATTTCGGAGGCGGACACTTCAACGATTACAGCGATCTGAACAAAGCGTTGGCCGGGTCCGATCCGCACCGGGTGAAGATACTCATTACGCATGATCCCAGTCATTGGCGGGAGGAGGTTGCCGGGAAGAAGCCGGAAATTTTCCTTTCTATGTCGGGACATACGCATGCGGGACAGGTAGGCATTGCGACCGGCGCGTTGCGTTACTCGCCGATTTCGGTCATGTATCCCGAATGGGAAGGACTGTATCGCGAGAAAAATCAATATCTGTATGTGAATCGCGGAATCGGGTATGTCGGCATTCCCATTCGCATAGGGATGCCTCCCGAAATTACCCTTATCGTTTTGAAAAAGAAAAATTTGTCAATTAGCAAATGAGCGAATTAGCAAATTAGCGAATCCACAAATGCATGGTCTTTCCGTTATCCTGACTTAAATTACATTTTATTTTTGTAGATATAATTGCGTGGGTAAAATACAATTCGTTCCATTATGTATGAAAAGTTGAGGGGCGATAAGTTCGGCTTATCATCCGTAAGAATAAATGACAAATATCGTCTTGAGTTTGAAGAAAAAATAGTCGGCAATCAACCAGTTGCCACAATATGTAGAATAAAGAATTTATCGAACCATTATAAATAATAATTATAATTACTATTCCGGGCGTCGACCCTAATATGATTGCAAATAATATCGGAACCCTATTATCCCACTCATCCGGGTGAGATATTGAAAGCTGCTCTGGATTTACCCGCTGAACCGCTTCTTAAAATGCAAGCACGTTACAATATGCTTATAACCAAACGGAATCATCAGTTTATTGAAAAGCTTAACAAGGTGCGTAAAATCACTGCAGTGCTCTAATCCGTCAAACCGATAGCGTGCTGTTTGACGAAAGGGGATTGCGGAGCAAGTCCGCAACGACGAAAAATTTCAATAATTAAATTCCTGCCGGTATTCCGCCGTATTCCCCACGCCATCCGATGCGGTAAAAACGAAGGTGTGCCGCTTGCCTCGTTCAAGGCGTTCGCTGTCGAATAGATAGGTATATACTGATGATTTAACATCATGTGTGAACAAGACGAATTTTCCATCGATTTCTCCCCTGAACGAAGCGATACCGCTTTTATCGTCTGTTAAACGCACACGGATACGTTTTGCCGATGCCCATTTCTCCGGTTCTATAGAGATAATCTTCGGGGCGATACTATCTTCACTCACGGCATACCGGTCTCCCAGTTCCCTGATAGATACTTCGATTCCCCCGTCTTCGTATTTGCCGCCGATCCAACTGTCGGAACCGTTACGATCGATACGAACCACTCCATAACGGTTTCGTTTTTCAGCCACATCCGCATTTAGTTTTATCCACATCGAAGCACTTTTATGTAACGGCACCGGCATGGTATGCGCTTGATGGACGTCGGAATAATAACCCGATGCTTTCGACGAATTATATTGAAAGCAGATACTCGAATAAAGGTTTCCGGGAGGAATATTGAGTAAAAATCCGAAATGAATAAACCAATTGTTCTGATTCCAATCCATCGGGTTTTTACACGCCGGCATCGACGGGATCGATTGTTTTTTGCCCGTTATCGTGAAAGAATAGGCACGCATATTGCCCGAGTGGTCTTCAAGTTCATACCGCAGTCGATAATCGCGTTCTTCCGTAATATCGATATAACCGTTTTGGGCTGAGGGATAGAGTGGGAGCGTGTTGCCCGGTTCGATGACGGACTTCATGAAAAACGCCCTGTGCTGACGCCACTCTTCAAAGTCGACAAACGAATTGATCATCCGGGTCTGCTCAAACGAAAAACGATTCATGGCACTGCTGAAAATCAACTTATCATCGACAAATAAACGAACGAATTTCACTCCGTAGATATTTTGTTGCCCGTTCATACGGTCATACGCTTTCACTCCCGCAAATATTCGCCCCCAGGCATGAACAGGCGCCGGAGGAAGAGGGTTGCCTGTTTTATCTTTTCTCACAGTCAGTCGTAAGGGATTTGTTCCGCCATTTACGATGCCTTTGCCTTGTACCGGATAAATGGCAATCCCACGGAGATCGGGCTTTTGCGTATCGGCTATTTTCGGCAGGTATGCCAAGGCATCCAAAGGATCCTGCGTACGGGTATCGCGGATTTCGAAGTGTAGATGTGGTCCGGCCGATCCGCCCGTATTGCCGCTCAACGCCACTTGTTCGCCTCGTTTTACCGGTAAATCTCCGGCAGAAGGATATAAATCGACAGCGAAGCTTTCCTGTTCGTATTGATGGCGTTTGACATAATCGGCAATCTTTTTCGAAAAGCTGTTCAAGTGGCCGTAGACGCTTGTGTGGCCTGTTGCCGGATGATCGATGTAAAGCGCAAGGCCATAGCCGCCCGGCGACACGCTGATGCGCGACACATAGCCGTCTTCTATCGCTATAATAGGCTTATTCTGTACTTGTTGGGTCTTGAAGTCGATACCCGAATGAAAATGATTGCCGCGCAGTTCGCCGAAGTTTGCACTTAAAGCAGGGGGAATATCGACGGGATATATATACTTTTGAGAATAAGAGATTTGTTGTATGCTTAGGCATAAAAGAGAAACGAGTATATACTTGTTACAATGATTCATTCAACGTTTTTTTTGAGGAGGAGACTTTGCAGGGTGACATCGATAATGTCTTGCGCCGCTTCTGTTTTCGTTTTTAGTCCGAACGATTTTCTGTCTTTGTTCTTCGAGTAAATCGTTATTTTATTGGTGTCGTAACCAAAACCGGCGCCGGAATCTTTTAGAGAGTTTAAAACGATGAAATCGAGATGCTTTTTCTCCATTTTCCTAAAGGCATTCTCTTCTTCATTCGTTGTTTCGAGCGCAAAACCGATGAGTACCTGCTCCGGTTTTTTCCGTTCGCCTAATGTTGCGGCAATATCCGCATTGGGGGTAAGCGTGAGCGTCATCTTATTGCCGTCGGTTCTTTTTATTTTTTCCGTAGCGGCTTCTTCGGGACGGTAATCGGCCACGGCTGCCGACAAGATAGCCGCATCCGCCTCAGGAAAAGCATTCAGAGCAGCTTCGTACATTTCGCCGGCCGATTCCACCGCAATGCGCCTGATACCGGGGTGTGAAACAGTAAGGTGCGTAGGCCCTGCAATGAGTGTTACTTCCGCTCCTCGGGCGGCGCATGCTTCTGCCAGGGCAAAACCCATTTTTCCGGAAGAAAAGTTTCCGATAAACCGTACGGGGTCGATCCGCTCATACGTCGGGCCGGCGGTGATCAGGATTTTTTTTTTAGCGAGATCAAGGCTTTGTTGGAAAAACTCTTCGACAATAGAAACAATACGTTCGGGCTCTTCCATTCTTCCTTTCCCTTCCAAATGGCTCGCCAGTTCGCCGATTCCCGGTTCGATAATGCGTACATGGTCCGAACGCAGAATGTCGAGGTTGCGTTGTGTGGTGGGATGGGCAAACATATCCAGATCCATAGCCGGGGCGGTAAATACCGGAGCTTTCATCGATAGATAAGTTGTGATAAGGAGATTATCCGCCACACCGTGTGCCATTTTCGCAATCGTCGAAGCTGTAGCCGGCGCGATAATCATCGCATCGGCCCATAAGCCTAAATCGACATGGCTATGCCAGGTGCCGTCTTTCGCCGCGAAAAATTCACTGATCACCGGTTTGCCCGACAACGCCGATAGGGTAACGGGGGTGATAAATTCTTTCCCCGACGGAGTAATCACGATTTGTACTTCCGCTCCTTTTTTTATTAATAAGCGGGTGAGAACGGCCGCTTTGTATGCTGCGATGCTCCCTGTAATCCCTAACACGATATGTTTACCTTGTAATGCCATCGTTTTTCTAACTCTTTATTTCTTACATTCCTTTTTATTTAGAAAGCTTCTTAGGCTCTTAACAGGTCTCTTGTTTGGGTTCGTTTTGGGCAGACTTATTGTTCGGTTTCTTTATATCTTTTATCATGATTGTTTTTATTTATGCTCTGCAAAGTTATAATTTCTTTATAGAATAATCAATTATTTCCCTGTCAATAGAAATTTATTTCCACTCCGGGAGTGTGGCCTTTTACCTCCGTCAGTTTTTCGTTGAAGAAACTATATTCGAAGTAAGTATTTCCTATTTGCGATATTTTGTCGGTATGGAAATCATATTTTATGGGATAATCGCCGATCTTATTGATTTTATCGGTATGAAAATCATAGTCGATCGCATAGGGCCCGATACGCTTTATCCGTTCGGTATGGAAGTCGTATTCAATCTCAAAATCCCCGATGCGTTTCAGGCGGCCGTCCATTTTGTCGTACAACCTTAAGTCGTCATGCAGTACCGAAAAATCGACCATCTTTCCGTCTTCGATCCATATCATCAGTTCGTCATTCAATCGCAGAGACACATTTTTTCCGTTTACCTCCGTTGGTCTGCCGGGACGTTCGTACGAAAGGGCATATTCCCATGTGCCATCCATGTAAAGGATTACTCTTCGCCCGTCATCGGTCACCGCGTTTTGTTGTGCATGAACGGATGCGATACTAACGATTGTCGATAACAACAGGCTAAGGCCTAAATAAAAAGGTTTCATATTATTTTCTATCATCTTATTTGAATTCAAATGTACAGTATATAATCGAGAAAATAATATCCGTACTGTTTATTTTTTTAATAATTTTTGAATGAGTTTTAGGCTTAACCGGAAAGAAGTGCTTGGATACGCCACTTGATTGACTGTGCCGGAAATATCCAACACTTGTGTTTTTTAGGGTGTCGTTTAGAATAGAAGTTTTTTTATCATAGGACGATATTAAATAACCGGTTTTATATTACTTTTGTTTTTAGGATCATAAAAACAAATACAGATGAAAAAATGGATCGGAACTTTAACGGTAGCTATTATTGCCTTATGCTCGATGAATGCGTGTTTTTACAGTCAGCCCATTGTTCGGGAAACGCCGCAGAATAATCAAACATATAAGGTGGATTATCTTTTCGAATACGAAGGATGTAAGGTGTACCGGTTTTACGACGATTGGGCGGAAGCGTATGTTTATTTCACCAATTGCCGGAGTGATGTCACCGCGATACGCAACGACTCTACTCGGGAGAGGACTCAAAACTCGGTGCGGATCAATTATGACGACTATAAACAGCTAAATGAGAAGAGTAAATAATATTCACAGCAATTGTTTAGCATTAATCGAGTAGGTAGGAGGATT
>DHOU01000035.1 GCA_002409745.1 Bacteroidales bacterium UBA5382
GATGGTTTGTTATATAGAAGATAAGACTTTTTTCATTTCATCCGCCGCACGCAATATCTCTTCATTTAATTGAATGTGCAACAAGGTTTAAAAAGCTCCCTTCACCGTTAACCAAATATAAAAATGCAACAATTTCTACATTTTTTCGAAACTCTTTTTTTTGCCGATTGTTTTAACTGAACTTTTTTAAAGTAAAAAGTAAAACGGAATTATTCATTTTTAAAATCTAAAAACAATGCCTATAGCAAGACATTTTTCAACCAGTGCGGTTAACATGTTGACCGCTTCGGCAACCATTATCGACAATGGAATAGAAGTGAAAGACTTCTTAGTAACCGAACGCCCGGCTTGGGAAGACCCGTTTCTCCCCAACCAGAAAACAAGGATAGACAAGGCTATCAAAGAAATACTCGGTATCGACAACGCAGATGAATTACACAGGAGAACTGAAGATGTAAATAAAGCGCGTGCTGAGGCTTTGATTCATTTAGGTAAATTTAAAGCGCAGGTCAAAGAGGATTTCAGTTCCATCAAACCCCAGAGAAATAATATCCTGACATCATTAGGGCTTATGAGTGGAGGACGTTTTATCCGTCTGGATCGCCTCGACGACGAGGAATTTTCGCAAATGCTCCAAACTTTCAAAAAAGGGCTTTCACCCGAGATGCGCGCCGAAATTGAAGCTAAAGGTACCAATCCGGCTCATATCGATGCGATTCTGACCAAAGCTGATGAGTTTTATCCCCTAAACATTCAGCAGGAACATCTTAAAAACGTAAGCAAGACGCTTACCGATAAACAGGAAGAGGAACTCAATGCTATTTATGATGATGTTTCATCTTTTGCAAAGATTTCCCGCCAGTTTTACAGAAGCGCTCCGAAAAGCCAGCGCGATAAGTTTTCGTTTAGCGCCATCCTCCGCCAACAGGGCCGTGCCATTAAGAAGGAAAAAGAAGAAGAAAAAGAAACAGCGAAATAACAAGTTTAATCTAAACGGGGGTATCTGTTTTTACAGCCTTTGTGCAATTAATTTAAACAGGCACAAGGGCTGTATTTCGTTGAGTATCTTCCACTGAAATAAGGATAATCACACTTCGCTAAAAATATTTTGAAAGCTATTACCATCGTCATTCGCAGGAAAATAATGACTAAGAATCTGTTTAAATTTATTTCGCGATTCAAAAAGAATTATTTTTTAGCAGTGTTCTTTCTTGTTTTGGCGATAATAGCGGGCTATTTGAGCCAAATAAGAGGAAGAAGAATACAAAAAAGAAACTTTTTGAAGGCGAAGAATCGTTTCATTACAGCCTTTCGCAAGAAATTTAAACAGTTTCTAAATTTAAAACATTAAAGAGGATGATCATGAAAAGAACGGTCACAATATGTTGACGTGGCAACGGTAGTTAGGCATTTGTCACTTTCCGCAATCGGTTTGGCAATCAGAGCAATCCATTTGGCAATGATAGAAGTTCGTTTGGCAACGCCCTTTATGATTTTGGCAATACCCTTTAGACGTTTGCCGGCGCTCTTTATTGTTTTGGCATCTTTGAAAATATTTTCGGCAATAATAGAATCTGTTTTGGCAACGCCCTTTGCATTTTTGGCAACGCTCTTTATTAATTTGGCATAAAAAACAAGGCCGAGACCTATTCCGGCCGTTGCAGTTTCTGTTTCAAAAACTCCTGTATAAAATCGGTCGTGGCTTCGATGCCCAATATCGACGAATTTATACATACATGATACGACGCGGCGGCGCCCCACACCTTGTTGCTATAATAATTGTAATACCCGGCACGTTTTTTGTCGATCTTTTCAATCAACTCGAGCGCTTTTTTACCCGTCAATCCATAGTAATCCTCCACACGTTTTATCCGGTCATCTTGCTCGGCGCTGATAAACACATTCAACATGCGCGGATGGTCGCGCAAAATATAGTCGGCGCAACGCCCGACAAAGATGCACGATTTCTCACGGGCCAAATCGCGTATCACATCGCTCTGGATCTGGAAAAGCGTTTCGTTCCAAAGATAATTATTGGAAAAGCCTTCATCCATGATCGATGTTTTAATTCCCAGGAAACCGCCGGTTAATGTGAAGCGTTTTTTTTCGTCCGCCTCTTCAAAAACTTCCTTTGACAATCCGCTCTGCTTGGAAGCCAATGCAATCAATTCCTTATCATAAAACGAAATACCTAATCGCTCCGACAAAAGCCGGCCTATCTGACGGCCGCCGCTTCCCAATTGGCGCCCGATGTTAATAATAAAATTGTCCTTCATATTTTTATTCATCTAAGAAACTGTTTTGAATTTTCCGAATGAGCTAATTTTGTTTATTCTTTTATGCGTTCTGTTCGACCGCAGGCAGCTCTTCGCGCTCTTTTATTTTAAATTGACGGAATTGATAAATCAACATAATGGCCGCGACAACGCTCGAAATCAAATCGGCAACAGGCATGCTGTACCAGATGCCGTCGATTCCCCAATAACGGGGAAGAATTAATAAACAGGGCAACAGGAATAATAGTTGCCGGCTGAGCGACATAAATATCGCTTTGCCCACCATCCCGATGCTTTGGAAAAAATTGGAGGTAACCATTTGAAATCCGATAATCGGATAGGTCAAAAAGACAATATGCAACCCGTTGCGCGAAAGGGCTATCAGTTCTTTGTCACTGGTAAACATCGAAGCGATCTGTTCCGGAAAAAAGTACACCACAAGGAATCCGAAAGTCGTGATGCATGTCGCCGCGATGATCGATTTTTTCAATACCTCCGTCACTCTCTTGAAAAGCAGGGCGCCGAAGTTATAGCCGGCAATCGGCTGCATACCCTGATTCAATCCCATCACAATCATGACAAACAGATAGGCGATACGGTTGACAATGCCGTAAGCTCCTACCGCTAAATCGCCTCCCGTGCGCAACAACCCTTGATTGATCACAATCACAATCAGGCAGGCCACGGCATTCATCATAAAAGGCGACAGGCCGATGGAAAGGGAATCCACTACAATTTTTTTATGAAGTTTAAAGGCGCTTTTTTGAAGGTAAATAAAATTCTTTTTATTACTGAAGAATTTCAATTGCCAGATCAGCATCACCGTTTGCGAAATAACGGTAGCCCAAGCGCTTCCCTTTATTCCCCACTGGAATACGAAAATAAACAGCGGATTGAGCACCAGATTGATCAAAACGGTAAATATAGTCGCATACATGGCTTTCTCGGGACTTCCGGCCGAACGAAGCATGCCGTTTAATCCCAGGTACATGTGTGTCACCACATTTCCCAGCAAAATAATATGCATAAAGTCCCGGGCATAAGGGATGGTGGCATCGCTGGCGCCGAAAAAATACAGAATCGGATCCAGAAAAATAAAAGCGACAACCGAAAAGCCTACGCCGAAAATAACATTCAACGTGAGTTCGTTTCCTAAAATAACATTCGCGGTTTCGTAATCTTTCTGCCCCATGCGTATGGAGAGCAACGTTGCCGCGCCCGCCCCCACCAGCGAGCCGAATGCAGCCGCCAGATTCATCAACGGGAACGTAATGGCCAATCCCGAGATAGCCAGCGCACCGACACCATGCCCGATAAAAATACTATCGGTAATATGGTATAGCGAGGATGCCGTCATGGCTATAATAGCCGGGATGGCATATTGAATCAGCAACTTGCCTATTTTCTCCGTTCCTAATTCCGTTGGATTTTTTACTACACTCATTCTTTTATTTTCTTTTTTCTATTCAATTTGCGGGCGCAAAGCTACTAAAAAAGAAGCATACCATTTTGTTAAACATAAAAAAGAATTGTTTACAATCACCTTACCGCCTTCGGGGTATCGTTCCTCTTCCCTCGAGCGTGGTTTGCAACGACGCCCGAGGGAAGAGAGATATTTTTTCGTCGCGTATCAAATCAAGGATATAGGCTATTTCAGCATCTTTATCACAATGATATTTTAAAAAGATCTCTTTTGTCAAGGGATAGTCCGGTCGGAATATCGATTCTGGGATAAGATATTCCGGATCAAATAACTGAAAAGAGTTCGAAACAGAACCGCGAATGCCGGTGTGTTGCAGCCTATAATAAGTGCTCCCGATTCCATTATTGTATGCCTGCATAGAAGGCACACCCACAATAACGGCATCGCAAATTTCTTTTAATAAAAAAGCATACTGAAAAGCGGCGCTAAAAGTAGCAGGTGAGGTTATGACTATTATTTTAGGGGAATATACCACACTGCCGTCAATGCTTTCGAGCAATTTCCACTCGCTGAAATCTTTATTGAAAGTATCCCGCAGATATTTTTTACGACGCCCATCCAACGGCATATCGTCCGGCCAGGAATTGCGCATGAAGTAGCCGAACTGATAATCCCCGATTTTATAGGTTGAGCGATGACTTTCATTATATTCTTCCAACGTCATATTCATTTTCTCCAAAAACCGTTCCGATATAAGCGTATGATATTCGGCCTTACAATCGTAGGCAAAATAAGCATCCCCTTTTAGCATGTATAGTGAGGAAATATTGATGGGCATCCACCCTCCCCCATTTTCCCGTAAATCTATAATTAAATGTGTCGATTCGTTTTTCTTCATATCATGAAGCAAATCGAAGAACGTTTCGGCAAACGAAGGAAGCTTTCGAATCGCTTCTTCATAGCTGTCCGGAACCGATCCGAGATGACACTTTTCATATAACATCGAAAGAGTATGCGTATAATCCTGTCCCCATTGTTTTTGCAGTTCGATTACTTCACGCGAAAAAGTCGATGGATAACGCAAACAAGCTACTTTTTTAGGAGCATCTACATAGCGATAAGCAAAAGGCGCGTCGTTCCGAGCATCCTTTCCTGCGTCCGGAGGAGATGGTAACAACGATTTTTTATCATCAAACGAAACATAAGATATGGTTTTGACGACGGAACGGCCTTCCGGCAATAACAACTTTATTTCGAGCTCCTTAGGGTCAATAGAGCCGAGTAGTTTTTGAGTTGAACGATAAGACATTAATGCTTGAGCCAATTCAAAATAAGCGCCGTATTTATTTTCTACCGGTTTTATCCGTTGGACATTCTGTAGTAATGTCTCCACGGGAATAGTATTCACTGCGACTAAACAAGCTCCATTCAGCATCTCTTTTTCGGAACGGCTTATAACCAAACCGTCTGTAGTAATTTTAAAACTCACGGGAAGGATGCTATCCGTCGAATGATCTTCTTGAGGTTCTTGTACAAGAAAAGTGTGTCCATCGTGCATTTTTGCCACAAAATTCGAAAGTCTGTCATAAAATGCAGGCGCGGTCAATCCTCCTTCGGGTATACTGTCGATAAGTGTTTGGATCTGTTTATGAAATTGTATTTTACCGCCGAATTTAAGATATGGTTCAGGATGAGTATTTTCCAAAATATCGACAAATTCTCTCACATCCTCAATCAATATAGATCTAGAATACACATGTTGTGCCGATAATAAACTCCCATTTAGGCAAACAACAAATAATAGAATAATTCTTTTTGCCATATTCGCCATCCTCCATCCTTTATTAGCCTACTGGGGGTGCCGTTCCAAGCGAAACTCCCGGCAAGGTCGATGAATTTCAATATTTTATATTCTTAAACAGCACGCGGTTCTCCCGAGCCTCGTTTAAGCGCGACAACATATCCTCCCGGGTAAACCGGGTGAAATCGGTATGTTTGTTTCCTAAAATCTGTTGCAACAATGTCCGCAGCTCGTCCTCCGAAAACTGTTCGATGATTTCATTGAAAGGCTCTTTCGAACCAATCTCAAAGCGGATAAACGCCAACCGGGATTTAGCGGTCGGATAATCGGGCGACAAATTCAACAATTGATCCAGATAACCGGCGGCTTGTTCATATTTCTCTTGTGCAATACTGATGTTGGCCAATCGATCGATAATATCTTCATTTTCTTCCGAGATAAGCGCCGCTTTCATATAAGCCGCTTCGGCCCGCACCAAATCATTATCGTTGAAAGCCAATTCGCCTTCGAGCATAAAGTAGTCGAGCGATGCATGGTCTTCTTCAGGAACCTCCTCAAACAACCGGTGCGCCATATCCGTATCCCCTTGATAAATATACACAAAAGCGCGTTTAATAAGAATGCCGGCGGGGCCGAACTGCGCTTCTTTTTTGTCGAGCAACTTCATCATCCGGTCGTACTCCCCCATCACTTCGTATGCCTCGAACAACGAATCATACAAGCTTTCGTCATTCGGTGCTTGTGAAATACACTCTTCAAACAGCCGGATGGATTCGGCTACGTTTTCGTTCAGATAAAGGGCCAGAGCCTTTAACTTCCGTACCGACACATCTTTATCATTGATGGTAAGTGCAAAATCGAAGGCATCGATGGCTTTGTCGTACTGCTCATTCATCGAATAGAGTTTTCCTATATTCACCCAGGCTTCAAACGAATACGGGTTCGCATCGAGCAGAAGGTTATTATAGAGGATGGCTTCTTCAAAGTCGCCTTTCATCTCATAAGCATATGCCAAGTCGGTCAGGACATCGGCATTATCATCCTCAATCTTGAGGCTTTCCTGCAAAAAAGAAATGGCCCGGTCGAACAAATCCACATCATTAAACAAAAATCCAAGCTCCGTGATAAATTCATAGAGGTCATCAATAGCCAGTTCACTGTTTAATAATTGATTGATCAACTCATCGACTTCCTCATTGCGTTGCAGATGCAATAAACACTCGATTTTGACGAGTGCCAGGTCTATTTCATCTTCCGCAGAAGTGATGTATTTCAAATATTCGAGCGCTTCGGTGTATTGTTCGGAAAAAACGAGTGTCTTTGCTCTTAACAACATCAGTTCGGGACTACCCGGATGCATTTTCAGCCCTTCATCCAACAAAAGGAGCGACTCTTCCTCGTCGTCCATCGAATGGTAATAATCGGCCAACAGAGCAAATTCATCGGCATCCAGATACATCTGTTTACCGATGAAACGCATTTGCTCGTATTTTTCCACTAACGCTGTTATATTGATCTCGTCATCCATTGGCTATGATTGCTTCGATTTAATTTTATTCCACGAATCTTTTAACGAAACGGTGCGGTTAAACACCAACTTTCCGGCCGTTGTATCGGGGTCGACACTGAAATAGCCGATGCGCTGAAATTGAAACCGTTCAAACGGTGCGGCATCCTTCAGGAAAGCTTCCACTTTGCAATGGCTTTTCACAATAAGCGAGTCGGGATTGAGCAAGTCGCGGAAGTCTTTGTCTTTTTCTCCCGCAGGATCTTCCACCGTAAACAACCGATCGTACAGGCGTACTTCGGCATCGATGCTATGACCGGCGGAAACCCAGTGAATGGTTCCTTTCACCTTCCGGTTGGCCTCGGGCAACCCGCTTTTGGTTTGCGGGTCGTATTCGGCATAGACACTCGTCACGCGGCCGTTTTCGTCCTTATCGCAACCCGTACATTTCACAATATAGGCATTCTTCAGACGCACCTCGTTGCCGGGAGTCAGGCGGAAATATTTTTTCGGCGCATCTTCCATAAAATCGTCGCGTTCTATCCACAATTCGCGGCTGAAGGTGACCAAGCGGGTGCCCATCGAATCATCTTCGGGATTATTGACCGCGTCCAGTTCCTCCGTCTGCCCTTCGGGATAATTGGTAAGAACGAGTTTGACCGGATCGATGACGCCCGATACACGCATGGCTTTTTTATTGAGATCCTCGCGAATGCTGTGTTCGAGGAGCGACACATCGATGACGCCGTCATATTTGGTATAACCGATATTATCGACAAAATGGCGGATCGATTCGGGGGTATATCCCCGGCGGCGCAATCCGCAAAGCGTCGGCATGCGCGGGTCGTCCCACCCGTTGACTAATTTCTCCTGCACCAATTGCAACAAACGGCGCTTGCTCATCATCGTGTAGGTCATGTTCAGGCGGTTGAATTCGATTTGCCTCGGACGGTAATCCTTTTCAGTCAATTGATCGAGAAACCAGTCATATAAAGGACGATGCACTTCAAACTCCAACGTGCACAACGAATGGGTCACCCCTTCGAAATAGTCCGATTGCCCGTGCGCGAAATCATACATCGGATAGGCTTTCCATTTCGTGCCGGTACGATGATGCGGGATATGAATCACGCGATACATGATGGGGTCGCGCATGTGCATGTTCGACGAGGCCATATCGATTTTAGCCCGCAGCACCATCTTTCCCTCGGCCACTTCGCCGCTGTTCATCTTTTCAAACAGTTCGAGCGACTCCCCAATGGGTCGGTCGCGATAAGGACTATGGGTTCCGGGAACGGTAGGCGTACCCTTTTGCAGGGCAATCTCTTCGGCCGACTGTTCATCGACATATGCTTTGCCTTCCTGAATAAGGCGGACGGCAAAATCCCAAAGCTGTCCGAAATAATCGGACGCATAATATACGTTCTCCCAATGGAAACCCAGCCAGCGGATATCTTCCATAATAGAATCGACATATTCCACATCCTCCTTCACCGGATTAGTATCGTCGAAACGCAGGTTACAGATGCCGCCATATTCTTCGGCAATACCGAAGTCGAGGCAAATAGCCTTGGCATGCCCGATGTGCAGGTAACCGTTGGGTTCCGGCGGAAAACGGGTTTGTATCCGTCCGTCGTTCCTGCCATCTTGCAGATCCTTTTCGACAATCGTTTCAATAAAATGAAGGCTCTTTTTATTGTCTCCGGAATTATTTTCGTTTGTACTCATCATTATATTATTATGTATTCAATTTTTGCAAGTTATTTCGCCTGAAAGTCGCCGGTCTACAGTTTGCAGTTTACAGTCCCTTCTCACTTCATACCTCATACCTCATACCTCATACTTCATACCTCATACCTCATACCTCATACCTCATACTTCATACCTCATACTTCTATACACTCTCGCGTAAGGCGTGGCCTCATACCCGCAAAACTCGCCTTTTAAATACTTGTAATAACCGGTTATCGCCACCATGGCCGCGTTGTCGGTTGTATAAGAAAATTTGGGAATGTGGATCTTCCATCCGTAACGGTCGCGATGTTCTTCGAAAGACCGTCGCAATCCCGAGTTGGCAGAAACGCCTCCCGCTACGGCGACTTCTTTTATATGTAAATCGTTCGCCGCGCGGCGAAGTTTATTCATCAGGATATCGATGATGGTTTTTTGAAGAGATGCGCACAGATCGGCTTTATTCTTTTCGATGAAGTCGGGATCCGTTGCAAGACGGTCACGCAGGAAATAGAGGAATGAGGTCTTCAATCCGCTGAAACTGTAATCGTAACCGGCAATATGAGGCTTGCTGAACGTAAACGCATCGGCATTTCCCTGCGAAGCGAGTTTATCGACGACCGGACCTCCGGGATAACCCAATCCCATGACTTTGGCGCATTTGTCGAATGCTTCTCCGGCAGCGTCGTCGATGGTTTGCCCGATAATATCCATCTCATAGACCGACTTAACGACGATAATCTGAGAGTTGCCCCCCGAAACCAGCAGACAGAGGAAAGGGAAGCGGGGTTGATTCTGATCCTCGGCATCTTCTTTTATAAAATGAGCCAACACATGCGCCTGCAAATGGTTGACCTCTATCAACGGGATATGTAATGCCGAAGCGAACCCTTTGGCGAAGGAAGTTCCAACCAACAACGATCCTAATAATCCGGGGCCTCGCGTGAAAGCCACCGCCGACAGTTCTTCGCGGGCGATTCCGGCCTGTTGAAGGGCATCGTGCACCACCGGAATGATATTCTGTTGATGCGCGCGCGAAGCAAGCTCCGGTACAACTCCTCCATAACGTTCATGCACCGACTGATTGGCAATCACATTCGAAAGGATTACCCCATCGCGTATTACCGCAGCCGAAGTGTCATCGCATGAAGATTCTATACCCAAAATAGTTATCATTTCTCTCATAAACAAGGTACAAATGTACATAAAAAATCATTAATGAATACATACCCCATCCATGAAAATTCCCGTTTGGGCATGCCAAAAGCCCCTTGTGGTTCTCTGAGCCCTTGCTTTGCGTTTCTTTGTGTTACTTATTTTGTTGTCACACAAAGTTTCACAAAGCAGGCATCGAGTTACACGGAGAATAATAGACATAATTGTTACAACACTTTTGCGAACCAACTTCCATCAATCTTCCATCAATCTTTCATCAATCTCCCAACCGTACAAAAAGGCAAAATATTGTCGATTCTTTGAACATATTCCCGTTAAAAGTGCTATCTTTACCGTCGATATTAATATTAATAATGTACAACATCATTAATCTTAAATTATGGCAACAATCAAACCGTTCAAAGGTGTCCGTCCTCCTAAGGCAATCATAAAGGAGGTCGCTTCGCGTCCTTACGATGTGTTGAACTCGGAAGAAGCGGGCGAAGAAGCTATGGGCAACGACAAATCGCTCTATCACATCATTAAACCCGAAATTGATTTTCCTCCGGGAAAAGACGAACACGATGCCGACGTATACGAAAAGGCGGTGGAAAATTTCGGGAAGTTTCAACAAAAGGGATGGCTGCTTCAGGACGAGAAGGAAATGTATTATGTGTATGCACAAACGATGAATGAAAAGACTCAATTCGGTCTCGTCGTAGGTGCTTATGTCGATGATTATCTTACCGGAAAAATCAAAAAGCATGAATTGACCCGGCGCGATAAGGAGGAAGACCGCATGAAGCATGTACGCATAAACAACGCCAATATCGAACCGGTGTTTCTGGCGCATCCCGATAACGATGAAATAGACGAAATTGTAAGGCGTATTACGCAACAAACGCCCGAATACGATTTTGTGTCGGACGATGGCGTAGGGCATCATTTCTGGCTGATCCCTGACGACAGAGATATCGAAGCCATTACCCGCATATTTGCACGTTTCCCGGCCTTATATATCGCCGACGGACATCATCGTTCGGCTGCGGCGGCTCTTGTCGGGGCGGAAAAAGCAAAAAACAATCCCCATCACCGTGGCGACGAGGAATACAACTATTTCATGGCGGTATGTTTTCCCGAAAACCAGTTGTCTATCATCGATTACAACCGTCTGGTGAAAGACCTCAACGGGCTTACTCCCGACGAGTTTATCAAACGGCTCGAAAAAAACTTTGTCGTAGAGCCTACCGGCACGGAGCTTCAAAAGCCCAAAAGCCTGCACACATTCTCCATCTATCTCGACGGACGTTCGTTCAGCGTAACGGCTAAACCCGGCACGTATGACGACAACGACCCTATCGGCCAATTGGACGTAACCATCACATCCGGCTTAATCCTCGACGATATACTCGGCATCCGCGACTTGCGATCCGACAAACGGATTGATTTCGTGGGGGGCATCCGGGGTTTAAAGGAATTGGAACGCCGCGTCGATAGCGGGGAAATGGTACTGGCAATCGCCTTGTATCCGGTCTCCATGAAACAATTAATGGACATCGCCGATACGGGTAATATCATGCCGCCCAAAACAACCTGGTTCGAGCCCAAATTACGATCAGGACTCGTGATTCATAAATTAGACTAACTCATTCATCGATTTTTTTCACAATGAATATCGCAGAGACTATTCATAGACAAACCGAGGACGTATATACGGAAATCGTACGGCATTATCAGTATTTGCACCGGCATCCTGAATTGTCCTATCACGAGGAGAATACAAGCCGGTATGTGGCTGATTTTCTAGAAGCCGAAGGGATTTCTTTCCGGAGAAATATCGGCGGTAACGGTTTGCTGGCATGGGTGCAGGGTACAAAGCCTGACAATGGCCATACGGTAGCGTTTGTAGCGGATATGGATGCTTTGCCGGTTCAGGAAAAAAACGAGATCCCTTATAAATCGGTTCATAAAGGGGTGATGCATGCTTGCGGCCACGATTCGCATACGGCATCGTTAATGGGGGCGGCAAAGATGGTACATACGCTACGGGATGAACTTGCGGGAAGAGCGTTATTCGTTTTTCAACCGGGCGAGGAACAATCGCCGGGCGGTGCCGATCTCATGCTCAAAGATCATCTTTTTGCCGACCGGGAACCGGATTTTATTGTAAAGCAACATGCTTATGTCGATCTCCCGGCAGGAAAAGTAGCGTTTCAGACGGGTACGGTGATGGCTTCCGCGGATGAAGTACATATAAAGATAATCGGTCACGGAGGACACGGCGCCCTACCCCACGAATTGAACGATACGGTTTTGGCCGCATCGAATGTTATCGTTGCCTTACAGCAGATCGTCAGTCGCCGGCGCAATCCGTTCAGCCCGATGACTCTCTCTTTCGGAAAGTTTATTGCACCGGGCGCTACGAATGTCATTCCCGATGAAGTCGTTTTAGCCGGATCGCTTCGCTGTATGGACGAGAGCGAGCGTTTTAAAATGTGCAAAATCATTCCCGATATCATAGAATCAACGGCTGCCGCCTACGGATGTTCGTGCCAAGTAGCCATTCCGCAGGGATATCCCTGTACCGTTAGTCACGAAGACATCACGGCACAGGTTCGCGCACAAGCCGTAAACTATCTCGGTGCGGAAAATGTCGCGGAATATCCCCGCCGGATGACGGCCGAAGATTTCGGATTTTTCACACAGAAATATCCGTGTTGTTTTTATCGTTTTGGCGTGAATAACGCACAACAGACCTGCGGCAAGCTGCATTCTTCCACTTTTCTTATTAATGAAGATGCGCTTAAAACAACGTCTGCTTTATTTGCTTTCATTGCTTTGACATCATTCCCCAAATAATGACGAAAGCTAATTCGAGTCTTTTCTATTGAAAAAATTGCTACATTTGCACACAATTATTTTACGTTTCAATAATAAATGCATATATGACCCACTACGAATTTGATGAATTAGATGAAAAAATATTAAAACTGATTGTAGAAAATGCCCGTATTCCGTTTCTGGAAGTAGCCCGCGCATGTGGGGTATCAGGCGCAGCGATTCATCAACGTGTACAGAAACTGATCAATCAGGGCGTCATTAAAGGATCGGAATATTTGATCGATGCGGAAAAAATAGGCCTCGAAACATGCGCTTTCATCGGGCTGTTCCTCAATTCCCCAACCTCTTTCGACAAAGTCGTAGCCGAACTGGAAAAAATACCCGAGGTAATAGAATGTTATTATACCACCGGACAATACGATCTGCTGATCAAAGTTTTTGCCCGGAATAATAAAGATTTATTACACATCATCCATAATAAATTGCAACCTATAGGATTATCCCGAACCGAGACGCTCGTCAGTTTTAAAGAAGCTTTTCGGAAAAAGCTCCCTATTAATGTATCAAAATGAACCGGACACCTGCTTCCGGGTTATTTTCTTTATATAAATAGCCTGAAATGACAGGCTAAAAGAGAGATCTCTTACGTTTAAGGTGTGTGTTTTAGAGTCATTTTAAATAATTGATGCCGGAGCGGATAAACACTCGGCGGCTTTTATTTAATTCAGTAATGGAATGGAGAAAATGTTTCACCCGGATAAATTTGCAGAGATATACGATGCCTATTATAAAAAATGTTTTTTATTTACAAAATCCTATGTACATGAAAAACAGGCTGCGGAAGATATTGCATCCGACTCGTTCATCCATTTATACGAAGCTCTGCAAAAAGGAGAAGAAATAAAAAACATTCCGGCCTACCTATTAACCTTAGTAAAGAATAAGGCCGTCGATTATCTGCGTCAAAAGACGATACGGATGAGGACACACGAAACATTCTCCAACATCGATGCCGAAGAACTCGAGTACCGTATATCCACGTTGGAAGGATGCAACCCGGAACTTATCTATTCTAAAGAAATTCAACAAATTGTGGATGCAACCTTGAAGCAATTATCTCCTAAAACCCGTGAAATTTTTAGAATGAGCCGTTACGAGAACTATTCGAATAAACAGATCGCTACGGAATTAAACATCCATATAAAAACCGTAGAATACCACATTACGCAATCCTTACAACTGCTGCGGCGAAACTTGAAAGACTATTTGCCGCTGTTTTATTTTTTCTTTTATTTTTAAAAGGACAAAAGGAACATCCGTCTTCTAAAGAACCTATCTGGTAACATTTTCACGATCAGCGGATAGCTGTTTCATTGCCCTTTTTGTTGAAGGTGAAAATGAAAAATTACTCAACAAAAATATTTTTCCGTTTAGGGTTAACGCCCGCTCAAACGTCATACTTACTATAACCGGGAAATTTCCCCTATTGCTATAATAAAAGAGAATGAATTCTGATCTGATAAAAAAATATCTGGAAGGAAATACAACGCAAGCCGAAAACAGAGAAGTATACCGATGGATAAAACAATCTCCCGAAAACGAAAAGGATTTTGAGAATCTGAGGCGCTTGTATGATATTACGCTCTGGCAAGACGTATCCTTCCCTGATACATCTGAGCAAAAACGCACCGTTATCCGTAAGCGAAGACTTTCTATTCTTGCGCGCATAGCAGCCGTATTAATCATCGGGGCAGGATTATTCTATCTATATCAATCGGATACGTTCAAGAACATTTTTGATACTATTTATCCAAACGAAGAACCGGCTCTCTATACAACAACGGTTCCAACAGGAGAATATACCCGGTTGGTATTGGACGACGGGACAAGCGTTTGGCTGAATTCCAAATCGACCCTCGACTATCCCTTACATTTTAGTGACGACCGGCGACTCGTCCGGTTGTCGGGGGAAGGTTATTTTGACGTAACCCATGATCCCGACCGTCCTTTTATCGTCGAAACCGCGGAATATACCGTACAAGTATTAGGAACCGAATTTAACGTAAGAGCCTATGATTATCAACATACTTTCGAAGCCTCATTACTGCAAGGAAGCGTGTTGATAAAAGCATTAAACACCGCAGACGAACTGTTACTCGAGCCCGATCAACGAGCGATAACCGAGAATGGCAACTTGCAGGTCACGACTTTTCACAAAGACGAGTTTTTATGGCGGGAAGGGATTCTTTTTATCGATAATAAAACGATTTCGGAAATCCTCGTCATTCTCGAACAATATTATGATATCCATTTTATTATCGATGAAAACTTACCGGAAGAATCGAAAAAATATACCGGCAAATTCCGCATTCAGGATGGTGTAGAACATATTCTTAATGTTCTCCGATTACAAAACGAATTTAATTATATACACACCAATTGGCAAGAAAATAATTATTATAACTGAAATTCCCGCATTTTCT
>DHOU01000018.1:0-35817 GCA_002409745.1 Bacteroidales bacterium UBA5382
GAGCCTCTTGTCGGATTCGAACCAACGACCCCGAGATTACAAATCACGTGCTCTGGCCAACTGAGCTAAAGAGGCTTATAGTCTTATAATTAACCGTTCCTCTCCTCCAGATAAGAGAGAAACGGTCGCAAAGGTAATGATATTTTTTTGATTGCCAAATTTTTTAAACGATTTTTTTGGGAGATATATGATCCTTTTTCTCTTTTGTTTTAAGGATTTGTTTTTCTATTGCAAAAGCGCACAGATCAATGGCCTCTTCGAAGGTGTCGGCCGTTTTGGTAGCGACCGCTTCGCTATGCCGCAAATTCATTTTAACAAGCGCTTCTTTGTTCTTTGCGGTATCCGGTTTAATTACTTTCAGGCTTACTTCTGTCTGAATGATTTCATCACTAAAACGTTCCAGCTTTTTGATCTTTTTCTCAATAAATGCTTTCAATTGTTCCGTGGCGTCAAAATTGATTGATTGAATTCTCAGTTTCATAAATTTACCTCCTTCATTTTTTAGCTCGTGGATGAGCAATGTTATACACTTTTTTCAATTCTTCAAAACTTACGTGCGTATAAACCTCCGTAGAAGCCAGACTGGAATGACCGAGCAATTCCTTTACGGCATTAATTTCGGCACCGTTGTTCAGCATTTCGGTCGCAAACGAATGACGGAGCACATGAGGGCTCTTTTTAGACAATGTCGGAATGCTGTTTAAGCGTCGGTGAACGATATTATATACCAGTGAAGGATACAACGGGCCTCCGTTTTGCTTAACAAACAGGAAAGGACCTTTGTTCTCGATTTCCCGATTTCTTACACGAATATAATCAGACATCTTTAGTCGTGTCGTATCCGAAAAAGGGATGATGCGCTGTTTGTTCCTTTTTCCGGTTACCCGAACCGTACAATTTGTAAAATCAATATCGGAATCTTTCAATGCGATGAGCTCGGCGCAACGCATTCCGCTAACGTACAAAAGTTCAATGATAAAACGGTCTCTTTGATCCTTAAAACTATCCGACCAATTGAGCTCGTCATCCA
Organism: Bacteroidales bacterium UBA5382; assembly: GCA_002409745.1. Classification (GTDB taxonomy): domain Bacteria; phylum Bacteroidota; class Bacteroidia; order Bacteroidales; family Dysgonomonadaceae; genus Limibacterium; species Limibacterium fermenti. The sequence goes on from DHOU01000018.1 coordinate 1,031, forward strand.
AGAGATGCTGCATATCGGCATTCTTGACAAATACAGGTAACTTTTTGTTTACTTTTGGGCCCGTGATCATCTCCGCGGGATTATGCGCGACCACCGATTTTTTCTTTAAATAGGTATAAAAAGATTTTACGGCACTCAATTTACGGTTGGCCGTTCGAGCCGTAAGATTCGCCTCCATTAATTGGGCAATCCAAATACGAATCAAATCGGCGTCAATCTGCACGGGATCGAACACTCCACATTTTTCGATAATGAAGTGTTCAAACTGTGTAAGATCATTTAAATAAGAAATCACCGTATGAGGAGAATAATTCTTCTCAATACGGAGATACTGTATAAATTTATCTATCCACATAACGTAATCCGATAGCAACAATAGCAACGGATTACGAAGATACGGTTTTTTGTTTAAAAAAAGAAATTAGTCTTCGTTTTCTTTTAGCTTCTGCACGTAAGCGGCACGTTGTCTGTTTTTCCTATTGACAACCGATGGTTTGGTAAATGATTGACGGCTGCGGAGTTCTCTTACAACACCGGTTTTTTCATATTTACGTTTGAATTTCTTTAAAGCTCTTTCTATATTTTCGCCTTCTTTTAGTTGTACAATGATCATATTTTATTGTTTATAATAATTTTCTTTGTAAAATAGCCATTCTTCGACTCGCCTACAACCCCCTATTAATTCTTTATTTATAAGTTATTGTTAGTGAGTTACTGTTCATTTTATTGTTTCAGGCTGCAAAGATAGAAATAATTGTTGAAATAAAATAAATTCTTCCTCCTTTTTTCTCCGCGTTCCCCATTTCTATTCATCATCCTTTTTTATATAAGCGACACCATTGTTTTTTAGTATCTTTGTTTTTTTAAGAATCTATCGATTATGGAACGATTAGTAACCATTAAAACATTCACCTACCCGCACGAAGCGTACATCCTCCAAACGAAGTTGGAGGATGAGGGAATCCCAACATTCTTGAAAGACGAGAAAACCGTCCAGGTTTACAACTTCTATTCGAACGCAATCGGAGGAGTCAAGCTTCAAGTATGGGAAAAGGATACCCAACGAGCTCAAAAAATAATCGAAGAAGCAGAAGTGCCAATAGAAGACGTCTATGCATTCAACAAACGACAGATAAAAGACACGACACATTGCCCTTTCTGCTTATCCGATAATATCGGAGTAAGAAAAAGGCCTTCATGGCTTACTTTCCTTCCGTATTTTGTCATCGGTGCAATATTCCCTTTTTATAAAAAGACTTACACCTGCTTTCGTTGCGGGAAAAAATGGAAAATAAAAGGATGAAGAGGGTCATGCTTTTATCTTTAAAAAATCATCCATTGTTTTCGCTGCTTTCCGGCCGTCGCCCATGGCAAGAATGACGGTGGCTCCGCCTCGTACGATATCGCCCCCGGCAAAGATAGATTCTTCGCCCGTCTGCATCGTTTCGGCATTCACCACCACCGTTCCCCTGGGAGTAACCTCCAACCCCGAGAACGATTGCGGTATCAACGGATTGGGTGATACTCCCACGCTGACGATCACTTCATCGACCTCTATCCAGGCCGTATCGCCTTCCACGGGTACCGGACGACAACGCCCCGACCCGTCGGGTTGTCCAAGTTCCATCCGCTGAAGCAGCATCCGTTGTACACGTCCCCGTTCATCGCCTTCATAACGGAGGGGATTATGCAATGTAAGAAAAACAACCCCTTCTTCTTTGGCATGCTTTATTTCTTCAAGACGCGCCGGCATCTCCTGCTCCGACCGCCGATACACGATCATCGCCGTTTCGGCTCCCAAACGGCGAGCCGTACGTACGGCATCCATAGCGGTATTTCCTCCGCCGATAACAGCGACTTTTTTTCCTTTATATACGGGGGTGTCGCTTTCGGGATCAATCGCCTGCATGAGATTTACACGGGTAAGATACTCATTACAAGACATCACACCGATGAGATTCTCCCCCGGGATATTCATAAAGTTGGGCAATCCGGCACCACTTCCTATAAAAAGGCCCTTAAATTTTTCTTCCCGAAGATCTTCTTGCGAAATAGTCTTCCCGACGATACAATTCGTCACAAACTCCACACCCATTTTTCGAAGGCTTTCAATCTCCACTTCCACAATATCATTAGGCAACCGGAACTCCGGTATTCCATAGCGAAGCACGCCTCCCAATTCATGCAGCGCTTCGAAAACCGTAACCCGATACCCGGCTTTCACCATATCGGCCGCAAAAGCGAGCCCCGCAGGACCCGATCCCACAACAGCCACTTTCAGTCCATTCGAAGGCGCCACCTCGGGTAGGGATACCTCGCCGCTTTCACGTTCGTAATCCGCAGCAAAACGTTCGAGATAACCGATGGCCAACGGTTCTTTCTTCAATTTCTGGGTATAAAAACATTGGCTTTCGCATTGACGTTCCTGGGGGCATACCCGCCCGCACACAGCGGGAAGCACACTGGTTTCTTTCAGTGTTTTTGCCGCCTCCAGTATCTCTCCGCGTTCGATGTTCTTTATAAACTTGGGGATGTTGATACCCACCGGACACCCCGAAATACACGTAGGATTGACACAATCCAGACAGCGATGGGACTCAGCCAGCGCCTGCTCGTGGGTCAACCCCAAATTAACTTCCTGATAATTCCGGCTACGGACGTCCGGATCGCGTTCCGGCATTTTAGTGCGCGCCAATTGCAGCCGTTCTTTATTCTTCATGTTCTTCCGCAGCGATTCGCGCCAGGGCTGATTGCGTTCTATCTGTAAATATTCCATTTCTTTCATTTCAAGATTCAATAATTATCAGGCTCCAATCCAATCTCAATTATACGCTTTTAACCGCATCATCATCTCGTCGAAATCGACTTGATGCGCATCAAACTCGGGGCCGTCCACACATACGAAACGTGTTTTTCCGCCCACCGTAACCCTGCAAGCCCCGCACATTCCGGTACCATCCACCATAATCGTATTGAGCGAAGCGATTGTCGGCACGTTATACTTTTTAGTCATCTGAGCAGCAAACTTCATCATAATGGCCGGCCCGATGGTCACACACTGATCCACCGGTTCTCTTTGGATAACTTGTTCGATTCCGGTCGTAATCAATCCCTTTTGGCCATACGAGCCGTCATCGGTCATCACAATCACCTCATCCGAAAAAGTGCGGACCTGTTCTTCGAGGATAATCAACTCTTTAGTACGGGCGGCCAACACACTCACGACCCTATTACCGGCTTTTTTCATCGCTTCAATAATCGGCAACATGGGCGCGACTCCTACTCCGCCTCCGGCACACAGTACCGTTCCGAACTTTTCCAGATGCGTGGCCTGTCCCAAGGGACCGACCATATCGGTTATGGAATCCCCTACCTCTAAATCGCATATCTTTTGCGACGATTTACCCACCCGCTGAATGACCAGCGTAATGGTTCCCTTTTTTAGATCCGATGAAGCGATGGTATACGGCACCCGTTCGCCTTTTTTGCCGACACGTACAATGACAAAATGCCCGGCCTTTCGGCTCTTAGCGATAAGAGGAGCTTCGATCTCGAAGCTTACGACCCGATCTGAAAAAACGACCTTTGAGACAATTTTATTCATCAAAATATAAGATTGAATATGATAACTTCATGAAGATAACAGACTATGTGACGACAAAAGTAGGGAAAATTTTTCCGCTACCAAAAACTTATTTATCTTTGCACCAACTAAACCAACTGAACATGAAAAGTTTTAGTGCAAAAGCAAATGCTATTTTTGACGAGGCAACAGAAGCGTATCATTTAAAAAACTCCGTATCCGCTCAGATGGAAAACCCTTATGAGCCGGACACCATTGAGTATTTCTTGTATGAAAAGAATTGGATTGATGTAGTGCAGTGGCATTTGGAAGATATTATCCGTGACCCGGACATACTCCCCAAAGAAGCATTGGAAATTAAAAGGTGGATCGATCGATCGAATCAGGAACGTACCGATTTGGTTGAGAAAATCGACAACTACTTTTTGCACCACTTTCAACTTATTGTTCCGGCAAATGACGCGGTCATCAATACCGAAAGTCCGGCATGGGCCATCGACCGGTTATCGATATTGGCGATTAAAATCTATCACATGCGCGAAGAAGTGAACCGGATGGATACCGATCAGCAGCATCTGATTTCCTGCCGGCAAAAACTAAATGTTCTGATGGAGCAGCGAGTCGATCTTTCGGCAGCCATCGACCGGCTTCTGGACGACATTGCCCAAGGCCGCAAATACATGAAGGTTTATCGACAGATGAAAATGTATAACGACCCTTCGCTCAACCCTGTATTATACGGTAAAAATAAAAAATAACATCCGTACAGGCTTCACTTGCTCGTATATGTCCCGAATATTGATCATACGGCTTTCCGCTTTGGGAGATGTGGCCATGACCGTTCCGGTCGTCCATTCTTTCGCAAAACAATATCCTCAACACCAAATATCGGTCTTGAGCCGTACGTCGTTTGCCCCCATATTCCGTTATATGCCCGCAAACGTACGGTTCATCGGCGTCGATCTGAAAAAAGAATATAAAGGGCTCAAAGGCCTAAACCGATTATACAAGACTCTAAAGGCGGAGCAATTCGATATGATCGCGGACTTTCATTCGGTTTTGCGCACCTATTATCTTGATTTTCGCTTTCGATGGAGCGGCATACGGACGGTACGCATGCATAAAGGATATCGTGAGAAAGAAAAACTGACTCGAAAAAAAAATAAAATTTACATCCCACTCAAATCGACTTTTACACGTTATAAGGAAGTCTTGGAAACCTTAGGCTATTCTTTCGAATATTCTTTTTCATCCATTTTTGAAGATAATCAGCCTCCGCTCCCCCCCATTCCGGAAATAGCCGAAGGCAAAACAAAAAGATGGATCGGTGTTGCCCCGTTTGCCCGTCACAAGGGTAAGATTTATCCGTTGGAGTTGCAAGAAAAAGTATTGGCACATTTAGCCCGGCAACACGACACAAAGGTTTTCCTTTTTGGCGGAGGAGCCGAAGAAAAAAAGACCGTGGAACAATGGGTAAGGAAATATCCCGCCCTCGTATCGGTAGTGGGAAAACTAACAATGGATGAAGAATTAGCGTTAATGTCCTATTTGGATGTCATGATTTCCATGGATTCGGGCAACATGCATTTGGCATCCCTCGTAGGGACGCGGGTCATTTCGTTATGGGGAGCCACCCATCCTTATGCCGGATTTATGGGATGGAAGCAGTCCATGGATGATGCCCTGCAAATAGACTTATACTGCCGCCCCTGCTCCGTGTCCGGCAAAAAGGCCTGCTATCGGGGCGACTACGCCTGCATGTATGGCATTTCCCCGGAAAGCGTCTTCACTAAAATTGCAGAAAAATAATCTATTATCTTCCGAAAAGGGATAACAAAAAGAGTTTAATTTGACTTATTTAATTGCTCCAAATAAATTTTGTGATAGTACTCCATGTGCTTGTCGTAAGAAAAACTTCTGGCATAATCCCTCGCTTTCTGCTTGCAATCTTCCGAAGAATTGAACGATTCCAGATGGTTATCAATTCGTTTTTTCATTTCTTCGGGTTGAAAATTATCCCAAAAAAAGGCAACTTTACCTCCAATCTCTTTTAAACTCGTTTTAGGGGAAGAAAATACCGGCTTACCAAACGACATTGCTTCAATAATGGGTAATCCGAAACCTTCGAATAAAGACGGAAAAAGAAATGCTTCACAATGACTATATAACCAAACTCTTTCTTCATTCGCAATAACCCCTACTAAATGGACATTACGCAAATTCTCTTCCTGAATCGTTCTCTCAATAAAATCAGCATAATCTGTATTTTTTCTACCGGCTATATATAATTCTTTCTCCGGAAAAAGTTTCATCAAGGGCAAAAGGACATGAAAATTCTTTTTCTTTTTTATCTCTCCAATCGTAAAAAAAAACGGCCTGTCATCCTTCACAAAAAGAGGACGCTTTTCAATGGATACATTCAACTGTTCCACTCCGTTATAAATGACTTCTATTTCTTTACCGTTTAAACGCGCATACTTCTCAGTCTCTTCTTTTGCAAAATGGGAAATACATACGATTTTGTCGGCACGGTTTATTTTTCGCTGTATCTTCCGAAGATATTTATTGACCTTCTTCCCTTTTTTCTCATACATAAAATTAAAATCATGTATACTCAAGATATATCTCGTTTTTTTACTCCAGGGTCTAAAGCGACTCGATTGATGAATAGCGTGCCAGACATCAAACCGGCGTAAAAAGAAAGGTAAAAACTTATAAATCTTACGGACTACAATATATTTCACATTATTATTAAATGCACCAACCATATATTTAGGGACAAGAAGATATAATTCGTATTCCTCATCCGAACCATAATGTTCTTTAAAATAATTCCCGTAATTAAGAGCCACTTGTCCTAACCCGCAATAAATATTTTTGAGAATTGAAAGGTCTACCAATACTTTTTTCTTTTTCATTTAACTGTCATTTGTCTTATTTTTTGCACGTATCTATATATACCTGCATCAAATTTTCTGCAATTATATCATCGGAAAAATTAGCCGCATGCATTTGCCCCTTTTCGATCATTTGCTGTCGGAGTTGCCTATCGGAACAGATTGTTTGAATAGCAACCGCCATCTCTTCAGGATTATCAGAAGAAACATACCATGCAGCATCCCCGCCCGTTTCTTTAAAACAACTTCCATGAGAGGTGATCACCGGAGTTCTTGTGCATAAAGCTTCCAAAATAGGTATTCCGAACCCTTCAAAAACAGAAGGATAAATAAAAACAGAAGCCATCGATAGAATGACTGGCAGATCTTTTGTGGGAACATTATGATAAAAATACACCTGCTTTTCAATTCCAAGCGATTTGATCAATAATTTCATTTCATCATAATACGCCGTTTTATTCCCGATAACAACCAACGGCAAATCTATTTTTTCAACAGAGAGTGCACGAATAATGAGTTCTATATTCTTCCGTTTTTCAATAGCCCCCACATTCAAAAGAAAACCTTCCGGTAATTGATACTTTTCGCGCACTTCTTTCCTTTGTTCATTTGTAACATTTTGCCTGAAAATCGGATTACATCCTTGGTATACTATGCGGATTTTATTCGGATCGGCATCAAAAAAGGTAATAAAATCCTGTTTTGTCTGTTCGCTGATCGCGATAATAGAATCCGCCGCTTGGACACTATATTTATTTTTCTGTATAAATATCTTTCTGTATAGCCGATCATACAATTCAGGATAGCGCATAAAAATGGCATCATGAAGAGTAACGACAGTCTTGATTTTCGTTTTATGAATGCCAAAAGGGAGTTCCTGGCTCAGTCCGTGAAAGATGTCCGTATGCAGGTATTCTATCTGTTTCACGCAGCCCTTACTTCGCCAGAGTCCTGAAAACTTTTTATAAAAAAAAGAATCGGGATAAACCACCTGCGTATTTTCATACACCGGATAGCTATTTTCATTCCGTACGGGATTGAATAAATAATAATTATTCTCCGGATAATAGGAAGCTAGAAGCCGGATAACATCTCTACTATAATTTCCTAATCCCCGGTTATTATGAAAGTATCGTTTTGCATCGAAAGAAATATTCATAATTCGTATTGCCTCTCTCCGATAAAAAATATAACTTGCACAAAAATAGTAAAATAAAATTTATCGGACAGCCGGTCTTAAACAAATCTTAGGTTTATTAAGGTAAGCATTATCTTATTTTTCCTTTTATACGATAATACTTTATGAGTATATGATATAAAAATCGGTTTTTAGTGTAAAGTATTACAATTTTTCTCACCCTTTTTATCACTCCTGTATATTTAAGCTGAGGGTATTCCTGAAAAGCATCGTTGAATTCCCGCGCAAAACCGGCTATATATTCCAATCTCCCGCCCAACAAGATTGTAGCGTAAGCTTGGAGTTTGAGAGCCAACAGCTCTTTTTTCAGCTCATGATATTGAGGCTTGTCGCTCATAAATTTCTCTATTAAATCAGAAACTAAATATACACTTTGTACATTTCTGTCTGACAAAACAGTACGCGTCATCGAATATTGATTAACGACATAATAGTATAAACACCCATTAAAAAACTTTAGAGTTTTTGTATTGTAAATCAACTGAGTAGTATACCATGTATCTTCTCCTATATTAAGTTTTTGATTAAATGTGATTTTATCGCTCAATTCCCTCTTGTGAATGTATTGCCATACCGCATTATATTGATGTGTAGTCCATATGTGTTTTAAAATTTCCATAGAAGACGCAATATGAAGAGGATATGGTTGAGACCTCTCGATTTTACCCGACGACACATAATAGAAACCAAATACAACAACATCAGGAAAATGCTCTTTATTAAGTTCCTCTACCAATGTCCGGTACATATCCTTATCGATATAGTCGCCTCCATCAAGATGATGTATATATTCTCCCGTTGCTACTTCTAATCCGCTTTTTCTAGCCATTGAGATTCCTTCATTTCTCTTATCTATTAAAATGATACGATCATCTTTTTCTGCATATTTCAGACAAATTTCTAAACTTTTATCAGTACTCCCGTCATTGACGATAATAATCTGTAGGTTATTATAAGATTGAAGATATACTGAATTTAACGTCTTATAAATCTCTTTCTCAATATTATAGACTGGAATGATAACGGATATCAAAGGTTTCCTATACATATCAGGCTATTCTTTATTAACGGTATCTTTTATCAGTTGACGCATGTCCTGTTGAAATCTACTAACGGAATGTATTTCCCGAATGTACTTGACTGCTTCGCAGGACAATTTTAAACGCCGCGGCTCATTACTCATAATCCGTTCTATGGCCTCAACAAATTTCGGAATATCGTCAAATCCATCTCCTAATACCGTGCCTACAAATTCTCCGAACTTATACGTCAGATTTTCCGGATTTCTACAACTGACCAGTAATGTTCCATAGGCTAAAGCTTCAAGGAAAGTAACCGGCAAGGCTTCATGAATGGAAGTATTTACCAATATTTTAGCCTCTTTTATATACTGGTTTTTCTCTTCTCCTTCCATATGTCCCAAAAAATGCAAATTAGGGATTGCATTCCGATACTGAGCCATTATTTCATCATTTCTGGATTTTTCTAAAAAAGAATCTCCCATTAAGAAAAACTCATATTGAGGCATTCTTTTAGCAATCTCACAGAATAACCAGCCTCTTTTTACGGATGCGATACGCCCAATAAAAAGGATGTGATTTTTTTTCTCATATGTTTCAGGCTCGAACGAATAATCAATATCTATCGGATTAGGGAAATAGCGAATATCAACGTCCTTAGGCAAACGATATAACTCCTTTGCTTTTTCGTTCAGAAAATAACCTTGCGATATAAATTTGAGCACCCCCTCATGATATAATCGGTGAACGATATCGTATAGTTCGGAATTCCAATAACAGGATTCCGGAAATAACTGAACAGTCTGTATTTCCACCCATTCACTCCAAGGCCGCGGATCTTGTATCCAATGTATAACGGGTTTATTCTTTCGCTCATATTTTAGAATTTCATGCGTCAATTCAATGGTAAGATAGATATCGTAACTATTTCTTTTCATCCAACTGTAAACGAATTTTTTACCGGGCGGGATTATCACCTTAATTCCGTCTATTTTTTCTTTTTTTGCCCTAAACTCCCACCTCTTTTCATTTTTTTTCAAAAGGACCTCAACAGAAAATTCTTCATTCGGTAAATAACGGGCAATATAATGACGAGCAAGAAAACCATAACCGCCAAATGCTGTTCCCATGCCACCAAAATATTCATCAATAACAAGAGCTACTCTTATCTTCTTCGGCTTCACGGTCATTCCTACTATTTTTTTTATTGTTCGAACAAAACTTCCTTTTCTGAACGTCCATATAAACTTTCTATAAGGTGTTTTATTCAGATACTTAAAGTATAATTTTTTTAATGAAATCCGGCATTTTTCATTTATATTCCAAGGTTTTAGCTTCCCTGTATAATGAATAATGACAGGATCTTTAATCTTGTTATAATAAATATCTTCTGTCGTATAATTATAGTTAACTAGAATTGGCTTAATTCTCCCTCTTAGAACCCAATTTATAATATCCTGATCTTGAAACTCAAACTTATCCAAACAATTCTGCGCAACCTCAAACAATTGCTCCGAGATCTTTTCGGAACGCATTGCTTCCAGATTCATCAGTATAACTCCGGCATTTATATATAAATCATTCTCTTTAAGTCCTATCTTATATTTATACTTTATTCGATCTACATAAGTATCTTTCACTCCTGCGCAAAGATAACCGTCAAAGGGTGTATTCCATAACTCAAGAATAGAACCATCAATAACCAAATCCGCATCTAAGTACAGTATTTTATTGAGGTCTGGAAATAATTCTGCAAGCAACAACCTGTAATAGGTATGATGGGTGATATATTTAATGTTGATTTTAAGATCCTTTATCAAACTATCGTCCACGATCTTAAGCTCAATTTTATTTCCATGATCATATTTCTTAAGGGCAGAGTTCAATAACTTTTTACTTTCTTCCGAAAAATAATCACCTATCACATAAAAGTCAAAGTTTATTCCTGCATTATTCTCCAGAATAGAAACTATTGAAACGGAGCAATGTTGGGCATAAGAATCATTTATAGCAAATACGATAGAAATTCTATTATTCATAGGGTCATTTATAGTGATAATTATTTAAGGAGCTCATCCCATTGCAAGCCTATATTTTCCAACTTGTATTCAGCACTCTTAACCAAAGCTTTACGTGCTATTCCATTGCGGTATGTATCATCATCCATCAGTTTCTTAAGGCGCTCTGCATACTGGTTCATATCAAATGGCTCTATAAGAATATCGGGAGAAATATCTTCGAGGATATCCCTAATACCTGAGCTAACGTTGAAAGACAGAGGTACCGATCCAAATTGGATGCCTTCAATAAAGCATAATGGAAGCCCTTCATACGTTGAAGAGAGGGCAACAATGGACGCCTCTTTATAGAACGGTTCCATGTTTTCTTGTTGACCCAGAAAAGAAATATTCTCAATCGATTCATCTTTTACCAACTGCTCCAATTCTTCACGATTAGGTCCATCTCCAACAATATTAAGATTCCAATCCTTTTTATTTTCTATTGATTTCCAAACTCTCAATAACCTGTCTACGCGTTTTGATTCTATTTCAAGACGCCCTACAAACAGGACGACTTTTTCCTTTCGATTAAGAATAGCTGATTCCTTGCAAGTATATTTCGATGGATTAGGGATCACGACCAACTTATTTGTCTCTGTAAAATGATAAGCTTCTGAAATAATTTTACAATATTCGGAAGTTAGGACAATCATTTTCTCACTAAAATTATATAACTCTCTATATTGTTTTCTTGTTTTGTCAGGATTGTACTGTAATGTATTCAGACCCAATTTAGTCTTAATTCTCTTAAACAATCGTTTGAAGGGTTTTTTCTCCGCCATCCATACATATTTTATTCGTTCAAATTCAAATCCAGGCATAAAATGCAAAAAAGAAAATATCCGCACATGTTCATTTCTATCCGGATTGGAAAGAATTCGATTGAAAGGTAAAAAGGGTCCTTGATTAATTACAACATTTATATTAAACTCTGCAAGCAGACGGTTGTAATATTCGATAGATTTTTTCTTATCTTTTGAAGGGAAATAAAAACAGTTGGATCGATCATCTATTACGGAAGGATACGAGATTCTTGCCAAATAATATAAATTATGTTTTTCTTTCAGGTATTTAGCAATTGTCTGGGTGACCATTTCAATTCCCCCCACTTTCGGATAACTATGGAGCAAAAAGAGTATATTCATATGTGTACTTAATGATGAGGTTTTCTCGTTAAGACTTTAATCAAAATCAAAACTTTGGCAAAGTTAATAATTTTGTTTCAGAAATTGATAGCATACCCTAATCTTTTCGGCTCAGCAGCAAAATTGTGTGTTTATGGTTACAGACGTCATCAACCGACAGCCGGATAATTATGAAAGCTGTGCCCAAACGATTGGGATTTACCCCTTCGGGCTTTTACAAATTCACCATGCTCATGAAAGGAAAACCTCCCGGAGGATTGGTTTTGCATCTTTGCAACGATAGAGGAGAGGATAAAGTATCCCGGTTAAATACACCGATTCATTTCTCAATCATTGAGAAAAAATTTATCTTTGCATCAATCAATTAATAAGGTAATAATGATGAAGACTATTGATGTAGACATACAAAAAATAGATCTTATAAAAGATATTCTTGACGAGACTGATGAAAAGGTTTTTGTATTTTAAAGAACGTATTCGCTCGTTTTCCTATGCTTTCCAAGGCGTACGCACCCTGTTTTCGGAAACGCCGAACGCGAGGATTCACGTAGTCATTATCGCGTTGGTGATCGTATTGGGCTTCTGGCTGCATATTTCGCGGATGGAATGGATTGCCGTCTGCATCCTTTTCGGCGTCGTGCCGGCAACCGAAGCGATCAATTCGGCGATAGAAAAACTGGCGGACTTTGCCTGCGGAGGCCGTATTCATCCGTCTATTAAAAAAGCCAAAGATCTGGCGGCGGCGGCCGTTCTTCTTACGGCTATTGCATCGGTCGTTGCAGGCGTGCTTATTTTCTTGCCGAAACTCATCGAGCTATTCGTTGAATGATGCGATAATCGATTAGGATTATGAATACAACATCTTATTACCTGAGGGATATTCAGGATTTATCGACGTCCGAAAACGAATTGCCGGAACGAATGCGGCTTCTGAAGCGGATCATGGAACGATTCTGCAAGGCCGTAACCCGCGATGAGGCGGTACAGTTTTCCAATCTGTTCTCGCGACTGGTCTTCATCGCTCAAAAATACGCTCTTCCCAAACAACTGGAATGGCAATTGCAGCATCTTCGCGTAACGGCATCGCCTCAAGCGCCCCAACGGACTGTTTCCGAAGAAGATTACCAGCAGGCCGAGAAGGCGGTGAAAACTCTCTGCCGGATAGTTGCAGGGGAAATACGCCCGGCACAAGACAAAGCTTTTGCGCCGCCCGAAGTAAAACTTACCGAAGGACGGTTGCGCGTACAAATCCTCCGTGTCGATACGGAAGCAAAGCAACTCTTTTGCAAAGCCGAAGCATTTCCCGTGAGTGAGATAACCGTACTATATACTGCGGCATGTGAAGATCGGCAGGTTGAAACGGCCGAAGATATTTTCCGCGCCGGCGCACAACTAAACCTTATCGACAGCACGATGGATGCCGAAGGGTGTTGGGTGCCCCGGTTCATCGTTTTCGAACCCGATTATCTGGTTGACGCCTCCGCCGTCGCCGAATGTTTTCAGGATTATGAAGTCTCGCCTTTTCATTATCTGCGGAATAAATTTGAGGAGAAAGAAAACCGCTCGTACTTGTTGCTCGGAAATCTGGCGAACTTTTTTCTCGATGAACTGGTTTTTTCGGACGATGCGGAAAAGGTTTCTTTCGACGAGGTATTCCTGCGCTCCTTCAAACAATCGCCTTTTGAATATACCAGTTGCCCCGACATCGCTTCGCCCGACGATTTCCGCCGGTTCATGCAACAAGCCCGGGAACAGTTCACAAACATCCGGCGCGTCATTCGGGAAGATTTCCCCCGCCACGGCATCGTCTCGCGGGATTGTACCCTTGAGCCGTCTTTCTTTAGTGAAAAGTATGGGTTTCAGGGACGCCTCGACCTCCTGTATTTGCCTCCGACGGCGACTGACGCCGGTATTGTGGAATTAAAATCGGGACGCCTTCCTTATCCGCCTTCCAACGCCGGAAAAATTGCTCTGAACCATGCCGTGCAAACGGCCGTATACAGGTTGATGATACAAAGCGTGTACGGAATAGACGACCGTCACATCAGCGCCGCCATTTTGTACTCTTCCGGAAACCGTGCAGGAGAGAATCTCCGTTTTGCAGCCGTTTACCATATCCTCGAAAAACAAATCATCGATATCCGCAACCGCATCGTGGCAAACGAATACCGGCTTGCCCACGGCGATAACGGCACGGTAAACCGCCTGATGAACGAAATGCTGTCGCCGGACGCCAACGGCAGACGACTTCCGTCGTTCTTTACCGCCCGCATCGAACGTTTTTCGCAAATACTTCGTCAATGCACCGAAACGGAAGTAAGTTACTTTTACCGTTTTGTACGGTTTCTGTCGAAAGAGATTTACCTGCAAAAAACCGGAGACGTCGATTACGAATCGCCGACCGGCACAGCCGTGTTGTGGAACACCGATTTCTCGGAACGCGCCGAAGCGCTCGACGTGCTTTATCCCCTTTCGATTGAGGGCATCGACGATGTTGCGGAACACATGACCATCGTCTTTCAACGGCATGAAGGCAAGCAAAGCATCGTGAATTTCCGCGAAGGGGAAATTTGTATCGTCTACCCTCGTCAAAACGATAACGATACGGTGCTCAACACGCAAATACTGAAAGGGTCCATTGCACAAATCACCCCGCAATCGGTCGAAGTGCGGTTCCGCCACAAACAAAAGAACCGGTCGTTTTTTACGCGCCATCGGCTGTGGGCGGTCGAACACGATACGCTCGACACATCGTATATGAACATGTATAAGAGCTTGTTCGCCTTCCTCCGGGCGCCGCATCGAAAACGGGACTTACTGCTCGGCCTCGAAAAACCGCAAGCCCTATCCCCCGCCGCACCGTCGCCGGAAGAATATCCCGAAAACATTCTTTCCAAAGCGCTGGCCGCCAACGATTATTTCCTGTTGGTCGGGCCGCCGGGCACGGGTAAGACATCGATCTTCGCCCGCCGCCTCATCGAAACATATTATGCCGATCCGGAAAAAAACATCTTGGTGTTGGCGTATACCAATCGTGCCGTCGACGAGCTTTGCGAGGCGATCAACGCAGCATTCGGCTGTGACGACGGTACCTGCGACACCTATATACGGGTGGGAACGGAATTGTCCTGCTCCCCACCCTACCGCCACCGCTTGTTGCAGCGAATCGCCGGAGAATCGGAGAACCGTGAAATACTGCGCCGGCGCATCGAATCGACCCGCATTTATGTAGCGACACTGGCTTCCATCGCCGGAAGGATGGAACTCTTCTCTCTCAAGCATTTTCACATCGCCATTATCGACGAAGCTTCGCAAATACTCGAGCCGCAACTCATCGGACTGCTGCCGCGTTTCGATAAATTCATCCTTATCGGCGATCACAACCAGTTATCGACCATCGTATTGCAGAAACCGGCCGCATCGTGCATCGGCGAACCCGAACTGAACCATATCGGCCTCATCGATTGCCGCGACTCCTTTTTCGAACGGTTGTTGCGCCGTTGCCAAACCAACGGTTGGACGCAGGCATACGCTCAACTCACGCAGCAGGGACGCATGCACAACGACATCGCATCGTTTCCGTCGCGTTTCTTTTATTCGGGGACCCTCGTTGCGGCAAAAGAATGGCAATCGGAAGCATGGCAGCTAGCATACGATTCGGAGAATGATTTATTTCAACGTTCCGTCGCATCCCGGCGACGATTATTCTTTTCTACGGAAGCAGTTGCCGTCACATCCGGCTCCGACAAAATGAACGAACAGGAAGCATCGGTGATTGTCCGCCTCGTGGCCTCACTGAAAGCCGTATACGAAGCCAACGGACGTCCTTTCCGAGGCAATCGGATAGGCATTATCGCCCCTTACCGCAATCAGATCGCCCTTATAAAAAGCCGTTTGGCGGAAGCCCGCATACCCGGCACTGAAGACATTCTGATCGATACGGTCGAACGCTTTCAGGGAAGCCAGCGCGACATCATTTTATTATCGTTTTGCGTCAACAAGCCCTATCAACTCGATTTTCTATGCAATCTCAGTCACGACGGCAAGGTCGATCGCAAGCTCAACGTCGCCCTCACCCGTGCGCGCGAGCAATTGTTTCTTATCGGCAACGGCGCCCTGCTACGGAACCATCCCATCTACGCATCGTTACTCGATGATTTGGGTAGTGCGTTCGTCATCCTGAAGAAATAAATACAAAAAAGTTACCGTATCAAAGGAAAATTTTATACTTTTGCAGTCGCAAATTGTCTTATGGTGTAATGGCAGCACAACAGATTCTGGTCCTGTTAGTCCAAGTTCGAATCTTGGTAAGACAACTTTTCAAACTTTCACAATCCGCTCACAAGGCGGGTTTTTCTTTTACCAGAACCGATTTCAGAGGATTCGCGATAATATTTAATACTACATTCAACGACCAACTACGCTATTATTCTTCGCACTATTTCAAACCTTTGTGCCAAAAGGAGTGCGAAAGGATTCGTAATTTTGCTACATTTATGCAAATGCCTATCGGCAACCCCTCCCTATAGAACGGCAGGGCTATTAAGTTCTGTGATTGACTGAAAGGTTTTTTTACGCTCCGGACAAAAAGCATTTTATTATACTCAATATTTATTAGAATAGATTTTCTCTTCTAATATTCTCTTTATAAAAGTATTGATGGATAGCCCCGCTTAACGCCCAATTCGTCACAACCTTCCAGATAACTATCGACGCCCGCCTCAAAATCAGATTTCAATTCGTCTAAGGTGATTCCTTCATAGGTAATGCTGTTTTTCGTCATTCCAAGAACTTTACCGAAGAGACAATTATCTGCCTTACTGTACTCAACAGTACCATAATAACCTTTATATTCTAAATTATCCATATTCATAAATCGCACACGCGAACCGGATGTCTTCCCTTTATTGCTTTGTTCAAACCCGAATAAACCTAACAATTTTACCAATTCCTCAAATGTAAAATCTTTAGGAAGACTTTTAAACCGATCTATCAACTTATCTTTGGACGTCATTAGATTATCTCTTACGCAAAAGGAATCTATTTATTACATTCATCCAAATTCCGGTTGTTGAATCCTTTTAGAAAGGATATCCGATAGCGAAGTGTAGGGCGAAATCGCAAGTAAATCGGTTACCCATACTATAATAATTCCGTCAATTTAATCTGCAGTCCCAACGCATCCGATATACTTAAAAAAGTGGATAGCTGCATATCGGTTTCACCTTTTTCCAACAATGCAATATACTCTCGTTTCTTTCCGATCCGTTTCGCAAGTTCATTTTGAGTGATTTTTTTTCCTTGCGCTTCTCTTTTAATATTTCGCCCAAGTACCATGCGCGAGCTTTCACGGAAAACTCCTCACGCGCTTGTGTGCCATATTCTCCGTACTTCTCCTCCAATAAACTATTCGCCGTCGGCAATCGATCCACTAATTCCGTATTTATTTTTACTGTACTCATACCCTATAATGATTTAAAATTTCCTGCGCTTTTGCTATTTCTTTGCGATACTGTTTGCTGTCTTTTTTAGAAAAGAATGTAATAAAATCACTCTTGTACATTGTATAAAATTCACATTATCCACTGCGAATAATAATGTACGATATTCATTGTGTCCAACGGATACTCGCATTTCGTATAAATCCGCCGAATCCAATTTCTTCACAAATTTTTCATTGACAACATACTGAGAAATAATAATCTGTTCAAGTTTCGCAAGTGTGTTTGTAATCGTTGCAACTCAAACGGAGCCCTTTAGATGTTTTGTGGGGACCCGGCGTTCGCAATGAGCGTAAAAAGAGGAGCTGTTTGAGCGAAGCGAGTTCTACTCTTTTAGCGAACAAGAACGATACCGGGTCACAAAACATCGGGAGGCGAAGGTGAGGTGCAACGATATGGCTTGCGAAACTTGAATAATCTATTTATTACATTTATACAAATTCCGATTGATTAATCCCTTTAGAAAGGATATCCGATAGCGAAGTGGAAGGCAAAATCGCGCCTCATTTTAGGTTTAAAGATTGTCCATCGTTGGTTTTCGGGCATAGCGGGATTATGCGCTTTCATACCGAAATCGAAACGCAACAGCAGGAAGTTCAGGTCGAGCCGGACACCGGCACCATAGGCAATCGCCAACTGTTTATAAAATTCAGAGAACTGAAAATAACCTCCCGGCTGACCGGAATAGTCTTTAATGGTCCAGATATTTCCGGCATCGATAAAGCCGGCCAATTCGAACATTTTGGTGAGCTTCCTCCGGTACTCGACGCTCATATCGAGGCGGATATCCCCCGTACGGTTCGCAAAGTCGTATCGTAACGTATCGCTACCATATATTCCCGGCCCCAACGTACGCGTGCTCCACCCCCTGACACTATTGGCGCCGCCGCCGTAATAGCGTTTTTCAAAAGGCAATACCACCGAGTTCCCATACGGATAAGCCACCCCGACGGCAATATGCGCCGCCAACGTACTGTTTTCATTCAGTCGATATACGGGCGCAAAATCGATATCCCCCTTTACATATTCGGCATAGCGGGTTCCGAGAATTTTCTTATAGCCCTCATCATTGGTTTTACTTTTGTTGAGAGAAGTCACGATTCTCGGTATCCAGCCCGCCACTTCGCCCCCGACACGCAGACGGAAAGGAATGAGGGGAGTATGCCGGAAAGAGGCATTCGTATAACTAATGCTATACGCGGTTCTGACAATAAGCTGTTCCTCGTAACTATACCGAAGGATGGGATTGGCGTCGTCGTTCAGATACAAATCCCTAAACCTTTGGGAAGTTCTGGGCATCCGTATATAAGTGATGTCCACCGGATTGACCTCATGGGTCACCTGCCAGTTCAAGGCAGACCATTGCAGTCGGGTAGATAAATTGAAGAACTGGCGCAAATATTCCGGCCTGTTCTGGAAATTGGCTCCGATAGAAAACTCGGTCGAAGCGGAAGGACGATCCTTCAGGCGCTTCATCAACCAGGGGAGCAATAACTGGGGAATCGACAAAAAAGCTTCCGCGCCATACTCGTAAAAACTATGATCGAGGAGGTCGGTACTATCGGTAGCCGAGATAAATTCATACGCACCATTGAGGCGCAAGCGAAGCCGTTCGCCCCCTTTAAACAAATTCCGATGTTCATACGTGAGGTTTGTCGCCACCCCCAAGTCACCCGCCGAATGAGTTCCGTCGACACCGAACTGCATGTAGTGCAAATTGCCGGGCACCAGCAAAATATTCGCATCTAAAAAGTTAGAGTCATTTCTCACCACTGGGGTGAAATTGATGCTCGTTTGATTCACCGAACCCAATTGGCTCAACGACGAATAGGTTCTTTCGACGAGCCGATCGGAATAGAGCCGTCCCGGACGAACAAAATTATTATAATAGATGGCCTGAGGCAATAAGAACTTCTCTTTTTCGGAGACCACCCTCATTCCTCGATACTCAATGGTATCCAAGGCATGATGCCGGGAGGAATCCTGCAATATAACAGGATCTATACCATTAATAACCGTGACGTTACCAATGGTATACCGCTTGTGCAAGGTACTATCGGTCGGATTATTCATTCCGAGAGTCAAATCGACCTCCCGGTTGCCGACCGTCGTATCGGCTAAATAGTAGAAATTCTCCTGATTAAAATTGTAATAGCCGCGATTGCGCAATTCATCAGCCAGTTTGACACGTCCCTCTTCCAACACTTCGAGATCGAAAATATCTTTTTCCTTCATCACTTGCAGCCTGCGCGACTCGGACAAGATGGAATAGATGGTGGTATCGGCCGACTGAATCGTATCGCGAAAGTTCCGCACACGATAGGCGTCGTTTCCCGTAATCTGATAACTGACCACCGCTTTCTTTTCTTTTTTCACCAAAGACGTATCGACCCTCGCCCTCAAATACCCTTTATTGTGAAGATACTGGCGCATTTGTTCCGCCGAGACCTCGGTTAACTGCGGACTATACAAAACGGGCGGCTCGCCGAATTTATGCAACTGCCGGTTCAACCAAGTAGAATCATTATCGGGAATACTATATATATGCAGCCGCACCTTTCCCAACACCGGCAAGGAACTATTGGGCTTCTGCCTCAAATACGGTTTGAGTTGCGAGTTGCCGATACTTTTCACGTCGGAATTGATATTTACTTTATCGAGCAGATAACTTCCTTCCGGCACGTATTTCGTGGTTTCGCAAGCGATACATCCTAAAAAGAAAGCCAGGTAAACTATATATTTCTTCATTTCACAGTCGTCAAACATTATTTATTCATTCTCCTTCCGGCGAAAATCAAACCGGAACAGATTCCTAAAGGTGTGTCCCTGTTTGGTCACCACCACCCCTACGCCCTGTGTAAAGGGTGAACGGCGATAGAAACGTTGGTTGGCACGGTTATAAGCGCGCAACATCAACCAGTTATTGATATCGTATTCGGCCTCGAACTCACCCATGAATGCCTGGTCGGTATTCAACGTGCTTTGGTCGCCATAGCTCAAGTTGGTCGTAATGCGGAGGCGGTCGTCAAACAAACGGGTGGACACATCGACGCCCATACGCACGTTATCGAACGTACCGTCCTGCGACTCGAAATTGGTGCTCACCGTCCAGTTATTTTTCAAAGCCCTTGCAAACAAGGCATCCAATCCTTTCGTCAGGCCTGTGGCCGCCAGCGAAGTAAACATGTTTGTACCGAGATTCGTATTCTGGGTATCTCCACCCGAAGAAAAAAAGCTACCCGTGGCGACCAACGAGGCGAACTGCCTTATCTTCGCCTCTTCCGTGCTGATCAAACTATTCACTTTTTGCTGCATGTCATTCGTCGCATCCGGTAATTCTATGCCGTACTGCAGATCCATCCGTTGCAGATCGCCCCTGATTTCGAGCAGCGCATTCACGGGAACTCGGGTATTGGAGAGCTCGGCTGTAAAACTCGTATTGAGCGTGGCCAAATCGGTCGTCACCTGATGATATGCAATAATATTGAAGCGCGTGTTCATCGGGTCGCCGATCATGGTGAGGGTACTTCCCTTGCGGATATTGAAATCGATCGCCCGCAAATTTTGCAGAAGATTATAATGAATCTTCCCTTCTTCGATGACGTAATCGCCATGGATTTGCATAGGCGACACGGCTTTCGAATTATACGAAATGGTCATTTCTCCGGTACCGTTCACATCGAGGGCGTCGCCCGTGGTGGGATTGATAAAAACTTTGGTCCGCAACAGTGGCGTAAGGTTGACGATTGCCCGCATGTTTATGGGCATGCTGTTGGCGGAGCTTGTCCTTTTGGCGTTGGATTTCCCCTCCTCTCTTTTCCGGAGGAAGGACAACGAGTCTTCTTTTTCGGTCGGGGTGTTGATGTATATCACGCCGCTGTATTGCTCGGCCGTGGCGGCCGACTGCGGGATGACGACGGTCACATCCGAGCGGGAGGAAGAAGAAACAAACGCATCGCCGAATATCCCGGCCTGCGATCCCGACACCTTGATGTTTCCCGACAAGCGCAACGTACCATAGGCCATCAGGTCGGTGCGGCGCGGATTGTTCAACAAGAGGAAATCGTTCATTTCAAACCCGACATTATAGACCATGCGCCCGAAATTGCTATGCGATAACGATACGCTCAACGTAGCCGTATGGTTGTCCTCATCGTAAATGACCAGGTTGTTCAATCCGATATTGCTTTTATCCACATGGATGGTATCGGAAATACGGTAGGTGACATCGGTATAAGCCACCTTCATCATTCCGCCGTCAATACCCAGCCAACCTTTCACCTCCGGCTCGGAAACACTGCCGGTCACGGATATATCGGAATTGATATTTCCCGACAAATCGCTGAAGATAGTTGTTGTCAGAGGTTTGAAGGTCGTTAAGGCAAAATCGCGGATGTTTAATTTCACGTTCATCGGTTGGCGGATGGTGTCGCCGGTCGGGATAAAGCCTTTCACCTCAAGGGGACGGACGCCCGTCTTATTGTCCAGATAGGCATCCAGCCCGAGTCCCGAATGGAGGTTGTCCCACCGGGCATCGACATGAAAGGTGCCCAAAGGCTCGTTATACACTTTAATGTCGTCGATGCGCAATTGTTCGGTGCGTATTCTGGGATCGCCCAAGGCTTGGGAGATGAAGATATCACCGTTGATGGCTCCCTCGATATTGCTTACGTTGAAGGCGGCCAGGAGGTTCGACAGCTCGGTATTATTAAAATATACGCGGATACTGTCGGAGGGAGTTTTAGAAGCAATCCCCTCGATGCCGAGAATCAACATATCGCGCTCCCTCATTCCAAAGTTACGGATGTCGATATGGTCTTTGCGGTAATCAATGGTCGCATCGCTGAAGGAAATGGTTTTGTTATTGAAGAGTACGTCGGAAGAGTAAAAGCGGATGGCCGCCATCAACTGCTCTTCCGCATCCCGATCGAGTTGCAGCCCAATCTGAAGTTGACCGTTGGCCTGCGCGACACTGTTCTGCACGTCGAAAAACAAACGGTTCATGAGCGAGTCAGAGGCCGCGTCGGTATTGAGGCGGGCGTTGATATAACCGTCGTCCTGCACCAGATAGGTATTGGCTTCGATAGCGATACCTTTCGCCGGGCCGCTCTGAAGGGTTACTTTCGTTTCGCGTATATCGTTATTTCCGAACATCAGCCGGGGAACATGCGCGTTCATCACCACCGATTGCCCCGAAACCATATCCACACTTCCCTGTATGGTCGCCGGCTCCACGTTATAAAACGGCAAGGAAAGCGCATAAGATAAATCCTCCGTATTTTTCAGGTTGACGGTAAACCGGAAGTTATTCAGGCCTTCCAGCGGTTCGGCCTCTTCGGGCTGGGGAATGAGGGAAGGCAGATGCGGATGCAACGCCGCCATCAACTCGCGTCCCGCCGTAGAGAAGAAATAATCGCCCGATAGTTCGGCTTCGAGAAACGACGAATAAAGCTGGAGTTTCTTTCCCTCTCCTTCATCGGCCAGCGCCTGTAAATAAACCGGCCCGGGATTGTAAATAAAAGAAGCCGCCGATAAAGACGTGCTGTCGATGACGACGGTACCCACCATATTATCGATGGAGCCTCCCGATAACTGTCCGTCGATACGCGTGGTGAGCGAAGGGTTCTCCCATTTCTCGATGGTCACGAACGGATTCAGGTCGAGTTTGTCGATGACGCCTTTTACCAGAATCGCCTGATCACCCCCCATGGTCATATCCGCGGAAATGTCGAGCTTGTTGCGTTCGGTATCGGTATGAATATGAGCGGCAATCTTATCGGGGGAATAACTGCCGTCGAAAAACAAATCGGTATACTGATAGCCCTTGTATAAAGCGGAAACGATACTCCCGTCAGCCGAAGCGGACAATTGTTTACGGCTATCGGAAGCCACCCGGATGTGGGTAGCCAGAGTGACATCATCCACGCCAAGGCCTTCCCCCATAATGTTTGCCATTTGTATATTATCGGCATTCACAGGCCCTTCGAACGAAAACGATTTGAAATCCTTCCCAAGCATCCCTTGTCCCGATAACGATACATTGCCTTGCGAAGTGCGAAGAGCGCCGTCGTAGGCAAAACGGCTCATCTTTCCCTGCGCTTTCAACCGCAACGAGATATTCCCCAAGGCAAATAATTGTTCGGGCAAAGGTTCCGGCGAGCCGACCGCGGCGAAAGCCTCCATATCGTCGGGCGAAACGGTTGCCTCTTGTATGTTCAGATTGATTTTACTGTCGTTATAGTTGGAATAATCGGAAAGCATGCCCTCCATCCGTATTTTCGTACCGGAGCCGTAGGAGGCCGTCAGCTTTTGCAGTTCAACTTGCGGCAATTGCCCTTTCACATCGATGTCGAATGACAGCGGCTTGCCGAGATGCCCGAAGCCGTCGGCAAAGAGAGCGACATTCCGCACATCGATATGATCGCTTTTCGCCCTCACCACAAAGGCTTTCGAAGACAAGTGATACGATGCCTCCTTCACTTCGAGTTCCGAATCATTAAACGACACAAGAATCTTATCGCCTGAAAACAGCGAGTCCTTTCCCCTCACATCCGCCTGGAAACGGGTGAGTTGTATCCCCGAATGTTCGGTAAACTCCAACTTCTTTATCTGCGCGCGCATATCTTCCACGCGGAGGAAGTCGGCGGATGCGCGCAATTGCAATCCTTTCACATCAATATGCGCGGCATTGAATTTCCCCGGAGTTTCCGGCTCCGAAAGGATATGATAACGTAACGAACCATTCTTCAACAACAAATCTTCGACGACGATATGCCAAGGCGCCTTTTCCTTTTTTTGCTGCGTGGTGTCTTTATCCTTTCCGGCGAAAGCGTCGATGAGAAACTGAAAATTGAACGGCGCCTCGGGCGTTTCGCGATAAACGCTTCCGGTGAAGTTCTCCAACGCAACTTTTCGGACCGATACCCGGTTGTCGAGCAAATCCCACGGATGGATACGGGTGGACAGCGTACCGGCATAGAAAAGCGTATCCTGCTGCTTGTCTTCGAGATAAACGCCCTTCAACTCGACAGTATTAAATAGTTTGATGCGGATGCCGTCAATCGATGCCTCCGTACCGATCATGGGCTTGAGCTTTTTCAATGCGAAATCGGCGGCGTACTTCTGAACGGAAGGAATACTGAATGTAAGGAAAAGAATTACATTCAATAGTATGATAGTTACTATAATAATAGCGAATATTTTAACGACTTTCTTAACCAATTGCTTTGTTGGTGTTATGTGGATTTATTTCAAACTGCAATAATACAAAAAAAACACGTAAAACGCTTTGTAATTGCACACTTTTTTAAATCTGTCGAAGGGTCCGGTCTACAGTCGCCGGTCAATCTGTCGCCGGTCGCCGGTCAATCGGTCGCCAGTCAATCAGTCGCCGGTCGCCAGTCGCCAGTCTACAGTCACCGGTCGCCGGTCGCCGGTCTTCGGTCTTCGGTCGCCGGTCGCCGGTCAATCTTCCTTCAATCTCTCATCGATCTTCCTTCAATCTTCCTTCGATCTTCCTTCAATCTATTCCCTCCAGAGCAGCGAACTATCGCCGTAACTAAGAAAGCGGAAACCGTTATCGAGGGCATACCGGTAAATCTGTCGCCAGTCATCTCCCACAAAAGCCGATATCAAAAGCAGAAGGGTGCTCTCCGGTTGATGGAAATTGGTCACCAGCGCATCGGCATACCGAAAGCGGTATCCCGGGGCGATAAGAATCTGCGTAGCCGAAATCAATTGCTCCTCGCCGTGACGGTCCAGATAATCGAGAATGCTTTGCAAAGCAGCCTTCGGCGGAATCTCCTCGTCCTGTTCATACGGTTCCCATTGCGACACGGAGAGCTCGTGCGGCAGGGCGTCGGGACGGCGATATAATTTGGCGCCGATATAATACAGGCTCTCGACGGTGCGCAGCGATGTCGTTCCCACCACAATGGTTTTGCCGTTATGGGCAAGCAGCGAAGCGATGGCGTCGCGTGACACGGACAGGCACTCGGTGTGCATGCCGTGCCCTCCGATAGTGGGCGACTTTACCGGTTTGAACGTTCCGGCCCCTACATGCAACGTCACTTCGACCGTCGACAAGCCCTTTTGCCGTAGTTTCTCCATCACTCCCGCCGTGAAATGCAATCCGGCTGTAGGCGCGGCGACCGAACCCTCGACGTACGAGTACACCGTTTGGTAGGTTTCGTCGTCTTTTTCTTCCGACGCCCGGTTAAGATACGGCGGAATGGGCAGTTTCCCGGCAAACTCCAACACTTCCGAAAACGTAAACGAAGGATCGTTCCAAGAAAACTCCACGGCGACTCCCGACGGGCAGGTTCCTTTCCGCCGGGCTACGAGTGTAAGCGAGCCCGCAGGCGATGCCACCTCCATCTGCAAGGATTCGTCTTTCCAGCGCTTCGCATTGCCGATCATGCACGACCACGCGCACCGCTCCCGTTGCTGAAAATTCACATTGTACTCTTCGGGCACCAACGGGGACAGACAAAACACTTCCACCACGGCCCCCGTCGGTTTGCGAAAGAGCAAGCGCGCATGAATGACCCGGGTATTATTGAAAACAAGTAGGCTTTCCGGCGGGAGAAAAGCCGGTAAATCGCGAAAAACAGCGGTGGTGATCGTCCTGTCGGAATAAACTAATAATTTCGACGCATCGCGCGGCTCGACGGGATATTTGGCGATGCGCCCGTCGGGCAGATCGTAGTGGAAATCACCGATGCGAAGTTGTTCTATCTCTTCTTTTTTCATTTTTTTGGCTATCGTACGCCTTCTTTTTTCGGAATATTATATGAATAATCCGACAAAAATAGTCAACTTTGCAACACGGAACAAAAATAAGCAACGACGCAAAACCTTTTTATCTTATGAATTCGTTGCATACACAAAACAAAGCATAGAGCAAATGAATAAATTACAAACAGGCGACACGGTACGCTTCCTGAATTCGGTGGGAGGAGGAAAAGTAAAAGGCTTCCTCAACAAACAAGTGGTCATCGTTGAAGATGAAAACGGATTCGATGTCCCCGTACTAGCCTCGGAATGTGTGGTTGTCGCTTCCGAAGGAAATAAAAAACTCAGCGAAACCGAAACGGAAAACGAGCAGCCCGGGCAGAAGAAATCCTCGCCCGACTTGCCCCGGATAACCCCCGAAGACGATGAGCCCGCCGAAACGGTGGAAGGTGAAAAAATAACGGCCTGCCTGGCTTACCTTCCGACCGACGTAAAGACCCTCTCCAACACGTCGTATGAATGCTATTTCGTCAACGACAGCAATTATTACCTGTTCTTCACCTATCTCAGCCGCGAAAACAGCGCCTGGAAATGCCGCTATCAGGGTTCGGTGGAGCCCAACACCAAGATTTTCATGGAGGAGTTCGACAAAACGCAACTCAACGAGATCGAAAAGATTTGTGTACAGTTCATCGCTTTTAAACATCATAAACCGTTCGGTATCAAACAGCCCTATTCGGTGGAACTGGCTGTCGACACGGTAAAATTCTACAAGCTGCACAGTTTCCGGGAGAACGATTACTTCGATGAAGATGCGTTGGTATATTATATCGCCCGCAACGATGTCCCCGAGCATCAACTGCTCGTCTCGGCCACCGACGTGCAGCGCGCCATCATCGAAAAAGAGCGCCCCGCTCCCGCCCGCCCGCGCAGGCAACGCATCGAAAAGAAAGAGCAACAAGCGCCGTTGGTGGTCGATTTGCATATCGATCAACTGCTCGACACGACGGCGGGCATGACAAACGCCGACATGCTGGAATACCAACTGCAAAAGTTCCACGAGGCGATGGAAGCGCATGCGGCGGAGAAAAACGCCAAGATCGTGTTCATTCACGGCAAAGGCAACGGCGTATTAAAGAATGCGATATTAAAGGAATTACAAAACAAATACAAGAAATGCTACCATCAGGACGCATCGTTTCAGGAATACGGCTACGGGGCGACGATGGTGACCATCAAGTAAACACACTCGTAACAGACTAAACTTTCGCAGGTAATTTTGAAAGGTATCGGTTAAGGATCACCCGTCAACGGTCAAAAGACGGCAGACAATACAAAGTAAACCGGAGACCGGAGACTGAAGACCGGAGGCCGGAGACTAAAGACCGGAGACTATAGCCTCCAAACGACCGGACAAAATGGCTTGCAGCCCGTAAATAACGAACAAAAGATGAAAAAAATAATCGTTTTTATTTTCGCTGCTCTTGTATTCAACAGTTGCGATGTATTAAATCAAATCGGAGGCGCCTATAACCTCTCTCAATGCGAATATAGCTACCGTTCGCTGAGCGATATCCAACTCGCCGGAATCAACCTGGGCAATGCCTCCAGCATCTCGCTGTCGAGCCTGGCGTCTATTTCGACGATATTGGCGGGGGGAAACCTTCAAGCCATCCCTTTTAACATGACGCTTAATATCGATGTGAAAAACCCCAACCAAAAAGCCGCGTTCCTCAATGCTCTCGATTACAGCATCGCGATTAACGAACTGGATTTTGCGCAAGGGAAAATCGATATCCCGTTCGACTTGGCTCCGAACGAAACCAAGACGCTTCCCATATCGGTAGGGGTCGACCTGAAAACCTTAATGAACCGTTATTCGCAGGAGCGGGTGGCGAAAGAGATGGGCGCTTTTCTGGGCATCATTTCCGATGAAACCAAGGTCACGGTGAAGCTTTGGCCCAAAGTGCTGGTCGGCGAAACGCCTATTAAGGTTCCGGCTCCCATCCCGTTGGAATTCACTTTCGGGGGTAAATAACCGTTTATGGCCAAGAACGATAAAAAAGAACGGCAGGAAGCGATCGCGCAAATACTCTCGCGGTCGGCTATAGACAGTCAGGACGAATTGTTGCATCATCTTTCACTCCTGGGCTTCGAGCCCACACAGGCCACGCTCTCGCGCGACTTTCGCGAAATGAAGGTGGCTAAAACGCCCGACGCCGCGGGAAACTACGTGTACCGTTTGCCTTCGATGCAACTGCCCCCTTCGCCGAGGGATAAACACGGCATGGTGATGCCATTCTTGCGGCAGGGAACATTGAATATCGAGTTCTCGGGACAAGTCGCCGTCATCAAAACACCTCCCGGATACGCCCGGGGGATTGCCTGCGATATCGAATCAAACAACATTCCGGGCATCATGGGCGCCATCCCCGCCGACAATACGCTGATGCTTTTGCTGCGCCCCACGGCCGACAAAGAGATCATCCTCCAATCCCTCAAAATTTTGTTTGTCCGTTCCTAAATATCATAGCCGATAGTGACCGCGGAACCGTTATGCAGCCGGTAAAAACCGGGCAATGACCGTCGAAACCGATTCAATGACCGTTCAGAGCGATTCAATGATTGCTGAGACTGCCTCAATGGCAGTTTTGGGTGTTTCGATGGTAGTTGAGCATGCTTCATTGTCAGTTTCGGATGACGTAATGGCAGCTTTGTATGCTTCAATGGCAGCTTCAGGTGCCTCAATGGCAGCTTTACATGCTTCATTGTCAGCTTTGGGTCGTGCAGCGATATCTTTAAGCGATGCAGCGGCATCTTTAGATGCTTCATAGACATCTCCAAGCCGTTCAATGATATCTTCAGGCGCTTCAGCGGCCTATTGCGGCCATTCAATGAATAGCGACAACCGCACACCGGCCGATTTAGAAAGAGCGCCTGCCGATTAACGTTCTGCAAAGGCATCCGTCAACGGCAAATGGGTCGACCGTTCATTTTCCCGGACGCCAACGGGAGAAAATGCTGGGGCGTTTATAAAAGATCCCGTTCTGCTTGGTACGTACATCTTCAATCACATAAAACAAGTTAGGGTCGAATTGGGTGAGCTTTTGAGCAATGCCTTTCATCTCCTTGCGTTCGATGACGGTTTCGATAATGTCGACCTTATCCACGGAGCCGGTTCCATGCACCAAAGTAGCTCCATGTCCGCACTCCTTCAGCAGCCGGATCACGTCCAAACCGTTCTTGTTGGTATAGATACGGCACAATACGATACCGAAAGCAATGCGTTGTTCGATGAGGATGCCGATAAAGTTGCCGGTGGCATACCCCGCCGCATACGACAGATAAGCGGTCATGTCGTTGGCTCGCGAGAGAATCTGGGAGATGACAACGACCCAAATGAACACTTCGAAGAATCCGATCAGCGGAGCCTTGTAACGTTCACCTTTCGAAACGAAGATAATACGCAGCGTCCCCAATGTCACATCGATAATCCTACCGAAGAAAATCATCAGGGGCAATAAATAAGGGGATTGGTCTAAAAAATCGAACATGAAAAATAATGTGCTAATGTGCTAATGTGCTAATGTGCTAATTGAATTATGGAATCGCCAAATTCCTCAGACAGCCGATAAAGGCGTCGATGTCTTCGTCGCTGGTGTCCCATGAACAGACCAGGCGCATCTCGCCGATGGAGTCGTCCCATTCGTAAAAGAAATAACGTTCGCGAAGGGCGTCCACGATTTCCCTTGGGATAATAAAAAACACGGCGTTCGCCTCTACAGGCCGCGTCACGCGCACATCGTCTATCGTAGCCATCGCGGATGCCAGGCGGCGCGCGGCGGCGTTCGAACGGCGGGCGTTTTCGAGCCAGAGGCCTTCCTCGATGTACGGAATGAATTGCGCCGACAGGTACCGCATCTTCGAGAACAACTGCGTCGCTTGCTTGCGGTAATACTTCAAATTCTCGGCAAGTTCCGGCCGGAGAGGCACGACCGCCTCGCCCATCATCAACCCGTTCTTCGTGCCGCCGAATGTAAACAGGTCTACGCCGCAATCCACCGTCATTTCTTTCAACGAACACCCTACGGCGGCACAGGCGTTGGCGATACGCGTTCCGTCCATAAACAAATACATCTCGTGGCGGTGCGCCAACTCGGCTAAAGCCGACACCTCTTCGGGCGTATATACCGTTCCCAGTTCGGTCGATTGCGAAATGGCGATGACCTTCGGCTGCGAGTGATGTTCGAAGCCGAAACCGTGAATGAAAGGCGTTACGCGTTCGGGCGTCAACTTACCGTCGTCCGTGGGGATTTCTTTTATCGAAGCGCCCGTCAGTTTCACCGGGGCGCCGCATTCGTCTACCGCAATGTGGGCGGTGTCGGCGCATAAAATACTGTGGAAAGGAAGCGTGCAGGCTTCGAGGGCAACGACATTCGCGCCCGTGCCGTTGAAAACGAACAGCGGGTGGAATGCATGGCCTTGCAGAAGCTCTTCCAGAGCCTCTTGAGCCTGACGGGTATAAGGGTCGTCGCCATAAGCGAGCACATGGTCGGCATTTGCGTCGAAAAGGGCTTGCATGATGCGCGGATGCACGCCCGAATGATTATCACTACCAAAACTTCTCATATTCTATTTATCGAATCGGGTGCAAAGATACAAAAGAAAACAATTCGCTAATTCGCTAATTCGCTAATTCGCTAATTCGCTAATTTGCTAATTTGCTAATTTGCTAATTTGCTAATTTGCTAATTTGCTAATTTGCTAATTTGCTAATTTGCTAATTATTTATGGCAGGTTGGCGAGTAAGAACTTGCGGATATCTTGCACCGGGACACCCCGCCGCAAGGCATAATCTTCCATCTGCGCTTCCGATATGGGCCCGATGGCGAAGTATTTCGACAAAGGATGTCCGAAAAAGAATCCGCTTACCGAAGCATTGGGGAACATCACGCCGTTTTCGGTGAGCGAAATGCCGATCTCCTTTGAGTCGATGAGGTCATGCAGCAGGAAATTGGCCGATTGATCGGGAATGGACGGATATCCTACCGCCGGACGGATGCCTTGATATTTCACGGAAAGCATTTCCGCGATGGTCAGGTTTTCGTCCGCCGCATATCCCCAATATTCGCGCCGCATGCGGGCATGCAGCCATTCGGTAGCGGCTTCGGCAAGGCGGTCGAGCAGCGATTTGACCAGCAAAGAGGCATATTCGTCGCCTTCGTCTTCGTACATCTTCAGCAGCGGGTCGGCTCCGGCTCCCCCGGTAACGGCAAACGCCCCGATATAGTCTGTTTTGCCGGACGAGGCGGGGGCGATGAAATCGCTCAGGCACACGTATTCGTTTTTATCGGTTCTTTTTTGCTGGCGAAGCATCGGGAATGCCTTCCCGTCGATAAACACCGTATCGTTTTCGCTATACGCTTCGTAGATTCCGTAAACCGCACGGATGTAGCCGGCGTTGCTTTTCGCCAACTTGCCCAGAAACTCCCGGGCATCGTCGTAGAGTTTGGCGGCTTCGCGCGCTTTAGCCCGTTCCTCGTCGCGAAACGAGGCGTACCATTGGGCGCGGCAATGCTCGCAGTCGTGAATGGTGCTGAGGCTGGCGAATTTGGCCGAAATCTTCCAGCTATGGAAGAAGAATTTCCAGTCGATATAGGGAATAATCTCCTTCACATCGATATGCGGCAACACCTGCCGTCCGGTTGTGAGCGGCGGGACCGGCGTAAAGCGCTCCCAATCGATACGGAACGGATTGCGCCGCGCTTCTTCCAACGACACCAAATCGATTTTCTTCTCCAAGGCGCTTTCCCGCAGCACGCGGTATTCTTCGCGCACCGAGGCGCAATAGCCCACCGACGTTTCGGGATTGAGCAGTTTCGCCACAGCGGCGGGGCTTTGCGAAGCATCCTTCACATACACCACCGACCCGTTGTCGTACTTCGGATCGATTTTCAGCGCCGTATGCAATTTCGAGGTGGTGGCGCCGCCGATAAGCAGCGGAATATGGAATCCGGCTTTTTCCATCTCGTTGGCCACGATGCTCATCTCTTCGAGCGAAGGCGTTATAAGTCCGCTGAGGCCCACAATGTCAGGCTTTTCGCGCCGCACCGCCTCGATAATCTTTTCGGGCGGAACCATCACGCCCAAGTCCACAATTTCATAGTTGTTGCACGCGAGGACAATCGATACGATATTCTTGCCGATATCGTGCACATCGCCCTTCACGGTAGCCAGTATAATTTTGCCGGCTTTGCGCACATCGGGCGACGACGCTTTCTCGGCCTCGAGGGTCGGTTGCAGGACGGCCACCGCCTTTTTCATCGTACGGGCGGCCTTTACCACCTGCGGCAGGAACATCTTCCCCGAGCCGAAGAGGTCGCCCACACGGTTCATGCCCGACATCAACGGCTTGTCGATAATATCCACTGCGCGCGGATAGGTGGCCAGCGCCTCCGTGATATCTTCCTCCATAAAATCGCCGATGCCTTTCACCAGCGCATAACTCAACCGTTCGTCCAACGGCAGGCTGCGCCATTCCTGCACTTTTTCGTGCTCGGGCTCGAGATTCTTCTCGTTCTTCACGCCCTCGGCGTATTCCATCATGCGTTCGGCGGCATCGTCGCGGCGGTCGAGCACCACATCCTCCGCCAGCTCTTTCACATCGGCGGGAATATCTTCATAAATCACCGATTGGGCGGGATTGACGATCCCCATGTCCATTCCGGCGCGGATAGCGTGGTAGAGAAACACCGAATGCATCACCTCGCGGATATAATCGTTTCCCCGGAACGAAAACGACAAGTTGCTCACCCCGCCGCTCACCTTCGCGCCCGGAAGGTTCGCCTTAATCCATTCGACCGCTTCGATAAAATCGACGGCATAATGGCGGTGCTCTTCCATACCGGTGGCGATGGCGAGAATGTTGGGGTCGAAGATGATGTCCTGCGGATCGAAACCGTTGCCGGTCAGCAGGCGATAGGCGCGGCTGCATATTTCAAGGCGCCGCTCGTAACTCGCCGCCTGCCCCGTTTCGTCGAAAGCCATCACGATGACGGCCGCCCCGTAGCGCTGCACCAGTTCGGCATGACGGAGAAATTCAGCCTCTCCGTTCTTCAGGGAAATCGAATTGACGATGCTCTTGCCCTGCGTGCATTTCAATCCGGCTTCGAGCACCTCCCATTTCGAAGAGTCGATCATCACCGGAACGCGCGCCACATCGGGATCGGACGCAAGCAGGTTCAGGAAGTTGGTCATTTCTCGGGCGCCGTCGAGCAGTCCTTCATCCATATTCACATCGATGACCTGCGCGCCGTCGTCCACCTGTTTGCGGGCAATTTCGAGGGCTTTTTCGTAATTCTTTTCGCGGATAAGGCGCAGGAAGCGGCGCGAACCGGCCACGTTGCACCGTTCGCCGATATTCAGGAAATTGAGTTCGGGCGTCACCTTCAGTTCTTCCAGCCCGGCTAAGCGAAGGTAAGGTGCCGGAGCCGGCGGGACATGGGGCTTTTTGCCCGGCACCAACTCGGCGTAGCGGGCGATGTGGTCGGGCGTGGTGCCGCAGCATCCCCCGATGATATTCACCAATCCTTCGTCGATGAACTCTTTAATTTGAGGCGCCATCACGTCGGGCGTCTCGTCGTATTCGCCCAACTGGTTCGGCAGTCCGGCATTGGGATAAGCGCTTACGAAGAATGGCGAAATACGCCCCAACTCCTTTACATAAGGCTTCATATCCGATGCGCCGAACGAGCAGTTCAGCCCGATGGCTAACGGCTTGGCATGGCTCACCGATGCCACAAACGCTTCCAGCGTCTGCCCCGACAGCGTGCGGCCGGCTTTATCCGACAATGTCACCGACAGGATGATAGGCGTTTCTTTTCCCGTTTCGGCGGCCACTTCCTCGGCGGCGAAGATCGCCGCTTTGGCGTTGAGCGTATCGAAAATGGTTTCGATGAGCAAGAAATCCACGCCGCCCTCCACCAATGCTTCGATCTGCTCTTTATACGCCACCTTAAAATCGTCGAACACGGCGGCCCGGTACATGGGGTTTTCAACATCGGGACTCATCGAGGCGGTCTTGTTCGTCGGCCCGATCGAGCCGGCTACAAACCGCGGCTTGTCGGGCGTGCGGGCGGTAAAGTCGTCCGCCGCACGGCGCGCCAATCGAGCCGAAGCGAGATTGATTTCCCGCACCAGATGTCCCATTTGGTAATCCTGCATGGAAATGGTCGTAGAATTGAACGTGTTGGTTTCGATAATGTCGGCGCCCGCCTCGAGGTATTCGCGATGAATGGCATCGATGACATCAGGGCGCGTGAGCGAAAGCAAGTCGTTATTGCCTTTCTGCAACGTTTCCACATTTTTAAAGCGTTCGCCGCGATACGCCTCTTCCTGAAGCTTGTATCGTTGTATCATCGTACCCATCGCCCCGTCGAGGATGAGGATACGTTGGCGCAGTATACCGAATATATCCATGAATGATTCCCTATTCAATCTTTAAATAATCTGTCTCCAGTCTCCGGTCTCCAGTCTCCGGTCTCCGGTCTCCAGTCTCCGGTCGTCAGTCCCGGTCTCCCTGTCTCCCCGTCACCTTGTCTCCCTGTCCCTTTGTCTCCCTGTCTCTCTGTCCCTTTGTCTCCCTGTCTCCC
>DHOU01000018.1:36017-37239 GCA_002409745.1 Bacteroidales bacterium UBA5382
GTCCCTTTGTCTCCCTGTCTCCCTGTCTCCCTGTCTCCCTGTCTCTCTGTCTCAATTCTCCCCTCCGAATTCCATCAGGAAAGCCTTGATGAAGTCGTCGATATCGCCGTTCATGACTCCCGTCACGTCCGACGTTTGATAATTGGTGCGGTGATCCTTTACGCGGCGGTCATCGAAAACATAACTGCGGATCTGCGACCCCCACTCGATCTTCTTCTTTCCCGCCTCGACCTGCGCCTGCGCCACACGACGCTTTTCGAGTTCGATATCATACAATTGCGAGCGCAGCAAACGCATAGCGTTCTCCCGGT
This sequence comes from Bacteroidales bacterium UBA5382, assembly GCA_002409745.1. GTDB lineage: Bacteria > Bacteroidota > Bacteroidia > Bacteroidales > Dysgonomonadaceae > Limibacterium > Limibacterium fermenti. The sequence goes on from DHOU01000018.1 coordinate 36,329, forward strand.
TGCCCATCTGTGAGCGGCTCTCGGTATTTTCTATCACGATCTCCTGCTCCTCACCCGTATCGGGATCCTTATACATATAATGCAGCCGCACGCCGGTTTCCACCTTATTGACGTTCTGTCCGCCCGCGCCCGATGACCGGAATGTATCCCAACTCAAATTGGCCGGATTGATCTCGATCTCGATGGTATCGTCGACCAGAGGCACCACGAACACCGATGCGAAAGAGGTCATGCGTTTGCCTTGAGCGTTGTACGGCGACACGCGCACCAGGCGATGCACGCCGTTCTCGCTTTTCAGGAAACCGTATGCCATGTCGCCTTCCACTTGCAACGTAGCCGTCTTGATGCCGGCATCGTCGCCATCCTGCCAGTTCGTAATGGTGGTCTTGTACCCTTTGCTTTCGCACCAACGCTGATACATGCGGAAAAGCATCGACGCCCAATCCTGGCTTTCGGTTCCACCCGCTCCGGCATTCACTTTCAGCACCGCTCCCAATTGATCTTCCTCGCGGCGAAGCATATTTTTCATCTCCAGGTCTTCGATCAACCGCACCGCACGGGCGTATGCTTGATCGACTTCCTCTTCGGAAACGATTCCTTCTTTGACAAAATCGAACGCCAATTGCAATTCCTCGGCTGCCGACTTCACTTCGTTATACGACTTGATCCAGCCCTTCAGTTCGCGGACGACCTTCATTTGTGCCTCCGCCGTCTTGGCATCATTCCAAAATTCGGGCGATTGCGTTCTTAATTCTTCTTCTTCCAATTGGATAGTCTTTGCATCGATGTCAAAGATATCCCCTCAGCGCATGCTCGCGCTCCAACACATCTTTAAGTTGGTCTGTCGTTATCATAAGTTATAAAATTTAGAATCTGTTTAAATTTCTTTCGCCTTCAAAAAGTTTCTTTTT
>DHOU01000018.1:37454-58373 GCA_002409745.1 Bacteroidales bacterium UBA5382
AAATAATTCTTTTTGAATCGCGAAGAATCGTTTAATTAAAGCCTTTCGCAAGAAATTTAAACAGTTTCTCAGTTTTTTTTTGTGAGAGTGTGTTTCCTCCGAAAAGAGGATTACACAGAGAACGCGGAGGCGTCACAGAGTTGTTTTCTCTGCGTTCTCAGTGAAACCTCCGCGTAACTCTGTGTAAATATCAACGCTGAATTTTCGGAGCGCACTCAAGAGCGCAAAAGTAAGGAAAAAACGCCAATCGGGCAAATAACGTTTTATTGTGCGATGCGAAGTGTTTGTCCGGCTTGCAAGACCGCGCCCAGTTGCGGGTTCCACATTCGTAACTGGTCTATGGTACATCGATAGTGTCGCGAGATAGAGTAAAGAGTCTCGCCCATTTTCACCTCATGCGACAAAAAAGCGCCGGGCTCATGATCCGGAATCGATTGTTCGGCAGGCTTCGGGAGAGTCGAATCATCTCGAATGACCGCTTGTTTGACGATCGCGACAATCGTATCGGGAGGGGTTTCAATCGGCTTTTTACGGTGGGCGGCCTGTTCGTTTTTAAGGGGATCCGTTTGTACCAGGATAACCGGCTCGGAAACATCGGCGGAGCGTGGCGCATCTGAAACGGGAGAAACGGCCGCAACGGCATGTTGATCGGCCGCAGCAGGTGTAAATACAGTCATCTTTTTCGGATCGTCCATCGGTTTTCTTTCCTTGACCGACGGCGCGGACGAGGGTTCCTTATCCTTCTCTTTCCGTTCATACGCCGCGAGGGTCCGGTCGTCCAATATCCTTCCTCCTCGCAAATACCGGGAAGCATAATAAGCTTCTTCCGACGAGGAGACAATGACTCCGTATTGGGTGGAGGCATGGATGAATTTGAACTCGCCGTTGCCTCTTGTTTCCGTAACGATGCCGACATGCCCCACATTTCCGTTTTGCCGGCGGCCTTCGAAGAAAACCAAATCGCCCTTGGTCAGATCTTTTTTACGACGGATAGAAGGTACTTGCCGGTCTTGTCCCGAAGAACTCGGACTGAGTGTATATCCGAATTTCCGGAAAACATAAGAAGTGAAGCCGGAACAGTCGAATGAATTGGGTCCTTTACCCGCATACCGGTAAGGTTTACCGATATACTTCTTACCGTAATCGATAATTTCATTCTGTAAACCGAATGATCCCTTCTTGGCGGTGGCCGCCTTCTTGCTCGTTCCGCAAGAAGCGAAAGCTACTACCGTAAAGATAAGTATGGCGATTTTTTTATACACAATATTACTTTAACTATCGGGATTTGAACGAATCGTTGACTTTTTGATGTGGTAAAAGTAATGAATTTGGATGAACGGACGATCTCTTTCGCCTGATTTTAACAATAAATAAAGATTTATTAAAGATATCTTGCACAAAAACGAACGATGTTGAAAGCAAATCATGTATTTTTGGGCATAAAAAACAGATCATGCAGGAATTAAAAAACATTATCTTCGATTTCGGAGGTGTTCTCATCGATTGGAACCCGCTTTACTTATATCATAATGTGTTTAAAAGCAAGGAGGAGATGGAATATTTTCTTCGGGAAATCTGTTCTCCGGAGTGGAACATTCAACAGGATGCCGGCCGCCCGCTAGCCGAAGCGACGGCTCTGTTACAAGCGGAACATCCGGAATACCGCGAGCAGATTACCCTGTTTTACGACCGGTGGGAAAAAATGCTGGGAGGCGAAATAGAGGAAAACGTCCGCTTAGTGAAGCCGTTGAGTGAGAAATATCCCGTATACGGCCTCACGAACTGGTCGAGTGAAACGATTCCGGTTGCGTTTAAACGATATGACTTTTTTCGGTATCTGAAAGGGATCGTGGTGTCGGGAGAGGAAAAAGTCGCCAAACCCGATCCCCGGCTTTATCAAGTGCTTTTAGACCGGTACAATCTGAATGCAAGCGAGTCGCTTTTTATCGACGACAATGCCCGCAACATCGAGACGGCCCGGCAAATGGGCTTCCAAACGATTCATCTCACCGAAAGGGTCAATCTCGAAAAGGTATTGAAGGAAATGAATGTGTTATAAAAGCAACCGGTGAAAATATCTCTTTCCCGGTTGCTCATGAACGATGTCATTTTACTTCCGGACGGCTGAATTCTATCGGTAATTTGCCCATAGACGTATCGGCCGTACCTTTTATCCGGCCTTTCTCCTTCCAGATCACGACATGGACACTCTCACCGACATCCACGGTCGTCGTCAGTTTGCCATCGACTTCTTTCAATGCCTGATCCTTCAAATTCAAAGCCGAACTCTTGACGTCGGCAAAGGATTTTCCTTCGACTTGCTTTACCGTCACCTGATAATCCTGATAACCATAAGGCGCTCCTACAACTCTCACCGTCCAAACTCCTTGAACGGACTTCGTTAAATCATTCGCATTTAGTGTGATGCAAACACCCAATAACAATAATACCATGAATAAAAATCTTGTTTCTTTCATTTTGAATCTATTTAATTAAACCGTTAAGTATTCTCTGATTATCACCCGGCAAAATCTTCATTGAGAAATGTCCGGAGTGTTCTTCTGTTCGATTTGTCTTATCACTTTACAAGGATTTCCGAAGGCAACGACATTCGCCGGAATATCTTTCGTAACGACACTCCCCGCGCCTATAACCGAATGATCACCGATATTCACTCCAGGGAGAACGACCACATTTCCTCCCAACCAGACATTGTTGCCGATGGAAATCGGGCGGGCGTATTCAAGGCCTTCGTTCCTTTGAGCGGCATCGAGCGGATGGACTGCCGTATAAAAGCCACAATTAGGACCGATAAAAATGTTATCGCCTAAAGTTACTTTTGCTTCATCCAATATCACAAGGTTGTGATTGACAAAAATAGTATTTCCGAATTCGATGTTATAGCCATAATCACACCAAAAAGGAGGTTCTATGGAGATATTTTCTTTGGAATTCGGGACGAGTTGTTTTAGTAATTCCTTTCTCCGCTTTATATCCGAACTTTTTGTTTGGTTATACTCGAGACAACGATCTTTGCAAACCGCTCTTTCTCTTAATAATTCTTCGTCATAGTTTGCGTTATACAAAAGCCCTTGCAAACATTTTTCTTTTTCAGTCATTATCCGGTCGATTTATAAAATTCAAGACTTTCTTATGAACGGATTTTTTGATAAGATTGTTTCGCGCTCGAAGGATTTATTCTTCGTAATATTCATACTTCCGTACAGAACTCATTGCGGAACTACGTAAAGATAATTCACTTGTTTGCAGGAGACATGTACTTCTCATTTTGTTCGTGTTGCATTTGTATGGCGAAATGATAAAAATCCAAGCCGGAATCCTCGTCGAGACAACCTTTTTCGAGATAATAACACAAATCGTCGCAATCCTCGCGATAACATTCAAAAGCAGCTCCGACGGCTATTCCATAACGGTTCCATCCTTCGGCATCCAACTCGTCGAGCGAAGCCTTGAAATATTTGAACAGGGTGGGTTGGACGACTTCTATAAAAGCTGATTTCAAGCCGTTAAGATACTCGCAGGCCTCTATTTCTTCCTGATTATCTTCTTCCACCCATTGCGTCAACACATCATCGGGGATATCCTTCAAAAAACGGAAATCTTCCTTCGTTTTAAGTTTCGGCACACGCGGGCGGGCGTAAAACGTCACATATCTCTCGTATTTTTCCGGAGGATTATACGGTTGTCCTTCGGAAATATGTTGGAGTTCCCGGAAGATATCCGAAGCGAGCGAATCGGCAGCCATATCGGTAATATCCCTGATATACCGTGTCAACCCAGGCTTTCCGGCCACATCGAGTTCGGGATATTGTTTTAGGGTATGTTCGATGAGAGCCTCCCGCAACTCGCTTCTTGCGGGGTCGATAATCTCGATAAAAGGGCTTAGCAGATCGAAACTCGAATCCAGCAGTTCCTAAATTTTTTCGGGAAAAGCATCCCGTATTTCGCCGTACTCGTATTTGTTCCGGCGAAATCGCTCTCTATCAAACCGGGCATTGTCTATTGTTTTCATCTTTTTGCTTCTGTTTTTATCGAATAATTTGCCGGCTTATTTTTTACCCCCGGAAAGTTTATAAGCCTCCCTTTGCTCTTTATCTGTTTTGAGGGCGAAACGATGAAAGTCTAAGCCGGGATGTACGTCGAGCAATCCGTCTTCGAGATAACCGGCCAAATCGCGGCAGTCGTCGGAATAAAGTTCGAAAGCATTTCCGACGACGATGCCGTAGCGGTTCCATCCGTCAACGTCCAACTCATCGAGCCCTTCTTTGAAATGCTTGAACAGGATGGGTTGCACGGTTTCGATAAATGCCGATTTCCGGCCGTTGACTTCGTTACAGTAAGCTATTTCATCGTCATTATCCTCTTTGACCCACTGTTGTATCATCTCTTCGGTTATTTTACCCGATTTCGAGACTCTGTAGTTATCGCCGTTTTCCAATTTCGGGATGCGCGGACGACAGAAAAACGCGACATGATCTGCAAATTTTTCCGGCATGTAATACGGTTTTCCTTCGCGGATATTCTTGAGTTCTTCGTAGAGATCGGCCGCGAGGAAATCAGCGGCCATCAGCGCGATCTCATCGATGCATTCGTCGAGATAAGGTTTCCCGGCAACATCGAGTTGGGGATATTGCCTCTTCGTATGTTCAATGAGCGCATCCTGTAGTTCATACTTTGCAGGCTGGATAATTTCGACTCGGGCATGGAAAAAATCCATGATCCAGTCCCCTTTTTCTTTTAAATCATCGGGAAAATACTTCCGCAATTTGTAGTACATGTACCGCATATCGAGATATTCGTCCCGGTCTATCTTGCCTTTATCCGGAGTTTTTGCCATCTTCGTATCGTATTATTAATAATTTTCATCAATCCCATTCAATCTTTCATCAATCCCATTCAATCTTTCATCAATCTCCATTCAATCTTTCATCAATCTCCATTCAATCCTCCCGATAAGCAAAGACAAACCCCTTCTCCATCGCGATTTCTTCTACGCTTTCTCTTATATCCATTTTCTTTCGCTGTCATTTCGCTGTAAAAATAAGTTGAAATCCAGATAACACAAGCAATATTTCCACAAGGATTAGAAACTTTTTCCTCGATAGTTTTTCAATAATCTGTTTACCCGTCCAACTACCTAAAATCATAGCAAGCCCCACAAACAAGCCATAATACAATTCATTCAAACCGATGAGTGAATACTTGTTATAGACCATGGTTTTGGTCAAGTGCATGACCAAAGCCGTAAATGCTTCGCTGGCTATATAGGCAGATGCCGTCAAATCGAGTCCAAGGAAGAAAGCAGCACCCAAAGGCCCGGCGCTTCCGGCAAGCCCTGAAAGGAAACCGGTCAACCCACCGCCGATACACATTCCTTTTTCCCCAAGTTTTATTTTCGGAATATTCATCCTGCGATAAATGACCAATAGAATTAAGAAAATTCCAATTCCCATTTTAATAGTCCGACTATCGATATCGGTAAACAGATAACTGCCCAATATGCTTAAAGGAACGGCTGTCAGCAGAAAGTAGAAAATCGGGCGCCATTTAAGTTCGTGCCTACCGAACCAGACTCTTGAGCCATTACCAAATAGTTGGCCGATGGTTAAAATAGGAACAGCGGCTTTTATTCCTACAATATTTGTCAAAACAGGGAGCAAAAGCAACGCTCCGCCGAAGCCGGCCGCCCCTGAGACTGTTGCAGCGAGATAAGATATTGCAAATATTATAATCCAATCATTTACCATTTAATTTTCGATATTGATCATTCTGCATGACAGGAAGTGCGACCGTAGCACCCTCTTCGTAAAGCTGTTTCACCACGATACCCAGCACCTCGAGAGCCTGACTGTCGCCCTCCAGTATTTTGGAATACCGCAACAACTGCATATATTTCTCATAAATCTCATCAAAAGCCTCATCGCGCGTATCGGTAGGCGCCTGTGCTTCAGCGATTTCCTTCTTTTGCGGATCTTTGATCTTCTGCAACTCATCGAGCGATGCTAACACAGCATCCGCCACTTCCGCCGTAAGGGATACGGTAGTAGCTTGCGCCAGCAAGTCGGGCGAATTTTTCAGTTGTACATAGAAATTACGCACTATGTGAACCCCTGATGAAGAACCAATAAACAGAAAACCGACGATGAAATCAATATCGCTTTCAGGATGAAGCCCTTCGTTCAGGACGGATCCGAAAGCATATAAAGATTTCACTTTATGCTTTTTACATAATACAACAATATCTGATAAATAGGTCTCTAATCGTTTCATCTTTTAGTATCATTTCAAGCAGCGGAATCTATTTAGCCGGTTATATATACCCGGACGGATCTTACGAGAGGATGATCCTTAAAGGTTTTATAGATGCAATACTTGAAGAAATAGAGAAAATCGGCTATTCCTTCCGTTATGATTTTTCCATATCCAATGTAAAAAAGAAAACAGTTAAAATCGATACGAATACTCGGATAAAAAGCTTTCGGAATAGTGATGTAATCATATCCGGCGAACCGATCATATTGAAAAGCAGCGTTGTTTTTCTCTTCTGCCAAATCCAACCATCTCGCAGACGGCATTTCACGGAGTTGCTTCAGAAGGGAGAGGTATTCCTTTTCATCTTTTCTTCTGTAAAGAATGGGGTACAATACCTCTAAAAACGGTATCAAACCCTTTTCGAGCGACTGTCCTTTTAAAGTGAACAAAAATTCTTCGTCCGCCTCCGCCTCATCATACAAGTTTAGATCAAATAGCAGTTCCCGTTCAATCCCTTGCCGCAGTTCTTCGTTTGAAATCTCTTGTTTGCGCATTTCATCAAGAGAAATACTCATCGTGTGCGCCAAACCCAATGCCAAATATTGTCCCATTTCTTTTTATTGTAATAAATGCCCAAATTTACTTCTTTTTTCCTGAAAATAACTCGTTTACACCAACTATATCGGTGCAAATTTTGTTAATTTATTGGCAGGAGTCTCGATTCCCCATCTGAATTCCGCATCAATAGCCGGAATGAAGATTTCTCTGCACTCATGGATATTCTTTTCCGGATACTGATGGATAATTTCCATGCCTAAGGTCGTTATTTTCCGCCTGACTAACCTGTTTTTCCGGTTTTAATTTCATGATGCAAAAAATCGTACACATAACCGGAACTTTGCAGATATAGCCCCGAACGCTCATCAAGCAACTTGGAATATGTGTCGGAATGGTAAAGCTTGTGAAAAGCTTCCGGCAAACTAAGCCGATAGTCTTCCATCAAATATTCAATCAAGTCTTTGGTGATTGCTTCTATCAAAAACTGTTTATCCGTCATATTCTTTTCAATGTTTGAATAGCCCGTTGCGTACCAAAAAAATATTTCAAGGTTATTCCTTTTATATATTTCAACCGTTTGAGTAAAATACTCATATCAATATAGTTTTCATTGTATAAGCGAATCTGCACCCCTACTTTATCATCGGCAATCGGGCCAATAACTATATCATAATCATGAACAAATTTTCTGTTGGTCCGGTTTCTGTTAGCCACGACAAATTCGGCCCATTCTTTCGTATATTCATCAAATCGCAAGACATGCAAACGGCCGGCAGTGAGATTTTTTTCGTCAAATTCATATACATTGAGGGTTTCTGTTCCGACTTCTGTTTGTATTACTTTCTGCGATGCCATTGCCCATGCCTGCTCTTCATTGTCGGAGAGATAAAATCCTTGTCCGAAATCTTTATGTGGTTTGGATTTAGACAAATCGATTGTATCGATCCGCATGTTCGATCCGTGATACAATTTCATGCCAAAGCCCCTCCTTGACGTTTACAGTAATCCGTCACATCATCCACGGCATCTTCTATCGAAAACTGGTGTTCGGCTTCGTAACTATTATCCAGAAATGCGATGCCTTTATAAAAATACAAATAACTGAATGCCTGCCGCGAAGAAAGGCCATACCGATCGGCAAATTCAGAAATACAGGCAATCATATATTCGATTTTATTTTTTACTTCCTTATCCATAATCCTTCGCTCTGTTTATCAACGACAAAGTTAGGATAAATCCAGATGTAAAACAAATTCACGCAGAATATACCGCGTCTCGTCTTCATCTCCACAAAAATCTTCTTCCGCAGCCCCTTTCGGAGCGATTACCACTTCGACTTTTCAAAATCTTCCACACACGCCTGCGACATCCAGTTGGCAAGCGCTTGCCGATTATTGTTCAACACAATCCGGCGGCGGTCGGACTCATTCTGAATGTTTCCTACTTCAATCAATAACGAAGGCACTTTCAAATTACGCAACGTATACAATCCCCGATATTCCACGAAACCGCCGAAACCGCGCCCCGGCTGATGCGTATCATACTTCATACGGAACAAATCGCGCATGCCCGTGGCCAGCGTTTGAGCATGCCGGTTGTCGGAATGATAAAAAAACACGTCGAGGCGTTTGCCCTGGTTACGGCTGTCGACATGCAGTTCGATGGTGCGGAAATAATCGAATTTGTTTTGATCGCGTTCATATAAGCCGTTCACCTTATTCACCCGTTGGCGCAGGCGATCGAGTTGATTTTTCGGGATAGGGTCGCCCATGCACGTCTCGTTATAACGGTTATTCAGATAACGATCGTCCCGGATACCATCGTCCGGATCTTGAATGATGACATACACGGTCGCCCCTTCCATCATTAGGTTACGGGCAAGGCGCAGGGCCATGTCATAGGCATATTCGTCCTCGTGCAACTCACGCCCGTCCACTCGCGCCACCGCTCCCGGATCGGGGCCTCCATGCCCGCCTATAATATAAAAGCAGGCATTCTTAAGCCGTTGGGACCGGACAGAGATATCCTGATAGGCTTTTCCGAATATCGATACGTCGACCGGTTGATAAACCGGCTCCAGCGGCGGATACACATCACCGGGATGCAACGGCGGTATCAGATACACCGTCCCCAGTTCCAATCCGCCCCGGTCGTTGAACCGGCCGGTATTCAGGTCGGTGAATTCGCGCACATACGATGTATCGACCCTGTTCCAGCGGCGCAAAAACGAATAAACGCCATCGCCTTCAATAGGATAAGCCATATCCTGAGCCTGCATGTTACTCGAAAGGAGCACACAAAAAACAAACACGTAAAACCAATTTCGATCAAACTTCATAGAACACATACATTATTGTTAGCCGGCTACATGCCGTCTAACGGGTCAAACAGTCCCCGCTCTTCTTTATCGGTCAAATCCCAGAAAACAGATAGACCGGAAAAACTTTTTCATACAAAAATACGAATTTACACGCCTTCCAAACGGTCGCTCCACGATTATAAGACATTTTAACTGTTTTACGGCTTTTTTCTCGCCCGTATCCTTTACCTTTGCACTCAACATAAACTCGTGGACAGATTTGACTGCTTGCAACCACCGAAAAAAATGCTAAAACGACTGCTTCCGCATTCCTTTTCTTTCCTTGCTCCGGTTTCGATCGTCCTTTGTTTATGATACATTCATCATTAACAAAACAACCTATATATGAACTATTTATTTACATCCGAGTCGGTATCGGAAGGACATCCCGACAAAGTGGCCGACCAAATATCGGATGCCTTACTCGACTGGTTTCTAGCCTACGATTCCAACTCTAAGGTCGCTTGCGAAACATTAGTCACCACCGGGCAAGTGGTGCTGGCCGGTGAAGTGAAATCCAAAGCTTATGTGGATGTGGCCGAAGTGGCGCGCGACATCATCGCCGGCATCGGCTATACTAAAAGCGAATATCAATTCGAAGCCCGTTCCTGCGGCGTGTTTTCGAGCATCCACGAACAGTCGGAAGACATCAACCGGGGTGTCGACGGCAAAATCGATCCGCTCGACCAGGGGGCCGGCGACCAGGGGATGATGTTCGGCTATGCCACCAACGAAACGGATAATTACATACCGCTGCCGCTCGACTTGAGCCATACTTTGTTGCGTGAATTGGCATCCATCCGCAAAAACGAATCGAACCTCATGCCTTACCTCCGTCCCGACTCCAAGTCGCAGGTCACCATCGAATATTCCGAAGACGGCACGCCCCTGGGCATCGACACCATCGTCCTTTCCACGCAGCACGACGATTTTATCGCTCCCGCCGACAACTCTCCCCGGGCACAAGCTGAAGCCGACCTGGCCATACAGGACAAAATTCGCCGCGATGTCATCGAAATCCTCATCCCGCGCGTCCGAGAAAAGTATAAACAGCGTAAGGATGTATATGCCCTTTTCAGCGACGACATCAAGTACTACGTCAACCCTACCGGCAAATTCGTTATCGGCGGTCCGCATGGCGACACGGGACTTACCGGGCGAAAGATTATCGTCGACACCTACGGCGGAAAAGCTTTGCACGGCGGAGGCGCCTTTTCGGGGAAAGACCCGTCGAAAGTCGACCGTTCGGCCGCTTATATGGCGCGCTACATCGCCAAGAACCTCGTTGCCGCCGGCGTGGCCCCCGAAATACTCATTCAGGTCGCTTATGCCATCGGCGTGGCGCAACCCATGAATGTCTATGTAAACACGTTCGGAAAAAGCAACGTCTCCCTCTCCGACGGGGCTATTGCCGCCAAAGTGAAAGAGCTTTTCGATCTGCGCCCCAAGGCGATTGAAGACCTGCTGAAACTACGCAATCCTATTTATTTGGAAACGGCTTCCTACGGACACTTCGGCCGGCAACCGCAGACGGTTACCAAAACGTTTGCCTCGCGCTATATGCCCGAACCCGTTGTAAAACAAGTCGAACTGTTCACTTGGGAAAAACTCGATCAGGTCGAAAGAATCAAAAAAGCTTTCGGCTTGTAACGACGTCTTCCCGTCAGACGGGATGTGTAACTTTACCGAGGGCGTCACTTGAAGCGGACACCCTCGGTATCCATACAATTATTATCCGAAAAAAAATGGAATCCTCTTCTACTCCTTCCTCTCCGTTTCGCGTAGTGGTCTACTGCGCGTCAAGTTCGTATATCGATAAACGGTATACCGATGCCGCCACGCGTCTCGGCCAACTGCTGGCCGAAAAGCACATCACCTGCATCACCGGTGCCGGCAAGCAAGGACTGATGGGCGCCGTGAACGATGCCGTCCTTCAACATGGCGGACAAGCCATCGGCATCATTCCCCGTTTCATGGTCGATTCGGGTTGGTGTCACTCCCGCCTGAGCGAATTGCAGGTTACCGAAACCATGCACATCCGCAAATCGAAAATGGCCGGAATGGCCGACGCCGCCATCGCCCTGCCCGGCGGAATGGGCACCCTCGAAGAGCTCGCCGAACTCATTACCTGGAAGCAATTGGGCCTGTACAAAAACCCCATCGTCATTCTAAACATCGACGGATATTACACTCCCCTGCTCGATTTCTTCGAAAAGATGATCCGGGAGCAATTCATGCCTTCCCTCTATCGCGATCTATGGTTTGTAGCGGCCTCCCCCGAAGAAGCGGTCGAGGTACTGCAAAAAATACCTGCCTGGGATACCTCAATTTCCAAATATCCCAAAAAAGAATTGTAAATTTGCAGCAAATTCATCGTTATACGTGTTTCAAAACATTCCATATACGCCCGTTGCAGACAGTTTGTCTTTCTTTTTAAGAAAAGATGTGCCTGCGTCGTCTACCGTTCCGGCTTTTCCTCAATTCCCCGGAACCGGTTCCCCGTTAGGGGCCGATTCTACACGCCTGCTTTCGGGAAACGATTTCGCCACCCATGCAACCTACGCTATGAACGGCGGCTACGAAGGCATTCCCCTTCCGTTATCACATGCCACGGCGGGCATTCTTTTCCTCATTTTTATGGCGTTTTTCGTCGTTTCTGCTTTTTTGATGCGGAAAGAAGGATCGGCCTTATATGCCAGCTTCAAGAGCGTACTTTCCTCCAGGTCACACAATCGGTATATTTATAAAGAACAAATAACAACCGGCGAAATCTGGGGGGAGATATTTTTAATACTGCAAACAGGTACGTTAAGTACCATCGTGCTGTTTATGTATTCATTACAGAACGGGCTATCGGCTTTTCCCGCCCGTTATCAATATTTTTCGATCCTCGTGTTTTTTGTGGCGATCGGAATATTCTTTGCCGTCAAATACCTTCTTTACAGGCTCTTCGGATACCTCCTCAACGGACATTCGACCAATGAATGGGCCGAACGCTATTTCCGCCTTATCGAAATCATGGGCGTTATCGTTTTTATACCGGCTTTGGTTTTGGTTTATTTACATGAGTTCAATCAATTAGCGCTTCATTCACTTATTATAATTTTTTTTATAGGGCGAATCGTCATCATCGCCGAAACGTTATATTTTTTTGTTAAAAACAAAGTAGGTTTTCTATATTTTATTGCGTACCTTTGCGGCGTGGAATTCGTACCCTATTTATACCTGTATAAAGGTGCTGTTTCACTTGTAAACATTATAGGTAGCATTGCATTATGAACGTACGGAAAGTAAAGAAAATTCTAATTTCTCAACCCAAACCGAGTAGTGAAAAGTCTCCATATTACGACATAGCGGAGAAATTTAATGTGGAAGTTATCTTTCGTCCCTTCATCAAAGTAGAAAGATTAACATCCAAAGAATTCCGCCAGCAACGTATAAATATATTAGATTTCACGGCAATCATCTTCACCTCCAAGACCGCAATCGATCATTTCTTTTCCCTTTGCGAAGAATTGAAAATCGCTATCCCCGATACAATGAAATATTTCTGCATATCGGAATCGATAGCCCTATATCTTCAAAAATATATCGTTTACCGGAAACGGAAAATATTTTTTAGTCCTACCCGGAAAATAGAAGGACTGAACGGCGCTTTCGCGAAAAACCTCAAAGAGAAATTTCTCTTTCCCGTCCCGGAAGAACACAATGAAGAATTTGCCAACTTCCTCGACGAAAAGAAGATCGATTACACCAAAAGTGTGATGTACCGCACCGTCAGCAACGACTTCGAAGAGGGGGAAACACTCGATTGTGATATGATGCTTTTCTTCAGCCCTATCGGCGTAGCATCTTTATTGAAAAATTTTCCCGATTTCGAGCAGGGTGATATCGCCATCGGATGTTTCGGCAACACCACCGCAAAAGCGGTTGAGGATGCCGGATTGCGACTCGATTGTAAAGCGCCGCAACCCGAATATCCGTCTATGGCGGCTGCGCTCGAAGCTTTCTTAGAAAACAATCACAAGGCGCATGTATAAGCTTTCGAAAAAACAAAAGCGTTAAATTTAATCAAAACGGAGCGAAAAGGCTTTATTTTTTATTCTGTTATACGAACAATGGATGATAAAAACAGTTATCTTTGCTGTCATAATTGCTTTCGGTGGAATGCTATTGATCTATGAACAAAGGACAACGTTTTACTTTTAACAAGGAGGAACGCGTAACGGGCTTGAAAAGAATCGAAAATCTCTTCGCCAACGGACAGTCCTTTATTGCGTACCCGTTCAGGGTGATATTTGTGGAAACCGATTTCCCGGCGTCGACTCCGATCTCTATGATGGTCAGTATTCCAAAAAAGAGAATCCGATCGGCTGTCGGTAGAAATCAAATGAAAAGGCGTCTCAGAGAAGCGTACAGGCTGAACAAACATCTTTTCGATCCCCTTTTAATCCCCGGCGGGCTTCACTTGGATATCGCTTTTGTATATGTAAAAGATGACCTCTCGGAATTTACCGACGTACAAAAAAGTGTGCAGAAAGCGGTCAGAAATATACAAGAACGGTTATTGACAGACAGGAAACAAAAGGAATGAAGTTTTTAAAAAATGTGTTCACACAATTGTTATTGCTTCCGGTTTATTTTTATCGAGCCGTTATATCTCCTTTATTTCCGCCCAGTTGTCGGTATACCCCTACGTGTTCGCAATACACGATAGAAGCATTAAAAAAGCACGGCCCCTTCAAGGGAACGTACTTGTCGGCCAAACGAATCTTGCGCTGTAATCCTTGGGGAGGTTCCGGATACGATCCGGTGCCCGAACCGAAATCAAAAGCCAAGACCGGCAAGACGAAAGCAGAGAAAGTTTAATAAATGATACTTTACGACGTTCATACCCATCAAATTATTCTAGAAGATAGCGATGACCCTTATCACTCGTGTATCTTAGATGTATATCCTCTTCAATTCGAAGTCGCCAAAGAATCGTATACCCGTCATAGTTTTTCCTGCGGAATCCATCCGTGGTATTCAGAGGATAGCGACCAACAAATGGCTTATTTAACCGAAATAGCTCCTGATCCGCGAATTGTAGCCATCGGCGAAACAGGTTTGGACAAGCTCAAAGGACCTTCGTTCGATGTGCAAATCCCTGTTTTTAAAAGACATATCGTTTTGTCGGAAAAATTGCGCAAGCCGGTTATTATCCATTGTGTAAAAGCATGGGAAGAACTCATCCGCGTCAAACGCGAAACGGTTCCTTCACAGCCTTGGATTATTCACGGCTATCGGGGTAAACCGGAACTCACCAAAAGGCTCGTCAAGGAAGGCTTCCTGTTTTCCGTCGGCGACACGATCAACGCCGCCTCCATGCCTTTGATACCCATACACTCGCTCTTTTGCGAAACCGATGAAGACGAAATGAATATCCGTGACGTATACATACAAGCCGCTGAATCGCTTCAGATGGATGTCGAAACGTTCTCGGAACACATTGCACGGAATGTGCACCGGGTATTCCCCACCCTTCATACTCCCCCGACGTACCATTACAAAAAAGAGGAAGAAGAAAATGAGTAAATTAGCTTCATTAGCGAATCTGCTAATGGGCTAATTTTTATTTCCGTCCGAAGTCCGCCGGAATTTCGCCCCAATGTTCCGTATTCCATTTCAGGATGGGATTAACGTACGTATTTTCTTGCAGCCATTTTTCCGCCCGCTCTATCAACTCAAAAACAGGCCGATTAGCCGATGTTTGCAGCAATTTCGTATTGCATTTCTTCTTCTTTACCCACTTCATCGCATTCACACTGTCGGAATAAATAGCAACCGCCCTATTCTCTTTCTTACACAAAGCCAATGCATGCACAATAGCCAGAAACTCTCCTATATTATTCGTTCCGTCGTCGTAAGGACCGACATGAAACACCTCCGTATAATCGTCGACCCACACACCGCGATACTCCATCTTACCCGGATTACCGCTACAAGCCGCATCAACCGCCAGACTTCCGGAAATAACCCCTTCAGCCAACAGTTTTTTACCTGACACATTATTCTTTGCAGAACCGATGTACTTCCACGGATTCCCTGAAAATGCTTTTCGGGCTGTTTCAAGCGATGAAAAAGACTTATATAACGCACCGTCATGCCCCGACACCTGCGCTTTACATTCATCCCAAGTAGTATAAACGCCGGGGGTTGCTCCCCGCCATACCACATAATATTTTTTGGCGGCCATTACATGCTTTCCAGGATGTAGGGCGTGAGCTCTTCTTCGAGTGGAGGCTCCTGCACAGACTCTTCGATGGTGATGATGCTATCTACAATATAGCGGGTATATCCGCGCCAGGGAAGGGGAGCAAAGTATTCTTTATAGTGCAACTGTACATCTTTTCCGCTGGAAATCATCAGGCGCTTGGCCACTTCTTCATTTTCGACCGAAAAATCAAACTGATTCGACTGTAATCCGCCTGGTCTATCGGCTCTGAAACCGCTTTGAATAAGCTTTCCTTCATAGGTCTTGAATACAACCCCTTTGTAGATTAAATAATTCAGTTCTCCGGATTTCACCCCCGTACCGAACACATAATAGTAGCGTACATAAAAGAAAATAGACAACGCCAGTACCAGGATTCCGAGAAACCACCACAGTACTTTTTTACTCCTTTTTCTCTTTGGTTTAAAATCATTCATATCCTGTTTCTATTTTTAATTATGGATGTAAAGGTAAGCTTTTTTTACTTTTTTAGATAATTATTGAGACAAAAAACATCCCGGATATGCCAAATTAAGCTAACTTTGTGTGGCTATCACGAACAGAAATTCATGAATATCCATAAACAAATAAAGATGAAAAAATTCTATTTTATTTTTGTTGCGCTGACAATCTCTCTGACCGTTGCCGCACAAGTCAAAACGAACGCTTACACGTTTCAGGTAATAAAAGAAAATGCGATTACCCCCATTAAGAACCAAGCGAACAGCGGCACTTGCTGGAGCTTTTCAGGCGTAGGATTGCTCGAATCCGAACTATTGCGTACGGGAAAAGGCGCTTACGATCTCTCCGAAATGTATATTGTCCGCCGAAATTATGAAGATAAAGCCACTAAATATGCACGGCTGCATGGTAGCCTGAACTTCTCTGCGGGAGGATCGTTCGCCGACGTTATAGAAACAATCGATGAATACGGCCTCATTCCGGACACGGCTTACAACGGCCTAAACTATGGGAGTGAGCAACACAACCATAACGAAATGGATAAAGTTTTAAAGGGTTATATGGATGGCATTGTCAACGCAAAAAGCCTCTCACCCGTATGGTATGAGGGATTCAGCGCCATTCTCGACACGTATCTGGGTAAAGTTCCCGAAACATTCACCTACGAAGGGAAGCAATATACGCCCCAATCGTTTGCCGAGCATTTAGGGCTGAAAAGCGACCAATTCGTTTCATTATCTTCTTTCACACATCATCCTTTTTATACGACATTCGCCATTGAAGTGCCCGATAACTGGCGATGGGCAAAATCATACAATCTCCCGATCGATGAAATGATAGAGGCAATCGATCATGCCATCATGCAGGGTTATACCGTGGCATGGGCTTCGGACGTGAGCGAAATCGGGTTTTCTCGGACGGGGATGGCTATCATTCCCGATGAAAAAGCGGCTGAAAATGCCGGCAGCGACCAGGCTCACTGGCTCGGATTATCGCCCCGCGAACGGGATGAAGCTCTTCGCGGCCGCATCGGTAAAGAACTGCTTGCGGAAAAACAAATCTCTCAAGAGATGCGTCAGGAATCATTTAATAACTACCAAACCACCGACGACCACGGAATGCTGATATACGGTATCGCCAAAGATCAAAACGGAAACAAATATTATCTGGTGAAGAACTCATGGGGTAAAGCCGGAAATAACGACGGCATCTGGTATGCTTCGGAAGCGTTTGTGCGTTACAAAACCTTGAATGTGGTTGTGAACAAAAACTCGTTGCCGAAGGGAATCGCCCGAAAGCTTAAATTGTAACGGTCCCCGACAATGACTATAGAAGAATTATACGACCTTTTCTTGCAACATCCGGGTATTTCGACCGACTCGCGAGTCTGTCCGAAAGATTCGATTTTCTTTGCACTGAAAGGGGAACGGTTTAACGGAAACCTTTTCGCTACGGCTGCCCTCAAAAAAGGGTGTTCGTATGCGGTGGTGGACGAATGGGAAGATGATGCGCACGACGACCATGTGATCGTGGTCGATAACGTATTGGCTTGCTTGCAAAAATTAGCCAATTATCATCGTCGCAAACTGAAAACCCCCATCATCGGGATTACCGGAACGAACGGCAAAACAACCACCAAAGAACTGATTGCAACAACGTTGTCCCGGGAATTCAAAGTGGCGTACACGCAGGGAAATCTCAACAATCACATTGGTGTTCCGCTTACCCTGCTCTCCATGAACGCTTCCCACGAAATAGGCATCGTGGAAATGGGAGCCAACCATCCCGGTGAAATTAAGGAACTATGCGAAATTGTCGAACCGGATTTCGGATTGATAACCAACGTAGGAAAAGCGCATTTGGAAGGCTTCGGATCTTTCGAGAATGTGATTAAAACCAAAGGAGAATTGTATGACTTTATCCGCAACCACGATGGAAAAGTTTTTGTAAACAAAGATAATGCGTATTTACTGGAGATGTCCGACGGAATGAACCGTATTCTTTACGGTAAAAACGATCCTTCTCTTTTTGCATCAGGCGCCATGAATCAAGCCAACCCTTTCCTTGAGTTTAACTGGAATTTTTTCGACCAATCATACCTGGTTAAAACAAAACTGGTAGGAGAGTATAACTTGGATAATGCATTGGCAGCCGTAGCGGTAGGAAAATTTTTCGGAATCAACACGGAACTGATTAGCGAGGCTTTACAGGAGTATGAGCCGAAAAACAATCGCTCTCAATTCGAACGGACTGAACGTAATGACTTGATTGTAGATGCTTACAATGCCAATCCTACGAGCATGCGGGTTTCTCTTGATTTTTTTAACGGTATTCCTTCTTCCTTACCGAAAGCGGTCATATTGGGCGAAATGAAAGAACTCGGAGAAAGCAGTGAGAAAGAACACTCCGATTTAATGGATTTGATCGACAATCCATCGCTCGATAAAATATATCTGGTCGGAGAAGTCTTCAACCGTTATAAAAATGACGGAAAAGACCCCCATATTTATGGTTTCTTCAATACGGTTGAAGAACTAATGGAAGAATTACAAAACCGTCCTCTTACCGGACACTATATCTTACTGAAAGGATCGCATTCGGTACATTTAGAAAAAGTAATTCCCTATTTGTAAGCTCGGGGTTAGGCTCGGACGCCTCCGTCTCAATAAATATATCCGGGAAACTAAATTTATCTGTTTCCCGGATATCTATTTTAAAGTCCTGAATCTACGAATAAACGTTTAATTAGACAACGCCCTGAGCCATCATGGCATCGGCCACTTTCATGAAGCCGGCGATATTGGCGCCTTTCACATAGTTAATGTATCCGTCTTTTTCAGTCCCGAACTTAACGCACTGTTTGTGGATATTCGACATGATAAAATGCAGCTTTTCATCCACTTCGGCTTCCGACCAATTCAAGTGCATGGCATTTTGCGTCATCTCCAATCCCGATGTGGCTACACCTCCGGCATTCACGGCTTTCCCGGGAGCGAACAGCATCTTATGATGAAGGAATAATTCGACAGCTTCCGCCGTACAACCCATATTGGATATTTCGGCGACACACGTCACATCATTATCCATCAAAGCCTGAGCATCTTCTGCGTTCAATTCATTTTGTATCGCACACGGCAAAGCGATATCGACTTTCCGTTCCCAAGGACGTTTATCCGCATAGAATTCCGCATTGGGGAACTCTTCCGCATACGGCTCCACGATATCCTGTCCCGAAGCGCGCAACTCGAGCATATAATCGATTTTCTTTCCACTGATACCCTCCGGATCATAGATGTAACCATCGGGACCGGAAATAGTCACCACTTTCGCGCCCAGTTCGGTCGCTTTAAGAGCTGCTCCCCAAGCCACGTTTCCAAAGCCTGAAATCGCGACTGTTTTGCCTTTGATGTCGATGCCGTGCTCCTGCAACATCTGATGCACGAAATACAATCCGCCGAAACCGGTAGCTTCGGGACGGATAAGCGATCCGCCATACGACAATCCTTTACCGGTAAACGTGCCGGTATTTTCCCTGGCCAGTTTTTTGTACATCCCGTACATATAACCGATTTCACGGGCGCCCACGCCGATATCTCCGGCCGGGACATCGGTATCCGGGCCGATATTTCGCCACAATTCCAACATAAACGATTGGCAGAAACGCATCACTTCGGCATTCGACCGGCCTTTAATCGTAAAATCCGATCCTCCTTTAGCTCCTCCCATCGGTAACGATGTAAGCGCGTTCTTGAACGTTTGTTCGAATCCCAGAAATTTTAAAGATGAAAGCGAAACCGAAGGATGGAAGCGAAGTCCTCCTTTATACGGGCCAATCGCGTTGTTGAATTGCACACGATAACCCGTGTTCACATGCACATCACCGGAATCGTCTACCCAAGGTACTTTAAAGATGAAAATCCGGTCGGGTTCGACCAACTGTTCGATAATACGTGCCTTTTCAAATTCAGGATGTCCGTTATAAACTTCTTCTATGGAAGTCAAAACTTCCCCTACTGCTTGCAAATATTCCGACTGTCCGGGATATTTAGCCTCGAGTTGTGTCATTATGTCAACTACCCTCATAATAAAAACTGTTTTTTAAGGTGATTTACTGGACAAAGGTAAGAAATTAATATATACAGTATTCTTTTTAGGAGATATTTTTTTCTCTTTCTCACCAAGAGGGGAGTAACCCGGAATGGTTTTAACCTGAACATTACTCCACGCCAGCGTAAGTTTCCGGACTTGTACCTTGTTAGCAGGTCGTTTACATAACCGCCGGCGCCGCTTTTTCTCCTTCTTACAGGCTTTTATATTGTGGTAACACGCCATTGTGTGGTACTTGCATCCGTTTTTGTTATTCTTACACTCATTTTTGTGTTGCTTACATGCCATTGCGTCACTTTATCATCCGTTTTTCTACTGCTGACAGGCCATTATGTCGTCCTTACAGTCGTTTTTATCATGCTGACGTTCGTTTTTGTTATTCTCGCAGCCGTTTTTGTCATGCTTACGGCAAGGAAACGCATTCCGTCACATCCAACGTGTGAAAGCCTCGCCTAACAGAAGATCCAGTCAAACAGCATGTTAGTTTTATTAACCATAGAGGTGGTAAAAAGGCCCCCGATTTAACCACGATTAACTTGCAAAAATCATTTATTCGAAAAATAATTCCCAAATTGCGGTGTTTTTAAAAATAAATACATATAAAACTTAATTTATTATGAATACGAGAGATTCTAATTATCAGAGAATGGCTCGTAACGTGAAGGCAGTCCTCCACCAATACGAACCGGTTTGGAAGGAAAAACCAAGAGTAGCCAAGGAAGTAGACACATTCGACTCGGCTGTGGAAAAAATGGAGCCGCATTCCATAGGCTCGCTTATCGTAACCACAGGCGTCACCGATAATAAGGATGCCGTAACCCTCGAAATGTATACAGAGGCGGCCGCCATCGCCCGGAGGGTCTCGATCTATGCCCTCGACACCGGCGACTACGGATTGCACGAC
>DHOU01000042.1:0-12497 GCA_002409745.1 Bacteroidales bacterium UBA5382
ACTGTTGGAAGCATGTACATGAAAAACATATTTGTAGTTACCGTTTTTATCCCGGAATAAATCGCCATGCCCTGATCCATTATACCCTATTTTAAGTCGATCGATTATCGGGTTCCCTCCGTATTTCGTCCAAGGGCCTGTTGGCGAAGCGCTGGTTGCATAACCTACGGAATAATGGATATTTCCAAAATAATTAGCCGAATAAAAAAGATAGTATAAATTTTGATGTTTTATAACCGTAGGGCCTTCCGTAACGGATTGATTCGGATTGGCTTTTTCCCATCCGCTTTCAGCTTCAACACATAATAGAGGATCGGTCTTTATATCCGAAAGATCGCTCTCGAGTTCGGCAACATATATCTTATAGGGCTTATTGACTTCAAATCTCACGTAATACAGATAGGGTTTTCCACTGTCGTCTATAAATAGATAAGGATCGATTTGTGTAGTTGTCCCGGATATTTTGCGAAAGGGAGATGATTGTGTAAAAGGCCCCAAAGGTGAATCGCTATTGGCTATCGCAATTTGTTCATTTGCAGCGTAAGCCATGTAGAGGCTATTTTTATATTTAAAGACTTGAGGCGCCCAAAACCAATCCGTGCCGAATGTTTCACCGCTTTTTAAAGCATAACCCTCCCTTACTCCGGCCGGCCCGTTCCATTCCTGCAAATCGGTTGAAGAGTATACCAAAAATCCCTTGTCACCACCAGTACCATATAAATAATAGGTATCGTTATATAAGAAGATAGTGGGGTCAGCCAGTTCGATATCGGCATATTTTTTTTGCAGTTGTAAAGCGAATTTTTTCCAAATAGGTCGTTTTACCTCCCTTCTCTATTACATACGGAAGGATATTATATTGGGTATTCCGTTTTAAATCTGAAAAAAGAATATCCGCGTCTAAAAACTCCTTTTTCACAGGATCATTTTTACTGACTTCCGTTTCGCTATAATGGAAGCCCCATTCCTTCAGTTTATTGACACCGGTAAACGAAATCACTGCCGAATTACTGGTAATGCTCTCCGGATCAACGGTTGCAGTATAAACAAAAGCCGATAAAGTGGTAAAGCTTTTTTCTTCTCCGTATTGAACTGCGCCGTCATCGACATACGCGCGGTAACGATACGTTTTGTCCGGGGTCAATCCGACGAACTCAACTCCGAAATGATCTCCCGAAGAGATGGTTCGAGGATGTTTTTCATACCCGTTTCCGTCATCCAGTTCTATCCCGTATTGAGAGATTGTGCCGGTTCCCTTATCCGTAATCTTGCCTTTACACATGCCCGTTATATCACTTATTTGCTCCACTTCAAGCGTTTCGACCTGTGCAGAACGATTGTCTTCTACCGGATTGTTGTTGCACGAGAAAAGCACAATCATGATCAGTAAAAAAATACTTTTCTTCATCTTATTTATTTATAATACATTAGTATTTAAATTTCAATTTAAATACACAAAATAAAGCCGTCTCTTTCTTATTCCAATATAATTCTATTTTCATTATTTATATGCACATTTCGGATGATACACCTTTCCGTATAACTGTTAGGAGCATGATAGGAAATCTTCAACTTGCCCTGCAAGTCACGGAAGAGCATGGCATGGCCGCCGTCATCGTCATTGAGGGTGGAAGGCAATTGCACCCAAGGGCCAAGAACATTTCCCGATTCGGAAACAACTTGCCCTATAGTATATTTCCCATCTTTTCTATTACTTGACCATAACATAACCAGTACACCGTTTTCGAGTTTATGAATGAATGGTGCATCTGTCACATAACATTTTTTATCGGAACAAATAGAACGAACCCAAGGCGCTTCCGAAGCTTGGAATAAGACGACCGGTTCTCCGTCCGTTGTGCGAAGATCAGGAGAGAGTTTCTGGATAACGACTTCACCATCGCCTACCTCCAACCATTCATGACAATATAAAATCCAAGGGACATTGTTATCATCAACATATAAAGCGCCATCAAGGCACATCCAATTATCGGGTGTCAACGAACGGTTTTCCAATGGAGTAAACGGTCCTTTTGGGCTGTCGAAGATTAAGACGGATGTTCCCCGTTTTGCAACCGTTCCGCTAAACGTGACAAATAAATAATATTTCCCTTTATAGGCATACATGTCCGGCGCCCAAAAATCATTTATTCCCCAGAAATCGGGTGTCGCAGTAAAGGCAGCCCCCAAATCAGCCCATTGCTCCAGGTTTTCACTTTCATATACTTTTATCCGGGGATTGTCGTTGGCATACATATAATATTTTTTGTTTTCCCTGTCCACATGAATAAAAGGATCCCTGATATGAATATCCTTGCGGTTGAGATTATATTTGGATGTTTTGAAACGTATCTTCTCCAGATAAGTAATTCGTCCGCCCTTGTCTTTTACATAAGGAAGTAAATGGTACTCCATATCCATCTTTAATCCGGAAAGTAAAATATCGGCTTTCAAGAACTCTTTTTTCAGCGGACCGCTCACCGTTGCTTCCGTTTCGCTATAATGGAAGCCCCATTCCTTAAGAGTGTTGACACCGGTAAACGAAACTACCGCTGAGTTGCTTGTAATGCTTGCCGGATCAACGGTTGCAGTATAAATAAAGGCCGATAAAGTAGTAAAGCTTTTTTCTTCTCCATATTGAACAGTACCGTCATCAATATATGCGCGGTAGCGATATGTTCTCTCCGGGGTTAATCCGACGAACTCGACTCCGAAATTATCTCCTGAAGAGATGGTTCGAGGATGTTTTTCATACCCTTTTCCGTCGTTCAGTTCTATGCCGTATTGTGAGATTGTACCGGTTCCCTTATCGGTAATTCTACCTTTACAAACAGCCGTTATATCGCTTATTTGGTCCGATTCAAGCGTTTCGACTTGAGCCGGACGATTTTCAGGGTCTTTATTATCACTGCACGACAAGAGACAAATTGTCGCTAGTAAAAAGATAAACACACTGTTATTTTTCATTTGTAATGTTATAATATAAAATAAATATGATTATCCGCTACTTGTCCTAATGGCTGAAACCCATTCCACTTCGATATCTATCGGGAATCGGAATGCCTTCTCAAGGCACTTGAATAAGCTATAGGACCTATTACGGATAATCATAAAAGGAAATTATTGTAGATGCTTTCTACTTTTTCGTAAATTTCAACGCTTTAAAATTAAAGCCTCCTTCAAAATAAAATTTAATTTTATGTCTACCTTCCGTCAAGTCTATCGTCAACTTATTTTCAGGCGACGATATCCATCGATAAGATCCCCAACCGCCGGTGGCAGAAAAATCTATGGCGCCGGTTACGTTTATCCCGTCTACTTCCAAATGAAAACTGCCTCTGTCGGGACCTGCTACAAGCGCTTCCACCAGATAGTTTCCGGCATCCTCGACTTCTACCGTATATAACAGCCATTCACCCGAATTGGTATATCCAATATTCACTCCATCGCCTTCTATATCAACGGCAGCGCTTTGAGAATCGCCATTATTCTTACGATAGTCATTGTTTGTTCGATTATCCGTATCTGCATCATGAAAGGCATATCCTTCCCCTCCGAGATCGAAATTGGCTGAGGAAAGTTCATACGGAGCAGCGGCTGAAAGCACATGCGGTCCTTTAAAAACACGCGTATAGGCAACATCCACCTTAATTTTTTTCACTATGTCTCCTATCCGATAGACAATATCGGTAACTCCTTCACCTATAACCGTAATTTTACCCCCTTTGCTGACCGTAGCCACATCCGGATTTTCCGAACTCCATGAATATGCCGGCACATCGTTGGCATTTTCCGGAATATACGTTACCAGAATACTTTTTTCCTTTCCCGGAAGCAATTCCAGAAAAGTTTCGCTCATAGCTACGTCTTCCAAGGGAATTCTCACGACCGCCGTGAGAGGTACTTTTGTGACAACATCGCCACTCTTTACAATAATATTGGTAGAACCTTCCTTTATTGCTTCGACTAAGCCCCCGGACGTCACGGTAGCCACTTCGGAATCTTCACTCGACCATTGATATTGATAGGTCCCATCGGTCGGGCTTGCCGTAAGTTGAATGGTCTCCCCCACAAACAACGATAAGGATGATTGATCCACATAAATATTTTTCGCTATTTCCTTATTCTCGTAATCATCGCATCCTGCAAAATATCCAAGAAACAAGAGACCTATACTGTATTTCAATATTTTTATTTTCATCATACCTGCTAAATTAAAGTTTTTATTTTCCGAAACCGAAATAATATTATTCATTTTCTTCCTCTTCTTCATCAAATTCAAGTCTCAGTTCTTCTTTCATTTCATACACTGAATTTCCGCTTTTGTAATTATACCGGAGCAAGAAGGTTTTGTAAGTCTTAAAACCGTCATCCTCCACTTTAAAAATATTGGGATAATCCTTATCTCCGTCCACTTGCGTAACTTCTACATTTTTATAAGAGGAAATGGTTATTTTGTTATCTTCAGCGATTTCCAATACGATAGCGAATTTATTGAATAAATTAATATCCGATTCGTATTTTTCATTTCCGGCCATAATCCGAACTTTATTTTTCGTGACCGGGTGCATTACTTTTGTCCCCGGCATTTCAAGTTCGCCCGATGATCCCTGTATTCTTAGCTTCGCCCGCATAGAGTAGCTGGTATTTCCATCTGCCTGCGCCCAATAATTTTTCGTTCTTACCCGATATAAGATATAACTTTTTTCGGGATTGACCTCATAGGATGAATGAGAAGCTACCCGGAGAGCGATAAAATAAGCCGAATCGGGTGATAATCCGTCCGGACGAATCCGTATGGGCAATTTCCCGCTTATTTCTCCTGCCGGAATAGTAAACTGATAGCTGTCGATATCATATTTATCTTTGGGCATCGGAAGAATATATTTATCCACATTCACATCATAATTAGCTTTATTAAAAGCATCTATTAATAAAGAATCTTCAACCAAATTCACCACAATATCTTTAGTGGATGGATTGGTCCCGCCAAGGGAGGCCGCCACATAACCGGTAGACTCTTCCCCCAATTCATGAAATTTTCGTGACACATTGTCGCTTTCACTAATTAAGGCAAACACATTTTTATATTGCTCCTTCTCAAAGACTTCATCCCTGTCACAGGCAAACAAAATAAAAAATAAAAGTATTGCCGCCCCCGATACGCTTATCGATCGGGTGCTAAAAGAATATTTTTTACGGTATTCTTTATTTTTTCCTTTATAAATTCTATATAACTGTTTCATATGTAAGCAAAAATTATAGGTTTATTCTCCCCAACCGGGATTTTGGTCTAATGAGGGAAGCAATCTTACTTCGTTAAGAGGTATCGGCAGCCAATTTAATCGTTTATTCACGATTCGGGCACCAATACGGGATGTGTTGGGAATAACCCGTATATAAAAGACTTCTTTTGTCCCTTCTACGTTCATTCCTTTTATGGGTTCGCTCTCGACCTCTTCATAAATACCCCATCTTCTCACATCATAATAGCGGCGGTTTTCAAAAAGAAATTCCACGAATCGTTCCTGCTGAATTAATTGCTGAACCGTTTTAGCGTCTTCGGTACCTGTTAAACCAGGTAATCCGGCGCGATGACGCACCTGATTAAAGGCTTTTTCGATTTCATCCATATTCCGTTCAAGCACTTGCGTTTGGCCGTTCACTTCGATAGAATGGCTTGAGGTAAGATTGTTGAGCGCTTCGGCATACGAAAGCAATATTTCGGCGTAACGGATAATGGGGAACCCCTTATCCATCCGCCTGTTATTCGTCCCTCCCCAGGCATCCGTAGGATGAATAAATTTCTTGATTACATATCCGGTAATAGGATGATCTTGCGCACTGGTAACTCCTCCTTTCCCATTCGGAGAATCGTAATAATAGGTGATCGTCTGATTATAATATCCCGAAGAGGTAGAAGAAGTCATGGGCCAATAACACTCGCTAAAGCCGACGGAAGCATAAAAACGGGCTTCACGGTTTACGTACATATTGCTGACACCCGCATTCAACCGGTATCCCGAAAAAGTTTTGACTCCATTAGAAAAACCGGCTTCACTATAAGGGTACCCCTGACTCGAACTGCTGATAGGCCGGCCATCCACCATAGCGTAGGCATCCACAACTTTCTGAGGAACAGACATCCCGTTCCACCCGTCGAGCCTTTGCGGAAAAGACATCCGGGTATTCTCCCTGATGGCATTGCTCCTCCGCCCCCATACATATTCGGGATTGACCGGAATCACCGCCTCTCCGTTAAACATTTCCGAATAGGAACGGAACGGATCGATACCGGCCGCACCATCGGGCCAATCCTTATAATAGTCGGGATCGGAAGTAACTCCTTCGGGAAGTTTCGGAGTATCCGAATCCGCCTGCACCGTATGCAGTTTATACATGGGAGCGCCCGCAGATTGCAAGTCCATCACTCGTTTAGCTGCAGCCGCCGCCAATGCCCAGCGTTTTTCGTCATACGTTTGCGATACATATTGGGCACCGTCGGTAGACCGTTTCCAATTTCCGAAATAAGTCCGGGCCGCATCGCCCCCATTATATAACGGACTTGCATGTATCAGCCGCAACCGGGCAAGCAGGCCGTAAGCCGCACCCTTCGTCGGAAGGCCGAACTCCATGAGAGAAACCGTTAAAGGCAAATATTCAGCCGCAGTTTCCAATTCGCTGCAAATGTATTCCACCGCTTCGTCATACGTGCTGCGTGGACGGTCGTAGTCAGCTAAAGTTGCATTGGATTCCAAAATTTCATCACCTAAAAGAATGGGAGGTCCGAAATCCACCAGAATATTATAGTAAGCATACGCTCTCATAAAACGGGTATATCCGATAATTTCGAAACGTTCCGTAGTGGTCATATCCACCGGTTCGTCAATCCGCGCCAATATGGTATTGCATTTACGGATAACCCGGTACATATTACTCCACACACTACCGAAAGAGTGCATGCTTCCCTCCGTGATTTCACCGAGGACAAAACGCATCCCGTTATAATTATGTAAGGTCAGGAAACTGGTAAATGCTTCGTCGGTAGCCAAAGGACCCGGCGTATGTTGGTCTTGCAACAGATTTCCTTCATCGGGGAACATATCGGCAGCGCCCCACATATAGGCTTTTACATATCTTGTTTGTGCAAATACGGAATCCAGTTTCAGTTCATCGCTGAAATAGTTGTCAATGCTGAGAAAATCTTTACAGGAAAACATGTTTGCAAGCGACAGGAATATCAGCAGAAGAAAAAAAGAGGTGATCTGTTTTTTCTTTTTATCGTATAAATTCAATAATTTCATATTCTATGTTTTCAATTTAGAGATTAATATACATTTGCAAGGTATAAGTCGTAGGGATCGGATATACCTGTCCGTTTTTATACGCTTGTTCAGGATCGAACAGTTTCACTTTATCCCATAATAACAGGTTGGAGCCTACCAGTTGGAAGTCGATAGACTGTATTTTCATTTTTTGCAGAAAAGGGGTCTTCAGATTATAATTCACGGTCACTTCCGACAACCTCAGATAGCCGGCATCACCTTTCCAGAAATCCGACAATTGCGAGTTATTTTCATTATATCCATACGTCAACCTGGGGAAACGAGCGTTGGGATTTTCCGCTAATGCAGGATCAATACCGTTAGCCGCTGCATACTCTCGGGGAATCCATCGATTAGACGGGTTATTTGCAACAGTCAGGACATTTCCATTGACACCATTGTAAAAAGGCACATATCCCGGGCCATTAATCCCGAGATTCGGATCATCATTCGGATGATCATATCCCACATGAAAGAAATCGGTTTTTCCCGTCCCTTTGAAAAGAACGCCTACTGTCAAATTTTTATATCGAAACTCACCGCCGAAACCGTACATCAACAAAGGAAGAGTACTGTAAGACAAGGGTACCTTATCATCCGTATCGATTTTACCATCGCCGTTGACATCGCGGTATTTGATATCCCCAGGCATTACCGTACCGAATTGAGCCGGGCTGTTCCTTACATCATCCCAATCTTTATATAAACCTACCGACTGATATCCGCGAATAACCCCGTGGGGATAACCCGATGCCTCCTGATAGGGATATTTGGGATTGGCCTCTTCCCAATTTTGAACATCATTTTTTGAATAGGTGAAATTTCCCCGTACCGTAAAACTCATGTCTTTGCCAAAATCTTGCGTAAAGCTCACATTGCCGTCAGCGCCATAGCTTTTCATTTTACCCACATTGCCGAAAGGCTTTGTTATCAAGCCCACGTAATCGGGTATCTGCACTCGTTCCATAAAAATCCCGTTTCGTTGATCATTAAAGACATCAAATACGAGTTGAGCCTTGTCATTGAAAAAATTAGCCTCAATACCGATATTGGCCTTCAGGGCTTTTTCCCATTGCAGGTTGTCGGCTCCAATAATGGTTTCATTGATTCGTTCCACAGCAGCCGACATACCCCAGGGATAAGCATAGCCTCTATTTACCATCGTTAAGTAAGGGAAACGGCGGGAAGTAATACGGTCGTTCCCCACAGACCCATACGAACCTCTGAATTTCAAAAAACTGATCCAAGGCAAACGATCTCTCATAAACGTATAATTCGTAGGCACCCAACCCAACGCTACTGAAGGAAAGAAACCATATTGCTTGCCGGGCTGGAAATTTTCAGACCCTGTGTATCCGAAGTTGAAGTCGATCATATAGGTGTCGCGAAATCCATACGTCAAGCGGCTGGATACACCTTGGTAACGAATAGGAATAGCACTTAAATTATTTGTTCCTTCACTCGCTTTTTTCTGATCGCTAATATAATAATACAGTAATCCCGATACGCGGTGATCTTCGGCAAACACATTCTCATAATTCAGAGTGCTTTCAAAGTGGTATTTCCGATACTGATCGGTACTCCGCCCATAAGATACTCCGCCTTCTTTGACCCTCTCAATGGTAACGAGTTTTCCCTGCTGGTCACGCCCAACGGCTTGATATAATGAAGGTTGAATATATCTACCCTCATAAAACCAACTGGTTAGGTCATAAGCGCCCTGAACCTTTAGTTTCAGACCTTTCAACAGCATCGATAAATTTTGATCTGCCGCCAACGTAAATTTACCTCTGTATTCCTGATTAGTCCGCCTTCCCATTTGATTAATCATCACAATCGGGGACCGGTAAGACCCACCGGTTCCCTGAGCCGGCAGCTGCCCATTGGAATACTTCACAGGCAGTAGCAACGGATTCAGATTCGCCTGTGCCTGCCAGATATAATCGGTACTGGCAACTCCGGGATTATTTTGAACAGAAAGAAATCCGTCGGTTCCAAAATAAAGGGTTGTGGAAGGAGACAAATTCAAATCGATATTCGCCCGGTAATTATAGGTATTATAGCCAGTATTCGCAGCATATACACTGTTTTTATCATATTTGTAAGCCGCCGTTTCGTTACTTATGCCCAAACTGAGAAAATAGCGTGCCGCTTGGGCGCCGCCTCGCGCACTCACATAGTAGGTTTGTTTAAACGAATTATCACGGAGCACTTCATCCTGCCAGTTGACATCGGGATATAAATCGGCATCCGAACCATCCTCAATAATATCCAGTTCCACATCGGTATAAACAGGCGAATCTCCTCTTACCATCCGGGCTTCATTGGCTAACTTGGCGTAATCATACGCCCGGAGGTATTGAGGCACCCTTCTCAAATTGGATACGGAAAAATTGGCACGCGCGGTAATATTCAATTTTCCGGCCTGGCCTCTTTTAGTCGTCACCAGCACCACTCCATTTGCTCCCCGCACGCCGTATACGGCTGTGGCGGATGCATCTTTTAAAACGGAAAAGCTTTCGATATCGGCCGGATCAATGGAATTAATATTCCCTTCCAATCCGTCTATCAGCACCAGTGCACTGGCATTTGCCCCGAACGTGCCGATGCCCCGGACCCAAAACTCCGCAATATTTTTCCCCGGTTCGCCGCTGGTTTGCATGGAAATAACACCCGCTACACGGCCGCCCAACAAGTTGGCTACCGATGCCGCTGGCGTTTGCAGTTCTTTTACATTGATGCTACTCACGGCTGCGACCGTAGAAATTTTTCGCTGCGTTCCCAATCCCATTACCACCACTTCTTCCAGTTCCTGAGCTGTTTCCGTAAAGGTAATCGCCAAGTCTTTCTTTTCCTCAGTAACCAGATATTCAACCTTCTCGTAACCGACAAAGGTAAAAACGATCATATCGCCTCGCGAGGCGCGAATACTGAATTTACCGTTTACATCCGTAATCGTTCCGACACTGATTTTATCTCGGATATAAACGCTTACACCCGGTAATGCCTGTTTCGTATCGTCATAAACGATACCCTCCATTACAAAGTTGCTTTTTTCTTGTGCCTGAAGGAGAAAACACAAGGATAAGATGGTAGATACTAATAATATGCGTTTCATTCAATTCAAATTATAAAGTTTTTGATTACCGTTATCTTTTAATTAATAGACAATTTCCTCACACGGGCATTTCCGTTATCCGCCACATAAATTGACCCGTCTTTACTTATGCCAAGCCCCCTGGGCCTGTTGAATAAAGCTTCCTCTTTCCCGCCGTCTTTCCATCCAGCGGTACCCGGCATTCCCAAAACGGTTTCCACCATGTTATCGGGCGTAATTCTCCGGATACAATGATTTCCACGATCTGCCACATAAATATTGCCGTCCGCATCACTGAATATCTGGTCGGGGTCACGAAATTGAGCCGTTTCCAACGCTCCGTCACGATGCCCTCCGCTCGTAGAACCGGTAAGTTTTTTAAACGTATGTTCCGGGTCGGTAACATCGATGCTGCAAATACTATGGGCATTCACGCCGGCATTTCCCACAAATGACATATACAAAATATTGGGTTTAACAGGATTAAAAGTTAACCCATAACTATCGCCCTGCTGCGTTTTATAAATCGTTTCCACTTCATACGTTTTCGGATTTATTTTCACGATATGCCCATGGAAATAGCGAGTATAAATATATCCGTCTGAAGGATTTACAACCATAGAATGCTTGTATCCTTGATCGGGTCTGTCGCCTTCCGCAGGCCACTTCATTTCCCTGAAACGGGGCGCCCACATTTCTTTCGGATCAAGAGCGACAAATGAACCGACCGTTGTTTCAGTGGGAAAAGTAATTATTCCAGTTTCAGGATCTGCGGCCGGAACATTCGCTGTCAAATCCCGTACAATGGTTATAAGTTCATTTGTTTTCTCATCAATCCGTGCAACATGCATATTTTTACTTGCCCAAGTCCCGTCGGGGCCGCTACTCCTTGTCATCACAAAAATATTATCTTCTTTATCCACACAAATAAAAACCGGCTGCAAAACAGATTGTGTAAGATCACCATCCTGATAATCATCATGATTTCCATTTCCGGCAATCGTGGTCACGGTAACTGACGTGAAGTACCGGAACTGACGGTCATAAACGACCGAATCATTACCGATTGCTACCGATATGGTGCAGGTATCGCCCGGCAACCGCGGAGCAAGTACATACATACGATTACCCGTAGAACCAACTACTGCGGCTTTTCTGTTATTAAAATACACTCTGATTTGTTCAGGATCCGTTCCAAAATTTTGTCCTGTCAACATTACTTTTTCTTGGTATTTTCCCGAATCGGGATAAAATGTTCCCAATTCAATCGGTTTTTGCGGATCATATTCTTCTCCGATCTTTTTATTTTCATTTCTTTCCTCACAGGAAATAATAGAAAACAAACACACCAATAACGATATCCAAATATTAAAAGAAATGCAAGGCTTAACTAATTTACGATTATTCATACATTTGATATTAATTAAAATGATTATAATGATTATGTCTGCCGTTTAATGAAACAAGAGGATTGAATCTTGTCAAAACACCTACCGGCGGATTATCTTTCAGGATACTTTCTATCAATAAGGAAAGCACCTTCAACACACGTGGAGCTAACTCGCCCAACACTTTTGGAGACAAACGATTAAAAGTTATTCGTAACATAATTAAAAGCATTAAAAATAAAACACAATAAAAATTACTCTGTCCTGTCTTTTCAGGTATACCGGTAAACACAAAAGATACCCGGCCGGTAAAGGCAAGCGCCCTTACCGGAAATAATACGACACCAAGATAATACGTCATTCGTTTTTTCGCGGAGAATCTGCAAAAATCCCATAGACATTCTGCGCCGTGGCGAACAGCCTGCAAAAGTTTTGTAGCCTTTTCGCGCGTTGGCGAAGAAGCTGAAAAAATGCCGTAGCTTTTTCGCGCGTAGACAAAGAGGATACGAAAGTCTTTTGATGAACAACCGGAAGCTGGAAGCAGCCGTAGAAAAGATTGCCATGCCACAATAACAAGGACTGCTAGAGAAATAAGGTAGCCCCCTCAGGAAGGATTGAGGAGCGCGATTAGGGATAGTATTGAAATGCTTAGTTAATGAATGTAAATCCCCCCCCCCCCCCCTTCAC
>DHOU01000042.1:12619-27974 GCA_002409745.1 Bacteroidales bacterium UBA5382
GTTAAAAATTAAAAACCCCCCCCCCCCCCGTTATTAAGGGTTGTTAACATTATTGTCTGCAATAAAATTACTCTCATTTTCAAGATTTTTATTTCAATAATACTCCGTTGGAATGAATTTTTCTATTAGAACATCGATAATCTTCGAAAAACAAAAAAATGAGTTCATCGAAAAAATCACCATTTTTAAATTTTGGATATCTTCAAATTTATCTTCTTCATTTTTTAGATTATTTTGAAGGAATTTTTATTTTTCCGGTTCAAAGAAAATGCAAATAAAGCATAAAGGGTAGCAATATCGTATCAAAAAATAAAAAAAACGTATCAAAAATAAAGATCACAATAAAACACGTTATTTATTCGGAGAAAAGATATTGTAAGAGAGCGATTTATTCACTTCTCTTACAATATTTACAAAAGATCACCATCCTTTTATTGCTCCGTCATGGAATATTTCCTTGGCGGTTTGCAGTACTTCATCCGACTGATAGGCTTTAACAAAGTTCTTCACTTTTCCGACACCTTTATTATCTTCTCTCGCCACAATCACATTGACATAGGGCGAGTCGCGATTCTCGGTAAGAATGCCGTATTCTTCAGCTTTTAGGCCGGCTTGAGCAGCAAAATTATTATTAATGACGGCAACAACAACCTCTTTATCGTCCAGTACACGGGGCAACTGCGGCGCTTCGATCTCCAATATTCTCAATTGTTTCGGATTTGCCACGATATCGGTCACTTTCGGTGAAAGGCCGACATTCTCTTTAAGAGTAATCAATCCTGCTGACTCTAACAGCAATAAAGAACGCCCACCGTTTGTCGGATCGTTTGGGATGACTACCGTGCTCCCCTTCTGAAGTTCCGAGACATTTTTTATTTTTTTTGAATAAGCAACTATAGGATATAAGAACGTGTTTCCTACAACAGCCAGCTTATATCCCCTTTGGCGGGATTGCTCATCCAAATAAGGCACATGCTGAAAAGCATTCGCATCAATATCTCCATTATTCAATGCTTCATTCGGCATAACATAATCGTTGAATGTTACCAATTCCACATCAAGATTATACTTCTCCTTTGCTACTTTTCGGGCCGTTTCGGCTATTTCACGTTCGGGACCGGAAGTAATTCCCACTTTAATATGATTCGGATCGTTTTTGGGTGACGATCCCGTGCAAGAAGAAAGCAACAGGCCGAATACCATTGCCGCTACTAACAGTTTCAATTGTCTCATTTTAATAATATTATCAATTATCGAAAATGTCGCTCGAAGCGGCACTCTTGATAGGTTTATTCCATATATATGACCTTATCGGCATACCGTTCTTTTACCACCGGCGACTCATCAGGATATCCCAAAGAGACGGCCAAAACAATCTCATAATCCTCCGGAATCTTCAACAAGTCAACAAGTTCCTTATTCGCAGGATCCGTAAGAATCGAAACGACCGAGCCGATGGGGCAAGTCCCCAATCCCAACGCATGAGCGCTCAATAAAATATTCTGAGTCAATAGGCCGACATCCAACATGCTACTATGATTATTCTTATCTCTTGCGAGAACAATCACGGTGGGCGCTCCGTGAAAGACACTGAATCCCGGTTCCGCCGCACGCGAGGCGCTTCCTTGCATCTCTCTCCCCCGGGCAAAAGCCACAAACCGGTCGTTTATTTTATCGATAAACTCCTTATTTTGAACGACACGCACCTCCCACGGCTGCTTATTTAAAGCACTCGGGGCATAGATCGCCGCTTTCATAACCGTATCCAGCTTGGCTCGTTCCACTTGCTGAGGTTTGTATTTACGGATACTTCTTCGCGTTAAAATGGTCTCGATCATTTCATTTTCCCCTTCATTATTTGTTAATGAATCGTTTTTATTATCACTCCTGTGACAAGACAAAAATACAAGAATGAAACATACTGCCAATACTTTTTTCATACGCTTTGTTTTTTTATTAATGAATTTTTTATTGGGAACTTAAATTTGATAATCGTATAAATAATATACACATACACCGCATACGGTATCGCTTTGAGATTATGCAATTGAAGTACCGCCAGCGTTATGGTCGCGATAGCCAATGTAAGCAATAAGGCCTGTCCGGTAATCTTTTTCCAATCGCTCTTTTCGCCCCACACCACGGGTTTGAAGACCGAACTGATTTCGCGGGAAAAACCATTCATAATAAGAATCGCATAAGACATATATTCAAAACGCACCTGTTGCCAAACCAATATGGCGGCGACCGCACCCAGAACCATGCCGTAATACAACTTCCCGGAAGAAGTGGACGGGCTTGAAGGCATATCGGTCGCCATGAAAATAGTTCCAAACAACAAGCCCGCTATGGAATAGTGTTCCGGCGAAATATCGAGCAACCGTAAGAAAAGGAAAAACACGACGAAAACACCGAAAGGAATATGCCACGAAATTCTCTTCCGAAGCAACAGAAACAATCCACCCAACACGATGAAAAGAATCGAATATTCCCCTATTGCGCCAGTTGTTTTGAACAATAAAGAATCCCAATATTCCCCGGAAGTACTTTCGCCGATAGTTCTGAAAAAACGGATATCCTCCACCTGTACATAGTCCTGAAAAGCCCATAACGTTCCCGAAGACATAACGGCAGGAAAAAAAACCGTCATCATCTCACGACCTACCAAAGCCGGATTAAACAGGTTTCGGCCTAACCCTCCCCAGAGAATTTTTCCGAACAGTACAGCCATGGAAGCGCCGAAAGCAACCACATACCAAGGAGTTAATGGTGATAAAGTACATGCCAGTAAAAGAGCCGTTACCAAAGCCGAACCATCTTTCAACGAATTCGTCTTACGAAGGAAAAACCACGAAAACACGAACTCGGACACCAATGCGGCAATAACCGATACGCCCAATATCTGCAATGCCCGGGTGCCAGCCGCCAGATAAGCAAACACTAAAATCGGGAGCAGCGATAGCACCACATCGAACATGACCGTGCCCACTTTCGCTCTCGCCCTCACGAATGGATTGGAATAAATAACTTGTCTGTAATCTGCGCTCATTTATGATTCACCAGAATGAATTGTTTTCCTCTTTTTATACTATCTATTAACGGAACGTTACTCGGACAAATATATTCGCAAGCACCGCACTCGATGCATTGACCAAGCCGGTATTCTTCAAAAGCCTTCAAATCGTTCTCGCGATAAGCAACCGCAAACTGCATCGGCATCAATCCCATAGGGCAAGCATCCACACAATAACCACATTGAATACAATTATAGGCTTCAAGCGGCCGCTTCTCCAAAGCCAAGACACCCGATGTTCCTTTGGAAACGGGAGTATCCAAACGATGTACTTCCACGCCCATCATCGGCCCTCCCAGCACGACATGACAATTATCCCATCCGGATATCTTTCCCGCTGAGGCTAAAACATGCCTGACGGGGGTACCTACTTTTACCCAGTAATTTCCAGCACCCTCCAGATTGTCGCCGGACACCGTAACCACTCTTTCGGTAAACGGGATACCCTCAAAAGCCGCTTTGTAAATACCGTAAAGCGTGCCGACATTACTAACCAATACACCCTTACTTATCGGAAGTTGGGTTTTCTTCAATTTCAATCCCGTAACGGAATGAATAAGTTGAAGTTCGCTTCCCTGCGGATAACTATCGGGGAGCAGTTTTACCGAACAAATCTCGCGATACGGCTCGAAAACAGAACGCAATTCTTTATTCCGTTTTTCTATTGCGAGTACCACTTTATCAGGCTGATAAACTTTCCGGATGAGTTCCACCACTTGCATGAGTTCCCGATACCGGTTTTTCATCAAGGTGAAATCGGCCGTAAGATACGGTTCGCACTCTGCCCCGTTGATAATAAAAGTCTTCAATTTGCCGGTCTCTGAGGGAAATTTAACATGCGTAGGGAACTGTGCACCTCCGGCACCGACGATCCCCGCATCCTTTAGCAGGTTCACAAAATTCCGGGGAGTTTGTATGTCGGATTTCGAAAGCTGCAAGGCTTCTTCGCGAAAATCATTTTCCAAGACAATAAACGTTTCACTTTTGCCGGAAATGTTTGTAGCTGTTTTAATTTCTAAAACGATGCCCGAGACAGGCGAATGTACATGAGCCGATACGATACCGTCGGCTCTTCCGATCAGTTGATTCTTCAGCACTCTCTCTCCGGGCTCGACCACAGGAAAAGCCGGCTTACCGAGAGAAGCCGATAAAGGCACCGACAGCACGGCGGGAGATTCCAAGCGCCCGATGTCGCCTTCTTTCGTCTGATCCTTATATGATACAATACCAATCATTCTGTTGTCATATTTTCGTTAAAATTATCGCTGAACGTTATCTTCCGGTTTTCATCGATAACAAAGCCCGAAACACCCCATCGTTCGTCCAATTGTTTCAATAAGGGTTTCCATTGTTCGGAAGGCACATTCATCAGAGCCGTCGACAACATATCCCCTTCGAAAGCATTCTTGCCGACAATTCCGACCTGCTTATTAGCGGCAGGAAAGCCCGTCTTCGGATTCAAGATATGCCCGTACTCCTTTCCGTCTATC
The DNA here is from genome assembly GCA_002409745.1 of Bacteroidales bacterium UBA5382. Lineage (GTDB taxonomy): Bacteria > Bacteroidota > Bacteroidia > Bacteroidales > Dysgonomonadaceae > Limibacterium > Limibacterium fermenti. The sequence continues at coordinate 17,183 of DHOU01000042.1, forward strand.
ACGATACGGGTTTCCTTTTGAGCAGAAGTGGAAAAACAACCGTTGCTCAATTTCAAGCCAAACAGTAACTGCTCTCTCACATCCGGATCGTACACTCGTATATCCCAAAACGGATGACTTTCATCGTTTAGATACCGAATCGTACTACCACCGGCATTGATCAAGGCATCCGATACTCCCGCCCTTTTCAATTCTTTCACTACGCGGTCTACGGCAAAAGCCTTCAAGAATGATCCGGTGGTCAACTCCTGCCCTTTCTGTATCCGCACCTTATTTCCTTCCAACTCTATTTTCCGAAAATCTATTTTTTGCAAGGCCGCCTGCAATTCTTCTTCCGAAGGCAATCTCCTGTTTTCACCGGACTGATAAAAGCCCCATAGCCGAAGCAAAGGCATAATGGAAATGTCATACAGACCATCAAAAAAAGAAGCAACCTCCTTTATTTTCTTGAAGAGAAAAATCGTGACGTCATCCACTTCGACAAAACTTCCGGCCGACCGGTTGATAAGATCGAAATACGAATCTTTACGATACGAATTATACTGATAATCGACAGATTCCATTATCGAAAACAAATCATCCAATAACAATATGCTATACGCGACGGGGATTTTTATTTTCACCGTCGCATGAAACAGGAAGCGAACCTGCGCATGATACTGTTGGGATTTATTTTGTTCCCGATGCATCTTCCGGTTTAGCTGTTTCGGTTTGTGTTTTTTTCGATGGAGAAGAAGTTTTTTCAACCGCGCCGACATCGATCCGTTCAGTACGGAAATGCACTGCCGGATTCGTCAACCGGTCTTGTATGGTATTATATAATAAGGTATGAACATGAAATCTTTTTTCTATGTCTTTATTAAGATCGACATTGGGTTCTTGTGTTGACACTCCGCTTTCCGGCCCCTTGCGGTTACCGAAAAGCAAAATAAATAATCCGAAGAGATACAGAACGATTTTTTTTACTACTTCCATCTTTAATTTCTAACAGATATAAAACAAACTTTTTCCTTTAATAAAAAAAGGGACAATGACTTTTTCGACTTCCTTCTTAAAGATATAGTGATAACCTAATATCAATAAAGTAATAACGCATTCTCCGGAATTTAGTTTTGCTTGTTTTGCCAGGCTTATTAATCATTAACATTTTTTACCGGTAATCAAACCGTTTAGAGAGTCGATCTCCTGTAAACTGAATGACAAATACCAATCCGACAAGGAGAATAAGCACGGCATTCATGATAAACGCATCATAACCGATATAGCCGTACTGATAGCCAATCTGTCCCAATCCGCCCGCACCGACCGCGCCCCCCATAGCCGAATACCCGACTAACGTAATAAGGGTGATCGTCGCATTATTAACGAGCGAAGGCAACGCTTCGGGCAACAATACTTTTGTGATGATTTGCAGGGGAGAAGCACCCATCGACCGGGCTGTTTCGACCAACCCCGCCGGGACTTCAAGCAGACTGTTCTCAACCAATCGCGCAATAAAAGGAGCCGCCCCGACACTCAGGGGAACCAAAGCCGCCCACATGCCGATGGAAGTACCCACGATCGCACGCGTAAAAGGAATCATCCAAACAATCAAAATAATAAACGGAATCGATCGGAAAATATTCACCAACACCGATATTATCCGGTTGTATAACACATTTTCGAGGAGTTGGCCCTTACGCGTCAAAAACAAGACGATGCCTACGGGCAACCCCAACACGAAACCAAAGAAACCGGAAGCAACCGTCATAAAGACCGTCTCCCACAACCCTCTTAGCAATAATAATAACGTAGACTCGTCAAGCATATCCTCTGATTAAATAATGAATATTTTGCCGGCCCAAAGCTCTCAACACCGTATCATTCTCATCACGGGTTCCCTTCAAACGAACCAACACCTGCCCGAAATTAGCCTGCCCGATATATTCCACATCCGCATTCAACAATTGAAACACGGCTTTACCTCCCGGACTCAACGACGAGACCAATTCTTCAAAAGCCACCGACCCGTCGAGCCGTATTTCCACAACGGGAAACAATCCCTCGACATATTCCCGGCGAAGAACGGCGCTCAGTTCACCGGGTATGGTCAGCGCCTTCGAGGTGAGAAACTGTTTAATGACCGGATGATCTTTTTTTGCCAAAATCTCCGCCAACGTTCCTTTGGCTATCAGGCGTCCTTTATCGATAACGGCAACATGATTGCAAACGGCTTTCACAACCTCCATCTCATGCGTAATCAGCAGAATGGTAATATGCATTCTGCGGTTGATGTCTTGCAGCAACTGGAGGATCGATTGTGTGGTCGCCGGATCGAGGGCGCTCGTCGCTTCGTCGCTTAGCAACACATACGGATCGTTTGCCAGGGCGCGCGCGATAGCGACCCGTTGCTTTTGTCCTCCGGAGAGACTGCTCGGGTAATCATCCGCTTTATCTTCCAACCCGACAATCGTCAACAGTTCGTGCACCTTGCCACGAATATAAGTCTTGTCCCTCTTATCCAATTCAAGCGGAAAAGCCACATTTTCAAACACCGTGCGCGAAGAAAGCAGGTTGAAATGCTGAAAGATCATTCCGATTTTCTTGCGTTCACGGGCCAACTGCGACGAAGAGAGTTTCGTCAGTTCCACCCCGTTCACAATAACGTGCCCCTCATCGGGCCGTTCCAATAAATTGATACAGCGTATCAACGTACTTTTTCCGGCTCCCGAGAAACCGATAATCCCCACAATATCCCCTTGCGCCACGTCGAGACTAATATCGTGAAGCGCCTTAAAAGGCTCTTTCGTCCGGAAAAATGTCTTCGATATATTTTTAACTTCAATCATCCATTACACCTTTTTTTAGTTCTATGCTGCAGGAGTTCGAAAACAGCCGCAAACACCCCTTACAAGCACCTCGTAATACAAACTGAAAAAACTTCCCCGACACCCATTCGTATCGAGGAAGTTTACTGCAAAAAAGAATCATCCTTAGCGGCCCGATACTACCCTTGAGGCATGGACATACACATACAACAAGACATCTTTTCGGACCCCATGCAAACAGGAACGTATGCGGAAAAATTCGTATTCATTCTTTCATATTCATGATCAAACGGCATCGCACACCGTTTGATGACTGCAAATGTACTGTTTATTTTTTGTCCATCCAATATTTGTGTTTATTTTTCCGAATAAGAGGAAAAAACAAACGCCCCAACAATTATTTTACTTATTTTTGTGGAACAGATTCAAAGCAATCGGCAATCCTGTCTTTTTGAATAGAATGAAACAGCGTACACACACCATCAAACAGTTCGACTATCGTTCGGGAGGAAAAATACTCGTAGCGAGCATATTATTGGGCTACCTGTTCTTGTTCGCTCACTGTTCTTTCGACCCGTTGGCACAGGACTTGCCGTCCCTGCAAAAGACGCAATGGGTATTTTCGGAATCCTATACGTCGGAGGAAGTCGATTTTTCACAAACCATCCGGATGCGTTTTAGGGACGAAGAAACCGTGATTTTGGAGCACGACTTCACCGAGACGAGTCAACGCATGGGCGTTCAGTCGGGCAGCTACGAAAGCCGGTACACGTACCGCTATGACAGAACGCAGCGAACAGGATTGTTTATCGGCGAAGACGGCAACACTTTAAAGTTCGAACTCCGCGCCAACCTGCTTTTACTCACAATAAATAATGACACCTACATCTTCCGCAAAACAGTATAAGAAACTTTTTAAATTTCTTACGAAAGGCTGTAATTAAACTAAATGATTATCCGCAAAACGACCTAAAGGTAACCCCTCCGCTCGTTCCTCGCTCGTCCCCTTATGCTAAGGGGACAGTTGCGGAGTGCAACTTCTCTACTCTCCCCTTACGATAAGGGGGGAGTACCGCGAAGCGGGGAGGGGTTAAAAAAGAAATTGGACGCTTTGCGGATAATCATATTAAACTATTCTTCGCCTTCAAAAAGTTTCTTTTTGAATCGCGAAAAAAATTTAAACAGATTCTAAAGGAAATATACGGCTTTCGTCGTCACGGTGCCGTGTAAGACTCCTTCAATCGCAAAAAACGACAACAAAACGCTTCTATAAATCGATTTATAACTACTTTTAATATACAAATAATTGGCTGATAAGGGGAATATCACTACTTTTGAAGCCATGTTTTAAAACCGTCAACAAAAAATGAACGATTCTGCAAAAAAAATACTCAATGTACTCCTCATGGCAATGGTTTTCATACCCGGGCTATTCTCTCAAAACAATATTATTGACGAGATCGTATGGGTCGTGGGCGATGAAATTATTCTTAAATCGGAAGTAGAGGAATATCGCAAGGAAATATTGATGCAAAACCAACGCATCGAAGGCGATCCGTATTGCTTTATCCCGGAACAATTAGCGATAAGAAAGCTTTTTCTGGATCAGGCAAAGATCGATAGTATACAAGTACAGGAAACGAACGTCAACCGCATGCTCGAATACCAAATCAACGAATATACCGCCTCTGTGGGGTCAGTTGAAAAGCTCGAAGAATATTTCGGTAAGCCGTTGAGTGATATTCGCGAAGATATGCGCAACCAGTTACGCGAACAACAATTGATCGATGGAGTACAACAAAAGCATTTCGGTAGCGTCAGCCTTACTCCTTCCGAAATCAGGAAATATTACAATAGCATCCCGCAAGACAGTCTTCCGTTTATTCCCGCCACGCTCGAATTGCAAGTTGTGACGGTGGAGCCGGAAGTTCCTTTGGAAGAAATCGACGCCGTTAAGGCACGGCTGCGCGATTTTACGGAACAAGTAAACAGTGGCAAACAAAGTTTTTCGACGCTGGCGTTGATTAACTCCGAAGACCAGGGCACCGCGATCAGAGGGGGCGAAGGCGGATTTACAACCCGTTCGAACTTAGTTCCCGAGTTTGCCAATGTGCTTTTCGCCATGAATGATCCTTCCAAAATATCGAATATTGTGGAAACCGAATACGGCTACCATATTATTCAATTTGTCGAACGCCGCGGCGACTTAGTAAATTACCGGCATATTCTTCTAAAGCCTAAAATTCCGCAGCAACAACTCGATACGGCTCTCGTACGCCTCGACTCGATTCGCACGGGTATCGTGGACAAAAAAATATCTTTTGAAGATGCAGCCACTTATTTTTCGGCCGACAAAGATACTCGCAATAATAAGGGAATTATGGTTAATAATAGTCGGAACAGCCCCAATACCGGAACTCCCCGTTTTGCTCTAAATGAGTTGAATCAGGATATTGCGCGCGTAGTGGGTGAAATGAAAATCGGGGCAATTTCCGAGCCCTTCATTATGACCAACAACTCCGGGAAACAGGTCGCGGCCATCATTAAAATCGCCCAGCGTAACGAGGGACATAAAGCCAACATCAACAACGATTACCAGATAATCAAACAAATGGCGGAAGGAAATAAACGTCAGGGATTAATGGATACGTGGCTCGAGAAAAAGATTACCGGCACGTATGTCCGCATCGATCCCGATTGGCAAAAATGCGACTTCAAATACAAAGGGTGGATAAAATAAATTCATATACTTTCCTTGCCGTACTACTTGTTGTGGCCGGTATCCTATCCGTTCAGGCGCAGCAACCTCCCGTTGCGCCCGCCCCGAAAAAAGTTGTGCAAGACTCCACACGGGCAAAGATCGTGGAGTTGCGGCAAGCGGACGAATGGTCTAAAAGGAAAGATTTCGACGCGCAGATACTCAAAAACAACGTGGTGTTTTATCATGAAGGGGCTTTCATGTATTGCGACAGTGCCTACATGTATGAAGCGACCAATTCGTTCGAGGCTTTCAGTAATGTGCGGATGGAACAAGGCGATACTCTTTTCGTTTACGGCGATTACCTGCACTACGACGGCAACACGCGTCTGGCGCGCCTGCGTGACAATGTCCGCATGGAAGACCCGACAGCAACCCTTTTCACCGACAGTCTTAACTACGACCGGATGGCAAACCTGGGGTATTATTTCGATGGCGGCATGTTGGTAGACGACGAAAACGAGCTCACTTCCTTTTGGGGGCAATATAATCCCGACAGCAAGCAATCGCTTTTCAGCGACAGTGTGAAACTCGTTAATGAGCAATACACCATTTATGCCGACACGCTCAAGTATAACACGATGACCAAAATAGCCGACATCCTCGGCCCCTCGACCATCGTATCGGATAGCGGGTATATCAACACGCAAAAGGGATGGTACAATACGGTGACCAATGACTCGTGGTTGCTCGACCGCAGCGAAGTACACAGCAACGACACGACGAAAGTACTGATAGGAGATACTATTTTTTATAATCGGGACACGGAAGTCGGCGAAGTCTTCGGCAATATGTTTCTCCATGATATCAAACGAAAGATGATTTTACAGGGTGACTACGGGTATTACGAAGGTAAAACGGAATATGCCTTAGCCACCGACTCCGCCTTCGCGATAGAATACTCGCAGAATGACAGCCTTTATCTGCATGGCGACACCCTTATCCTGCAAACCGATTCGGTCAATCGCAATTTAAAGGCCTATTACGATGTGCGGTTTTTCCGTTCGGATCTTCAAGGCGTCTGTGACTCGATGCAGTACATCTCGACGGATTCCATCCTGTATATGTATGGCGATCCGGTCATTTGGAACCAGGGAAACCAGATCCTCGGCAATCAGATAAACATTCATTTAAACGACAGCACCATCGACAAAGCGCTTATAAAAGATTTTGCACTGGCCATACAGGAGCGGAATATCGAAGGGCAGTATAACCAACTGACCGGACGCGATATGACGGTTCTTTTCCGCGACAACAACCCCTACCATATATTGGTGGAAGGCAATGCCGAATCGCTTTATTATCTACTCGAAGAAGACAGTACGATTGTCGGTCTCAACCGCACGGAGAGCGCTTTTCTTTCGATAGACATCGAAAAGAATAAAATAAAAAAACTGAAACTCTGGTCATCAACCAATGCTACGACGACACCTTTACCGAAGTTGTCTCCCGGGGAAGATCGACTGAAAGGATTCGTATGGCTCCACTACCTCAGGCCGTCAGGCCCAACGGATATCTTCCGTAAAAACGAACGGAGCGCCGCAGATAATGCGGTCACCCTTCCGCGCCGTTATCGACGGGAAGAAGAGCTTTGAATGAAGGATGATGTATGATGTATAAACTATGAGCTATGAACTATGAACTATGAACTATGAACTATGAACTCATAATTCATACATCATACTTCATAATTTTTGTGTACATTTGTGTTGTTCAAATTAACGGAGATTGTTTCTATGAGTGATATCATCCATCTTCTTCCCGACTCCATCGCGAATCAGATTGCCGCCGGAGAAGTCATACAACGCCCGGCTTCGGTGGTAAAAGAATTGGTTGAGAACGCCCTCGATGCCGGCGCCACTCTCATACATATCGCCATAAAAGATGCGGGACGCACACTGATTCAGGTTATCGATAACGGCAAAGGCATGTCGGCTACCGACGCGCGTATGGCCTTCGAGCGCCATGCAACGTCCAAAATAAAAAATGCCGAAGATTTGTTCGCTTTGCATACAATGGGGTTTCGAGGGGAAGCTTTACCCTCTATCTCTGCCATCGCGCAGGTAGAATTAAAATCGCGCCGGCAGGATGATGAAACGGGCACGCTCTTGATAATAGCGGGCTCGAAAGTGGAAAAACAAGAGCCGATATCGTGCGCTGCCGGAACCTCCATTTCGGTCAAGAATATTTTTTATAACGTCCCTGCCCGCCGCCGGTTTCTGAAATCGAACGAAACCGAACGGCGCAACATCTTCAGCGAAATAGAACGCATCGCTCTTGTCAATCCCGATATCGAGTTTATTCTTACTGAAAATGATGTTCAAACGTTGCATCTGCCGAAGAGCGGATTACGCCAACGTATCGTGCAACTGGAAGGAAAAAACATCAACCCCCAACTGATCGAAATAAACGAAGAAACTTCTTTGGCTAAAATATACGGGTACGTAGGCAAACCCGAATTTGCCAGGAAAGGCCGCAGCAGCCAATTCTTTTTCGTCAACAACCGCTATATCCGCCATCCCTATTTTCACAAAGCCGTATTGTCGGCTTACGAACATTTGATCGCGGCAAACGAAAACCCGCTTTATTTTATCTATTTTGAAGTCGATCCGTCGGTCATCGATGTCAATATCCATCCGACCAAAACAGAGGTGAAGTTCGAAAATGAGCGGGCTCTTTGGCAAATTCTGATGGTGACCGTTAAAGAATCGCTCGGGAAGTTCAACGCCGTACCCACCATCGATTTCAACACCGAAGGCGCCGTCGACATACCCGTTTTCGATCCGACGAAATCATCGCCGATGCCTAAGGTAAATATAGATCCGAATTACAACCCTTTCCGCTCGCCGCAAGCCAAACATTATTCGCCGAACGCTCCCGTACAGGGATGGGAAGAGTTATACAAAGGATTTCAAAACGAAGGAAAAGCGCCGGAGACGATCACGGACGAAATGCAACAGCCCGATTTGTCTTTTCACTCAACCGGAGAAGAAAATGGAATTGTTCTCACTCCCGAACATTATCAATATAAACAACGATACATATTAACCTCGGTCAAATCGGGCTTAATGATCATCGACCAGCATAAAGCCCATGTAAGAATATTATTCGACAAATATATCGAGCAAATAAAAGGGCGGAAAGGAGTTTCGCAACGGGTGCTTTTTCCGGAAGTGATGGAACTGTCGGCAACAGAAGCAGCCACCCTCCCGGCCATTATGGACGATCTGGAAGCGCTGGGATTCGAATTAAACAGTCTCGGCAACCATTCTTTTGCCGTGCAAGGCGTTCCCGCCGAAATTGAGAACCCCGACCCCGGAGCGCTTATCCACTCTATGATTAGTCAAAGCATGCAAACCGGCAGTGATGTAAAATCAGACATACAGGAATCTATAGCGCTTTCATTGGCGAAACTCACGGCCATTCCTTACGGAAGAACGCTTTCTATCGAAGAGATGCTGTTAATGGTGAACCAACTCTTCGCTTGCCAGATACCCAGTTACACGCCCGACGGGCAAACCATCCTTACGGTACTATCCGACTCCGAGATCGATAAAAAATTGAAATAAAGCAACGCGTATGAAATATAACTATTGCGGCAAAAGCGGGTTACAACTTCCGAGCATTTCATTGGGATTGTGGCATAATTTCGGACATGCAGCCGATTATGACACGGCTAAACAGATTATCACCTATGCCTTTGAGCAGGGGATTACGCATTTCGACTTGGCCAACAATTACGGGCCTCCTTCGGGTGCGGCCGAAACAAATTTCGGGAAAATATGGAAAGAGACCCTGGGCTCTCATCGCCATCAGCTCATTATCTCTTCGAAAGCCGGCCATCGGGCATGGGACGGGCCTTACGGCGACGGCTCTTCGAGAAAGTTGTTAATGGCGAGTATCGACCTGAGCCTGAAACGTACGGGGTTGGAATATTTCGACATCTTTTATTCCCATCGGTATGACTCGTCTACTCCGGTGGAAGAAACCATGCAGGCTTTGGTCGACATTGTCCGCAGCGGAAAAGCATTATACATAGGATTGTCGAAATATCCTCCTTCCACGGCACGAAAAGCGATGCAATATCTCGCCGATCGCGATGTCCCCTGCCTGATTATTCAGGATAAATACAATATGCTTCATCGAAAACCCGAGAAAGAACTATTGCCTCTCTGTGAAGAATCCAGCTGTGGATTTATCGCCTTTTCGCCGTTGGCACAAGGCATTCTTACCGATAAATACCTGAATGGCATTCCCGAACATTCGCGCGCCGCAGACCCCGACGGCTTTCTTAAGAAAGAGCAAGTGACCGAAGAATGGATTTTAAAAGTGAAGGGGTTAGAAAAAATCGCGGCACAACGCGGACAAACCATCGCCCAAACAGCTCTTGCTTGGATTTTGAAGGACGCGCGCGTCACCTCCCTGATTATCGGGGCGCGTGACACCCGTCAATTAAAAGACAATTTAAAAGCATTGGAGCGTGACTCTTTTTCTCCCGAAGAATTAGCGGAAATAGATACTATTTTCGGGGAAACGCCGTTATAATTCTTATGAAAAGAAGAATAACCGGTGTTTGTGCCGTTTTACTCCTATCCGTGCTCTCATGCGGCGAGGAAGCCCCTCTTCAAACCGTGCCCTTCGCGCAGGTATATCTCCGTATCGATTTGAACGGATTAGACTTTGATTTGGCCGCTCCGCTTGCCCACAAGATATTTACGACTCCGAGGACGGCACAAGATAAATTAGGTTTCGCCGGACTAATGGTTGTTCGGAATGAGAAGGGAGATAATCTCTTTGCTTACGACCTTGCATGCCCTTACGAAGATAGTAAAAGCGCTCTCCTCAAGCCCACCGGCGACGGAAAAGCCGTGTGTCCTACGTGCGGTAGCGTGTTCGTAACCATGTATGGATTGGGATCGGTCGAGTCCGGCCCGTCAAAGGAGCCTTTGCAACGATACACGGTCGTTCCGGGTTCATCGGGCGAATATATCATCCGGAATTAAACAGGTGCAGACAAGCCGAAAGATACACGTCACGGTAAAATAGACGGCATAAAAGATAAATCAGAAGAAAAGAGCTCCGGTTTTTAATAAAAACGTTGTGTAGCCGCGAAATATTTGTCAAAACACTTTGATAAATGCAGAAACATTTTTACATTTGCAGTCGCAAAAATAAACGGGCTCTCGCGTGAGCCGTTTTTATCTTGCGGAAGTAGCTCAGTTGGTAG
>DHOU01000045.1 GCA_002409745.1 Bacteroidales bacterium UBA5382
TGGAGCGGAAGACGGGACTCGAACCCGCGACCCCGACCTTGGCAAGGTCGTGCTCTACCAACTGAGCTACTTCCGCAATACTTTTTTCCTTTATCGAAAATTATCTACTCTTGCCAAGGTTATCTTTATATCCTTTTCGGGCAAGGGTATGCTCTACCGACTGAGTTGTTTCCACCTATATTTCTCAAAAATGGAGTACAAAGATAATTCGGAATTTCGGGATTGCAAAATATTCCGATTAAAAATTAAGCAAAGAAACCATCTTCTCTAAATAAAAGACATCCGATTCATCAAAAAAATCGAGTTGATCACTGTCCACATCCAATACGGCGACCACTTCTCCATCCCGAATAGCCGGTATAACCACTTCCGAGCGCGAAAGAGCGCTACAGGCTATATGCCCCGGAAAGGCTTCCACATCCGGCACAACAACCGTCCGCCGTTCTTTCCAAGCCGTTCCGCAAACGCCTTTTCCAAAAGCAATGCGCGTACAAGCCACCGGCCCCTGAAAAGGGCCTAACACCAATTCAGTATCCTTCACCAAATAAAAACCGACCCAAAAGAATCCGAAATGCTCTTTTAACACCGCCGCGACATTCGCCATATTGGCGATCACATCCCTTTCGGATTCGAGCAAAGCTTTCATCGAAGCATATAGGACTTCGTACCGCTCTCTTTTGGAACTGTTTCCGGCAACATCTAAATCGACCTTACTCATTTATAAATAATATCAGTAGAAAACTCGCATTACCGGATTTCACTTCCGCTAATGCGAGTTATTTTATACTTCTCAAAAATAATCCTTGTTATTTGGCCTGTTGTTTAGCGTCTTGGATCATTTTTGTATTAGGCAGAATATACACCTCTACGCGACGGTTTTGAGCTCTACCCGCTACCGTATTATTATCGGCGACAGGCTGTTGAGAACCATAGCCTTCCGTTACCATACGAGCCCCGGTAATGCCTTTTGACACCAGATAATTGTAAACCGATTCGGCACGACGTTTCGACAACGGATCGTTGATCGCATCGCTACCCGTACTATCGGTGTGTCCATAGATCTTCACATCCGTATCGGGATTGTTTTGCAAAGAAGCAGCAAATTTATCCAATGAAGTACGCGATGTCTGATTCACCGTGCTCGAATTGGTAGCAAACAAAATACCCGATTCGAAAGTCACTTTAATGGCTTCACCATCGTTGATTTTTTCCACTTGAGCGCCTTCAATCTGTTCGAGTTCAGCAGCCTGTTTATCCATTTTGTTACCGATAAGCGCACCGGCAGCTCCCCCTACAACAGCACCGATACCTGCTCCCCAGGCAGCGCCTCTACCACCTCCGGCAATGGCTCCGATTCCGGCTCCTACAGCCGCACCACTCCCGGCACCAATACCTGTTCCTTTAGCCGTATTATTCATACTGCCGCAGCCCGATAAAATCAAGGAGCCGCCAATGAATGTAATCGCAAATAATTTTGATAATTGTTTCATAGTCAATGTTACGTTTTGTTTTGTTATTTATAAATTATATATAATGATTATTATATCCTCCCTATAGAATTAATCGAAAAGATTGAGCGAATCGCAGTATGCCAATTCCCCGGCGACAATTGCTTCTATTTGTTCATCCGTATATTCCCGGATTTTGTCTTTATGTGCATTCTTTAATACATATTCCAACAACTCATCTTCATCTATTTCGACTTCCCGGTCATCGTCTTCATCCAGAAATCCTTTTTCCTCATAAAATTCATAAATTAAATCGACCACATAGTTGATTTCATCATCCGAAAACGTATTCTTCATTTCTTCCGGCAGATGCTCTTGTATGAATTTCACCGATTCCGTTTCATCATATTCCAATACATTTTTTTCTTCGCTCATAGCAAACAAATTTTATAAATTAAATAGACTCTAATAGGAGAGTAAGCAAGCAGCATCGTCTGATTATCAGAAAATTCCACAAATCACTCATTTATACATCATTTAAAACAACTAATAAAAAAATATGTTCACGGATTTCGATTTCGTGAACATATATATTTTTACGAACCGTTTAACGGAAGAGAAATTCAAGAATCCGGATTATTTCTTAAAGACGATTTCTGTCAGCTTATCTTCCAATACAACGGCAAAACGACTGAACCCTAAATCGGTCAGATGAGTGCCATCAACGGTGCTTTCGCCATCCGTCCCGATGAGAGAGCTGCTTTCCAAATAGTAGACATTCTTGTCTCCCCGTTTTTTAATTTTTTGATACTCTTCTTTCAGCAAACGATTTTTTTCAAGAACGGTCTCGCGCATGGTTTTGTCATACGGCATATGAGTAAATAGAACCGACTCCACAAATAAAATAGGGGTCTGAGGGTTCTTCTCCCGTAAGATCGCAAAAAAACGCGCCGTTTTATCTCGTATTTGCTGCGCATTGACATTGGGAATAAAATCCAGTACAAATACGGAAGCATCGTTCCGGGAGGCCATCAATTCGGCAATCTCATAATCGAGTTGCCCATTTCCGCTGAAGCCCAAATTAATCACCTCTCTATTCAACTTCCTCTCCAGAATATTGGTATAAGACATTCCCGGACGCGAGGCACATCCACCCTGCGTGATGCTCGTACCATACACAAACACCGGATGATCCGTCTTAGGATACGGCAAACGGGGATTCTGTATGTACGCCGCAGAATCTATCCCAATCTCAAGAGAAACAATACCATCATACAACGGCAGATACAGTAGATACTCGCGTTCGCTCGGTATCATATTCGAAATAATCGTTTGTTCATTCTTTTTCCCGGAAGGGAGAGCGGCTTTTACGGGTTGCCAATGGTCTCCTATCCAGGTATATAGGTCGAGTCCTTTTATACCGGTTTCCGTCATGTGATTCATTTGATTGTTTCCGCTAGCTTCCCATTTTGCAGAGATCGAGGTACTGTTTGATCGAAAGCGGACTGCCAGTCCGGAGGTGTTTTTACCCAGATTCCATACCGGAGGACGGCAGATATCTTTTAAATAAGCCGGCAGACGTTCATACCGGGTCTCCGTTTCTTGCGACGTTTTGCCTATAAGCGGGAATTGATCGGCCGTATAGTAAATTGTTTGTGCACCCATACGCGATGTGCATAGCAATAAAAGACCGATGAAGAAAATGATAATTCTGTTCATTTTATTTTTTCGTAATGTCCTTTTAAAGAATAGATCGTGATACTATTGTCTTCGACCGTATAAACAATGCGATGTTGTTTATTTATACGTCACGACCAATATTTTCCTAAATCTCCTTTCAAAGGTTCAGGTTTTCCGAGGCCTTCGAAAGGATGTTGTTTCATATCGACTAGCAGAGCGTTTATTTTCTTTATGATAGATGGGTTATTCCGGTACCAATAAGCTAAATCACGCTCGGCTGTATCTTTAAAGAGAAATTCCATACTTTCCCAAATCTATTTTTTTAGACTCGTCTTTCTCCGCTCTTTTAATTTTAGCGACAAATTCGGGATCGTAGTTATCCACTTCATTTTCCATACCCACTTTTTTTAAGAAAGGTTTTAACGCTTTGCCGTGTTTATGCAAATCCACACGAAGATAACGGCTGATACCGTCGGCGTCTTTTTCTATTGTTATACCTGATACTTTTGACATAGCTGTAACCTGTTTATTATTAGAATTACAAAGATAATAAAAAGAGACTGATGATGTCAACTATTTAGATACCCCCGTTCGGTTAATTTCCTATAAAGAATCTCCGAGTCCGGATGACCGGCAAAAGCGAAACTATCCGGAGCATTCAAAAGGCCTGTATATTGATAAACAAGTATTTTCTCCACAAAGGGTGAAACCGCCTCTAATTGTCGGATCACCCTTTCGGAGGAAGCCGGTAACAATGCGCTCCGATATACATCACCTTCAAACCGGAATATTTCCACGTCAGCCCATAAACTTGATCTGGACGCCTTCTGATGAAGACGATATAAACGCTCGAAGAATCGGGCGCTTTCATCCACCTGCGTCTTCTCCACACCTATTTCATCCTGATAAGCGATATAGTTCACATTCAGCATTTCGATCTGTTTCACATACTTAGCATCTTCTTTCACATTTCTTGTTCCGTAAGGAGCGATCAACGTTTTGGCATTAGGCGTCAGTTTTGCCGCTTCTTCCGAACAAGTATTTACATAATCGATAAAAAAATCGTCATAATGCCCGGATATTCCTGTTTCATTCGGATAATACCATCCGTAAAAGCTGGGATGATGGGCATATTTTTCGGCGATTTCATTCATCCCCTTTAATCGCAACTTCCCTATCTCCGGATCAGTCATTAAAAAGTAAGGATTTTTATAGTCGCCGAAATAATCATTGCTGATAAAAAAGCGTATTCCGCAGTCATCCGCCGCATTTAAAACGGTTTCCAAGGGATCGTCGCAGCCCATCTCGTGTGAAGGTTGCAATGAAGAAGGATAAAAGGTTCTTCCGTTAATCGCCACGTCGAGCAACACCAAATAACGAATACCGCTATCGGCAATTTCTTTGACCTTCGCTTCCCATTGTTTTGCGGTAAATGTCTTTAGGGTTTCATCCCAATACTTTCCCTCGGCAACGTTATGATGTTGGAATTCAAACCATGCTCCCTCGATAGGCTTTATTTTCCTTGAATTCCCCGCTAATGCAGCTTGAATTTCAGAAGAAAAACTTCCCGCCAGAATCGTTGCGCCACATGTTTGTAAAAAAGAACGTCTATTCATTTTGATTTCCTATTTTAAATTAAAGGCCTCTTCCGAAAAAATTGTTATACGAAGAACGACTGAGGTCTCATGGATTCCAATAGCAATCGGGATATATATAACTGGTTATCGATTTGTCAACATCGGAAATAATTCCCTGATTTCTCTTTCCGTCGGTTGACGTCCGTATTCACAAATTTCAAAAGCCTCCGCGTCCGTCACAGCCTGTCCTTTTTCCTCTCCGTACCACTTTATAAGACATTCCCTCACTGCCGGAATAATGGGCCTTTTGCGATTCGACTTCAGCCTTTTCAACCTTTCCTCTTTATCTGCAGGCACTTGTTGAGATTCTGTCCAAGGCAACCATTCGAAATATTGCGATTCATGGGCCGACATGGCATCTATTTTCTGATCGAAAACATCCGATATATCGATCGCGATGTCGGGAGAAAAAGGATATGGTTTCTGAAATTTATCCTGTACATACAGGAAAACAGGATTTTTCTTTAACGGCGGCGTATCGGATGCCACATTCGGAACAATCACCATATAAGCGGCATCCTGAACAAGAGTCGCCGTATTTCTGTGATCGGGATGATAATCATACGGCCTTGGCCCTATCACAATATCCGCATTCCATTGCCTGATTAGTCTGATTACTTCTTTTCTTACGTCCAGCGTTGCCAACAATTCCCCATCGTGGTTATCCAAAACCTTATAGGTTACACCAAAGCGTTTTGCGGCTTCTTCAGCTTCTGCACGGCGCCTTTTAGCCAACTCGCCTCCCCCGCTGTTCTGGTGCCCCGCATCGCCGTTAGTCAACGAAACAAAAAGCACATTATGTCCAAGCCGGGCAAATTTAATAGCCGTTCCTCCTGCCGTTCCGTCCGCATCGTCAGGATGCGCTCCTATTACAATTACATTTATCTTTTTATCTTGACTGTAAACAAGACCAAAAGGAAGCATAAAAGAAAGAATAACGATTAAATATTTCATAAGTCTCATTTTAAATTAATCTATTTTGATTCTCTATTCGAGATAAATTATCCCTCATAATTCATAACATAGTGCAGCAGCCCCCAATATACCTATATTTTGCAATTCCGATTTCAAGATGCTTAGCTTTTTAATAGAATTGGGAAAAGGAAAATCCGTTAAATTGCGATACATTGCCTCTTTAAACAAGTGCAGAGAATTGGAAATTGCGCCACCGAAAATGATGGCTTGCGGATCGACGGATAAGACAACCATCTTAACCAACGCGGCGACATGTTTGCCGTACTCATTCATTATTTCGATAGCTGCCTGATCTCCTTTCTCCGCCTTGAAAGCAATTTCACGACCGGTCGTATTTTTCTTCGTAAAGAAAAAACTGCCGCAATATTCCTCCAATTTTCCTCCGTGATAAGGCATTTCCCCATATTCCCCTGAGCCGCAATTCGCATCTGCCAGTAATCTGCCTCTCTGAATAATTCCGCCCCCTACCCCGGTTCCTAAAGTTATTCCCACAAAATTCTCAAACTGCCGGCCTAACCCGTAAATACGTTCTCCCATGGCGAAGCAGTTGGCATCATTATTGATAAAAACAGGCAATCCGAATTTCTCTTCCAAAATCGATTTCAGATGCACTTCTTCCCAGTTCCGAATATTTTGGACATGATACACAATGCCTTGAGCACTGTCTACGACACTCGGTACGCCAATGCCGATACCGGTTGTTTCAACCGTTTTCAACCGGTCGATTATCTCTTCCAATATCATAAGGGTGATTTCTCCCCCCTTGTCGGCTTCCGTATCCCTCACGGTTTGTTTGATTAAGTCTCTATCTTTCACCAAACCTCCTTTAATGGTTGTTCCGCCGATGTCGATTCCAATAAGATGCTTCATCTAATGCTATTTTATTACGTAATATGAAGTTTGTTCGCTTATGGCATATCCGGCAATTTCCATCCGTTATGATAGGTATGGTGAATCATTTCTTGCGCAAAAGCTTGCGCATTAACGGGTTCCGTCCACGTTTTATTGAATGTGGGATTGCCGTCGGTAATCTTAAAACCGTCCTCTATAATTGATTTTATCGTAGCCTCTTTAGGAATATTGATGAATTGCATATTCTCCCCATTCCATTCTAAGATTTGATTGAGATTTTGTAATCTAACGGCCAAGACTCCCATAACGACCATTTCATTCAAAGGGCCGGCAATGGAAAAATCGGATGCCGCGTCTATTCGCGTTTCTGCACTTTCCTTGCAGGCGCGGACCCAATCCATTTGATGTGACAGCGTTATTTCACGTTGTGTTTTTGGAGATGCCGGTGTCCTACCGGATATCAACCAAGGCTGACTACCGGAACTTCCACATATAAGCGTGTCTTTGCTGCCATGGAAAATAACAGCCCCGCCTCCGACATTCAAATCCTTTCCCTCAGGCATGCCTTTCGGACGGAAAGGTTTCAACCCTCCATCATACCATGTGATTTCTACTTCAGGCATTCCAACCTTCGGTAAATTGTCGCGAGCAGGGAAAACATATTTGAACATTTGAGCGTTCGGGCAACTTTCCGACATCAACAGGGTGGATGAACCTTGTACTTTTTGAGGATAATGCAATTTCAAACTCTTAAATACCGGATGAAGAATATGACACGCCATATCGCCTAAAGCGCCCGTGCCGAAATCCCACCATCCCCGCCAGTTCCACGGAGTATAAATACGGTTATACGGCCTCATGGGAGCGGGCCCTACAAATAAATTCCAATCCAATGTTTTTGGAATAGCTTCTACCTCTTTCGACCGGGCCAATCCCTGAGGCCAAAAAGGGCGGTCGGTAAATCCTTCTACTTCGGTGACTTCCCCAATTTGTCCATCCCAAATCCAATCGATGATTTGCCGGACTCCGGGGGAGGAAGCTCCGCCATTTCCCATTTGGGTCGCTACTCGATATTTCTTTGCCAAGTTCGTTAATAACCGGGATTCATATACACTGTGGGCTAAAGGCTTTTCAACATATACATGTTTACCCATCGTGATTGCATCCGCGGCTATAACAGCGTGGGTATGATCGGGAGTTGCAATCATCACAGCATCTATACTTTTGCCCAGTTCCTCGTACATTTTACGATAATCGAAGTATTTTTTCGCCTTTGGAAAATAGTCGAAAACCCGTTTGCTATATTTCCAATCCACATCCGCCAACGCTACGATATTCTGGCTTTCCATCTGCTTAAGTACGGCGAAACCTCTTCCCCCTACCCCTACTCCCGCAATATTTAATTTGTCGCTGGGAGCGGTATGGCCCAATGTCTTACCTAACACCGTTGAAGGTACAACCGTCAATCCGACAGCAGCGGTCGCTCCGGTATAAATAAATTTTCTTCTTGATATTTTTGATGACATCTGCATTTTCTGATGTGATATCCCATTTTTTGAATCGATTAAAACAGATTATGGATTGTCTGAAGCATGGAGCATGCCTTTTTCCACATAATCCCAAAGATTTTTATCGATGATATGCACGATATCGAAAATCATCACCCCATCCGATTCCTGAAGATTCATTTTAATGGATTCCGTTAATCCTTCCGGATTGTCATAGAACTGATCAGCAAGAATTCCTCCAATGAATTTATTCTCGCCCATGATGTTTCTAAGATTCTGACAGGAACCTTCTACACAATACCATAAACTGCTTTGGGCATGCATGTCCGTTTCATTCTTTACAGCAGGATTCTTTTCCAGATAATCCTCAATCGTGATCGTCGTATAATAATTTCCGACCGTAAACAAATCGATCAATTCGGCATAGCCCGTATTTTTATAAGTCGGAGTCGCCCAGTCGTATTCTTTCGACGGATCATAATCCTTACTCGCAAAATTCACCCCTACTTCGAAATAAGTAGGATACCACGCCCCCGTATAGTCTCCGAACGAAAGATCCGGATTCACCGATTTTATTTTGTTGCGGGCCTTTACCATAAAATCATGAATGACCTGAGAACGCCATTCCACCCACTGCAAAAAGTATTTTCCTCTTTCAGGATAAAAATTGCCTTGCGTATCTTTTTTCCAAAGATAAATATCATCGGGATATTTATCAAGCTTCTTTCCTATATATTCTTCAAATTTTTGACGGGATAATTCGGAGAAATCGGCGGTAAAGCCATCATAACGGACACGATCTAAAATAATCCCGTCTAATTTGGGATATTTCTCCGCAACTTCTGCAAATAAATTCAATATATATTCTTGAAACTCCTCATTTACGGGATTCACCATAGCGGAATACTTCTGTTTTTCCTCTGTGATGGGAATAAATTTTCTGTCTTCGGAAGGAGGATATACAACCGATGCCCAGTCGGATTTATTATCTTCATAAATAATTCCCCGGTTTACATAATTATGCCCTGCAACAAAAGTATTCATCGAAGCTTGCACCCGCATTCCTTCTTTATGCGCTTTCTCAATGAAATATCCCAAATAATCGAATGTATATAGGATCGACTTTCCATTCCACTCTGTCAGTTTCGGTGCATACTTGCTGTCGTAAAGCACATGTCCCGAAATCGGACGGATATCAACCACAACATCTGTAAAACCCAATTCATTCAGTTTATGTAAATAAAAATCGATCGTGTCTTTATTATTGAACCGGTGAATATTTGCCGTAGCATCTACCCACATTAATTTAGCCTTTGTTTCCGACTTTTGGTCTAATGTGTCTTTTTGTTTTGTATTACAGGAACAAAACAATATAAAAGTCAGAATACTTGCAGTAAAAAGTATAATTTTTTTCATCATTTTTTTATCTGATCTTATTTAATTCTTCTTCCGAAGGCCATCCGGTTTCCACTCCCTGCGAACGGAGCACTGATTGAAAATCATTCAAAATCCTTTTCTCTGCCCGTACCTGATGAGGAGTATAATGGTTATCTAAGGAAAAAGACAATAACAATCCGGTTGCTTCGCCGATATTCCATTCCACAGGATGCAAGCGGTAACATCCATTGGTAATATGGGTGGTACCTATGTTTTTGTTTGCCGGAATCAAATTCTTCATCCTTACCGGAAGTAAGGCTCCCAACGGAATTTGAAACCTTAACGCATCCATGTCGATATAGTTTTGCATGCCGGTTGTGGGGTGCAAATCGATCGGATAATACCCTATACCGACGCTATCCTGAAAGAAAGCCGCTTTCTCCTTATCCTGCAAGGCCACCAACGCGCGATTGTCACGCCCGACATGCTCTTCCTTCACCGTAAACACCGCTTTTATCCGTCTCGATTCACGGACATACGGATATTTTGCCAATCCGTCCGAAGTCCCGAGGATATCTTTACGCAACCGTAATCCCGGCCAACCTGTCCCTCCATCCGGACGTAGGGCCTCTGTTTGTAACCAATATAACAAAGAAAGGCTTAACTGCTTTCCTCCTTCGACATACTTTTGAAAATCTTTCTCCGATGCTCCAATCAGGTTTCCCAGGAAATAATCATTTTGTGGCCAGTTGACCAAAGAAATATCACTTTGATAAAAACCCTTTTCGAAATTGTTTTTATCGATAATCCGCCGATAAGTCCATAGATTAAAAATATCTCCACATCCTTTATCTGTAGGATCAACGCATAGCGCTTTTTTCTCCAATGTCCGGGGATTCGAGTAATGGAGATCCAGGAGCCTCCCCGACCAGGGCTGCTTTAAGGAAGGAGTATAGCTTCGCCAAAAGTCATAATCGCGAGGTTTGCTGATGATATGCTTTTCATTCGGCAGATAATCGACGGCAAAACACATCGTAAATGCTTGCACATTATCCGCATCCCCTACTTCCGGAGCATGCAGCTCTCCGGTTTCTTTCTTTGATTCTGTACCGGTGACAAATTCGGTACCGGTTAACGGAAGCAAATCGCCTAATTCGGTGGCATCAATGAAATAAGGAGCCGTCAGTATTTTCACTTCTCCTGTTATACTGTTTTTTACTGTTACATCTTCAACCCGGTCTTGCTGCACGGAACTTTTCACGGCCTTATAATGATATAATACCGTCAACCTTCCCGAACTCACATAAGGAGCCAGCATTTCATGGAGGATGCTCAGTGCTACTTTTGGCTCATGACAAAGACGCGAAACGGATGCATTTCCCGGATTAAAATAAGGATTGTTCCTTACCTCCTCTTTTAGCGGATAGTTTTTCTTATAATATTCTCTTATTCTATTCCGAAAATCCCGGTACATTTTTGTAGCTCCCGTATGTTCTATCCATCGATTTTCATCCGGTGGCACTCCCTGTTGCGTGAGTTGCCCTCCAAGCCAATCGGTTTCTTCGGTAAGAATTACTTTTTTCCCGTTTTTCACCGCCGAAAGAGCCGAAGCCACGCCGCCCAATCCGCCTCCGATAACAACGATATCCGCTTTTAAAACCTCTTCATGACTTAAAACGGATACCCGTCCCGAAGCATTTATCTGTGACATGCTTTTTAGTTCGGGCGAGGCGATCATCAGCGCTCCTCCCGCCGATACGGCCTTTAAAAAGTTCCTGCGTTTCATTTTTTTCTTATAAGATTTTGTTTACAAGGGGCAATTTCAATATTTTCATAAAGCTATTATTATTTTAGTTCTATTTTAAATAAGCATTAAAATATCCTCTATAAAAAGCCTATAAATTAAAGTGTTCGCAATATATCTTATAGAGATTACCAGCCTGAAGATACGCTGAATTAGGACTCATGAAATGCGAGAACTCGAAAGTCAGGGCTTTTGACATTCCTGCCTCCTGAGAATGAATGAGCTTTTTTATCAATTTATCCCACCGAATAGGTAAAAAACGAATCGGCATATCCCGATCGAAAGACTCTACATTTGTCCAACAATCTATATCGAATTTTTGAGCCAATTCTCTGTTTGCCACCAAATAATCCTTTAATTCATGATAGTCTACCTGTCCGTCTTGAAAAGCCATAATATCGACCGAGCCTTTGATTCCGGACAATATCTCCGTCCAATCCCGAACATGTTGTTCGATTGTAGTCACCTGATCACCACTCATCACTTGATCGGTTTTTAAACCATGAATATACGGAGATATTAAACATGGTTTATTTCCGGAAATGGATTTTGCATGCTTTCCTATTTCAGCAAAAGATTCAACAATCCCCCCGGTACGCCGACTAACCTCCTGAGATAAATACCATCCGTAAAATGATTGATGATAACCATATTTTTCCTGTATTTCATCTAAAAACAACTTGTTGATTTCGACTTCTTTCTGAAAATCTCCTCCGAGCCAATATCGTCCCGTATCAAAGATGCCGCAATAAAACTTCATATCGTATTTATCCGAAAGATCCAGAAACATCTGCAAAAAGTCGAATGCCGGTTCATACATGTAATTTCCTTCATGCTTCATCAAGACTTCGGACCGAAAAGTCATATAACGCCCGAATGCTCCACGAATCATGACTACAGTATCGATACCCATACGTTTCATCGCCTCAAAATCCCTATCCCATTTTTCATAACCCCAATTCTGGGAAGGGATGTCCCAAGTAATTTCATCCAAAAATGTCCCCGTTATAGGTAAGCCTGACATTTTAGGAATTAAACGGTATTTATCATCAGCCGTCGATTTGACAATCTTATTGCCAACCGGTTCCGCATTGTTCTCTTTACAGGATGATAACACTGATCCTGCAAACGGAATGGTGCCTGCTGCTAATGCCATGTGTTTAAGAAATTGCCTACGCTCTTCCATATTCTTCATAAAAATAATTATTTTAAAATGATCGCAGAAGTAATGGCCCTTTGTGTCCCGTCTGAAGGTTTGATTGTTTCTTTACCGTTAACTAACATACAACTGGAACCTCCCCCATCTAAATTAATAGCCTCCACGCAACCTAAATCTAATAATATCTTTGCCGTTTCTTCCAATGTAAAACCCGGTGTATCGGGAGTTTGGTTCCGTCCTTCGCAAACAAAAAAAATGATCCGTCCTCCGGAAGTATATCCGATCGCTGTACGAGGATTATTAATCGTTGCTCCTACATCTGTCGTCTCTTTGAACATTTCGTTGACGTACGTATTGACAATTTCGCCGTTTTTAATCAAGACAGGGCCTCCCCCGACACCTGTTTGAGCAGAATAAGACCTTGCGTCATCGAAAGAAGGAAATGTAGCAGGGATCGTCGGTTTAGCTAGCGGACTGGAATAAGCATAGGTTGAATTACCGGATGTGACAGCCCATTCCGCTTTATACTCCTTGTCTTTTATATGACTGAAGATGCCGCGTGCAGGCAGATAGTATTGGCCATCTCCAGGCCAGACGTCCTGTTGAGCACCAATTAATACAGTTCCATTGCTGCAAACCAGACTCAGTTGATAGTAGCCGCTTTGATACGTAAAATATCCGCCATTCATGATGATAGGATATTGACCGGACTCATAAAATTCGGTTGGTGTTTTAGCTCCTGATAACTTTCTTCCATCTACGATGTCGCCCCCCAAGACAACATCAAATGTTTTGTTCTTGCTGCTTTTGGCTACGGCAATATAAGCAACGGCATTCTTTCCTTGTAATTGTGCGGGAGATTTGTATACACGAATGCCCGATGGCAATTCTCCGAATCCGGTATATTGCTCCCATCCTTTGTAAGGACCAACGGGTTCTTCTATCTCTTTCGTTTTTATCGTATACGAGTATTGTTTCCCTTCCGCAGCAATCGTGAACTTAGCCGATGTTGTCAGGTTGTAAACTGCTTCTGCAGTAGGAGGATTAACCATGGTAGCTCCTTCTCCTAATTCCAGCTTAATTTGAACATCCGATAAGTCCTGATCTTCTACTAATTCGACTGAAATTTGATGAATAAAATTATCAACCAAAATCTCCCCATGCTGCTTATTTCCGATATTTACAGATTGCACATAGTCGCGAATAACGATATTTGATTCGTCATCATTGTTTCCACATGCACTTACGAAAAACGTAAAAAGGCATGCTAATAAGTAAATAAGATTCTTTTTCATATTGTGATGAATTATTGGTTTTTAGCTGTTGTTTTTAAATAGTTATCAATTCCTTGCTTGACCCTTTGCCACTTTTGAGGCATTAATTTCAGATGAATCATGTCAAACAAAAAATAACCATCGCAAGAGTTAATAGCTGCGTCCACAGAATTAGTAACGGCACTGTAAATTATTGGGTCGGAATAATCTCCTCCGCCACCCCAACCATAATTTCCAACATCAGGACCACCCACAACAAGGGCTTCTCCTTTAATTAAATTTTTGGCCCTTGAGCAAAAGCCTTGAACAGTCCATTCGCTTGTCCCGTAAATGGCATTAGGTGCTGCATAGGCTCCGATGAGTATGACATCCATTAAATCGGCAAAGCCGTATTTTTGATAATTCGCCCCGGCCCATTGAGGGTAATCGGTCGATGTATTATATTTAGGGCTTGCCCAATTTACTCCAACACCGTAATATTGCGAATACCAGCCCCCCACATATACCCCAAAAGAAATATCCGGATTTTTCGCTTTAACTCGGGTACGAGCCTTCTCCATAAAGTCGTGGATTACTTTTACTCTGAACTCCAGCCATTGTTTAAAGTAGGGAGGAAGATCGGCAGGTAGATAAGCGGTCTTAATATCTCCACGCATAACGTCCTCGGGAAATGAAACGCTCTTACCCAAATAGGATTCAAACCGAATACGACTTTCGTCGGAAAAATCGCTATCTAACTCATCAAACCGGGCGCGGTCGAGTATGATGCCGTCTAAATTGGAATAGGCTGCCAAATCTTCAAGTAATCCCAGCAGGAAATTCTGTACTTCCATATTAGCAGGATTAAAGAAACGAGTCCCTTCTCTTCCTACGTCCATCGCATTTTGAATGCCCGAGGTAGTGAGAAGTTGCGTTGCCCATGCCTTCTTACTCGCATCGCGAAACAGTATTCCGCTTCCTCCCAGTGAAGTTTTGTGTCCACCAACCATGGTATTCACACCTGCGAAAACCTTCAATCCTAATTCATGCCCTATATCGATAAAAGCCTGTAAATAATCCCAAGTGGCAGTACGAGTAACTTTAGTATATACTCCGTTTACCCATGCCCCGAGCCATTCAACCTGATCTGCTTTTGTTGTAGAGAACAAAACGTCTCCCGTCGGAGGGCGTACATCCACAACGATATGTGTGAACCCCGCCTCTTTGGCTAATGTCAAATCACGCCGAATATTGTCTTTATTGTCGGCAAAGTCAGGAAAATTAGCAGAGGCATCGATCCAGATAAATCTTGGTTTGCTGTCATCATCCGTTCCGGGATCGGGCTTTTCCGGGTCTTCCCATTCCCACGGAGGGGTGCTGTCCTCTTTTGTACCACAAGCGGAAAATACAAAGACAACTAAAAAGATTGTCATTATAGTAAGATGTAAGAAATAAATTCTTTTCATGATCTGCAATTGATTGGGGGAGGATTTGTATTCCTTCAAATTTTAAATTATTAATTTCTAATAATACATGCTGTTTTTATTTGCTCATTTATAATTATAGCTCTTTTCTTTCTCATAATTTTTCATTTTAAAATCACAAATAAATAAAGTAAACAATGTTTACATTCTTCTTAAATGAGTATAAGATAAAATTAGGAGTTAACTCTGAAGAAGAAAAAAATTCTTCTTCAGAGTTAATCAATTGATATTATTACATATCGATACAATCGAATTGAACACCGACTATATATCCATTCGTAAACATAAAATATACATACAGGAAGAATCCATCGGCTGATTGTACAAACGCCACATCCCCTGTACCGTTTCCATTATGTGCAGAAACCCCAGCTGCGGTATGGTTATATTTACTATATCCTCCTGATAAGCCATCCTGCCATATTAAAGCCCCACTGATATTGTCATTATTGCCATACGGAGATGGAGCTTCGAATTCATTCACACTTCCGGCATTTACTAAATACACTTGGTCGCATTGTCCCCAGGTGGTTGCATTTACATAGTTAATTAAAGCGTAAGGAATATTGTTAAACACAGTATAATCCAAAGCATTTGCAATAAAATTTCCCCATGCATCATTAGCTGTTGTGAGATGTTTACGCTCGGTATTTGTGGCACCATTTATCCAGTTCAGAAATGAATAAGTCACCCCCTCATTGCCGCCAACATTTCCATGCCTTGCAATGAAATAGTCGGAGTTGACATTAGTAGCTGATGTATAAACCACATCCACATTGGTAGTCCATGACAGGCCGGAAACTGAAACGATATCCGGCGTATGAGATTGCAACACACCATCTGTAATTTTCCAGCGGGCAAAGCTATTTGCAGTTCCAGACAGTATAGGAGCAGCGATGATGGCATTTTCATCAATGTTTCCTTGAACAGAGAATTTACGCCCAACATTCAGTGTTGTATTTTCAGTCCAGTTGATAAACAGTTCAGGCGTACTTGTCAGAGATTTCACCTTCCATATTTTAAAAGTACCTGCATTTTGAGCCAGATTACAGATTAACACATTACCTCCATCGTCTGCCGTGTTGTACATATTGTTCAATCCGCCGCCTGTCGCCGATACATCTAATGGATTTAGCAAAGCTCCTGTTTTCGGATGTAGTACGATACTGTGGTTATCACGAGTACTTATGACTACATAATCCTGAGTAGCAGCTATGCCACCATGATTTGACACGGGAGCACCCAACTCTGCAATAAGCTTCTTGGCAAATAAAATCTTGGCGCTACCCGGGCGTATCCCTGAAGATATTTTATCGGGCATGGATTTCTTCACCGTATAAGTCGCTTGGGTTGTGCCATTGTGTGCTGTTACCGTAAATATTTGTTCTTCATTATAATTCAAGGGGGTAGCACTCGGATCAGGACTTATCGTTGCATGCGGCGAGAGTTTGAATTCGGCAAGTTCTGATGTCAAATCATCAGCGGAGACCAAAGAAATTGTCTTATTGGACTCATTTATAACTCCAGAAATAGAGAATCCAGGTAAATTAAATTCTTCGATTGCACAAGCGGCACTTTTCGTTATCTCTGCCCGTATTGTATATTCATGCACCTGTTTCATTTGATCAACAACCGTAAAGGTGTATTTTTTGCCTGAACTCAAATCGAGATACAATAAAGAGGGAGATATCATTACATTATCACCCAAAACAGCTTCAACACGCATATTCACTAACATTTGCTCCGTAACTAAATCATCACTGTTTTCAGGATAGTAATAAGATACGGGTATTACTATATCATTACTTCCATCTGTTACGGTTGCGGTAAATTTACCATTGTTTTCATCTAAGATATTGCCGTCCTCGTCTGTAAAGAATGCCGAAATACTGGTAATTCCATTAGTTGCGGTAGAAGGAATCAAATCATCAGGTGTTTGGCATCCGAGCAGAAACAGCATCGTTCCCACAATGAAAATATAGAGTTTATTTTTCATATCCTTTAATTTAAATGTTGGTTTATTTCCATTCATCGTATTGTTCGATTGCAGAATTATTATTTAATTCAGTATTCGGTATAGGAAGGACATAGGTTTTAGACAGAAACTTACGATTTTGTTTGTCGCAGTCTACATATTGATAGGTATAATTTCCTTCAGTACCTGTAATTTTCATACCATGAACACGATAATTATTATACCCTTCCGGATAATTCTTATCAGCCAATCGCCAACGGCGCATATCCCAATATAAATGCCCTTCGTAAGATAATTCTATTTTACGTTCATGCTTTATCGCTTCGAACAGCGCATCTCCGGTCAAACCTGTAGCCGTAGGCAGATTGACCCTATCACGTATAACCTTAAGATCTTTTAAAGCGTCACCCGGTTTGCTCAATCGATAAAGAGCTTCTGCCCGATTGAGATAGACTTCAGCCAAACGGATTTCAACCCATGTTTGCGAACTTGCATATACGGTAATCTGCGTTAGGCTTTCATCCCTCAATTTGCGAAGGTAATATCCCGTTGTCGTTTTTCCCTTAGGATAGGTCTCTGTTCCATATTCCAAGTAAGCTCCACTTGTACCACCTACCGAATTTTCCATTTTTTTACCTTGCCATGTACTTCCATTGTAGATAACAGTTGCCTGAAAACGAGGCTCAAGGTCTTCATAGGGAGGACGAAGAGTTGTACCTTCTCCCGTATGCCACGGTGTCCAGTCGACTGTTGTACCATCACTTTTTTCGTAAGCTTCAACCATTTCCTGAGTCGGGGCACCCGCTCCGCCAATATCAACGGCTTCACCATAGGTAGCATAAGCATTATCGAAATTATGATTAGGCCCTGTTACCAGATAATTATATTCAAGAATGGACTCTTTATTGCCACCTTTCCAAGAATCTTCATATTTACCTGCGAGTTCATATTTTTTAAGATTAAACACTTCATCGGCTGCATCTTTTGCCGATTGCCAACGTTCAGCATATAACATTGCACGCGATTTGAACGCATATACAGCACCTTTCGTGACTCTTCCATAATTCGCAGCATCCCACTCTTCAGGTAAAACAGAAGCAGCAAAATCAAGATCCGATTCTATTAAATCCCAAGTTTCTTCAGCCGATGAGCGATTTTTATCTTTTACAAGATTCATATCGGTATATAGAATCACTCCCCCATGGCGTTTGGCAAGTTGAAAATATAAATAAGCTCTTATAAAGCGAGCCTGTCCTTCGAAAAGGTTATTGGTTGTTTCATCGAAAGTGGAGAGTTCATATAGACCAACTAAAAATTCATTGACTCTTCGGATGCGTTCATAGGTTACACCCCACACATTTAATAAATTCTGATCCGGCTCTATTCTTTCTGGATTGAACACGACCATATTTGCATCTCCCGCCCGACTACCGGACACAGTTGATCCATATTTGAAGGTTTCTGTTAATCCTTCGGTCAGATTACCGTTAAATTGAGAGGGGCTTGAAAACACCCCATAACGATCAATATACGCCAAAAAAGTATTACAATACAATGTCGCCGTATTCACATCTTTCCATACCAATTTATCGGAAATCCGATCTGTTGGTGTCGTATCGATGAAATCGTCACATTCGTAAGCGAAAATCATCAATAAAACAATTATCGGATATATATTTATCTTTTTCATATTTCAATCATTTAAAATGTTAATTTAATTCCTCCTGCAAAGATTTTCTGTTGAGGATAATATCCGTTAGATACGCCGGGTTGCTCAGGGTCGATGTTATATTTGGTCAACTCGGAAAACGTAAGAAGATTTTGCCCCTCTACGTACACACGCAAATTACTAATCCGTAAAGGTTTCAAGATTTGCGGAGGAATATTATAACCTATCTGCAAACTTTTCAGACGAAGATAATCTCCACTCCTGTACCAGAAATCCGACGAGTAAGCATTATTATTTCCCGGAAGATCTATACTTAAACGGGGGAAAATTGCATCCGTATTATCTGGAGTCCATGAATTTTCTACTAAATACAAAGGCGTATTGGAATTATGATAAAAAGTCTTTGTAAACAAACTGTTATCCATCACCCAAACACCTTCGTAAATACCTGTTAAAGCGACATCTCTGCCTAAAGCACCTTGCCATAAGAAAGAAAGATCGAAACCATTCCATTCCCCATAGAAAGAAAGTCCTCCAGTAAAATCAGGATAAGCAGATTCCCCTACATAGCCTCTGTCTTGGTCATAAGTTATTTTGCCGTCTCCGTTTCTGTCAAGATATTTGATGTCGCCCGGACGAGCTTTTCCGCTGGCCAGTACAGCCGAATGAATAATTTCCTCTTCACTTTGGTATAAACCTAAAGCGACAAAACCCTGCAAGGCACCCACTTCTTTTCCTGTTAATTTTAAGTAATCGGGTGTATTTACAGCATCCGGATAACTCAACCAGCGACGTTTGGTATAGGTTCCCGTGACTTCTACTTTATAAGAAAAATCATTGATTCTATTGGCATGTGATAATCGAAACTCAAAGCCTTTATGATCCTGCTTACCGACATTATCATAACCGTAATAATATCCACCGAATGAATCCGGATAAGAAGAAGTTACCTGAAGAGGCATATCGTAAATGTATTTGTAAAACACATCGAATTCGGCACTCAGTAAACCGTTCCACATATCAAGGTCGAAACCGGCATTGTATTGTAAGGCTTTAGCCCATGTCAGGTTAATATTGGCCGGCTGGGATGTATTTAATCCATATATGGGTTCTCCTCCTATAACGGCTACCGGAATAGATTTGTTATAAGCATCTTGGACAAAAGAAAGTGTATTTAAATAATGATAAGAGGGAATTCCTGACGTTAAAGCCGTTTTTCCAATTCCTCCGCGCAATTTGAAATTATCAATCGGTAAGGATAAATTTTCAAACCAACTTTCTTCCGACATACGCCACCCTAAAGATGCAGCAGGCGTCAAGTTCCAACGTTTTCCTGAGATGTTTTTTCCAGCAAACTGATAAGTACCATCATAACGGGACGTAACTTCAAGTAAATATTTATCGTTAAAACTATAATTCAATCGTCCCAAGTACCCAGCCATACGTGCTTGACTACTTGAACCACCTATCACATTTCTATCTGCTTTAGATGCATAGTTCAACTCATCCAACGATAGAATATTGAATCCATACCCTGTTGCATTCAATGCATTTCCATCGGTTTTTCGAGTTTCAACCAAGGCTAATAATGAAATATCATGCAATCCAAATCGGTTATCATATTTAAGGCTTGTATTAGTTGTAACCGTAGTACTTCTTGTAGCACCTTCTGTTAAACCAGCATCTCCTGCAGACGGAAATTGTGTCTTTGTATAAGATATATCTCCATCAGGGCTGGCAGGAAGGTTAGCCTTGTATACATAATAGGGGATTGTAAACTGCTTAGCCATAGCATCCTCATAATCATAAGAAACCAAAAAACGAGCAGAAAGTCCTTTCAGAAAAGGAAAATCATAATTCAACGCTATATTGGTTTGCAGTATGTTTGATTTATCTTTTCTATATCCTGCATCTAAAGAAGAACTCGCCAAAGGGCTTACAATAGAACTTGCCGTTGGAGTTGCCACAGGTAGTCCATCCCATTCCATAGGTGTAAACGGCAAAGCTCTCACAGCTTGTTGAGCAATATTTCCTCCAACGGTAGGATCACTACTCCATGTTGAACGCAAGCGATTTTCTATACGTCCGCTAATATCAAAATTTAAGGTAAGGTTTTGCACTATAGTTGCATCAATATTTGAGCGGAGACTAATACGATCATAATCAAAGTTTTTTACATTTCCTTTCTGATCGAAATAACCCAAAGAAACAAAATACTTCAGATTATCCGTACCTCCCGACGCATTTACATTATAGTTTGCATTTGTTCCTGTGCCAAAAGTCTCTTTATACCAATTGGTATTTCCCCAACCTCCTTCACCTGCAAGCATTTTACGAACATGCTCTTGAGAAAAGACCGGTGAATTTCCATCCATTTCCCGAGCTTTATTCCACCAGTAAGCAAATTGAGGACCATCTAACAATTCCAACATTTCAGTATTCGTAGTTATACCGTATGAAGCTGTAAAATTGATTTTTGATGGTAAAGCTGCTCCACGTTTGGTTGTAATAATAATAACAGAACTTGCATCCAATCCGTAAACAGCTGCAGCAGACGCATCTTTCAAAACAGATATCGTTGCAATATCATTCGGATCTATTTGTGAAAAGTCACGGGCAACGCCATCTACCACATACTTAGCTTCCGCCCCACGAACTAAAATACTAGATGCATCAGATCCCGGCTGTCCGGATTGTTGCAATGCTGCAACTCCGGATATCCTACCAGCTAACAAATTAGTAACATTGGTTATTGGAGCTTTTAACAATTCCTCTCCTCTTATTTGTGATACAGCTCCCGTTATACTGACTTTCTTTTGTACACCATATCCAACAACAACCAATTCGTCTAGCAGCTTAGTATCTTCAGACATCACGACCTCCACATTGGTACGACCATTTAGAGACAACTCTAGAGTCTGAAATCCAACATATGAGAATTCAAGGACAGCATTCGTGTTAGGAGCACTTAAGCTGAATTCTCCATTGGTATTTGTGATTGTTCCTTGCTGAGTGGATTTTACAATCACATTTACACCAATCAAAGGTTCATTGTTAGAGTCTTTTACAGTTCCTCGTATATTTACTTGCGCATACATTGTAGCACTGTAAATCATGAAAACACAAAAACTCAGAATGAACAACAGACATTTTCTTTCTATTTTAGAAAGGATTCTCTCTCTTTTCATGAATTTAATTTGTTTTAGAATTTAAATAATTTTGTTTTACAAGTATTTCCGCTATATTTAATAGCGTTTCTGCTTTTACATTTAATTATTCCTGAAAAGCAGAAAAACATTACACTCAATAATTTCTCAGTTAATCATATACTTAAGATTTTTTATTCCCCTTTTCTTCTTCCTCCGACTTATCAATGGGTTGTTTAGCAACTTGTACAAACCCAACTATTTGACCTTATAAAATCACTCCTGAGAGCAATTTCTTTCATCCCTCAGACATGAGAAAGTAACTTTTAAGCGCATATTCTCACGACCTTGTGCAGGATAGTGCGAACCCTGTTGGCAAAGTCGCGGAATGCTCTCCGTTCTTTTTATTTCTTCTTTTCATTCATTGCTTCCAGTATTTTCCAGCACTGATATAATCCGCGCGGAACATGGAAACACCCTTTCCATTTACCTCCTTTCAAATCTAATAATACTTCTCCTTGCCGATTCAAATATCCCCACCATTCGGGGTATTCCGCGTCTTTGAAATGGCTCCACGTATAATCGTGCACTTTTTCGAACCATTCCAGGCATTCTTTCGAGCCGGTTAGCTGATATCCCTTCAATAAAGAGATGAGCGTTTCAATATGTACCCACCATAGTTTTTGATCCCATTCCAATTGTTGTGGGGGAAATCCTTTACGATCCATAAAGTAGAAAATACCCCCGTATTTTTGATCCCATCCATAGTTTAGCATCTTGAGTGTGGTTTCCACAGCCTTATCAATGAGTTCCGGACGATTGAGGCGTACGCCCAAATCCATAATAAACCACATCGCCTCGATAGAATGGCCGGGGTTCATCAGGCGTCCTTCGAACGTGTCGGATAAGGAACCGTCCACATTTACATTTTCCACAATTAACCCGCCCAACTCGGGACGCAAAAATACGTCCATCACTTCATGCAGACATTCATCGATGGTTTGCTGCAAAAAGTCGTGATCTAAAAGATGCTCAATCTCCAACGATAGATTACAGAGAATCATCGGTAAAGAAAAAGTCTTCAGGTTGCGCGTACCGGGATGGGCTTTACTCCATTTTCCTTTCGGATTATCTCTCTTGGATAGCACGATATCGAAGGTTTTTTTTGCGATTTCGGCATACTCATCGCTTTGAGTTGCTTTGCTTAACTGCCCGAAAGCCATGGTGGCAAACGTATAAGAGAAAATGTTATACGGATCGATGATAGGCTTGCCTTCGCGCGTGAGCGAAAAATACCAGTTATAATTTCCATCGTGTCCGTATTTTTTCAAAAACTCCCCGCCCTGACGGGCACATTCCAACCATTCGGAGCGTTTTTCCACCTTATTATATAACATGGAAAACATCCATACTTGCCGGCCTTGTAACCAAATAAACTTATCGGTGTCATACACGTTTCCTTGTCGGTCGAGGCAGGAGAAATAACCGCCATAAGTTTTGTCCTGCGATTTATCCATCCAAAAAGGCAATACATTATTCAACAACTCGTCCCGATACTGTTTTTCTAAACTTCTCAAATCCATATTCTTATCAATTATCAGCTTTCAGTTATCCGCTGTCAGCCTTTTATTCGCAATTTGTAATTTATCATTTGTAATTAAGCATTCTTCTTTTGCCAGAATCGTTCGATCTCTTCCAGCGATTTTCCCGCCGTTTCGGGCATCAATTTCCAAACGATCAACATATAAGGAATACACATGCCGGCGAACAGGAAGAACGTGCCCGAGGGCGTAAGTGTCTCCAACATCCAAGGGGTAAGCTGGCCAATCAAATAGGTACCTATCCAAAGCGACAAAGTAGCCACCGACATGGCTAAACCACGTACTTTCGTCGGATACATCTCCGAAAGAAATACGAAAATCACGGCGCTGATCGATCCGGCGGTAAAGAATATGTAAGCCAGGAAACATGCCAACAAGAAGATATTACTCCATTCCAACTGACTGCCGAATAAGAAATAGACGCCAATCAGCACCAGCGAGGCGATCATTCCCGACACACCCACATACAC
The DNA here is from genome assembly GCA_002409745.1 of Bacteroidales bacterium UBA5382. Classification (GTDB taxonomy): domain Bacteria; phylum Bacteroidota; class Bacteroidia; order Bacteroidales; family Dysgonomonadaceae; genus Limibacterium; species Limibacterium fermenti. Next base: position 24,039 of record DHOU01000045.1, read on the forward strand.
CAGTTTTTTGCGCCCTACTTTATCGATAATCAGCATGGCCAGAATAGTGGTCACCATGTTCACCGTACCGATGAGCGACTGGTAGAAAAGCGAATCCCCGCTGGACAACCCGCTGGTTTCGAAAATCGACGGGCCGTAATACAACACGGCATTTACGCCCATAAACTGCCCCAACATGGCAATGGCGCATCCGATAAATACCGCCTTTCGAAAACCGGGCTGAAACATGATTTTCCAACTCGTTTTTTGCCCCGCTTGCGCCTGTAGCATTTGCTTGGTCTCATTTATTTGGAAAGAGACATCTTTTTGATTACGGTAAATCTTAGAAAATACTTGTTGAGCCGCTTTATCACGCGATTTCACCAACAACCATCGGGGACTTTCCGACAAGAAAAAAGAGACTAGAAAATAGAGAATTGCCGGTAGCGCTCCGAATCCCAACATCCCTCTCCAAACTTCCGTACCGAAAATCCGCTGCATCGTTGGATTGGCGGAAGAGTATCCATGCGATTGATTCAATAAGTAAAAATTCATCAAATAAGCCGCCAAAAAACCGATGGTTACGGCTAATTGATAAGTTGCTACCAGTCGTCCACGATGAGCGGCCGGCGAGACTTCGGATATATATAAAGGACAGACCACCGATACGATACCGATGCCTGCGCCACCCACCATCCGCCATATAACCAACTCGTTAAGGCTTCCGGATAACGCACATCCTACTGCCGAAGCGATAAACAGCACAGCCGATATAATCATGGTATGTTTCCGTCCGATGGTATCGCTCAGTTTGCCGGAAAAAATCACTCCGATGATAGAACCGATTAAGGCACACCCCACATACCATCCGCTTTGCATCGTATTCAATCCGAATTGATGCGATACTTGCGACACCGTGCCGGAAATAACGGCCGTATCATATCCGAAGAGCAACCCGCCCAAGGCGGCGATTACGGATACGGCCGTCACATAGCCCATATTGATAGACTTATTCGTCTCCATTTTCTTTATTTTATATTAAAATATTCTTTGTATCGATTATATAAATGACCGGCTTGTAAGTAGGCCGACTGAGGACTCATGAAATGAGAGAACTCAAACGTAATGGCTTTATCGTATCCGGCTCGCTTGGCCGCTTCGAGTTTCATGCGAAGTTTATCGAATTTAATCGGTAAAAACTTAATCGGCATATCGCGGTCGAAACTTTCCGCATTAGTCCAGCACTGCATTCCGTATTTGTCCGCCAGCTTTTTGTTTACGGTAAAGAACGCGTCGAGTTCGTCATAGTCGATGTGTCCGTCTTGAAAGGCGCAGGCATCTACCACCTCGTGAATTCCATCAAATATCTCGTCCCATTCCTTTTCATGCTGCTGCACCGACACCGCCTCTTCTTTCGACAAAGCCGTTCCGCTTGCAGCGACGGCTTTCTTTCCGTCGATCCACGGCGAAATAAAAGTCGGCAAACCGTTCGACACCTCCTTACACTGTTTTCCCATCGCATAAAACGCTCCGATAGCCCCTTTAGTAGCACGGCTTATTTCGCCGCTTAAGTACCATCCTTGAAAGCTTTTATACTTGGCGCCATATTGTTGCCAGACCTCGTCGATCACATATTTATTATCTTCAATCTCGTGGCTCATATCTCCCGTGGCCCAATAATGACCGGAATCGTATAACCCGAAATAGAACTTCATCCCATATTTATCGGCCAGGCGCAAAAACAACTCTAATAAATCTACGGAAGGCCCATAACACCCTTTTCCAAGAAGATATTTCGAAGGATATGTAATGAATTTTTTATATCCGGAGCGAATCATAATCACCGTGTCGATGCCGATAGCTTTCATGTATTGAAAATCCAAATCCCATTCCGCTTCACCCCAGTTTTGATGCGGAATATCGTGCGATATTTCATCAAGAAAGGCGCCGGTGATTTGCAATCCGTTGGCTTTGGGAACAATCAGTCCGCTTTGGAGAGATTTGTTTTTACGGATATTTTGCTCAAGATGCGTATCAGCCGCCCGAACTTGACCGCTTGCGGACAACTGCGGCAGAACTATTGCGGAAGTTCCGGCAATAGCTGCTTTCTTGATAAAATTTCTTCGGTTCTCTGTTTTCATTTTTAAAATACTTTAGATGACGGTCGGTCACTTTTTATTTTTCTCAATGATTATAATGCCGCAAATATATATACTTATTTTATATTCGCCAACTATATGGTAAAATATTTTATTATGAAATGCGATATTTAACAATATAATATCTTACGGGGATGATTCTCCCCGCAAAATTACACAACCATTGATTTATAAAGCAATATATTAAAGTATATTATGGGATAAAAATAAGATTCCAGGAGTAACAGCGTAAAAAAAAAGAAATCGTACCTTTGTGGAAGTATCTTCAATATAAGAGGAAATGACAATGGAAAGTATAACGATTTATCCCAAAGATAAGAAGCAGAAATCACTGCTAACTGCTTTACTAGAGGAAATGAGGGTTGATTTTGAAGTCCGGACTTCAAGAGACGACTCTTTATTAACGGAAGAAGCTTTCTATGCTAAAATAGAGAAATCCATCCAACAGGCTGAAAGCAGAAAATTAAAAACGTTGACAAAAGATAAACAGAAAGAGTTCTTAGGCTTATGAGTTACGTAATTAAATATACTTCCTGAAGCGGAACTGGATATTGAGAAACATAAACAATGTGGAGACAAAAAGATTCTACTGAAAATAGACCAACTCCTAAACGAATTGAGAGAAAATTCTACTGTCGGAACCGGAAAACCGGAGAGATTGAAACATTTTGAAATTCCAACATGGTCAAGAAGAATTAGCCACAAACATAGATTGGTATATAGAATACTGGAAAAACAAATCGTCGTTTTAGACCTTTCTTTCTGGGGACATTCTAACGATAAATAGCACAATACTTATAACGATATTCTATTTACGATTTGTAAATTATTTCTCGCAGATAACGCGGATTTTAATCTGCGTTTATCTGCGCCATCTGCGAGAAATATTCTTTTTAAGTTACAATCCCTTACTTTTATTCTTTTAAGAACAACTTTTGAAACATCGTTATTCTTAAACAAATAAATCTTTGTACGGATGCGGACTCGACCTCAGATACTGCGCCGGGGCAACCACTTGTCCCCCCAACGCGGCGGCGGCATGCCATGCCCAACGCGGATCGTATAACATTCCACGCCCTACGGCAATGAAATCGGCTTTCTCTTCGGCTATCACCTTTTCGGCTTCAAACGGATCGGTGATCAGTCCGACTCCGATTACAGGCATCACGACCTCTTTCTTTATGGCTTCGGCAAAAGATAACTGATAACCCGATTGTAAAGGCGGCAACTTTTGCAATCCGCCATCGAGTCCTCCGCCTGAAACATGAATATATCCGCAGCCTCTTTTATCCAGTTCTTTTGCAAATACGATGCTTTGCGACAAGTCCCATCCGCGATCAATCCAATCGGTCGCGGATATGCGGACACCGAACGCAGTGTTTGCCGGCAAAACCGCCCTCACCGCATCGACGACTTCCAACGGGAAACGCATCCTGTTTTCAAGACTGCCTCCATATTCATCCGTACGCTTATTGGTTATCGGCGATAGGAACTCATGCATCAGATATCCATGCGCGGCATGCAATTCAACCATATCGAACCCAATAGCGATGGCACGTGCCGAAGCCTCGGCAAACTGTTCGACAATGATTTTTATCTCCGCATTCGTCAATTCGTGCGGTACGGTACCTCCGGTCGATTGTGCAATGGCAGAAGGAGCCACCGTTTGCCAGCCATTCGCACTGTCGGCCGGCAAGTAGTCATCGGATTTCCAAGACAAATCGGTGGAAGCCTTTCTTCCCGCATGCGCTATTTGTACCGCTAACGGCATGGAAGAATGCAACCGCATAAAATCAACGACTTTGCGCAACGCCTGAGCGGTATTCTTATCCCATAAGCCTAAGTCGGCATACGAAATACGTCCTTCGGGGCAAACCGCAGTCGCCTCCACAATGAGCATGCCGGCACCCGAAAGCGCCAAATTACCGTAGTGCATCAAATGCCAATCGGTGGCTTGCCCGTTTGCGGCAGAATATTGACACATGGGCGGAATAACGATTCGGTTCTTCAGTTGAAAAGGACCGATATTTTTTTCTGAAAACAAATTACTACTATTCATAATGGAAACTTTTAACATTAAATTTTTGTCGACACAACATTAGAATGCCGTATTCACAATACCGCCGTCCACGCGCAAAGCGGCTCCAGTTGTAGCCGAAGACAACGGACTTGCCAGATACACAATTAAATTAGCCACCTCTTCGGGCTCTGCAAAACGCTGTATGATGGATTCCGGCCGCTTCTCTTTTACGAACTCCAAAGCAGCTTCTTCCACCGTGATGCCCTTCTTTTCGGACAGTTCTTTCATCGAGCGCAAATTGCCGGCCGACCATGTAGGGCCGGGCAACACCGAATTAACGGTAACATTTGTTCCCCGAAGACTTTTTGCCAATCCTCTGCTTAACGCTAAAATAGCCGTTTTAGTCACCCCGTACAGAATCATGTCGTCCGGAATATTGATAGCCGACTCACTCGAAACGAATACCACCCGTCCCCAGTTCTTCTTTTTCATCAACGGAATATAATGCCGCGATAAACGCACGCCACTCATCACATTCACTTCAAAATCGTGCATCCACACCTCATCGGGAGTTGTCTCAAACGGTTGATCCCCGTATATACCTACATTATTAATAAGTATATCCAACTCTTTTATTTGATGAATGAGGGTATCGACCTCCTCGACTTTCGAAAAATCGGCGACAACTCCTTCGACATCCGCACTCGGAATATCTTTTTTGATCTGTTCAACGACCTTCTCCAATTTTTTCTCCTCACGCCCATTGATAAACACCTTCGCGCCCTCCTTCAAAAGTCCCAGCGCTGCCGCATATCCTATCCCGGCAGTCGAGCCGGTAACCAAAGCCGTTTTTCCCGTTAATTGTAAATTCATATTCTTCCTTTCATTTTATGATAAAACGTATGTCGATCTATTCGACGATCTTTTTTATAAAGACAAGCGGGACAGACGGCGTTCTTCCGTGTCCGCTCAAGTAATGAAACAATACCAGCACCCCGGTTCCCGTGAAGGCGAACACTGCACCGATCAATGCCGAATATTCCACTCCGGCGCCGGTTGCAATGGGAAGTCCTCCGAAATAAGCGCCTAAAGCGTTGCCAAGATTAAATGCCAACTGCACCATCGCTCCGCCCATCATTTCGCCGCCGGAGGAATATTGCAGCAACAACATCTGCTGCGGCGAGGAGACGGCAAACAAACATCCGGTGCAGACACACATAAGCAGAGCGGAAGTAAATCCGAAACGCCCCCAAAAGAACAAGGCCATGAGTGATGCAAATATAATGAATTGCGTGTACATTGCCACTATACCGGGGGTAAATTTATCCGACATTTTACCTCCCCCATAATTTCCCACACACATGCTACCCCCGGCAAGGAACATCAGCAGCGGCATGGCGGAGACATCGAATCCGGAAACTTGCGTCATCATAGGATTGATATAACTATACCAACAAAAAATTCCGCCGTTCCCCAAAACGGTCGCGGCAATCAGTAGCCACGGTTCCGGTTTCTTCAAAAAACGAAACATTCCCTTGATGTTTGTTTTCGGCATGGGCGGTAAAGCGGGTATCCACTTACCAATTGTATAAATCGTTATTCCTCCCCAAACAGCGGCAAATATAAAAATCCATCGCCAGGAAAAAGCATGGCTAATCCAGTTAGCGATAGGGATACCCAATAAATTCGCTATGCTCATCCCCATAACCATCGTGGCAATGGCGGACGTGCTTTTTCCTTCTTTCGATAATTTACTCGCAACGATAGAACCCACACCAAAAAACGAGCCATGCGGAATGCCCGTAATAAAGCGCCCTACAAGAGCAAAGCTATAAGAAGGGGAAGCCATTGTGATAAGACAACCGGCGATAAAACATCCGACCAAAGCAAACAGAATACGTTTCAACGGCCAATTTCGGGCTATGATAGCGACTAAAGGAGCTCCCACACAAACACCCAACGCATAGGCCGATATCAAATGTCCGGCCACCGGCAGGGAGATAACAAAATCGGAAGCCACATCGGGTAAAATACCCATCATAATATATTCGGCAATTCCCAAGCCGAAAGTCCCGAAAGACAATGCATAAAGACCTTTTTTCATCTATATACAATCTATTTTTTAAGCGGCACAAAGAAACATCAAAAAAAACGAAGAACATTGTCCGATATTAAGCAGTTATTGTCTATTTTTGCTATTTTGGAACAAATAAAAGATGAGTGCATGGCAAAAGAAGTTAAATACGAACAAGTACTGAAAGACAGCAACACTTCTTTTCATTACGGGTGGTCTGTTCAGGGATACCAAGAAGAGATCGGGCTGCATTTCCATCCCGAGATAGAGATTATTGTCATACTAAAAGGAGCCGGTTATCGAATGACGGGCGATTTTTCGGAACCTTTTGAACGCGGAGAAGTACTGTTTGTTCCGGCCAATCTGCCCCATTGTTGGATATACAATCCCGAAAGCTGTGCCCCGGACGGCAACAGGGAATGCATATTCGTACAATTCGACCCGTCCCTATTAGAAAACGGCATGGCATTCTTTAACGAATGGAAATATACCTCCCACAAGCTCCTGTCGATGATGCAAAGCGTCGAGATAACGGGAAAGGCGGCACAATCGATTACCGAGGCCTTGATTTCCATGCAAACCTTAAGCGAAAGTGAACGATTATTGTCGTTATTGAAGATGCTCCGACTCATCGGCACAACCTCTTCGGTCGAACCGATAGGCATACCGAATAACGCATCGAAAGACATCACCAAAAACATGCGCCGTATACAATTGATTTTAAAATATGTGGTAGAGAATTACCGCCGTAAGATTTCTTTATCGGAAATCGCCTCGAAAGTCAGCCTGAGCGAAACGGCCTTTTGTGCTTTTTTTAAACGGGAAACCGGAAAGAGTTTCATTTCTTTCGTAAATGAATATCGACTGGAAGCCGTTTGTTCCGGATTAAAAAACTGTCCCGACAAGGATATAAGCCAGATAGCGTGGGCTTGTGGCTTTACGGACATTCCTTATTTCAACCGCTATTTTAAAAAGATGAAACGACATTCTCCAAGGGAATGGAGAAGCCGTGCAAAATAATGAACCAGAAGCATGCAGGGGAATCGATGATTATTTTCTGACCCACACATGGGTGATATCTCCCATCACAATTTTATGATAAGATCCGACCTCATTATAGGCATCTTCATAGAACTTTTTATTATCGGCATTATACACCTCGTCCAACGACACCGTATGCGTCTGTGCGAGATCGCATTCGATCACCAAACGAGCTTCTTTATACGTCATATTTCCCGACGGAGTACTTACCGGCGTAAGCGTCGTGGTAGCCATCTTGTCGGAATCACGACCCGAACTTTGTCCGAAAAGAATAAATTGATCCCTGAATTGCTCATCGAAGAAAGACATCGTATAGTGATGTTCCTTCAGAAGGATTTCCAGCGTATACCGGCTCCCTCTTAATCCGCAAATCGTGACATACTTTCCAATCATTTGTCCTAAAGCGCCATCGCCTATCACCATGGAGTTGAAAACGGTACTGTCGCCGGCGGTTACGACCCCATTGATTTTGGGGAACAAATCGAACGGGCTTTCCTTGATTTGATTCGGTTCTATTTCGGTAAACAGCTCCGAAAAAGATTTTTCTTTCACATTCGAGTAATCAATCACCTTGGGCGCCTCTTCCGATTGATCCCCGGAAGCATTGGTTCCCTGCTTGTTCTGGCAGGAAACACAAACGAACACCGCAACTAACACATAAACTAATTTTCTCATATCAATATTGTTACTAAAATAAATTCTGTTTCGCGATTCAAAAGAGAATCGTGACACTTTGCGAGGCACCCCCCCAAGTATCGAGGTAAGGAGGGAGAGTTACGAACTGCTTATTATTATTTGTCTTTGTAATGCCCCCAAACGGATAAAATATGAATGATTTGCCCTTCTATTTCGTAAACAAAACGATGTTTATCGTTTATTCTCCTGCTCCAGGTTTCAGGTTGCCGGTATTTTAACTGTTCCGGTTTTCCCGTCCCGGTTCTTGGATTACTTTGGCACTCCAGCGTAAAATCCTTTATCTTTTTTAGAACAATCTTTTGCCCGGCCTTTTGATGTTTTTCAAGGTCTCGTTTTGCTTCGTCCTTGAAATCTATTATAAAACTCATAGCGAATTAAAAAAAGCGTTTACGTCATCGGCATTTCTAAGAATGGTGCCATCTCCTGACTTTGCTCTTTTGAGTTTTTCCTCGAATTCATCTTTGCTCATTTCAGTGTCGTCGTTCTCTATTATTTTAAGCTTTTTAACGCCTAATGCTTTCAATATTGTCCGGATTTTTACTGCCTCCGATTTATCCGTTTCAAATGTAAATATTGTCATTTCTTTTTGTTTTAAAGTCCTGCAAATATAGTATTTTAAAGCCAAGTAGGAAACTATTTTTTATGCGCGAGAAAACAATCAGTTTACGCCTCCTCCCAAGGCATTATACAAATTCACCACGCATTGCAATTGCTCCAACCGTTCGCTTACTCGATTCAAACGCGCCGAAAGATAAGACTGTTGGGCCGTCAGCACCGCCGTATAATCGACCTCGTTGGCTTTCAACAATTCTTCGGTATACTCCACCGATTTTTGCGTAGCATCGATCTGTTGTTCGCGCAAATCGGTTTTACGGGCCACACTTTCATACGTATATAAAATGTCGGAAACTTCTTTTCCGGCGTTCAACACGGCATTTTGAAACGCGGCCATCGCCTGAATCTGACTTTCCTTTGCCGTTTCGAGATTGGCCTTTAATTGCCCTTGTGCAAATATCGGTTGCGTTAATCCGCCGACGATGTTCGCCAACAGGTTTTCGAGACTGAACAAATTGGAGAATCCGGAAGAGGCATATCCCACCATAGAACCCGAATGAAGGGTGATGGAAGGATAAAAACTTGCCCGGGCGGCGTTCGTCAACTCAAAAGCGACACGGAAATCCAGTTCGGCCTGTTTTACATCGGGACGGCGCGAAAGCAGTCGGGCCGGGACTCCCGCTTTCAACTGTCCCGGAACGGGTTGCGTATCCAATGCAGAGCGCTCTACAGGACCCGGTTTCTTGCCCGAAAGGAGATTGATCGTATTCTCCAACTGACGGATACTGTTTTCTATATCGATGGCGCTCAGCCGGGTGTTCAGCAACAGAGCGCGGCTTTGCTCAACCGCAGCAGCGTTTTGCCGGGCGGCTTCTTTCAACGCTTCCATCGTTTCGACACTCTTGTCCAACAGTACGACCGTTTCCTTCGTGATAACCAGTTGTTCATCCAGCGCCAAAAGCGAATAGTAAGCATCGGCTATATTGGCTATCAACCCCGACTGCACCATGTCTTTATAAGCCTGACTCTTCAGGAAGCGGGCATATTGTGCACGCGACTGCCGGTTGAGTTTTCCCCACACATCCAACTCCCAGTTCGCACTTATTCCGGCAAAGACATCATTCGAACTACGACTGAAAGCTTTGTTTCCGTCGGATGTTGCGGTATGCGTTACGGTAGCGCCCGCCGACACGTTGGGAAAATAAGCCGCCCGCGTTCTTTTTAATTCGATGTCCGCCTGACGGATACTGCTCACGGCAATCTGCAAATCGGCATTATTCACAAGAGCCGTATCGATAAGGCGTACCAAATACGGATCCGAGAAAAAATCCCGCCAGGGAATATCGGCAATCGAGGTACTGTCGGAAGCAATCACCTCCCGGTACAACTCAGTGGTATCCACCACCGGCGAGCGATACGGATTCAGTACGTGGCAAGAGGATAATCCTAAAAAAATAACACATCCCGTAAGCAAAAACAGGGCTAATCGATTGTTATTTTTCATCTTCATTATTTTTCTTGATTGTTTCATCATCATCTTCATCTACATTTACCAGTCCCGACTTGCGGAAACGGTCTTCAAAAGTTTGGAAAAGAATATACAGCGAAGGGATAACCAGTACGCCCAATACCGTTCCGATCAACATTCCGCCGATGGCGCTCAATCCGATGGAACGATTCCCCACGGCGCCGGCGCCGGTAGCCAACATCAAAGGCGTAAGGCCGGCAATGAATGCGAAAGAGGTCATCAGGATAGGACGGAAACGGGCTACAGCTCCATTCACGGCCGCTTCCACGATATTCATCCCCTGCTTCCTGCGCTGTATGGCGTATTCCACAATCAGGATCGCATTCTTGGCAAGCAACCCGATGAGCATGATGAGCGATATCTGCACATAAATACTATTGGTAATTCCCTGATGGACACCAAAGAGCCACAGGAAGATAAACACTCCCGCCAACCCTACGGGCAACGAAAGGATCACCGCCAGCGGCAAGATATAACTTTCGTACAGCGCAGCCAGCAACAAGAATACAAAGATCAGGCAGAGCATAAAAATCATAAAGGTCTGGTTACCGCTCTGCACCTCCTCGCGCGTCATCCCCGAATACTCATACGTATAACCTTCGGCAAGGCCCTCGCTCAGTTCATTCACTTTATTAATTACATCCCCCGTACTATATCCTCCGGCAGTATTGGGGATAATGGTTACATCCATCGACGTATATAAGTTGTAGCGCGAAATCGTTTGCGGGCCGGTCACATCCGTCACCGTGAAATATTCGGTGATGGGCGACATTTCTCCCGAAGCTGTCCTGACATAGTAGCTGTTCAGGTCATCCATTTTCGAGCGGTATTCGGGCGACGTTTGCAAAATCACCCGGTACGATTTCCCGAACAACGTGATGTTCGACGTATATAAGCTACCGATATATATTTGCAACGTCGACAGCACATCGTTCATCGAAAGGCCCGCCTCCATGACTTTGGGCACATTCACATCGAGTTGCTTTTGCGGAAAATTAGGATTGAAAGTGGTGGAGGCCATCAATATTTCATCTTGCTGCTGAAGCTCTTGAAGGAACTTTTGCGTAACGGCATAAAAATCGGTGATATTCCCTCCGGTCTTGTCCTGCATCTTCAAATCCACACCGCTCGCCAAGCCGAAACCTCTCAACGTAGGCGCGCTGAATATCATAAACTCGGCGCCGATAAGAGAGTCCGTCCGCTGCTTCAAGACTGAAACGATATCCGAAGCCGTGCGTTTACGCTCGCCCCACGGAGTCAGTTTATACATCACGGTTCCGTAAGAACTTCCCAATCCGCTCATAAAGTTAATACCCGAAATAGTGGCCACATTTTGCACTTCCGGAATGGATTCGGAAAGAGACGCCACCTGATGGACAATCGAATCGGAACGTTCCAGAGACGATCCCGGCGGCAAGGTAATCATCAATATCACCTCCCCGCTATCTTCCTGCGGAACAAATCCGGTAGGAATGAGGCGCATCAATCCGAAAAGAATCAAAGAAAAGACGGCGATCATCGCCACCGTAATCCAACGGTGTTTTTTCTTACCGAGAAAACGCAATGTCTTTTCGTATTGCACGGTCAGTTTGTCGAAATACGTATTAAAGAATTTGAAGAACCGTTTAATAAGATTGTTTTTCGCCGGACGGGCGGTTTGCGATTCCGGCGGTTCGGGACGAAGGAAAAGGGCGCTTAAGGCAGGGCTTAACGTCAAGGCATTGATAGCCGAGATAATGATCGCCGTAGCCAAAGTCAATCCGAACTGTTTATAAAACACGCCGCTGGTTCCTCCGATAAAACTGACGGGAATAAATACCGAAGCCATCACCAGGGTAATGGAGACAATAGCAGGAGCGATCTCCTTCATGGTCTCAATCGTCGCCTCTTTCGCGTTTTTAGCCCCTTTTTCGAGCTGCGCGTGGACGGCCTCGACCACCACTATCGCATCATCCACCACAATTCCGATAGCCAGTACCAAGGCGAACAGCGTAAGAAGATTGATGGAAAAGCCTAACAGTTGCAACACAAAGAACGAGCCGATAATCGCTACCGGAATGGCAATGGCGGGGATAAGCGTCGAACGGAAACTCTGTAAGAAGATAAGTACGACAAGGAACACCAACACAAAAGCCTCCAATAAAGTGGTCACGACTTTGTGGATGGACGCATCGAGGAACTCGTTCGCGTCGGACATGTAAGTCAGCTTAAAGCCCGGGGGAAAGTTTTTGGAAACATCATTTAATTCCGTCTTCACCCGGTTGATCAGCTCCTGGGCATTGGAATTAGACGTTTGGCTGACACTAATGGATACGGCCGGAGCGCCGTCCGTCGTAGACAACACCGAATAATTCATAGAGCCCAGTTCGACATCGGCCACATCCGAAAGGCGGAGGATATGCCCGTTGGAAGAGCGAAGGACAATATTCCCGAATTCTTCCACCGTTTTAAGGCGCCCCGTATATTTGAGCGGGTATTGGAACGTCTGATCGCTGTTTTGACCCAGCTCCCCGGGAGCCGCTTCCACGTTTTGGTCGGAAAGGAGTTGCCTCACTTCCTGCGGCGTGATGCCATACGAAGCCATCACATCGGGTTTCAACCAGATACGCATGGAGTAGGTTCGCGCACCCATTACGCTGGCATCTCCAACTCCGGAAATACGTTTTATTTGGGGCAGGACATTGATATCGACATAATTTTGAATAAACTGTTGATCGTGCTCCGGATTGGTGGACGACACCGAAATACGCAGCACGTTATCGGTTTGTTGTTTCTGAACCGTCACGCCCGCCATCGTCACCTCGGCAGGAAGCAGCGAAGTAGCCTGATTCACGCGGTTTTGCACGTTTACGGTAGCCATGTCGGGGTCGACCTCCTGTTCGAAATAAATGGTGATGGAAGCCGATCCGCTATTGGAAGCTGTCGACGTCATATACGTCATTCCTTCCACTCCGTTGATTTGCTCTTCCAGGGGAATCACCACGCTGTTCATCACCACGTCGGCGTTGGCCCCGCTATAATTGGCCCAAACGCGTACGGTGGGCGGAGCGATATTGGGGTACTGTTCGACCGGTAAGGTAGATAATCCCAAAATTCCCAAAACAACAATTAAAATGGAAATTACCGTGGATAAAACCGGCCTTTCTATAAAAATTTTCAGCATAATTTTTTATTTTCTTTCAAATGTGTTACAAGCGGCCGAGGGCGTCGCCCGTACGGATACCGGGAGGCGTCGCTCCAAGCGACATCCCCGGCAATCCCCCATTATCGTTCTTCCTTTATTTTAATTTTCTGGGCATTCCGCAAAGTGGCGATGCCATCCAATACAATCCGGTCGCCCTCCTCGAGGCCCTGCGTAACCACATAATTTTTACCGTCGGGCAAAGGATCGACCTGCACAATGGACTGAACCGTAGAATCATTCACCACTTTATACAAGACGATTTTGTCTTGTTGGGCAAACGTCGATTTTTGAGGAATCACAAATACATTTCCCACTTTGCGCGGAATCGAAACTTTGCCGCTGGCGCCGCTTCTCAGAACGCCCTGTTCGTTAGGGAACGCTACACGCAAGTTAACCGATCCGGTTGCCTGGTTGACAATACCCGATATCGTGGAAACTTTTCCTTTTTCGGGATAGACCGTACCGTCGGCAAGGGTAAGGGTCGCTTCGGGGATATTCCCGATCTTTTCGCCCATCGAATTTCCTTCGAGGGTAGAAAGTAATGCCGAAAAAGCTTTTTCGTTAATGGAAAAATACGCATATACCGTTTCGACATTCGAAATAGTCGTCAGCGTGGTAGCGCCGGTAACCATATTCCCACTACGATAAGGAATAGAACCGACGACGCCTTCAATAGGACTTGTAACGGTGGTCCAGCCCGTAGTGGCCTGCGCCGCTTTTAAGGCAACCTCAGCCTCCGATTTTGAAGCCTGGGAAGCTTTATAGGCATTTTCATATGTTTCGAGTTGTACCGTACTGACTATATTTTTATCGGCCAACGGACGGATACGGTCCACATCAAGGCGGGCGGTATTCAGATTCGCCTCAGCGGTTTCCAACGCAGCCTTAGCCGAAGCCAAATCATGCTCGGAGGTAGGCGAATTCACCGAAAACAGAGCTTGCCCCTTTTTCACATACGCCCCTTCATCGATGTACACTTTATCGATGTAGCCGCTCACCCGTGGTTTTATCTCCGCATCTTCTTTTCCCCTTAATGTCACAGGATATACGCTTTGGAGTTCAGCGTCCTGTTTTTCCACAACCATTACCGGATACTCTCTTTCGGGACTCTCATTCTGCTGGCTTCTTCGTTGAGAACACGAAACAAGCAACAACAACGAAATCCCTCCTATTACCGTCGTTCTTATATTCATATTTATTTTACGTAAATTATCTCTTACCTATTTTATAACCTTTACCGGGAGTCACCCTTCCTTCGCGGTTTTTTATGAGACAAATTCTCCTATTGAAACAGTTCCGAAGTGCGAAGTAACAGTATTATCGATATATAAAAAAATTAATTCGACCAATAACCGGATTTTATCGACAAAAATCAACTCCGTAATCCCATTTTCAAAATTCGATTTCCCATCCATCCAAAGGAATTCATGGTTGGAGGAAACGGAGAACCGTCCATTTTTCAGAAGAGCAAAAATACAAAGAAATCTCAGAGACAAACGCTTTTTATTTTCTTAATTACTTTATTTCACAAGTTTTAAAGATGTGCCGAACACCAAAGCCGCTTTCATGAGGCATCTGTCGTATTTAAAACTTATTTCATTTATAAAAAATTCTCCTTACCTTTGCCCCGTATTATGGTGAACCGCTACTTTTCGGTAAGCGGTGAGAGGGAATCCGATGAAAATCCGGAACAATACCCGTTGCTGTGATCCCGTTCTTAACAAGAATATTGCAAACTTCGGCCACTGATATCAACCGCACATTGTATATCGGGAAGGCTTGCAAAAAGGGAAAGTCAGAAAACCTGCCGTAAGGATACAACATTCATTTATCCCGGGTTTGGAAAAGTGAATCGAAGATAATTTGTCTTTCTACAATATTCCAAAAAAAGTATGAAACGTAAAAATGCTTTTATTGCACTCCTTGTGCTATCGTTATTTTTGTACGAAGCCGTGTATGGACAGGGTGAAGGAGAACAGATTCTCCGGCCGAATACACAAACCGGCGATAGTCTGGAAATAAAAGATAAAATCCGGAATTTGGAAGAAATCGTCGTCACCGGAACTCGTACGGAAAAAACATTGGCCAATACGCCCATATTGACTCGTGTAATATCGTCCGCCCAATTAAGGCAAAATGATTTTGAAAACATCATGGACGCATTGGAATATACTATTCCGGGATTGCAATTCAATAGTGATCCGCGCGGAGACAATATCCGTATACAAGGGCTCGAAAATAAATATCTTTTGATTTTAGTCGATGGGGAACGCCTGTCGACCACTCCGGGTGGGCCGATCGATTTTGAACGATTGAGCCTGTCGAATGTTAAGCAAATTGAAATTATCAAAGGAGCCGCCTCTGCCTTGTACGGTTCGAGCGCAATTGGAATGACCATCAATATTATTACTAAAACGCCTGACAGGAAATTGGAAGGTTGGGCCAAAACCCGTTATTCCCGCTTCAACGATTGGGTGCTGGATGCCAGCGTGGGTACTGCTTTCAGGAAAATCACATCCCAAACGCTTTTTTACCGGAATTCGCATAATGGATACGACCTTACACCCGAATCGCCGCAAGCATTTACCAAAGATCCGGGCACGAACATGAATATTGAACAAAAATTCGCTTGGAACCACAAAAAGACACAGATAACGGCGTCCGGCATCTATTACCTTACGGAAGTGACGAACCCCGGAGAAAGTGTCAAAAACACCCATTATAAAAGTAATAATAAAACCCTCCGGGTGACCGCCACTCAACACTTCGCAGACAATCATCAATTGAAAGCTTCCTATTACGGCGACTTCTATACCCGTAACACCATCTATCAGTCGACAAACGAATCGGAAAAAAATGCCACGTCCGACATACAGACCCTTCGTATATTGGACATGTACACCCCTTCGGTAAGCCTACAGGCTATTGCCGGCGCGGAATATAACTGGAATAAGGATTATAATGCGATTCAATATGGCGAAGAAAAAGGAACAGTCGTTACCGTGGATCAAGAAGAATATTCCGAAAACCTGAACTGGGATATGGGATTCCTCCGTTTTAATATCCGCACTAACGGCGGCACATCGGGGAAAGGACAGGGAGCAGTGTACGCCACCGATAAAAAGAGCTTTGATGAGGTAACAACTATCCCAACTTCAGGCCTTATAACCGATTCTGAAATAAGTGTCATGAAATCCGGAGACATGCCTCCTAAATATGCAAAAACGACGGGAAATACCGCTTTCAAAGTAGGAGAAAATCAAGGATGGGCATTTTATAATTACAAGACCGGAGATTGGACGATTAATAACAATGTTTTCATTGTACGCTCTGCAAATGGCAAATATGCGAAGGTAATTATGAAGAACTTTTTAAACGAAAAAGATGAATCCGGTTACATCACGTTCGAATATGTGTATCCGTTCAATTGATTTATTGACTTATATCTATTTTTATATTATCCTTACAGCCTAACATATCCGGCTGTAAGGATATACTCATTTCCGCGCTATGTCAATCGAAAGAATTATAAAAAACAAAAAACGGCTCGCCGCTATCGGCGGTGTAATGATAATCGTTATAGCTGCCGGCCTGCTCTATGCCTGCTTTTTATCGCCCACCAAGATCGCATTGGTTAACTTTCCCTCTTATCAGGTCTCGAATATCATCTTATCGAATGACAACCGGTTTATAAAAGTCGAGGAAGTCGGGCCGGACAAAGCCTCGGGCTTAAAGAATTACGATGCCATCCTGATTTTCGGCCCGGGACTGCGTTTGACACCAGAACAAATTAAAAACATCGAAGCGGGAGGGAAAAAAGGAGCAATGGTCTATACATTCGTATTTGCTTCCGACATCGTGAAAAACAACCGCGTCGACAGCCTGCAACAGGAAAAACTCGACACCTATTACAGCAACCGCTGCAAAGAAAATTTCCGGAATATGCTGCACTATGTACGGCAGGAATTCGATCCGAAGAAGCTGACGGCTAACCGCGCCGAAGCTCCGGTATTGATTCCTTCCGACATCTTGTATTATCTGGATGAGAATAAATATTTCACTACGGCCGGAGAGCTGACCGAACACCTTATCCGAAAAGGGGTATATAAAAAAGAGGCCCCGCGAATCGCTTTCCTGTCGGGTATGACTTCGCCGTTGGAAGGCAACCGCATCTATATCGACAGCCTGATCTCCGGTTTTGAAAAACAAGGCTACAACGTTTTCCCGATCTCCGCCATCACCAAACGACTGGAACTGTTAAAAGAAGTCGATCCCGATGCGGTCATTTACCTGCCCATGGGACGGTTGGAAGGAGACCGGGCCGTAAAGTGGCTGGCGGAAAAAAACATTCCCCTGTTTTGCCCGTATCCGGTGATGCAGAGCCACGATGAATGGCTCAACGATCCCCGTGGACAAATCGGCGGATTCCTCACCGCCCGGATCGTACTTCCTGAATTGGACGGGGGAATATGCCCCTTACCTATTTCCACACAGAACCAACACAGCAATCACTATTATGTCTTCGACCCGGAGCCTGAAAGAGTCGGTAATTTCATCGCCAACGTCGATCACTATATGCAGTTGAAGATAAAGCCCAACAAAGATAAGAAGATTGCGATCTGTTACTTCAAGGGGCCGGGGCAAAGCTCTTTAGTGGCTACCGGACTCGAAGTGGTTCCTTCGTTGTATGCGTTCCTCAAACGGTTGCAATCGGAAGGATATTCCGTGGAAGGCCTGCCCGCATCTGAAAATGAATTTGAAAAGCTGTTATATCGAAAGGGCAACTTATTCGGCAATTATGCCGAAGGAGAGATCGCCGATTTCTTGAAAAACGGCGATCCGCTGTGGATAAAAAAATCGGAGTATGAACAATGGGCGCACGAAATCATTCTGCCCGACCAATACCGGGAGGTCGTCGAGAAATACGGAGAAGCTCCGGGGACGTTTATGACGGGAACGGCCGGTGACGAACCGGCGCTGGCCGTGGCCTGCCTGCGGTTCGGCAATGTGGCGGTATTTCCGCAACCGAAAGCGGCTCTCGACGGCGATGATTTTAAAATCGTCCATGGCGCCGGTGTAGCGCCGCCCCACAGTTATCTGGCGCCTTATCTATGGGCGCAAAAGGGATTTAAAGCCGACGCGTTCATCCATTTCGGAACGCACGGCAGCCTCGAGTTTACGCCCGGCAAACAAACGGCTTTGTCGAAAAAGGACTGGCCCGACTGCCTGATGGGCGCCATGCCTCATTTTTATTACTACACCATCTCGAACGTAGGCGAAGGAATCATTGCCAAACGGAGGCTGCATGCCGCATTGGTATCTTATCTAACGCCTCCCTTTATGGAAAGCGATACCCGCCGGCAATTCGACGAGTTGCTGCAACAAATCGAGCGTTATCATTCGGCGCCGGAAAACCGGCAGAATGCTGTTTCGTTGAAGATAAAATCGATTGCCGTCAAGATGGGGATTCATAAAGATATTCAACTCAACGGAGACCTGTCCCTCCCGTATTCGGCGGAAGACGTGAGCTATATCGAAAATTTCGCCGAAGAAGTCGCGAACGAAAAAATGACGGGCAGGCTATATACCCTCGGAACGCCTTACAGCAAGGAGGATATCCTGTCGACCACCATTGCCATAAGCGCCGACCCGCTGGCATACAGCATCGCCAAACTCGACTTGCTGAACAACAAAATTTCGCTCGGGCAATACGAGAACAATACCTTTATTACTCAGAAATATCTTCATCCCGTAAAAGCAAGAATCCGCGCGTTATTGACCGGTAGGAGTTTCGATACAAACCCGCTATACGATTTAGCGCAACTTTCGGACGAAGACAGGCAAAAGGCGCAGGAAATCAACGCGAAGTTACATCCGCGCGAAATGTCGATGGCTTCGATGATGAATGCTCCGGAGGAAGATAAAGACTTCTGCTACGCGGTTTTGGAAATCGAAGAAACCATCCGCAACGTTTTACGATACAAAACCCTGCTGGAAGAATCGCCCGAAGCCGAAATGTCTTCGTTACTGAATGCGCTTTCGGGAGGATATATCGCCCCTTCGCCCGGAGGCGACGCGGTACGCAGCCCCAACACCCTGCCGACGGGGCGAAACTTGTATTCCATCAATGCCGAAGCCACTCCTTCGCTGCGGGCATGGGACAACGGCAAGTCGCTGGTCGAAGCCACTTTGGCGCAATATAAAAAGAAACACAACCGTTATCCGCGTAAAGTGAGTTATACATTTTGGGCGGGAGAGTTTATCGAGAGCGAAGGGGCAACATTGGCTCAGGCATTGTATATGGTAGGCGTGGAACCGGTGCGCGACCGGATGAACCGTGTAACCGACCTGCGGCTGATCCCCTCCAACGAGTTAGGTCGTCCGCGCATCGACATTGTGGTGCAAACGTCCGGGCAACTTCGCGATCTGGCGGCTTCGCGATTGCTCCTGCTTACCAAAGCGGTGTCGATGGCCGCGCATGCAAAAGACGACGCTTTCGACAATTATGTGGCCGAGGGCACCGTCGCGTCGGAAAAAGGGCTGGTCGATAAAGGCGTCAGCCCGCAACAAGCGCGGGAGCTGTCGACCATGAGGGTTTTCGGCGGAATTAACGGGCATTACGGTACGGGAATCATGCAATTGGTCGAACAGGGCGATGCGTGGGAAAACACCTCGGAGATCGCCGAAACGTACATCCATAACATGGGCGCGATATACGGCGACGATAAAAACTGGGGCGCTTTCAAGAAAGACTTGTTTGAAGTCGCCTTGCAGCAAACCGACATTGTGGTGCAACCCCGCCAGAATAATACATGGGGCGCACTGACGCTCGATCATGTCTATGAATTTATGGGCGGCGTAAACCTTGCCGTCAAAACGGTCACGGGGAAAGAGCCCGACACCTACCTGTCCGATTACCGCAACCGGAACAAAGTCCGGATGCAGGAGTTGAAAGAAGCCATCGGCGTAGAAAGCCGCACCACGCTGCTCAATCCGGCTTATATTAAAGAAAAGATGAAAGGCGGAAGTTCTTCGGCGCAAGTATTTGTGAAGACGTTTACCAATACGTACGCCTGGAACGTCATGAAACCGGAAGTGATCGATAACGATATGTGGAACCGGCTATACGACGTATATGTAAAGGATGCGTACGGCCTCGGCGTGGAAGGTTTTTTTGCCGAACAAAACCCGGCGGCTATGCAGGACATAACGGCTGTGATGATGGAAACAGCCCGCAAGGGCTTATGGCAGGCGAATGAGGAGCAACTGCAAACGATTGCCGACGTACATATCCGTTTTGTGAGGCAGTTCGGGGCAAGCGGATCGGATTTCAGCGGATCGAACCACAAAGTGCAGGATTTCATTTCGCAGCATGCTGCTCGCGAAGATGCCGCCGGCTATAAGCGCCGGTTGCAACAAATGAAAACGCCCGGCGCAGCAACGGAATTACAGGGAAAGGGTACGGTGCTGAAGAAAGAGAGCCTTTCACAGCCTCAACCGGCGGATACGAAATCGCTCGATACGGGCCTGATCGTAGCGCTTGTTCTCGTACTATTCGTGGGCGTATTGATCGCTTTACGCCGAAAAAGGAAATAAGATGCAACACATCATGCAACGGTTTTCGTAAAGTGCGAAAGTATGCAACACGTCATGTAACGGCTTTCGGAGAGTGCGAAAGTATGCAACACGTCATGCAACGGCTTTCGGAGAGTACGAAAGTATGCAACACGTCATGCAATCGGCTTTCGGAGAGTGCGAAAATATCCGGCACGTCATGCAAGGTCCTTTCGCGGAGCGCGCCGGCATGCCGCACGTCGTGTAAGGCGTTTTCCGACGGGCAGACGGATAACGACGGCGGCGAAAGCCCGGCACAAGCAGAAAGAAAACGACGCTGCTTTTTTATTTGTCGATTTTTTATGTCATCTTTGCAAAAGGGATGATAAAAGGAAAATTCACGAAAGAGCATTCGTATAATTTATAATTCAGAAGATGACATATCCGGTCAATATGGTTTCGTTAGGCCCCGGTGAAGCCGGTTTAATCACCTGGAAAGGGCTTCAACTATTACAGGCTGCCGATAAGATCTTTTATCCGGCAACAGGGAGTCAATCGCGTGCGCTCGATATCCTGACGGATTTACAAATACCCTTGTCCCGGTTGCAGGCTTTCCGCGTTCCCATGAGTAAAGCCCGCAGCGAAACCCACGCGGCATACCGCCGCGTAGCCGAAGAGGTGAAAGAGGCGTATAACGAAGGGTTGCATATCGCCCTTGTAGCGGAAGGCGACGCCAATCTCTATTCGTCCTCACACTATATTTCGGAGCTATTGGCGAGCGAACGGATTCCCGTCGAGACTGTTCCGGGCATACCGGCATTCATTGCCTGCGGCGCTTTGGCGCACGTGCATCTGGCCAAACAGGAAGAAGAACTTCATATCGTCCCCGGCACGATTACCGGCGCCGAAATCGAGCGACGGCTGTCGGAGAAACGGGCGAATCTCGTTATTATGAAAGCTTCGCAATGTGAGGCAAGCATAAAGGAATTCATCGCGAAGCATCCCGATATTCTCCTGCATTATTTCGAAAACACCGGAATCGCCGGAAAAGAGTTTTACTCGCATCATCCCGAAGAGATACGGGCGCGTTCTTTTCCTTATTTTTCATTGATCATTATTCCCAAACAAATATGAAACAACAAATTCCTTCTTTATACCGACAAGCGTTCGCATCGGCCGCATTCTATTGTGTCGTGCTATTCTTTGCGATAGCGCCCGGATGCACACCGGGGCATTCATCGAAACAAAAAAACGAACCGGAAAAAGAGGCCGGCTATTCGTTTGAAGAGGTGGAAATCCGTTACGCAAAAGGATTTACCGTAAAGCAATACGATACCTACCGGCTAATCGACATCAGCGACCCCCAACATTCCGACGACACCGTATACAAGTATGCGCTGGTACCGAAGGGAACGAAGCCGTCCGATGCCATCCCGCCGGATTATACGGTTATCCAAACGCCGGTCGAACGGCTTATTTGCATGACCACTCTCCAACTGGCGAATTTCATCAAGCTCGATGCCGTCCATCAAGTCGTCGGGATGCCCAGCACGCATTACCTGTTCAATCCCGAGGTCAAAGAACAGATCGCCAAAGGGAGAATCGGTAAAATAGGTATCGAGGGGAACTTCGATGCGGAATTGATTCTTTCGCTCGATCCGGAAATCATCCTGGTATCGCCTTTCAAGCGCGGAGGGTATGAAGCGATTAAAGATCTCGATATTCCGTTAGTCACCTTCCTCGGATATAAGGAAACCACGCCGCTCGGGCAGGCCGAATGGATGAAGTTCGTGGCCATGTTACTGGGGAAAGAAGAACTGGGAAATGAATTGTTCGCCGCCTCCGAAAAGAAATACCAGGAACTCGAAGAGCTCTGTAGAAATGTGTCGCCCAAACCTACGGTGTTAAGCGGCGAGATGCGCTCCGGTAACTGGTACGTGGTGGGCGGAAAAAGTTACCTTGCGGAACAATTCCGCGATGCCGGCGCCGAGTATTTTTTGAAAGAGAATCAGGAAACGGGCGGAATCAATCTCGACTTCGAATCGGTGTATGCCGCCGGATCGGATGCCGACTTCTGGCGCCTGTTGGTGAGCCATACCGGCGACTATTCCTATACGGTTTTACGCAAGAGCGACAGCCGCTATACCGATTTCAAAGCGTATAAAGAGCGTAACGTGGTGTATTGCAACCTGCGACAAAAACCTTTTTACGAAAAAGCGCCCGTAGAACCCGAAGTGGTGTTGGCTGATCTCATCAAGGCCTTCCATCCCGCTCTGTTGCCCGATCATCAACCGGTATATTACGAATTACTGACAAGAGAATGAAGCAAAGACGCTATCCGCTGCTTTTTATCACGATAGGCGCGTCCATCGTCGTTTTTTTCCTGATGAACCTCACCATCGGGACGATCGCCATCCCCCCTTCCTCGGTGTGGAATATCCTCTGGGGCATCGGGGACGAAGCTCCGGTGTGGCAAAATATCATCTGGAAATCGCGCTTTCCGCAAACCCTGACGGCCTTGTTTGCCGGAGCGGGACTTTCGATCAGCGGCTTGCAAATGCAAACCCTTTTCCGAAACCCTCTGGCAGGGCCTGCCGAACTCGGCATAAGTTCGGGCGCCAGCCTGGGCGTGGCGTTGATCATTCTTTTATCGGGCAGCGTAGGCGGCGTGGCATTGAGCAAAGCCGGTTTCTACGGAGAGCTGTCAATCTCTATCGCCGCTATCATAGGCGCCATGGCCGTCATGTTTGTCATTATACTTATCGCCCAACGGGTGAAAGGAAATGTCGTCC
Organism: Bacteroidales bacterium UBA5382; assembly: GCA_002409745.1. Classification (GTDB taxonomy): domain Bacteria; phylum Bacteroidota; class Bacteroidia; order Bacteroidales; family Dysgonomonadaceae; genus Limibacterium; species Limibacterium fermenti. Next base: position 47,621 of record DHOU01000045.1, read on the forward strand.
TCTTAATTATGGGCGTCATGATCGGTTATATCGCCACGGCCATCATCGGCGTACTTAAGTTTTTCAGTAACGACGAGGACGTGCGCGCGTATGTCATCTGGGGATTAGGCAGTTTCTCGAAAGTTTCCGGCGATCAGGTTTACACGTTCGCCATCCTGATGACGGCATTGATTCCGCTCTCTTTCTTTCTGATGAAATCGCTCAACTTAATGCTCCTCGGCGAAAACTATGCCCGTAACCTAGGGTTGAATATCCGCCGGGCGCGCTTACTCACCATCCTTTCAGCCTGCATCCTGACGGCTATCGTCACGGCTTACTGCGGCCCGATTATCTTCTTGGGATTGGCGGTTCCGCACTTATGCCGGACAATTTTCCAGTCTTCCGATCATCGTGTCCTGATGCCGGCTTCCACCATGGTCGGCGCTTCGCTGGCCTTATTCTGCAACCTCATCGCGCGAATGCCCGGATTCGAAGGCGCGCTGCCCATCAATTCGGTGACGGCGCTCATCGGGGCGCCCATTGTGATTTTCGTGCTGCTGAATAAACGCAAAAACGAATTAAACGAATGAAGAAAAAGACGATCACGGTAGAAGATCTTTCTATCGGTTATATCACCAAACGTTCCCGCAAAATCGTTGCCGAACATATCCAAGCGGATATTTTCAGCGGCGAACTGACGTGTCTCCTCGGATCGAACGGTATCGGCAAATCGACCTTGCTCCGCACGCTTTCGGCTTTTCAACCCAAACTGGCGGGTTCCATTCATCTATTGGGCAAAGAAATTTCGGAGTACTCCGAAAAAGAACTGGCGCGTTTAGTCAGCGTGGTACTGACCGAAAAGACGAGCATCCTCAACATGACGGCTTACGAACTGATCAGTCTGGGACGAAGCCCTTACACGGATTTCTGGGGAACTTTGGCCGAGGATGACCGAGCGATTATCGACCGGATCATATCGCTTATAAAAATCGAGAATCTGGCTCCGCGAATGGTGAATACGTTAAGCGACGGCGAACGCCAAAAGGTAATGATTTCCAAAGCGCTGGTGCAGGAAGCGCCCATCATCTTACTGGATGAGCCGACGGCTTTTCTCGACTTTCCGAGCAAGGTCGAAATCATGCAACTGCTCCACCGCCTGTCGCGCGAGGTGAATAAAACCATCTTCCTGTCGACGCACGATCTTGAACTGGCATTGCAGATAGCCGACAAGATTTGGTTGATCGACAAGGATACCCGCCTCCACATCGGCACGCCTGAGGATTTGGCGCTTTCGGGGGTATTGAGCAACTTTTTTGCGCAAAAGGGAATTATTTTCGATATGGAAACCGGACTGTTCCGGGTGGCAAATCGTTTCAACCGCGAAATAAGGGTCACGGGCCACGGCCGGAAATACGCCATGGTCAGAAAGGCGTTGCTGCGTAATGAGATCCTGGCTTCGCGCAATGCTGAAACACCTTCTTACATAGACGTAGGAGACTTGCACTCTCCCATCCTGATCGGTCAAAACGGACAGGAGACGCGGGTGTCGACGATAGAGGAACTTCTGGATCGTATAGAAGATTTTTTATGATTTTAATTTTAGGAGGAACCACCGAAGGCCGCCACGCCATAAAAGTTTGCGATGAAGCGGCGAAGCCCTACTTCTATTCCACCAAAGGAAGCGGCCAAAAGGTGGAATGCGCTCACGGAACACATATCACCGGGGCGATGGACGAAGACCGGATGAGGACATTCTGCCGCGAAAACGGTATCCGCCTGCTCATCGATGCCGCGCACCCCTTCGCCGAGCTGCTACATCAAACCGTCGCCGATGTTTCCGAACAATCGGGCATTCCGGTGATTCGTTATGAACGGCATTACCCCGACGAAAATGCCTATGTGGTTTGGTGCCAGTCGTTCGACGAAGCGTTACGCTATTTAGCGGATAAAAACATCCCTAACCTGCTGGCTTTAACGGGAGTCAACACTATCGAGAAGCTCAAACCTTACTGGCTTTCGCATCCCTGCCGGTTCCGCATTTTAGACCGCGACGAATCGCGGCAAAAAGCCGCCGGACAAGGGTTCCCTTCCTCGCAACTGGTTTACTACGGACAGGAAAGCGACGAAGAACTGCTCCGGCGCCTCCGGCCTGCGGCGGTCATCACCAAAGAAAGCGGCGAATCGGGCGGCTTTGAAGAGAAGATTGCGGCTGCCCAACGCTTGCAAATCCCTGTTATTGCCGTCAGGCGCCCTCCCCTATCCGATGAATTCATTCCGGTGTACGGGGAAAACGGATTAAGGAAGATGATCGAAAGGATATTGCCTGAGTTCTTCCCCTTAAAAACAGGTTATACGACCGGCACCTGCGCCACGGCGGCAACCAAAGCGGCATTGATCGCCCTGCTTTCGGGGGCTTCGGTCGAAGAGGTCCGCTTGTCTCTTCCCGGTGGCGAACCGATACGTATGGCTATCCGGCAGACCGACTTCGAAGAGGACGCAGTGACGTGCCGTGTCGTAAAAGATGCGGGCGACGATCCCGATGTAACCCACAACCATGTCATCCAAAGTACGGTCCGCCTCAACAACACCCATCGCGATATTGTTTTTCTTCAAGGGAAAGGTGTGGGGCGGGTCACCTTGCCCGGCTTGGGCATCCCCATCGGCGAACCCGCCATCAATGAGACTCCCCGCAACATGATGCGCCACGAAGTGAGGGAGGTCTTGCGGCAGTATCATCCGCTGTCGGAAGAAGGCAAGATACCTATCGGTGTGGATATTACGGTATCGGTGCCGGAAGGCGAAAAGCTGGCGGCGAAAACATTCAATCCGAAATTAGGGATCGTAGGCGGCATTTCGATTATCGGCACCTCGGGCATTGTGCGCCCTTTCTCGACCGATGCCTTTATCGATGCGATCCGGCGCGAAATGCAGGTAGCCAAAGCCGTTTCGGGGGAACATGTCGTTCTCAACAGCGGCGCGAAAAGCGAGAAAACGCTGAAAGCCCTCTATCCCGATTTGCCGCCGCAAGCCTTTATTCATTACGGGAACTTTGTCGGCGAAGCGATCCGGATTGCCGCAGAGTTGGACTTCCCCCGGCTTACGCTGGGCATCATGATCGGTAAAGCCGTAAAGTTGGCGGAAGGCTCTTTAGATACGCACAGCAAACGCGGCATCATGAATAAACCGTTTCTCGCAGAACTCGCCTTGTCGGCAGGATGCCCGCCTGCGGTACAAGAGGCGATAAGGGAAATAACTTTGGCGCGCCAACTGTGGGATATTATTCCGCGCGAACACTCCGCTTTTTTCGAAAAAATAGCCGCCGAATGCCGGCGCGTATGCGCCCCTCTTTTTCCCGACGGCCGGCTTTCCGTGCTATTGGTCGATGAAGAAGGAAAGACATACGAATCGCCGGTATCCGTGTAATCATTTTTCACCCTTCCGGGACATTTATTTGCATATTCACATTTTAAATGTTAGTTTTGCGGTATTATCCACATTTAAAATGTTAGTTTTATGATAACTGAATATGACTTGGAGACTATTTCGCTCCACGCCTCCGAACGAAAGATTCACGTAATCAATATTATCAACTGGGTGCTATAACTTTTCTTTCCAATATTTGATCGGCAAATCTCCGGACTTGTGCCAATGTCTTCACTTACACTTTAGAATATTTCCTCCGCAACTTGATTGAAGTAATCGATCGATTGCTTTATCTGCGGAAGATTGTTCTCCCAGTCGGCTTCATATTCTATCGTGAAATAGCCCTTGAAATGTTGCCGCTTGAGCTCCTGCATCATATCCTTTACATTCAGGACACCTGTTCCCCATACCACATCTTCCAGGGTCCCGGCCTCTCCTTTAGGGGCAATATCCTTAAAGTGCAACGAAACGATTCGTCCTTCCAATTGTTTGAGGGCCGATACAGGCTCTATGTTCATCCTCTTGTAATGCCCTACATCGGCACAAGCGCCTAACAACGGAGCTCTTTGACCGATGTTCTTCAGCAATATCTCCGGCTTCCAATACGAATTTTCATTCGGATGATTATGGGTCGCGACTTTTATGCGGTATTTCTTAGCCATGGCTTCCACCACGTCCCAATCTTCACGGGCCGGCTCGGCGCTGATAAACTCCATCTTCATCTTTTTGGCAAAAGAAAATACGGACTCCCATTCTTCCCGTTCGGCTACCCAAACCCCTGAAGAAACGATCCGGATATTCCTTTTCTTTGCTTCCTGCCTGAGCTTTTTTTGTTGCCCGTCATTCAACTGGTAGCCGAAAACGTCGTCCCCGAAGCCGTTGCCGAGTTTCTGACCGGGATAGATTTCGATAAAGCGGATTCCCGATTCCTGCGTTTTATCCAATGATTCCATGACTGAAAACAGATGGAAAGTATAGGATTGCATGGAAAGGTGCCATCCCTGTTTATCCGCCTTTGTTTGATTCTTGTGCTGCGCACAGGCCGTACCCGATAAAAGGCAC
>DHOU01000028.1 GCA_002409745.1 Bacteroidales bacterium UBA5382
TTTTTTAAATACTGATTCGCATAAATGATAAACAATATTCCAAATGGCCAAATCCCCTTCCGAATCAATAGTAACTCCATTTTGTTCATCCCAAAAGAATCGCGCATCATTACCCTTTTTATCTTTTGCAATTTCAAATGAGATATTCTCCACCTCGACTAAAGCGCTATCCCTTTCCTTGGCATAGCCTACGGCGAGATGAAGGAACTTATAATCGACAGGAACAAAGGGATAATTTCCTTCGTTATAAGCCATAATATCATCTTCAAATCCATCCGGGATATCATCGCGAATATCCGGGACTCCATCTTTGTCGCATCGTAAATATTTCTTATAGGTAGTATCCTTTATTTCACGATATTCCTCCTTTTTCGCACCCTCCACAATGGCATCGAAATATATCTGCTTAATCGGCAAATACAACGTGTTTTCTTTTGTTGCCTCCATATAATTGCTAATAATATTAAAAACTCATGTAAATGTAAATCGGTCTATTATATTACACAATATTATAATGAAAAATAATTTTGAGCAAAAGCAATTTGCTCTTTCTTGCTATCCCCGTTTTGAGCAATCAAGTAACACGCATAACGGGTAAGAAGCATATCATTTATCTGTTTTTCAGCTCCTGAACCTATCGAAACCATTTTCCTGACTTCAGGAAAATGGTCCGCTATTTCTTGTCCTGCATTTAGACAAGATTGTTCCGCTTTATCAATAACTTTGGAGAAATTCTCCCATTTAGCATAGCCCAATAACTTTTGGAGTTCCCGTGCACTCCAGCATTCCACTCCTTCTACTTCTGCCGATGCTTGTTCGAAGCGGACAAACAGGGCTTTTATCTCTTCCGATTTCATCTCATTATCAAATTTTTATACCATATTGTCCGAACGAACGAATTTCTCTACAGGCAACCTGCAAATATAGCAAATTTAAATCTCAATCCAGTAATAAGAATAAAGAACTTACCGGATTAAATGCCATTAATTTAGAAAGAAATGATGGCTAAAAATAAACGATCAAAATTAACAAATTCGTCCAAAACAATCGGGTTATATCTATTGTTTAATAAGTGTTTTTATTTTCACCCGATTAAATAGATATAGATGAAAAGAATAAAATGGTTCTTCACGATAATAATAATCAGTATTTTATCGTTTTCCGCACACGCTCAGGAAGCTTCTTTCGAAGGAATAATCACCAGCCGTATCGTATTCGGCGAGGTCGATTTAAGTCCATTGGCAGAGAAAATCGATTACCACAAAGGAAACGTTCAAGAACAAATCGGCTCATTCTTCCGCACACTTCCGGCAGCACAGTCGGACAAGCTTCAGGCAATGATCGAACGAAATCCCATGATGACCATCGCTCTTCTGATGATTCCTCCCCAAACAACCCTTTATATCAAAGGCGGGACAATCCTGGCGAAGATGAAAGGCCTTGGCTATGAAATGGAACACTATCACAATCTATCTGCCGATGAAGCGTTCATTTATACCGCATCCCTGATCGACCCACAAAATGCCGCAACGTCCACATATAAGCCTTCCGAAGGATATAAAGAACTGTTTGCGGGTGACAAGTTGATCACGCCGGACAAATATACTTTCTCAAAGCTACCTCAAACAGCCACCGTAGCCGGCTATGTTTGCAATGTCTCTTCGTATGTCCCGAAATCCGCACCAGGCAATGCTACGGGAGCAAACGGCCTGCCTGCTGTCGATGTACGTAAATTAATCGTCTACACGAATAGCGAGATATCGAAAACCATCAATTTTTCGCATCCTTATTACATTCCGGAAGCCGACGGCATCCTGCGTATCGATATTTTTCTTGAAGACAGCGATCAACCGACAATGGTGTACGAGATGATAAAGGTCGATAAAACTACGGTAAATGACAGTCAATTACAAATAAAGAAATCCCAACCGCTGTATCAGTTGACAGATATGGAGTACGGCATGAAATTACTCGGCATCACTATGGAAGGAATATCTTCGCTGGGAGATGAATAATACAATGGAGGGTATTTCTACCGCAAATTTTACAGTATATAATGAATAAACTGGAAAATCAGATTGATTTACAAATCGAATCCAATCGAAATAAGAACTTGTTTCATAAGGACGCTACAAAGACGATGCTTTTTGCCCAAACGCTCTTTGATGAAATTCTGAATTTAAAAGGACTCACTGAAAATGAGGTAAATGTTTTAATTGAATATACCTGTGAAAAAGTAGTAGAGGAATTTTGCCGGGTAAATCAATATTATTCCTTTGGCGAAGACGATAAAAAACGTTTAAAGGATATTTATCGGGATCTATATTTTGATATTATACAAAAGAAGATTCCAATGAATCTTCTTTCCGAAAGGCATTATCAAAACCTGAAATCATGGGTGGAAGAATCCAATCCTTTTTCTAAAATAATGTACCAAAAAGAGGATATAACAGTACAGCCCGTCGTGTGTTGCGAATATAGCGCCGATATCCAAAAACATATTCTGCATCTTCAATTAGAGGAATTACCGGAACCGATTCTGGACGTGGGAAGCGGCAAACACGGTAATTTAGTAAAGAGTTTACGCGCAGCAGGATTAATCGTCTATGGTATCGATCGATTTTCAGATTGTTCATGGGTGGAGAAAGCGGATTGGCTCACCTATGATTACGGTATGGAGAAATGGGGCACCATTATCAGCAATCTGGGGTTTTCGAATCATTTTCTTCATCACCATTTACGGGAAGAGGGGAACTTTATCGGATATGCTAAAAAGTATATGGAAATATTGAACTCATTGAAACTACACGGACGGATGTATTATGCGCCGGAACTGCCCTTTATCGAGCAATACTTGGATAAAAACAGTTACTCGATTACAAAACATGCTATTGAGAATATCTCTCTTAAGGCAACAATGATAAAGCGGTTAAAATAGAAGCCGAAGGATTTTTGTTGAAACTCCCTATCGCCTATTTGGCACAACAAATTAACCGAAGAACGTCGATAACAACGAAGAAGACATTTTTAAAACGATTGTTCCAGAATATTTCTTATCTTTGTCTCCAAGTTATGGCAAGAAATAGAGAATTTAACGAACAGGAGGCCATTAAGCGGGCAATGGATGTCTTTTGGAAAAAGGGCTACAACGGTGCGTCCATGCGCGATTTGACGGATGCAATGCAAATTAACAGCAGTAGTTTATACAACAGTATCGGCGATAAACACAAACTTTTCGTGAAGTGCATCCAAAACTATACCGAAGAACGGATGAAAGAAGCCAAAGCGCATGCATCACAAGCAAAAACACCGTTGAAAGCTATCGTTAATTTCATTCAGGATTCGGTCAATACCATTTTGTACAGCAACAACAGTTGCCTGGCTATTAAAACCACTTTTGAGGTGGCAGCCAACGACAGTGCTATCCAAGCTATCTTAAAATCGGATGCCGACAAAACGCATTCACTGCTCGCCGAACTCATAATAAAGGCAAGGGAACAAAAGGAGATCGATTCCGAAGAAGATCCTGAGACCATTGCCGATTTTATTATGAACGCCTTTACAGGTTGGTACGAATCTTATATTTTATATCAGAATCCTGTAAAAATCAAGAAAATGGCGAAGTATCTCATCACCCGTATTTCGCAATAATTTTTTTGCCTATTTTTTAAAACGAATGTTTCAAAATAAAATACATAAACAATGAAGAAAACAGATTTTAAAGACATCATTCAACGTTCGAAAAAGATACGGGAATCGTATCATCAGTTGGAACAACAACATCACGGAAGCGAATGGACCGTGGAAGAAGATGCGTTGGCTTTTTTAACCGACGCAGGATTGGTTGCAAGACAAACAATGTCGCAACAGGGACGCTGGCCAAAAGAAAATACCCAAGCGGAATTAGAACATAAACTGGCCGAATGTATCTGGTGGCTGATTGTTTTGGCGGACAGGACGGATATCGATATGGAGAAAGCCGTGGAAAAATTCCTTACCAGAACAGAGAATTTATTAACAAACTGACTTTTATACGAATATGGACATTAAAAGATTTATAGAAGATTGGCTTACCGCAAGCAATGCTTATGATACCGACGGCTATTTGGATAAATATCATAAGACTGCGGAACTTGACGACCCGTCCGTCGGGCGGATTTTCAAAGGACATTCAGGTATTAAAGAATATTTTGAGGATTATTTTATAGAATACAAGACACAAACAAAACTCATTCGGTTAGATATCATTCACGACGACGCAGCCCATATTGAAGTTGAGTTCACGGGGAAATTTCCGGAAGGAAGAATCGGCGGCGTATTCGATTTCACATTCAAAGACGACAAAATCGCTTCTGTAAAAGCCTATTTACAATAGGAATAAAGAGGAGGGGAAAATACCCAACCCTAAGTTTCAACAAACAATTTTATTATCGGGTTACATTTATCGACTTTCCCTTTAGAATGAGTAAAAAAGCGGAACCCCAAAAGGCTCCGCTTTTTAAAATCGAAAATCTACTTGACAGTAAAGTTTCCTTTAACTGTTTATTTATCTGCCTTATCGTCTTCTTTGTGAGGCAATAATTTATCCAAACCGCGTATCAATAGGTAAAAGAGGGCCATAAAAACGAACACGCCCACAATTCCCAGGCCCGCTATTTCTAATGCTTGCTTAAGTACTAATGTCATATCTTTCTATTTTTATGCAAATAACGGAACTAATGTCAAAATGATACCTCCCACAATTACCGAACCGATCTGTCCGCCTACATTGGCGCTGATAGCCGGCATAAGGAGATAGTTGTAAGGATCTTCTTTTTGTCCCATCTGATGAATAACACGCGCCGACATCGGGAAAGCCGATATACCGCATGCGCCGACCATGGGATTGATCTTATTCCCCTCCTTTCGGAACAGGTTTAAGAACTTGGCAAAAAGAACACCTCCAAACGTGTCGAATACGAACGCAAACAATCCCAAAGCGATAATCACCAACGTGTCGACACGGATGAACCGATCGGCCGTCATCGTGCTGGCAATGGTAATCCCTAATAAAAGCGTTACCAGGTTCGAGAGTTCGTTTTGAGCCGATTTGGAAAGATTGTTCAACACGCCACACTCACGTATCAGGTTGCCGAACATAAGGAAACCGATCAATGCCAACGAAGAGGGAGCAATAATACCGGCAGCAATCGTCACCACAATGGGGAAAGCGATCAATGCCTTTTTCGAAATCACTTTGTTCGACACATTTGTCATCCGGATCAACCGTTCTTTCCGCGTAGTCAACGACCGTATCACGGGCGGCTGAATGATGGGCACTAATGCCATATAAGAATACGCAGCAACCGAAATCGGCCCTAATAAGTCAGGAGCGAAACGCGATGCGACAACAATGGAGGTAGGCCCGTCGGCAGCGCCGATAATCCCGATAGAAGCCGCTTCTCTCAGGTCGTATCCCAACACGGCGGCCAGTACCATTGTGAGAAAGATCCCGAATTGGGCCGCGGCTCCGAATAATAATAACGACGGATTGCGGAACAAAGGGGAAAAATCGATCATCGCTCCCACAGCCACAAAGATCAGTAACGGAAAGATCTCGGTCGCAATACCGGCGTTAAAAAACACATTCAGCACACCTTCCACCGCTTCGCCCGTTGCCGGGTCGATCTGAGAGATGGCGGAGGACCACGGAATATTCACTAAAATGGCGCCGAAGCCCATCGGCAGCAATAAATTAGGCTCATAATTCTTGACAATAGCCAAATATATCAAAATGAGTCCCACGGCAATCATGACCAAGTGTTGCCAGGTCATTCCCGCAATAGCGGGTAAAAGTTCTTCAAATCCCATATTACTTTTATTGATTATCCGATTACTACCAAATTATCACCTTCTTGAACCGACTGTCCCATCTGCACCAATATTTCCGTTACGGAGCCGTCGGCATTTGCCAAGACATTATTCTCCATCTTCATTGCTTCCAGAATGAGGATAGTCTGCCCTTTTTTCACCGTGTCACCCACTTTGCAGCGAATACCCACGATGGTTCCGGGTAGCGGAGATTTAACGGCAGCTTTACCGGCAGCAGCAGATGTTGCTTTGGGGGCGGCAGGAATAGCAGCACTTTGAACGGGTGCGGCCGAAGCGGCACGTGCGGGACGCTTAACAGGCGCAGCTTTCGTAACCGGTGCTTTTTCCGTCTCCACTTTATAAAGAGTACCGTTTACTTCTACATCCAGCACAGAACCTTCCGAATCATTCACAACGACTTTGTATTCATTGCCATTGACCTTATATTTGAACTCTTTCATATGTATTGTTCTTTATTAAAAATTAAAATGCATTTATCTTTTATCGGGAAGTTGACGTAATGTCTGAATCTTGGAGCTCCACGGCGAATAGTCGTGCTGCGCATATTCTATGGTCAACACGCCGCTTTCCACATCGTGTACATCCTGATCCAATTCATAAAGGGCGGCAGCAATAACGGCTGCAACCTCCGCGTTCAAACCCGCATTTTGCGGTTCTTCCTGCAACGGCGCCGTGGAAGCATTTTCCACTTCAGGCGCCGAAGATTTTTTATTTCGTTTAAATAGACTCATACCCATACAGATTTATAAAGGTAAGTTATCATGCTTCTTAGCCGGATTCGTCAGCTTTTTATTACGCAATTGATGCAAAGCGCGAATCACACGGAAACGGGTATTACGCGGTTCGATCACATCGTCGATATACCCATAGCGGGCAGCTTCATACGGATTGCAGAAGAGGTCGTTATACTCTTTCTTCTTCGCCTCCACCACTTCGGCTTTCTGATCGCCGGCAGCGGCAATCTCTTTACTGTACAGCACTTCGATAGCGCCATCGGCACCCATCACGGCTATTTCGGCAGAAGGCCATGCATAGTTGATATCACCACGCAGTTGCTTGCAACTCATTACAATGTGAGCGCCGCCATACGATTTGCGCAACGTAACGGTAATTTTCGGCACGGTGGCTTCTCCGTAAGCATACAGCAATTTCGCTCCATGAACGATCACGCCGCCGTACTCTTGACCGGTACCGGGTAAGAATCCGGGAACGTCGACCAACGTAACAATAGGAATATTAAAGGCATCGCAAAAACGCACAAAACGCGCACCTTTGCGTGAAGCATTGATATCGAGTACTCCCGCCAAATATTTAGGTTGATTGGCTACGATACCGACCGATTGTCCGTCGAAGCGGGCGAAACCCACAATGATATTCTTGGCATAATCGGCATGTACTTCCAGGAACTCGCCGTTATCGACAACAGAGCCCATAACTTCATACATATTATAAGGCCGGTTACCGTTATCCGGAATGATTTCGTTCAACAAATCATCGGCACGGTCTATCGGATCGTCATTTTCTACACGCGGAGCCTCTTCCATATTATTTTGAGGAATATAACTCAACAGAGAACGGATGAGTTGGAAGCCGTCTTCTTCTGTTTCAACCGAGAAATGAGCCACTCCCGATTTAGTGGTATGTACGGATGCCCCACCCAGGTTTTCCTGAGTAACATCTTCGCCCAATACGGTTTTCACAACCTTCGGGCCGGTAAGGAACATATAAGACGTTCCTTGAGTCATAATATTAAAGTCGGTAAGGGCAGGCGAATAAACAGCTCCTCCGGCACAAGGCCCGAAGATACCGGATATTTGAGGGATCACACCCGAAGCAAGAATATTCCGCTGGAAAATTTCGGCATATCCCGCCAACGCGTTAATGCCTTCTTGAATACGGGCACCTCCCGAATCATTGATTCCGATAACGGGTGCGCCCATCTTCATGGCTTGGTCCATTACCTTGCATATTTTTTTCGATTGCATTTCGGACAACGATCCACCCGATACGGTAAAGTCTTGTGCAAAAATATACACCAATCGACCGTCTATCGTTCCATATCCGGTAACCACTCCGTCACCGAGATATTTTTTCTTTTCCATCCCGAAATTGTGGCAACGATGTTCCACAAACATATCGAATTCTTCGAAACTGCCTTCATCCAAAAGCATGGCAATACGTTCGCGGGCGGTATATTTACCTTTTTGGTGCTGCGACTCTATTCTTTTTTCGCCTCCTCCCAAGCGAGCTTTTTCACGCAATTGAATAAGTTCTTTAATCTTTTCAAGTTGTCGGCTCATATAAAATGTTTTTTTATTATTTGATAAATAGTACAAGTTTACTTCTTTCTTTTTACTCGTAAGAAATCATTACGGATGTTCACAGAGTTCGGTTAGGACTCCTCCCGTCGATTTGGGATGAAGAAAAGCAATCTGCAATCCTTCGGCACCCGGACGCGTTTGGTGGTCAATCAGTCGAACACCTTTAGCCTCTACTTCTTTCAAAGCTTCGTTCACCGCCTTCGTCGCATACGCAATGTGATGAATGCCCTCGCCTCTCTTTTCGATAAATTTAGCGATGGTGCTTTCGGGACCGGTGGGTTCCAACAGTTCGATCTTCGTTTGCCCCACTTTAAAGAAAGCGGTTTTTACTTTTTGATCCTCTACGGTTTCCACGTTATAACATTTCAACCCTAAGATTCCTTCGTAGTAAGGAAGTTGTTCTTCGATGCTTTTTACAGCAATTCCAATGTGTTCAATGTGTGTAATTTCCATATCAATTTATTTTTATTTGACTTCGTGCGCAAAGTTACTGTTTTAATACGTAAAACAGAACAACAAAACAGACTTATTTTTTGTGATTTTATCTCCCGTAAAGCATTAAATCGAAGAAATAAGCAATACTTCGCGTAACTCTTCACTTATTTCGCGTTCTTTCTTTATCGCCCGTTTAAACGGAACATAGTCGATTTCATTTTCACGAATACCGATCATGACGTTACGTTGGTTTTCGAGCAATGCTTGTATGGCCGCAATACCCATCCGGCTGGCAAGTATGCGGTCTTGCGCCGACGGCGAACCGCCTCGCTGCAAGTGTCCGAGAATAGAAACACGTACATCGTATTGGGGATATTCTTGTTTTACCCGTTCGGCCAATTGAAGGGCGCCTCCGGTAATCTCACCTTCCGTAACTAATATGATGCTACTGTTTTTTGATTTGCGGAATCCCTGTTCAATAAGTTCTCCCAATTGGTCCTTCTTCAAACTGATTTCAGGGATAATGGCAGCTTCGGCTCCGGCCGCGATGGCGCTGTTAAGGGCAAGAAAGCCGCAGTTACGTCCCATCACTTCGATGAAGAATAATCGCTCGTGCGAGGTGGCGGTATCCCGGATTTTATCGACGGATTGCATGATGGTGTTTAGAGCCGTATCGTATCCGATAGTGACATCCGTACCATTCAGGTCGTTATCGATGGTGCCGGGTAGCCCGACAATAGGAATATCATACTCATTGCCAAAGATACTGGCACCGGTAAGCGACCCGTCGCCCCCTATGACCACCAATGCATCGATACCATGCTTTTGCATGTTCTCAAAGGCCACCTTACGTCCTTCGGGATCCATAAACTCCGCTGAACGGGCGGTTTTAAGAATCGTGCCGCCTTGCTGAATAATATTGCTGACGCTATTCGTCTTGAACTCTTCGATTTCATTACTGATTAATCCTTTGTATCCTCTATAGATACCAAAAACCCGCATATTATTAAAAATCGCGGCGCGCGTCACCGAACGAATGGCGGCATTCATACCCGGAGCGTCCCCTCCCGAAGTAAGCACACCGATACTTTTTATACTATAGTCCACCATGAAAATGAATATTTAAATGTGAAATTTTTCTTTATCGATTTTCCAAAAACAATGAATCGCAAAGATATATTTTTTTTGTCAGGGCAACAAAAAAAGGCTGCCTAAAAAGCAGCCTTTTCCACCGACAGTTCGGGCTTGATTTTTATAATGTTTCGTGCGACGGCTTCCATCTGCCACATGGGCGTGGAAGTAGCGCCGCAAATTCCGATTCGTACGTCTCCTTTCAGCAAATCCGGATCGATTTCATCCGGCGTGTGAATAAAATAGGAATTCGGGTTGGCTTTCTTACACTCGGCAAAGAGCACTTTTCCGTTCGAGCTTTTTTCTCCGGCGATAAAGAAGATCAGATCGTGGTTCAAAGCGAACTCGCGGATATTCGGCACCCTATTTGAAACCTGCCGGCAAATGGTGTCGAAAAACTCAAATTGGGCATCACCCTCCATTCGCGAGGCTATCAGATTACTGATTTCCTGTAATCCGTCGAGCGGTTTAGTCGTTTGGGAGAATAAACTGATATCGCGGGTAAAATCCAACTTCTCAATATCTTCCTTGTTTTCAATCACGATTGCCGACTCATCGGTTTGACCAAGCAGTCCATTCACTTCCGCATGCCCTTTTTTGCCGTAAATGACAATCTGTGCATCTTGGTTCGACTTATTGACAAATTTCTTCCGAATTCGCTTTTGCAAACCAAGCACGACCGGACAAGACGCATCGATAATCTCGATATTGTTCTCTTTGGCTATTTCGTAGGTACTGGGCGGCTCGCCATGAGCACGCAATAACACCCGCACGTTCCGCAGTTTTTTAAATTGCTCGTGATCGATTGTCACCAACCCCATCTCGGCGAGACGTTGTACTTCCACATTATTATGAACGATATCCCCCAAGCAATATAGGGTACCGCCTTTTTTCAATTCTTCTTCCGCTTTGCTGATGGCTTTCGCCACCCCGAAGCAGCAGCCGGATTGTTTATCTATTTCCAGTTTGTATGCCATATTGCTGTATTGTTTTATGAAACATATCAACGGCCCATTGGAACTGTTCCTGTATATTTACATGCGAATTATCCAGTTCAATGGCGTCCGGCGCTTTTCGTAAAGGACTTTCGGCTCGTGTGGTATCGCGCAAGTCGCGTTCTTTCACATTGGCTAAGACATCTTCGTAAGTCGCGCTATGATCGCCTTTCTCTTGCATTTCAGCAAACCGCCGTTGAGCTCGTACTTCAGGAGGCGCCGTAAGAAAGAGTTTTAATTCCGCATCGGGAAACACGACCGTCCCAATATCGCGACCGTCCATCACAACGCCTTTCTGTTTACCCAGTTCCTGCTGTTGGCGGACCAGTTCTCTGCGCACAAAACTGAGTGTGCTCACACGGCTTGCCCCATTCGAGACTTCTAATGTACGGATATCTTTTTCGACATTTTCCCCGTTTAAATACGTCTCCTGAACACCTTTATCGTTTGTTCGAAAAGTGATGCGAATGCCGGGGATTTGTCTCCGCAACGCATCTTCATCCAAAGAGTGATTATCCATCCACCCATTGCGAAGGGCATAAAGCGACACCGCACGATACATTGCCCCGCTATCGATATACATATATCCGATTTCCTTAGCCAATTGTTTAGCCATCGTACTTTTGCCACAAGAGGAATAACCGTCGATGGCAATATTTATTTTATTTTTTTGCATGTCGAAAAATAAATCATCATCTAAACAATCGCAAAGATAGAATGTTTTTTCTTCGCCGTGTTTTAACTAAAATACAAATATATGGCCGGAATGAGTAAAAGAAGAAAAAAAATAATACTTTTGCAGTAACATTTTCTGTTCTTTTTCATCTATATGATAGAGTTTAAACCACAGATATAAAATAATGGGTACAAAACATACAATTCTGTTCGCTTTTATTTTTCTTAGTTATTTTTTGACGGCCTATTCATGTGCTGAAGAAGTGAGTGAGCATGAGTTGGATTTGCAATCTCCTTACGAAACAGAATGGAAGTTCGAGAAGGATATCGAAGGGGACAATCTCTCCAACAACCGTAGATCGACGAACGAAGAAGAGCCGTTTGTCCCTTTTTTACTGAAATTCAATCGCGACAATACCTTTACCGGCACCTCTTCTAACAATCGGTTCCAAGGCCAATACACCATAAACACCACACGAAGCATTCTCTCCATCATCGACATAGAGAAACAAAACCCCCATTTGATGGAAACAAAAGAGGGCTTTCGTTATATGGCGAATTTAAAAAATGTAAAATACTATTCCGTGTCGTATGCCAACTCCATTAAGGTGTTGCGCCTCTATTACTCAGACAATAAAGAAAATTACTTACAATACAAAGAGCGAAAATAAGAAAGTTGCCTAACCGAAACTCTCGCCTCGAGTTGTTTTCCTTTCGAGGCTTTCACTTCACTTCCCACACATTGGGGGAAGACAATAAGAATTCCGTAAATGTTTTCTTCCCTTTTTTCTGACGGACCGTATCGAGTTGTTTTTGATAGGATTCGTCATACGTCGGAGCCGCTACATTCCTTATTACGCCCAATGCTACCGGCAAATTATCGACATAGCCCATAGTCGCCAGTTTTAAATGCAGCGTATTATCCTGACATGAAGCATCGTGCACCAATACATCCTCCATTGTATAACCGTCCTCTCCGATAGTGACCGCTTTTAAACGCCATCCATCAGCGACAATTCCCTGATTGTTTTCCGTGCCGAAAAGCATTTTTTCTCCCTGTTTTAGAAGAATGGTACGTTCTGCCCTCCACGTACGGTCGGTGATATTTTTATGAATCCCGTCATTAAAAATGACACAATTCTGCAATACTTCCACCACCGAAGCGCCTTTATGCCTGGCGGCATTCACCAACAAATCGGTTTGGCTTTTCATATCGACATCAATCGCACGCCCGAAAAAAGTTCCCCGCGCTCCTAAGCACAATTCGGCAGGATGAAAAGGATCTTCCACCGTACCGTAAGGAGATGTTTTGGATACGAATCCCCTGTCGGACGTAGGGGAATATTGTCCTTTCGTCAACCCGTAAATTTTATTATTAAAAAGGATGATATTCAAATCGATATTCCGGCGGATAGCATGAATAAAGTGATTTCCTCCAATGGCGAGCGAATCCCCGTCGCCGGTCACCACCCATACGCTCAGTTGGGGATTGGCAACCTTAACGCCCGTAGCAATCGCCGGCGCCCGCCCGTGAATACTATGAAACCCATAGGTATTCATATAATAAGGCAAACGAGACGAACATCCGATACCGGACACGACCACGGTTTCATGCGGTGGAATGTGCAATTCGGCCATCGCCTTCTGCAAACAATTCAAAATAGCATGGTCTCCACAACCCGGACACCAACGCACATTACTTCCATTTTTATAATCTTTCGACTGATAAGCCGGAACTTCCACTTCCTTTATGTCTATGTTTTCCATCATTTATTTCTCATCCATAATAGTGATAAATTCTTCTTCCAATTCGGCAACACGGAAAGGCTGACCTTCTATGCGGTTGAACCGGTACAGGGGTAAATCAGGAAATTGTCCCTGTAGATAATGGGCAAACTGCCCGTTGTTTTGTTCCGCTACAATAATCTTTTTATATTGTTTCAATACTTCATGGGTATTGGATGGTAGCGGATAAAGAAACGTAAAATGGGTAAAGGCGATTTTTTTGTCTTTCGCCTGAATACGCAGCATAGCTTCCAGCAAATGCCCGTAGGTTCCTCCCCACCCTATAATCAGCGTATCGGCATCCAGGTCGCCTTCCACTTTCTGCAAAGGAACTTGTGAGGCGATCCTTTCGATTTTCTGAAGGCGTGTATCGACCATTAATTGGTGATTATCGGGATTGGTGGAAATAATCCCGGTAAAATAATCTTTTTCCAATCCTCCTATACGATGCATGTAATTCGGGGTGCCCGGTACACTCCAATATCTTACGAAAGTCTCCTCATCACGAGCATAAGGCTTCCAATTTCGGGCGTCTTTGCCGAACTTTTGCAGAGCATATGAAGGTGAAATATCGGGATATTGCTTCATGTCGGGTATTTTCCATGCTGTCGATCCGTTAGCGATATAAGCATCGCTTAACAGGATTACCGGAGTCATGTGTTCCAATGCGATCTTCGAAGCCCAATAGGCGCTATCGAAACAATCCGCCGGCGACTTTGCAGCTATAACGACCAACGGACTCTCTCCGCTACGCCCATAGAGCGCCTGATTCAAATCGGACTGTTCGCTTTTGGTCGGTAGGCCTGTGGAAGGGCCTCCCCGTTGCACATCGATCACGACCAAAGGAAGCTCCGTCATCACAGCCAGCCCCAATGCTTCCGACTTAAGAGAAAGTCCCGGTCCCGAAGTAGAAGTGGCGGCAAGGCATCCGGCAAAACTTGCCCCGATAGCGGAACTGATGCCTGCTATCTCGTCTTCCATCTGAAGGGCCTTCACGCCTAAATCTTTCCTTTTCGTTAATTCCTGTAAGATATCGGTAGCCGGCGTAATAGGATAAGAGCCTAAAAACAACTGTAACCCGGCTTTTTCGGCCGCGGCTATCAATCCGTAAGCCGTGGCGGTATTGCCCTTAACATCCGTATAAAACCCCTTGCCGGCCTCTACACTGTCAATCCGATAAGTAGAAGCCGTCAAGTGCGTATTGTTTCCGAAATTATACCCAGCCGTAAGAACTTTAATATTAGTATCGGCCACTTTCGGTTTTTTGGCGAACTTCTCCTCCACCAAATGATCGGCGATTTCCAACGGACGGTTAAACAGCCAACAAACGACCCCGAGAGCAAACATATTCTTACTCCTGGTCATTTCTTTCGCGGTCAAATCCATTCCTTGAAGCGAATCTTTCGTCATAGAGGTAATCGCGACCGGAATAGGTTGGACATAGTCGATTTTTAACTCCTCGAAAGGGTCTTCCGTCTCGAAACGGGCTTTTTCCAAATCCTTTTTTTGAAATGAGTCGGTGTCGAAAAGCACAATAGATCCCCTTTTTAGATATTCGGCATTGACTTTCAAGGCCGCAGGATTCATCGCGATCAACACGTCGGTTTTATCGCCTGAATTATAGACATCTTTTGATCCGATACGGACCTGAAAGCCCGAAACACCCTGCAAGGTACCCTGCGGGGCGCGTATCTCTGCCGGATAATCGGGGAAAGTAGCTATCTCGTTGCCGAAAATAGCGGAAAGTGTAGAAAATAATGTGCCTGATAATTGCATTCCGTCACCAGAATCGCCTGAAAAGCGGATGGTCACCTGCGGAATATCGGTCACAACTGAATTCGTTGGCATATTTCTAAGTGTATTTATAAAATTTATCGAGAGCGCATTTACCCTTATGGGACTATCCGCTCTCAATTCAGGTACAAAGTAATAAAACACTTTTCGAAAAAACAAATTAATCCTTGAAAAGATCTATTCAATCTTAGAAACTGTTTTGAATTTTCCGAATGATCTAATTTTGTTTATTCTTTTATGCTGTTTTTTTTAGAAAAGTCCGTCAAACCGTTTCTCATCAAGAAGCTCCTTATACAGTTTTTCCGCCTCTTTATAACTCTTGGCATGGAGTGCTGCCCCACAACTGATTCTTTTTACCCCTAACTCTTTCAATGTATTGAAATCGGGAGTATCTTTCAACAAAAAAGCGTTGAAAGGTAAAGACGTACGATCGACAAGAGCGGCAATTTCCTTTTCCTTTGTAACGGCGGGAACAAACACCCCATCGGCCCCGGCAGCCTCATAAAGCTTCACACGCGATAAGGTTTCTTCAAACGCCTGCGGATGTTTGACCACATACGTATCGATACGGATATTCAAGAACACCCCGTGCGTTTGCTGATCGATATATTGCCGTAAACTCCGTATCGTATCGGCGAAAGCGGCGGCATCGGCCAACTTGCGGTTACCGTTTGTCACGACCGAATCCTCGATATTGATTCCTACGACACCTATATCCGTCAATTGCTTCACATGTTGTTGTATCTCTTTCACGTCGCGGGAATACCCGCCGTCGATATCCACCGATACCGGCAGGGCAACCGAAGAAGCGATTCGCTTAGCCATATACAACAACTCCTCGAAGCTCATATCTTCCCCATCAGCATATCCGAAAGTCTCCGCTACCGCGTGCCCCGAAACGCCGACCGCTTTATAACCGGCTTTCTCAGCTATCTGCGCGCTTTTCACATCCCATACATTTGCCAGAATAAACGGTTCGTTTGCCGCGTGCAATTTTTTGAAATCATCTCTTTTCGACATATATCCTTTTTTTAAAAGTTAGTTCTTATTGAACGCTCTTTCATCGGTTTTAGTTCGAGTAAAGCTATTTTAGGTTTCTGCTCGAGACGATTGACACAGAAGAAAACACAATAGACAACACATTCAAAAATTTAATAAACCAATCAACATCTGTTTTCACAAAAACGCGTTGATTTTCACCTTACCCTGAAAGTGAATGCTATCCTAAACAAGCGAAAAAGATAGTACTCTTTTTGAATAGAATAATGAACGTTATTAGAGTAGTTAATTTCGTTAAATGAGTATATCCATAAGTATAGACAGTAGTATATTTGTATAAATAAAAACTTAGCAATTTGAAATATAACTCAATACATATTGGGATTTTTATATTTGCTTTACTCTTATTATTAGGATCTATCTTCTTTATTCCTGATATTTTTGTGAATCGGTTTAAGACAGGTCCCAAATTTCTGGTGCAATCAATGACAGCAATAGGATTAATGGTGTATGTGCTTATCAAAAAAGGGAAAATGACATTCCCTTCACTATTTTATTCTTCATTGATTATATTATGGTGGATATACCATCTTCACTGCAGCAGGTGGAATTTTGGAAACGCAATTGAATTTTGGACTATTATATCCGTTTTTTTATTATTTTACTGGTTTTGGGAAGAAATTCCGCAAAAATATATTCTATTTCTTTTATTTGCTTGTTTGGGAGTTGTTTTTTCCGTATGGGGAATAGGAGAATACATGCGATGGATACCCAAAACACACGAAGTCTTTACTATGGACGGGCCATTCAATAACCCTGCGGGCATTTCGGCTTCGATAGCTTTACTTTATCCATTCTCTCTTTACATTAGTTTTGTATCGAAAGAGAAGAACAAATATTTAGGTATTGTCGCTTCTTTTTTAATGGTTGGGACTATTATCCTGTGCGGTGCACGCGCCGCTATATTAGCAGTTATGATATCAACGATTATTTCTATCGTTTACTTTTTGAAAAGAAGAGAAATAAGACTCTCCCCTTTTCATTATAAAATTATCACCTTTACAGGTATTTTATTATGTTTTGGCTTGTATTTTATAAAAAAGGATTCGGCAGACGGACGGCTATTAATATGGCGCTGTTCGGCAGAATTGGTTAAGCAAGCCCCGCTATTCGGACATGGAAGTAATGGATTTACTGCAAATTATATGGTCCAACAGGCGAAGTATTTTACCGAACACCCGAATAGCAAATTCATAAAATTATCTGATAACGTAAAACATCCTTTTAATGAATTTATAAAAGAAATTGTAAACTATGGGTTCATCGGTTTCACTTTTTCACTGCTGCTTATGGTAATTCCCATTTATCAATCGAGAAAACAACATTCTTCCGAAATATTTTTTGTTCGTTTAAGTTTGTTATCCATAGGAATATGCGCTTTATTTTCATATCCGTTATATTATCCTTTCGTTCAATTAATGGTCATCTTTTTATTTGCATATCTGCAATCAAGCAATGGAGAGTCAACGTTTCGTATTCTCAATAATAAATTCTATATTCAATCGATAATTTGCTTAAACTCTATTCTTCTTGCAAGTGCTATTTTCCAGATAAAATATGAATATAAGTGGAATTCAATAGCAAAAAGGTCTTTAGCAGGGTTTTCAGAGGAAATGCTATCGGAATATGCCAATTTATACACAAATTGTCACTTAAAAAAGGATGCCTTATTTTTATATAATTACGGAGCAGAACTCAATTTTATCGGAGAATATAAAAAAAGTAATGAAATACTTTTAGAATGTCAAAAATATATGGATGATATCGAATTAGAGATATTACTAGCCGATAATTTCGAAAAGACAAACTGTATGGCTAATGCTGAAGACTGTTTAATTCTGGCTAGCCGGATGATTCCGGTCAGGTTTTTCCCAATTTATCGATTAGCCAAATTGTATGAAAAAAATAATCAATATGAAAGAGCTTGTAATATGGCACGCATAATAATAAAAAAAGAAGTAAAAGTGCCTTCCACGAAAATTATCGTTATAAAAAAAGAAATGAATGATTTGATTATTCAATATTCAAATAAGCCGATAAAAGAAAAAGACTTGTCATCTGAAGTCGGAAAATGTGAAAGTGAAAAACGACATGAAATAAAAGAGTAACCGTAGAAGCTGAAAAACGAAAGAGTAGGCGTAAAATTATAATTATTACTCAAATGATAAAAATTAAATTATTAT
>DHOU01000002.1 GCA_002409745.1 Bacteroidales bacterium UBA5382
TGTATACTTTTATGTATATTTGTTTGCAGTTTAATTATAAAATAAAAGACTATGGGACGCAATACATCCGTTTCTTTGGGAAACTATTTTGAAGAATTCGTGCAAAATAGAATTGCAGAAGGGCGATACAAAAACGCGAGTGAAGTGATTCGTGCAGGATTGGGGAATAACAAATCTAATTCCTATCTTTGCGCCGTTTTTTGAATAAAGCGTTTTTATGGGAATCGAAAAAGCACTGTTCCAGCGAACCGAATTGCTCATGGGCGAAGGCTTTATGCAGCATGCGGCAGATAAAAGAGTCATTATATTCGGCATAGGAGGCGTCGGCAGTTGGTGTGCCGAAAGCCTGATCCGTTCAGGAATAAAGCACTTGACATTAGTCGATTCCGACCGCATTTGCATCACCAATGTGAACCGCCAGTTAATCGCCACCACAAAAACCATCGGAAAAGTAAAAGTCGAGATATTAAGGGACCGGCTGCTGGAGATTAATCCGCGGGCGGAGATCGTGGCGTTGCAGAAGATTTATAGCCCCGAAACGCACGATTCTTTCCGTCTCGACTCGTACGATTACATCATTGATGCCATCGACAGCCTTTCGAACAAAATACATCTCATTCGCGAAGCGGTTAAAACCCATGCGACTTTCTTCTCGTCGATGGGGGCGGCCCTGAAAATAGATCCTACCCGCATCCGTGTCGCTGAATTTATGCAAGTGAAGGGATGTCCTCTCGGCGCCGCCTTACGCAAACGGATCCGTAGAGAAGGCGGATTGAACAAGGAATTCCTTTGTGTGTACAGCGATGAATTATTGCAGAACAAGGGCCAAAACACTTCCTGCGGTACGGAAAAATGTTTATGTCCGAAAGCTGTGGAAGGCCCCGGCGATCCGGATTTGGCAAACCATGAATGGTGCAGCCAGAAAGCCCGCATTAATGGAACGAGTTCCTATATACCCGCCATGTTCGGCATGACCATCGCCTCGCTTGTCGTGATGGATATAGATAAACAAGCTATGAAATAACCGACACTTTGCGAGAAAGCCTCCGTTAGCCATCCGTAAAAAAGATAAGGAAGCTTTCCTTACGGAGAACTTCCTTAAAATGATTTGAATTTTTATTGTCAATTAAAAACTACTCATTTATTCCGACCCGGTTCAAGATGAACGAGAACTCGAATGCCGTATCCTTAATGCCATCATAACGGCCGGTGGCTCCACCATGCCCCGAATCCATATTTATATGTAGCAGCAATAAGTTATCATCGGTTTTGTGCGCGCGCAACTTAGCTACGTACTTAGTCGGTTCGTGGAAAAGCACCTGTGAGTCGTTCAGCCCGCCGGTAACCAACATATTGGGATAATTTTGCGCTTTGATGTTATCATACGGCGAGTAAGAAAGCATATAATCATAATATTCCTGTACATTGGGATCGCCCCACTCTTCATATTCGCCCGTTGTGAGGGGCAAGGTATCATCCAGCATCGTGTTGATTACATCCACAAAAGGCACTTGCGCGACGATGGTTTGATACAGGTCGGGCCGCATATTGGCAACGGCGCCCATCAGCAATCCTCCGGCGCTGCCACCCATGGCGGCCAATTTATGAGGCGAAGTGTATTTATCGGCTATGAGCTTCTCGCTACAGGCGATAAAATCGGTGAAGGTATTTTTCTTTTTCAGGAGTTTGCCGTCTTCATACCACTGTTCGCCTAAGTCGCTTCCGCCACGTATTTGAGCGATCGCGAAAATAAATCCCCGGTCGATCAGACTATAAAAACTGGTACTGAAAAACACATCCGAACTCATCCCATAACTACCGTAAGAATACAGCAGCGCCGGATTTTGTCCGTTTTTCTTCAATCCTTTTTTATAAACGATGGCCATCGGCACTTGCACGCTATCGGGAGCGGTTGCCCATAGCCGTTCGACAATGTAGTCGTCGGGATTAAAACCGGACGGAATTTCCTGAGTTTTCAACACCTTGCTTTCACCCGTCGGAATATCATATTCATATAATGTGTTGGGGCGGTTGAGGGAGGTATAGGAATAGCGCACAGTGGTCGAGTCATATTCGGGATTTCCTCCCAACGAAGCCGTATACACCGGTTCGGGGAAAGTAATATATTTCGATTCGCCTCCGGCGACCGGTTTCAATTCAATTTCCGCCAGGCCGTTCTTACGAAATTCGAGCGCGACGTAATCTTTCAAGATATCTAACCCTTCGATGCGTACATCCGGATTGTGCGGCACGAATTCTTTCCAGGTCTTCTTGTCTTCATAACCGGTAAGGGGAGCCTCATAAATCTTACCGTTCAGATTTTCTTTATCCTTATAGCGAATAAAGAATTTTTCCTTATGGGGATATACGGAATAATCGACATCTTGTACGCGCGCGGCAAACAGGTTGAAGGCGGCAAGAGGTTGATCCGCCGGAATAAAACGCTCTTCCGATGTAGTAGAACTGCCACTGGAAATAAAAATGAATTGGTCGTTTTTGTCGCCCGATACGTAGACACTGAATTTAGGGTCTTTTTCCTCATATACCACGGCGCTTTGGGGCGCATCGAGTTGACGCCGATGTATCTGATAGGAACGTAACGTATTGTCGACAACCCCATAAAATAAAGTCTTGTTGTCGGTCGACCAGGCAGAAGAGCTTGCCCCCTCGATAGCGAATCCAATATCGTCTCCGGAAGCAAGGTCTCTTACTTTCATCGTAAATTCGGCATAAGACCCCGTTTCATTGTAGAAATAAGCCGCTTTGCTATTGTCCGGACTAACGGAATAACCGGCAAAGATAAAAGCGGACTTGTTTTCGGCCATCTTGTTAACGTCGAAAATGATTTCTTCCGAAGCTTGCAGGGAGCCTTTTTTTCGACAATAGGTGCGGTATTGTTTTCCTTTTTCGGTACGACTGTAATAGTAATATCCGTCACTAAACGAAGGATAGCTTTCATCATCTTCCTTCATCCGGCCGAGGATTTCGTCATAAATGGCTTGTTGCAATTGTTTGGTCGAAGCCATCACCGTATCGGTATAGGTATTCTCGGCATTCAAATAGTCAATCACCGCAGGATTGTTTTTATCTTTCAACCAAAAATAATTGTCGATACGTACTTGCCCGAAATTCTTAAACGTATCGGGCTTCATTTCCGCGACAGGAGGTGCGGGATAATCAGATTGATTCAACATTGTTGTTTCTTTTCTCGAAGAGGTGCATGCGAACATCATCCATGCCGCTATGCACAACGACAGATAGCTCAGATGTTTCATTGTTTTTAGTTTTATAAAAATAACTTCTTAATATTTGTAATACAAAAGTAGATATTTAAATGCAATATAAGGAGGTTAAAAACAAATTATTGCCTAAGCTTTCTCTTTTTTTCCAGTTGCTCTTCCGGATAATCTTGAAAATCGATAGAAAAGTCAAAACAAGAACATTCTTTTTACTATAACGTTATAATCCTTATATTTTTATTCATAGGACAATGCATACTCATCATCACGATCATCACGAAGATGTAAAGAATATTAAAACGGCGTTCTTCCTGAACTTGTCTTTCACATTGATAGAATTTATCGGGGGAATATTGACGAATAGCATGGCTATTCTATCGGATGCCGTACATGATCTGGGCGATAGTTTTTCGCTTGGGCTTGCATGGTACTTTCAAAAATTGGCTAAGAAGAAAAGCAATAAAATTTACACCTATGGCTATAAACGGTTTTCGTTGATGGGAGCCGTCATTAATTCTATTGTCTTAATCGTCGGTAGCGTATTGATCCTTGTTCATGCCTTGCCTCGTTTATTTTCGCCTCAACAACCCGACACCGGCGGCATGCTTTTGCTCGCTGTATTCGGCGTAATCGTGAATGGCGCGGCCGTGCTCCGCTTACGGAAAGGGCATTCGATCAACGAAAGAGTCGTTTCGCTACACATGCTGGAGGATGTGTTGGGATGGGTTGCCGTGCTTATCGGAGCGGGAATAATGCATTTTACCGATCTGCCCGTCATTGACCCCATATTATCCATTGCCATTGCGGTATTCATACTCTATAATGTATTCCGGAATATGAAAGAAAGTTGGAGGATTATTTTGCAAGGCAGTCCGAGCCGTATCGATACCGATGAAATCATGAAAATGATCGAATCGTATCCTGAGATACAGAGTGTACATGATGTGCATCTATGGTCGGCCGATGGCGAATATAACGTAATGACCGTCCATGTGGTACTGAACGAACCCTTGCCAATGACCGCCCTTCACTCTTTAAAAGATTCGATCCGCAGAAAATTAGCGGAACATGACATTCAGCATGTCACGATTGAGTTCGAAACCGCCGGAGAAGATTGTGCAATGGAAGACGGCTGCTGATTACCGCGTCATTCCGATATCCTGCAACCAATTCAGTACACGATAAGGCCATTCGTTGACCAAATCGCCGGTATTCCGGAGGCCGTACCCGTGTCCGCCGGAAGGGTAAAGATGCATGGCAACCGGTACGCCGGCCTCCTTAAGAGCATAATAGTAAAACAGACTGCTGTTTAGCAGACGGTGGTCGTCTTGCGTTTGTACAAGGATTGTCGGTGGAGTATTTTCGGTGACTTTCAGTTCGGGAGCAATGCTGAAATTCGGCCCGTCGAGATAAGCCGGATAAATCAATATGCAAAAATCAGGGCGCAGGCTGGTTTCGTCATACCGATCCACTTTAGGATAAGTCGCTTGCGAATAATGGTTGCTGGCAACAGCCGCTAAATGCGCTCCGGCAGAGAATCCCATGACGCCGATGCGGCCGGGATCGATTTTCCACTCTGTAGCATGTGAGCGCGTATAGGCAATGGCTCGTTGCAAGTCCTGCAAAGGAGCTTCGTGTTTTTCCTTCCCTTCGCGGCGGGGCACACGGTATTTTACCAATACGCAGTTGAGGCCGTGACTGTTGAAACGTTTACAAATTTCGCTTCCTTCGAGATTGTAAGCCAATATATTGTACCCGCCTCCGGGGTTTACAATAATGGTTGCACCGGTGTTATTATCCGCTGGCGCCGGATAGAAGGTAAGGGTGGGTTCGCTCACGTCGCTGATACGAAGTACCGGGCATCCGGCAACCTTATCGCCGCTCAAGTCGTCTTTTTGAGTAAGTTTCCGTGTTTCTCCCGGGGCTCCGTCAGGAAATAATACGATAGGTGTTTGTTGTGCCATCGCCATGAATGTATATAGGGAACAGATTGATAAAAACAGATACTTTTTCATAAGAAAAATGATTGATTGAATGATTTTGAATGACAAATATACGGAAAAGAATAGAATAATTTGTATATACAGGAAATCGTACATACATTTGTATGTATCAAAAACAGAAAATATGAAGATAATAACAACGAGAGAAATAGTAAGAAAAACAAAGACCTATTTTGATTTAGCTGAAAAAGAAAAAGTTGCTGTTAAAAGAGGGCGCAAATATGTTCAGTTGGTTGTAACAGACGAACCTGACAAAATATTACTAAGTGAGGATTGGATTAAAGAATTTATGTCTATCCCTTCTAAATATAGGGTTAATCCTTTTGACGTAAGTCCTTCAGGAGATTTATTTTTTGCAGATACGCGAAATCTCGAACACCTTGATAAAGCCCGTCAAGGACAAACGCTAACCTTGTCTAAAGAAGAGGAAAATGCTCTTTTTAGTTTATGAAAACGGATGAAAAACACTATATAATAAAATATAAACAACAATTTATCGATGATGTCCGGACTCATAAGAAGTCGGGACAGAAAGCAATATTAGCAAAAATTACGAATCTTATAAAGGAGCTCCGAGAACATCCTACAACAGGAACAGGAAACCCGGAACCATTAATAGGAGCCAGAAAAGGACAATGGTCAAGAAGAATAACGGGCAAACACCGGCTTATTTATCAAATCTATGAAGATATCATAACGGTGGTCGTAATCAGTGCATGGGGACACTATGGGGATAAATAGTATTTCCCGTTAGAACTCATGAATGTGCGGATTTTTTAGTTGATGGAATGTATTTCACAAATACTGACTATCTTTGTCTCCTCAAGAACAAGAGACGTTGATGATTTCAAAACACTATTTACTCGGCATGACGTTGGCTGAAATAACGGAAGCCATTCTTTCTTTCGGATTGCCTAAATTTACGGCTAAACAAATTGCCGATTGGGTATACATAAAACGAGTCGACTCCATTGACGGAATGACGAATATCTCGTTACGAAACAGGGATGTGCTCAAAAAACATTTTCAGGTAGGGCGTGTGCAGCCGGTTGATATTCAAACATCGGTCGACGGGACACAGAAGATGCTTTTCCAAACAGTTTCCGGAGCATTTACTGAATCGGTGAATATTCCGGAAGATGACCGGTTGACGCTGTGCGTATCTTCCCAGATAGGGTGTAAAATGAATTGCGATTTCTGCATGACCGGCAAAATGGGATTTAAAGGAAACTTATCGACGAATGAAATATTGAATCAAATATATTCCGTACCCAACGCCGATAAACTCACGAACATCGTTTTCATGGGAATGGGCGAACCTCTCGATAATTACGATAACGTAATGAAAGCGATCGAATTGCTTACGGCCGATTACGGATTGGCGTGGAGCCCGAAGCGCATTACGTTGTCCACCATCGGTATCGTTCCGAAATTGAAACGCTTCCTCGACGAAAGCACCTGCCATTTGGCCGTCAGCCTGCATAGTCCTTTATCGGTTCAACGGCAAACATTCATGCCGGTCGAGAAAGCTTACCCGATGAATGATGTAATCGAGTTACTTCGGCCATACGATTGGAGTCGCCAACGTCGTTTGTCGTTTGAATATATTATGTTTGACGGCATCAATGACTCGCTGATCTATGCAAGGGAATTGGCAAAGCTGCTCTCGGGACTCGACTGCCGCATCAATTTAATCCGGTTTCATGTCATCCCACAAAGTGAACTGAAACCGGCTTCTGACGGCACAATGATTCGTTTTCGGGATTTCTTGTCCTCTAAAGGGTTTATTTGTACCATACGCGCTTCCCGGGGCGAGGATATCTTTGCGGCTTGCGGCATGCTTTCTACGGAGAAACAATCGAACGGCAACCGTAGCGAAGAGATGGCGCAGGTCAACAAAATCGAAACAAATAATAATTAAACTCATCTATAAACCGATATATAGACTATGTCAGAATTACTAAAAATAGGTATTACCCATGGAGATATCAACGGAATCGGATATGAGATTCTTTTGAAAACATTCTCCGATATTCGCTTAACCGAATTTTTCACTCCGATCATTTACGGATCGGCCAAATCGGCATCTTATCATAGAAAAGTCTTGAACTACAAGCCAATCAATTTTTATACGATAACCAAGGCTGAAGATTACAACGACGGGAAATTGAATCTTATCAATTGCATAAAAGATGAAATAAAAATAGACTTGGGGTCGCCGAGTCCCGATGCCGGAGAAGCGGCCTATATGGCTCTCGACAGAGCATCTCAAGATCTTAAAAACGGCCTTATAGATGCTCTGGTAACGTTGCCTATCCATAAAGATACCATCCAAAACGATCATTTTTCTTTTCCCGGTCATACCGAATTTCTTCAAGAACGTTTTGGTAAGGGAAAAAAGGCATTAATGATGATGGTTTGCAATAATCTGCGCGTGGCATTGGTTACGGCCCACATACCTGTCCGTGACGTTCCCGATACAATTTCGAAAGAGCTGATTCTTGAAAAAATACGGACGTTACAGACATCTTTAGTACGCGATTTCAATTTGGAAAATCCCCGTATTGCGGTTTTGGGATTAAATCCGCATGCGGGAGAGAACGGCCTTTTGGGAAAAGAAGAAATGGACGTGATCATCCCGGCTGTGGCTGAGGCGCAAAAACAAACAATTCTTTGCGCCGGACCTTTTCCTTCGGACGGCTTTTTCGGCTCCGGCAGGTTTAAGGAATTCGATGCTATTTTAGCGATGTATCATGATCAGGGACTTATTCCATTTAAGACGTTAGCGATGGAGGCCGGCGTAAACTATACTGCGGGACTCGACATTGTACGCACTTCTCCCGATCATGGCACGGCTTATGATATAGCCGGGAAAGGCATCGCTTCGGATGAATCGTTTCGCCAAGCTATTTATCTGGCTCTGGACGTTATCAGGAATCGGTCGGCTTACGATGAGGCTCATGCGAATCCTCTGCGGAAAATGTTTTTTGACCGTAGCAAGGATGACGAAAAGTTAGATCTGACAAAAGAAGAACAAGAAGATTAATTTCTTCTTGCTGTTTCAAATATCGTCATCGCCGACGATTTTCTACCCGGCCATAAACGGACCGTATACAATAGGATATGGAGCCGAAAGTTAAAGAATCGGTTTTTCTGCTTCGGCCCGGGAAGAAGATTTAGCTTCTTTCTTTTCTGCATATCCGGACAATATCAACGACAAAGCTCCGGCGCTGGTTATATTATGGGTCGTTCCAAAACTGTCCAATAAGGCAAAAATGGTGATCATTAAAGCGGTCGCGGCTTCATCCAATCCCAAAACAGCATGTATCAGTCCTAACGAAATGAAAAGCGTGCCTCCGGGTAATCCGGGCGCGGCTACGGCAAAAATACCGAGAAGGGGAATAAAGAGAATAATCTGTTCGATAGCCGGCATCGTTCCGTATAATATTTGCGACACCGCCAATGCCAGAAAAGAGACATCGAGTATAGAACCGGGGAAATGAATGGTGCTGAAGAGAGGAATCGCAAAATCGCGTACTTCGGGTTTCAAAACGGGGCTTTTCCGCGTTTCTTCGATAGCGATCCCCAAACTGGCAGCCGAAGATTGCGTGCCCAACGAGGTCAATGCAACGGGTCCGTAATATTTAAGTACCTGCCATGGATTTTTCTTTGAATATATTCCGGCCGACCCGTACAAAAACGTGAGCCAAAGGATATGGCAAAGAAGCGTAATAAGCAGAATGGCCAGAAAAACGACTAATCGTGATTGTATAATTCCCTGATAAGAAAAAACACTGAAATTCGTGAGGACAAAGAACGGAAGAATGGGTATCAGGAATTTTTTCACCATTACAAAGACAATGCCCTGGAATTCATATAACGCATTTTCTATTCTCTTCGCCTTCGTCCAAAGAATGGATAATCCCAGGAAAAACGACAATACCAACGCGCTTAAGACTCCTATCACAGGCGGAATATCCAGCCGGAAGAATAGTTCGGGAAGCTCTTTTTGCGCCCCCTCCACCGGCGTGATATCGATAAGCGGTATAAGGTTGTATCCGGCAACCGCGCCCAACGTGGCGCTTCCCACACACGACAGATAAGCCAACGCGACGGATATGCCCAGAAACTTCGAGGCATGATCTTTCAGGCGTGTAATGGAAGGGGTGATGAAACCGAAAATAAGGAGCGGTATCAGAAAAAAGATAATCTGTCCCAATACATGTTTTATAGGAAGAATAACACGGATAACCCCTTCCGTTGCATATTCCCCTATCAATAATCCGGCAACCGCCGCCAAAAATAAACGGACACTGTTGTTTGAAAAGAATTTCTTCATATATATTATTCTATGATTTATGGAACCGGGGGCGCCGCTTGAATCGACACCCCCGGTAAAGCAAAAACAACATTAATAACCCGGATTTTGCTCTATACCCAGATCATTGCCCGATAATCCTTTCGG
Organism: Bacteroidales bacterium UBA5382; assembly: GCA_002409745.1. Lineage (GTDB taxonomy): Bacteria > Bacteroidota > Bacteroidia > Bacteroidales > Dysgonomonadaceae > Limibacterium > Limibacterium fermenti. The sequence continues at coordinate 9,708 of DHOU01000002.1, forward strand.
AATGGGGAAACGATAAAACCTACCGCTTACATTCGTCGTTTTGGAATGAAGATGCTTATACACTTTGGCAAAGAACGGATAGTTGGTTTTCACCTTTCCTGCCTGGGTGCCATCATTCTCGGGGCCGAATTTAGCCACTTGTGATTCTACGGATTTATAATCTTCTTTATAATACTCGAATTTCGGCGTTTCCGTCAGCACGGTGTTTACCAATTTACGCCAGCGTACCAGATTCAACCAGTGCTTTTGCTCAAAGAAAAGTTCCAGATACCATTCATTTTCCAGATCTTTTTGAGTGAGCGTCGCTAAATCGCTCAAGCCGGCTCTTTTTCGCAGTTCATTGATCACGCCAGCGGCTTCAGTTGCTTTTCCCAGATTGAGTAAAGCCTCAGCTTTGATTAATAAAACTTCCGCATAACGAATTTCAATACGGTTGATGTTATTCGGTTGGCCAGCCTCTGTTCCCGGCGCCACTTCGGGATATTTGGAGTTGCGATGAATGTATTTCCCGACACGGGGAGAAGTGATAGGATATACATAATGATACTCTTTATAATCGCTTGCGCTTTGCGGACTGTTCACGAGGGGTTCATCTTGATTATATAAACGTGTAAGGAGAGAGAATCTTTTTCGTTTATCTTTATCGGAAAAGCGGTCAAGAAGCGTAACATCCGCCGGGCCAATATGGTTATCCTGATATAAATCGAAACGGAAAGTAAACGGGCAATGCGTTTGATGGTTTCCTTGAGCATCTCCCTGTCCGTCGCCATCGTGATGGATCGTAAAGATATGTTCGGGTGAACGGTTCTCCGCAGGCACGCCGAAGTTATCTTCAAAATCGTTTTCCAATTTGTAATTACCGCTATTAATGACTCTATCGGCATATTCTACCGCTTTCTCCAATTTTTTCGTATCCCAAGTAACAGCAGAAGGATCCGTTTTGCTACCGGATATGGCTCCTACTTCGTTTTGCGAAAGAGGTTTGCTCGCCCAAGTCAAATAAGCCCGGGCAAGGATGGCATTAGCAGCCCCTTTGCTGGGATTGGAGCGAGTCTGGTCAAAAGGCGGCAAGTCAGCTTCCGCTTCCGTCAAGTCTTGAACGATTTGTTCGTAAACCTTATCAATGGACTGACGTTCGGTTTGTTCCTTTTTCGAAGAAGTTGTGCTTAAAATAAGAGGGACTTCCCCCCAAAGTTGAGTTAAGTAGAGATAATCCAGACCGCGAACGAATTTGGCTCGGGCTCTTGCAAGCTTGATCACATCCTGAGATAAATTTCCGCCTGCGTAGCTGGAATCGGCCTTAGCCACCGTACGATTTGCTTCATTGATGCTTACATACAGATAATTGAATACTTTTGTCGGATACCAATTGTTGATATCTGTTTGAAAAAGACTGACCAATGGCCCGGCCTCATCATCGGCTCCTTCAAAACTGATAGTATTTTCGGTTGCCGACTCCAATAAAAAAGAATAAGACGAACTTAAGCGTTGCAGAGGAGGATAAACGGCATTTACGGTCGCCAATGCTTCCTGATCTGACTTCCACACCGATTCCTCGGTAACGACACTCGGCGGATCCGATTCGTTTTCGCACGAATAGAATACAAGACTACTGATTAGTATGGCTGCAAGAGCTGCCAAATTTAAAGACTTTTTTTTCATAACCTGATAATTTTAGATGTTGATAATTTAAGAATGATTTATTTCTTTACACTCCTTAGAGGGATGTACTTTTTATTCGATATTATTCTTTGCCGTCCATGATTACCGTTAAAATGTTATACTCGCCCCGATAGTAAATGTCCTGGCTACGGGGTAAGCGCCCAAATCAATTCCTTTTGCGATTTCGGGATCATAACCTTTGTAGCCGGTAAGGGTAAACAGGTTTTGAGCCGTTCCGAAAAACCGGAGCTTAAAAGGAATGTTTTTGGAGGCAAACGGAAGCTTCGCAAGGGTATATCCTACGGTCAGGGTCTTAAGCCGCAAGTAAGAGGCATCTTCTATATACCGGCTGTCCAATTCACTCGAAAGAGGCACATTCGTAATACGCGGGACGGTCGTAGAAGGATTGGTTTGAGTCCAACTGTCCAATAAAACGTCCGAAGCATTGTACGCATCATTCGGGCTTTCCAGATAACGCCGCAAAAGATTATACACTTGATTCCCCTGTGATCCTTGCAGCAGGACAAACAAATCGAAATTCCGATAATTGAGCATACTCGAAAACCCATAGGTAAAATCCGGTTGACGACTTCCCAATACTACCCGGTCATTTTTGTCGATATGATTATCGTTATGGGCATCTTTGAATTTAGGATCGCCCGGCTGTAACGTCGTATACGCCGGAGACGTCGGAAGTTTTGAAACATCCTCCCCTGTTTGTACGACGCCTTCGAATACCAAACCATAGAATGAACCGAGCGATTCTCCCACTCGTAAAATTTCGACTCCGTCTATAATATCTCCGTTATCATTCAATTTTGTTATTTCGTTATGGTTGCGGGCAATATTGCCTGTAAGCGACCACTGGAAGCCGGGACGATCGACGGCGATAGCGTTTACCGTTAATTCTACTCCTTTATTGACAACATTCCCGACGTTGACCAATTGATTGTTCTCTTCACCTAATTTGGGAGGAATACTTAACAGCAAATCAGAGGTTTTTTTGTAATAAGCATCGGCCGTCAACGAGATACGGCTGTTCAGAAATCCGGCATCGACCCCTATATTGTATTGAGTGGTGGTTTCCCATTTCAAGTTTTCATTGCCGCTGTTTCCAACCCGGTAAGCAACATTTCCTCCGTAATAAACAGCTTCGAGTAATTGCAGATACTCATAATCCCCTATTTCCTGATTACCCACACTTCCCGCACTCAGGCGGAGTTTCAGATTATTGAGTGTCTTGGCATCCCGCAAAAAAGCTTCGTCGTTTATATTCCAAGACAATCCTAAAGAAGGGAAAATGCCCCATTTATGGTTTTTGGCAAAACGGGTGGAATAATCGCTGCGAAAATTCGTCGTTAAATGGTAGCGGTCTAATAGGGAATAGTTGATTCTTCCCAGCAGCGAATAGAGTTTACTACGCGTTGCTCCGCTCAAAATAGGAGTGCTGCCGTAAGGCTTTCCATCTTGCAAATTGTCTACGCCCAGATCTTCATTGGTAAAACCGGCACTCATCGTGGTAAGAAGATTCATCTTCGTATCCTGATAGGTAAATCCCCCTAATGCATCAAAGGAATGAATATCCTTGATCTTTTTTGCATACGATAGCGTAAATTCCGAAAGCAAGATTTCCACCCGCTTGTTTCCGATCCCTCCTATGCCGTCGGGTTCTAATCCCAAAGCGGTATAAGAAGGCGAAAAATAATTTTGCGTCGTATGACTGATATTGCTTCCGAGATTTATCTTAGCGGTCAACCCGTCAATGGGAGAATACTTCGCATAAAAATTGCCGAGCACCACCGTATTAATCGTTTCGGCGGTACTGTTCTTAAGATCGGATATCGGGTTTGCCGTCTTGCTCCCTTCCCGCAGGTAAGCATATTCGAAAGGATTGTTATAATTGTAAGATCCGTCGGCATTATAAAAAGGAACGACCGGAGGAATATACAGGGCATACGTCAAAGAGTTGGCAATCCCCTTGGAATAAGGAGAACTGTTATAATTAACGCCTTCAAAAGTCGTCAGGCTGTTTTGGGTACTTTTGGTGGCCGTTAAGTTAACGCCTACGGAGAAGTTGGAAAACACGTTGCGGTCATAATTTATCCTTCCGATAAAGCGGTCGAATCCTGATTTCAAGATAATTCCATCTTGCGACAAGTTTCCTCCCGATAAAAAATAGCTCGATTTTTCATCTCCTCCACTAATCGAGATGGAATGATTTTGTGTTACCCCAGTCTGTAAAACGGCATTCTGCCAATCATATCCGTCCCCCAATTGCTCGATCTCAGCATCACTGTATCCCGGCTTGTTGAGAAAGTAATCCTTTTGCATACGAGCCCATTGCGAGGCATTGAGCAGATTCAATTCTTTTGCCGATTGGCTTTGGCCCAAAGAATATTGGTAATTGACGGCACTTTTTCCCTTTTGCCCTTTTTTGGTGTTGATAAGAATGACTCCATTGGATCCTCTCGATCCGTAAATAGCCGTTGCCGATACATCTTTCAATACTTCAATGGATTCGATATCGGAAGGATTCAATAAATTCAGCGGATTGGATTCTCCTTCGATTCCCCCGAAGCCGACTTTCGTCGATGAGTTATCGCTGAAATACGGAAACCCATCGATCACATAGAGCGGATCGTTGCTTGCATTGATGGAGTTTCCGCCACGAATACGCACGCTCGCCGGAGCGCCCGGTTGTCCGGAACTCTGAGTAACATTCACTCCTGCCAAGGCGCCGCTGAGCAAGGCGTCGACCGAAGGAGAGGTGTTATATTCCAGATGTTTGCGGGAAACCGACGCCACCGCTCCCGTTAACTCTTTGCGGCGTTGCGTGCCATAGCCGACAACCACCACTTCCTCCAAGTCATTCACCGCTTCTAACAGTAGAATACGGATAGGCGATTGTGCTTCTTTCACTTCCACTTGCTGCGTTTCATAACCGATAAAACTGACAGACAATATTATCGGAAACGATTGATTTACTGTAAACCGGAACGCTCCGTTCTCGTCTGTGAGAGCCCCATTCGCCGTAGATTGTACGACAACGGTCGCACCGATTACGGGTGCGCCGGAGTTATCGACGACAACACCTTGCAAGGACGTCTGCGAATACAGGCCAAGAGATAGGAGCAAGAACCCTAATAAAGGGCCGATACCTTTTTTGTTTACGGATAAGATATTTTTCACTTGTGAAAAAATCGCTCTATTATTCATATTGAAATTCATTTTTAGCCATACGCTTCGCCCTTTTATAGGGTAAAAGCGTTGTTTTAACACATAGCCGCATAAATGAGAGAATTTTATCTTTCTTGCGGACGTATTAAAGTATATCGTACTTAATCTGTAAAATACAGATTATCGTATTGTTCCGGTAACCGGAACCGTTTAATAAATTTTTAAATAAAGAAAAAGAAAGGAAGAATTAGCGGCACATGCACATTCGCATGACGCAACAGGAAGAGAAAAGAGTCGAGTAGATGGTAAAAGAAGGTACGAAAGAAACAAACCGGCCGGATCTTATGCCTTTCACCCGGTCGTGATCTATCCTGAACAAATCCTTTCGGGTTTGTTTTCGATGATTCCGTTTTAAATAATTATCCATATTGCTTTTTACTAAAAACTGTTTTGATAAATTCTGAAATACAAAAGTAGAGCCTCTTTTTCAAACCCCCAATACCAATAATGTGGTATTTTTAGTCTTCATTGTGTTATTTTTGAGTTTTTCGCTGTGTATTTAGGGGGAAATGTCGCAATATTTTCCATTTTAATTGCAAAAAGGCTAAGAAACTGTTTAAATTCCTTACGAAAGGAGGTTCCTAACGTATTCTTCGCAATTCAAAAAAAACGTTTTGAACCGAGAAACAAATTTAAACAGATTCTAAAAGACATGAACCGTTTTGACGATGTGCGGATCTTTGTATCTTTTTAGAATAAAAGATTGTCCCGCAGGAAATTCATCTGAGTGAATCGGTATCCGGGGATATTCCCGTGATTTATTTTTATCCTTGCTTAAGGGCGAAAGCTTGTTTTTAAATAACTTTCCAGCGTCTCGGGCTGAATGCTCCTGGCAATAATCGTTCCTTCGGGATCGACGAGCACGCCGGTAGGAATCCATCGAAGGGCATAGGTTTTCACAATATCACTGTGCCATCCGCCGGGGGTGATTAACTGCGGCCAAGCTAATCCATCTTTCTCGATAGCGTCTTTCCACCGGTCTTTGTCTTCGTCAATGGAAACGCCTAAGATTGTAAAGTTGCGATTTTTAAATTGGTTGTAAAACTTTACCAGATGCGGATTCGATTTACGGCAATCGGGACACCAGGAAGCCCAGAAATCAATCAATACATATTGACCTCTTAATGACTGCAAACTCAACGAATCCCCGTTCACTGTTTCAAGCGTAAAATCGGGTGCCTCCTTTCCCGGTTGGACTCTTTCCAACCCCGTCAGCGTTTCATCTATTTCTTTTACATAAGAATGGCCGCTTAAGGAGTCGGAAATCGTATTTCGAAGGATTTTCAATTCGTCAAAATCATATTTATATATCTCGCGGGTGAGAAAATAAACGGCTACCGGCGATGATGGATTGGTTACTATCAGACTGTCGGCGTTCAATGTTCCCTTTCGGCTTTCCGGTAAAAGCAACTGGAACAGTTCCGTATTTTCCGAGCCTTTTATGCTCTCGATTTCCCATTCGTTGTTGAAAAGGACTTCCGTGGGAGCATTCTCCAAGAATATCTGGGCGCGCTGTGCTTTTTGGGACGAATGTAGCGCATATACGCGAGGCTCGGGAACAGAGCCCGAAAAAGAGAACTTCCGATCGACGATATGGGAAGAATCGATATTCCTATATTCCCGGTCTTTATATTCCTGTAGATATATCCACCCTTCGATTCCGTCAGGGACAGTGCCCGTGATGGAATATCCTTCTTCTGTTTTCTGTTGACGACAACCCATAAAAGTCAAAATCGATAAAAATAAAACAACGGCTTTCTTCATATTTTGTCAGATTATGATCGGAATTTATTCCCATTCGATGGTAGCAGGCGGTTTGGAAGAAATATCGTATACCACCCTATTCACCCCTTTTACTTTATTGATGATCTCATTCGATACTTTCGCCAGGAATTCATACGGCAAATGAGCCCAATCGGCCGTCATGGCATCGGTAGAAGTGACGGCGCGCAAGGCAACGGTATTTTCGTACGTACGCTCGTCGCCCATTACGCCGACCGACTGCACGGGCAGCAAGATGGCTCCCGCCTGCCAAACTTTGTCATACAAACCGACTGTCCGTAAATGCGAGATGAAAATATGATCGGCTTCTTGTGCAATGCGTACCTTTTCGGGAGTGATGTCGCCAAGGATACGGATACCCAATCCGGGGCCCGGGAAAGGATGACGGAAGATCAGGTCGGGTTTCATACCCAATTCCAATCCTATTTTGCGCACTTCGTCTTTGAACAACAAGCGTAGCGGCTCGCACAGTTTAAGATTCATCTTTTCGGGCAGCCCCCCTACATTATGATGGCTTTTAATGGTGGTCCCGGTTATGGAAAGCGATTCGATGATGTCGGGATAAATGGTTCCTTGTGCCAACCATTTGATGTGTGTTAGTTTATGCGCTTCCTCGTCGAATACATCGATGAAGTTTTTGCCGATGATTTTCCGTTTTCTTTCGGGATCGGTCACACCCGATAATTCTTTGTAAAACCGGTCTTTGGCATCGATTCCGATCACGTTAAGTCCCAGATGTTCGTAATTCTGAAGGACTGTCTCGAATTCGTTTTTCCGCAACAAACCATGATCTACAAAGATGCAGGTCAGGTTCTTTCCGATGGCCCTGTTCAGCAGGACGGCCGTTACGGATGAATCCACTCCGCCGGAAAGCGCAAGGATCACCTTATCATCGCCAAGTTGTTCTTTCAATTGTTGCACGGTTGTTTCGATGAAAGAAGCCGGCGTCCAATCTTTTTTGCATCCGCAGATAGAGAGGAAATTATCCAATATACGGGTACCTTCCTGTGTGTGGAATACTTCGGGATGAAACTGCACCCCCCATGTCTTTTCGCCATCCACCTTATACGCAGCAATCGGAACATCTTCGGTAGAGGCAACCGCCTTGAAATCAGCCGGAACGGACAAGATGCTATCGCCATGAGACATCCATACCTGCGATTGTTCGGCAATGTTTCCCAGCAATTCATCGGAAACATCCTTCACATGCAAACGGGCGCGCCCGTATTCGCGCGTATTGCTGCGCGTCACTTCACCGCCTGAGGAATAAGCCATGAATTGCGCTCCGTAGCAGATTCCCAATACGGGATACTTCTTACGGATTTGGCTCAAATCGGTTTTGAAAGCTTCTTTGTCGTTCACCGAGAAAGGGCTTCCGGAAAGGATAACGCCTTTCACATCGGTATCGCCGAAAGGAAATTTATTGTAAGGGATAATTTCGCAATAGGTGTTTAGCTCTCTGACACGACGACCGATAAGTTGAGTCGTTTGGGATCCGAAGTCGAGGATGATTATTTTTTCGTGCATACTCTTATTTGTTTTTTTGAACCACAAAGATACGCAAAAAGACAAAAGAGAAAAGGCAAAAGACGCCACAGAAATGTTGCAAAAGGTATCGCTCGTGATACTAATCCGCTTTTACATATTGATGGAAGGAATTTATTTATTGTTTTTCGATAAAAATATATTGCTATTTGAAAAAACTATTCTATCTTTGCATCGTTAAACTTTTTACTCGACACGTAAATGAAACGGAAGAATAAAAAAACGGAATTCGCCATTCTTTCCATCCTTGCGATAGCGGTTTATGGAGGAATGATCGGCCGAGGCGAGCCATCCTCCTACGAGGCGAGCCATCCTCCTAAAAGAGGAGCAGGAATTAACAATTTAAGGATTAAGAAAGATGAAACCAAAAGCATTAGTACATATTTGTTATGTCATCAGCGGTATAACTGCTGCAATGGGCGTGTCGGAATATTGGAAGATTCTGAGATTAAGTTATGAAATGGGAAAAGATGACACCGATGATTTTGTTTGGTACTTTCTCCTTCAAGGAATACAAGCATGGGGCATTATCTGTAGTTGCATCGCATTTTTCATTTTGGCTCTTCAAGCTGCAAAAGGGAAAATTTTTACCAGAGGAAATGAATTGTTATTAATGATATTTGGAAGCATCATCCTTGCATTGGGAAGCATATCTTATCTTTTCTCTCACTTTTTCTCTACGATAGAAAATCCGGGCGCAGCCAGTAGCTTATTGTTATTAGTAGGATTATCTTTTATATTTTTCTCTCTTATCTTCAAGATCGGCATCGGCATGCAGCAAGATCAAGACCTCACCATTTAAAAGAAAGGAGTCGGATTCATGCCTATAATAGTAAACCTGGATGTGATGATGGCGAAACGGAAGATATCGTTGAACGACCTTTCCGAAAGAGTCGATATTACTCCGGCAAATTTATCGATATTAAAAACCGGTAAAGCAAAAGCCATCCGGTTCAGCACACTGGAGGCTATTTGCAAAGTACTGGATTGCCAGCCCGGAGATATTTTGGAATGGAGGGAAGGGGAATTATGAAGTATGAGGTATGAGCTATGAAGTATGAGCTATGAAGTATGAATTTTAAATAAATAAAAAATGAAACACTTGGAACGGGCCCTGGACGGGCAAAACAAATTCGGAAAATATGTGGCGATGACGCTCATTATTTTCTTAGGCGCCTCGACCATCGGATCTATTCCGCTGATGATGGTAATGGTAATAAAGTGGGTGATGAAGGGAGGATCACTGGATCCTTCTTCGGTTTCGAACATGATGAATCTTTCATGGTTGGGGATCTCGAACAATCTGTCCTATTTTTTAATGCTTCTTGCTTTTGTAGCGACATTTTTCGCATTTAAATGGCTCGTGAAACCTTTTCACAAAAGGACGCTTAACGAAACCATCAACGGACGGGCGTATATCCGTAAAGACCGGATAGGGGCTGGAATCCTTGTGTGGGGAGTTATTTCGGCCATTATGCTCATCATCGGCTTGCTAACGTCTCCCGAAGAATACGAATACCAGTTTAATCCCGGCGCCTTCATTCCTCTTGTCCTAATTACAGTCATCGTCATGCCTTTTCAGACTTCTTTCGAAGAAATATTTTTCCGGGGGTATCTTTCGCAAGGCGTGGCCGCATGGACAAAGAGCCGGTGGTGGACACTCGTCATTATCGCCTTGCTCTTCGGATTGATGCATGTCGCGAATCCTGAAGTGAAAGAATTCGGGTTTTGGCTGAGCATGCCGCAATATATTATCATGGGGCTTCTTTTGGGACTTATCTCCATCCTTGACGACGGGATCGAGCTTGCCCTCGGCATTCATTTCGCGAATAACGCCTTCTCCGCTTTATTCCTCACATACGAATCGTCGGTGTTGCAAACCGATGCGGTTTTCAAGACCATCGATGTGCATCCCGAAACCGATACCTTCTGGTTGATAATAGCCGCCATCATTACCGTGCTGTTTTTCAAACGGCGTTATAAATGGGATTTCCGTATTATGAACAAAAAGGTGGAAGTTACCCCGCCCCCGGTTCCGGAAGCTATTGCCGAATAAGAGGCAGGAATGGAGAAAAACGAAGAGATGGAATGTTTTGGGGTAAATGGCTTTATTATCATTTATAAGTCGAAAGGCGCTTGAGATGCCTGTTTTGATACCTGTAAAAAACTCTATGGTCCATGTTTTGCGCTTGGAAGATAGAAAAACCTGGTCGGCAATGGCATTGTCGATCATGATATCGCAGACAGTGAGCATTTCGACGTCTTTACCTCGATAAATTCTTTTTATACTCATATTCTTTTTGTTTAAAAGGTTATAACGGTATAAAAGTACGAAAAGAGGGAATACGTTATTTTTCAAAAACAACTTTTTAACCTGAAAAACAGCTATTTTAGAAAAAGTTAAACGTAGAAGACAAGTTATTTACTTTTGTTAAACTTACCATTGATGGAATTCCAGCCGGATTTATTTTTCATTCTTCCCGTTGGTGTCCATTATCTCCACTTCGTTTCCATTCCATGACGATATTATTATTTCAATCCTTGAGCCGAAACGGTCAGTTGGCGTCCCATCGCTTTTCCGTTCTGATCTTTCAGTTGTACGATATAGGTGTGTTGCAGCTCGGATATTTTCAGGTCCTTGTTGAGGAGTTCCTGTACAGCAGCATTCCATTCCTTTACGAGTTCGTTGTCGAGCAACTGCTCGGTAGGGGCGCAACGGGTTACGGAAGTTACATCCTTGAAACGGGTGCTGCTGTGTTGCAATTCGTTATAAACAAGTCCCCATTCCACCAGATCGGCAATATCGGTGCAGGTGGCCGTGTAGGATTTACGGAAACGGTTGGGCACAGGAAGCTCTATGGAAAGAGGGTCTGTTTTGTTTGTGTTGGTCTGCACGATTTTGACGGAGTTCCTGGTTATAAGATCCCCTTCGCTGGCGGCGCTCTGGGCGATGAAATTAATTTTAGCCATGAACCTGAAGGGTTCATTACCCCGCTTACGGGTGTCGCCGACAATCCAATTCCACGACTGGCGGGTATAGCACAAGCTGACCATAGGCGAGCCTCCCCGGGGATATACGCCCTCGCCGTTACCGCTTTTTCCCTTAAAGTAAATGCCGTCCATATCATAGTCCCATTTCATCCAATCCTGATATTGCTTCAAACGGTCGATATATTCGTTGTCGGATGAGGAGGTATATCTTATGTCGCAGTTTTGGTTTATACCCATGCTTATCCTTATTTCCTTTTTTTGCTGTTGTACGGTTTCCTGAAAGTTGTAGCTTCCCGATAGTCCGACGACCAATCCGTTGTTACATCCTACATTTGCGCCGGTAGTCCAGCCCGATACCGTTTCCTTTGTGGTGGTTATCCCTTCGTTGCGGGGTTGTGGGTTCAACAGGTCTTTTAGCGGGTACGCCGTTTCGCTCCATCGCACAAACACGTCCGGGCCTCTATAAGTATATCCGGCTATTTTAAATTTATATCCCCAGCTTTTTTTCTCATAATACTTTCCCCGGTATATTTTTGAGGCGTTAAATTCTTGTTCCATCACCACATGGTAGTAGTCTTCGTCGCAATCGAACGAATAGAGGGAGAATGTCCAGAGACGGACAATCGCATTAATATAGCGGTTGTCATCTTTCGTATATGTGGCGATACACGGCACCAGTATTTTGTGACTGGGTATCTGGTCCAACTGATTCAACGGCTCATCGCCGGCCCGGGTCGATTTCAAGGCGGTTTCTCCCAAAGCGCGGGTAATGTCCTCGTCCTCGTTCAACCACTCGGCGGCATCTTCGGCAAAGAGCCCGTACTCGTAAGCGCTCGGTTCGCCGGGAGTTACCGTAACGGTTTCCGTTTCGTTTGTTTCGGGATTGAACTGCTCGACTTCATAAGAAACGCCGGAAGCGTAAATGTCGGTTGCCACAAGAAAACTCTGATTGCGGCGCATGGCGAAGAAGTCGTAGGGATACAAAGAGGCGCCGTTCGCTGCGGAAACACTTCGGGACTCAACCGTTTCTTTAAAGGCTTTGTCGATATCGTCGAACAGGGCTATCCAGAAGAACAAAGCTCCCACCACGTTGGGTTTGTGGAGATAAACCACGGCGCCGTTTTGGAAGACCTCCTTAATAGCCATGACCAAGGGGCGGTCCATTTTTTCCAACGATTCGGTATCGATATACACCACTTGCACGTCGGCGGGGACGGATGTGGCGCCGGCGGAAAGGTTATAGCGCTTGCCGGTGCTGCGCTTCAGCAGCAAAGCGGTTACTTCATCAAAATGGTCTCCTATTACCGCTATCGGTTTGCCCACGGTGGTTTTCACTTCATCATCCGTAGGCCATACCGTCGTGTTCAGCGGCTCGGTGTCGGGGTCTTCTATTTCCTGAATCTCTTCTTCATGATGGCGGCACGATGTGAGCAGGGAAACTGTTTCCAGTAATAAAACCGCCATTAATAAGCGGATAGCGAAAAAAGCAATTGTTTTCATTTAATCAACCTTTAACTTGAAATCCGGATCAAACTATTTTGAAATTATTATTTCGGGGCGGCAACAAACCGTATAGGACGGTCTTGCGCTGCTCGGGTCTGCGAGTTCCGATAGCCTTCGTGGATGTTGAACGAGGGCAGGTATTTGCGGACGGCCGCTACATCCAGCACGCTATATCCCGGTTCTCCGGCTTGCAGGGCGGCGTAATGGGATTGAAATCTTTCCATCGATACCTTTTCCACTTGCTCGAAGTTTCGGTCTGTTTCCGCAAAAAGCTCCTCCCGCGATTGTGTAAAGTCCGGATATTCCTCGGTATGGCACATCTGGGTAGGGTCCCACGGATAAAGGGCGCCCGAAGGCAGTTCGATGAAAGGATAAACATGCCCGGGGATAAAAAACAGTTTGACGCGAATCGCCTGATTGAGGCACCATGAAGCGAAAGCGCACGACAACTCCGCACAATAGCCCTGCCGGCAAGCGAACACATCGTCAATCGTACGGATATACTGCAGATCGTGACTGAAGTGTATCGTGTACCGGAGACCGTATTTTTGCATCAGGTAAGAGAATGCTTTAATCGACTCGATATAAGGCTCATCGGTTTTTGAAGCGATGCTGATGAGGTTGCTTACATATCCGTCGGCGATGACTTCCTGTTTAAGGCGGTCCACCAACGGCGAATGCTCGTCGATATATCCGGCGGCGAGCGCATTGGCGGTATAAGAAAATTCATTCTTCTCGGTAAACCATGCGGGGAAGCTGCCCATATCCTTCATATAGGCTTGTATGAGTTGGAAAAACGCCTCGTCTTCCAACTCGTTCAAGCTGCAATCGAACGCCACATCGTGTACCGTCCGGCAGATAAACGCCTGTTGGTAAGTCTCCACCGGTTGACCGTCGAAACTTATGTTCCACAACAAGTTGACCAGCCGGCTGGCCTGCCATTGGCTCAACGCCCGATAGTTCCAGTTCACAGGCAGGTAAACATATATAAATGCCGAATCCTTCAGTTCTTCGGGCACAGCCGCCGTGTAATTGTAGGCGCCGTTGATTTCGCCGGGCTGCATGCTGACGGTCATTTTTACGCCGGCTCCGGGATTTCGTATTTTCATCAACAAGTCGGCCGTCGTAAAGTCCTGCACAAAGCGGCTGTCCGCATACAATTTCTTCAATCCATCGGCTTGCAGGATAAAGGAAGGGCAAAGGTCGCCGGTGAAGGGAGTAACGGCGTAGAAATAGTTCCGGCTGCTTACTTCCTCAATCCAGTCTTCGGAAGAATAATCCTCCGAAACGGGAGTGATATAGGTATTCTCCTTCGTGCACGAGGCGGCCGGCATCAATAAGCAACCGGCAAGGGCGGCCAAGATGATTTTGTAGGTTCGTTTTTTATTCATTTTTCCGTCAGTGTTACCGTCAGCCGCAGAAGTCCCCGAATGCGGGGATACGCCTTCCCGCCATGTTTCCAGTCCGCACTGTAATGCGACACATAATAGTACGTTCCCGGCTCGAGTTGCAACACAGGGTCACCCGCTACCATGATGTCCCCCTTATAGGTCAGCGAAGAAAAAATAAGAAAATCGGGGTCGTCATTAATGAGTTGTCCGTTGGCGTCATACAATCCGTTTACCTGCCAGGTCACTCCGCCGAAATCGAACGTCTCGGATTGTTTTTCCGTCAAGCCCAAATGCTTCAGCTTTTCCGTATAGTCCACCTCGAAATCCTTTTTAAAGGTCTGATTGCGAAGGTCGGCCAGCGAAAAAGTCAACTCCGCCGATGCGGCGACGGTCACAACAGGCGGGGACAGTACAAAACCCACATCGCCCAGCATGGCCGTACGTCCGTTTTTATCGGTTACCGTTACGATAAGCCCGGTCATGATCCGTTCCTCTGCGGCCAGTTTGCTTTCCGCCGTAGGATTCAGTTGCACGGTAAATCCGGATGCGTCTTCCATTTCCTTCACAATGAAATCTTCAGCCTTCACCGAAGAATTCGACGGATGAAGTTGCACTTCCATATCGGTGATATCGGCCGGATCGGCTTCGCCGGTAGCCGTGACGAACACCGGCAGCGAAATCCACCGGTCCTTTTCCACCGCATCGCGGTAACCGGCCGAAAAAGGATGCTCCAGCTTGTAACGGTCGATGATGGAATACGGGTCAGCCAAGGTTGCGCTTGCAGTTACGTGCGTCGCGCCACTTTTGGAATAAGCCATCAGGTGTACGGTTTGGGAGGCGACTATCCGGGAGAAATCGGACGCCTTGGCCTCGAGGCGCCAGGCACCTTTTGATGCACCGGCTTTCAGGGAAGTTACGGTAAGCAATTCAGGGTCGCTTTCCATGGGAGATTGCTTCAACAAAACTTTCGAGACATCGGCATCGGCAGGCTTGGCGGTAAAGTCGATGGTCACCGTACCCGCTTCGGAGAGCGAATAGGAAGCCTGGGCGGTGGTTACGCTCTGTAAATCGACCGGCTGAGGCGTCTCCGGTTCGTTATCGTTACCGCATGATGAGAAGGCGGTCATAAGAAAACCTGTCGCCGCGAGGCAAAAGGCGTGTTTGAATAAAGATTTCATTTTCATACTGATTCTATATTTATTTTATCCATAATTTATATTCCGGAAATTCGAGATGTCTGATAATAAAGTAGCGCGCCGATGATTTATTCGTCTGCGAAGGTAAGGAGAAGCGATTTCAACCCAAAGGAAAACAGGGCGGTTGTTCTCTCAAAAAGTCACATAAGGTCTCTCAAAAAATCACATTGGAGAAATAACCGGTTTATTTTATAAAAATCAATCATCCGTATCGTCCGGACAAGGAACATCGGTTATTTGAGAGGCTGCGGATTGATATTCCATGGGAGTAACGCCGAATTTTCCGGAAAAAAGGCGATAAAAAGATTGTGGAGACATGCCGCATTGCTTGGCGACGGCGTCGATGGTATATACGGGATATTCTTTTAATATCCGGGCAGCATATTCCAACCGTAAGTCATTAATATAGGAGATAAAGTTTTTCCCCGCATATTGTTTAAAGAGTTGCGCAAACTTATTTTTGGGGATATAGATTGTTTTTGTCAAATCGTCTCTCGAAAATCGGGGTTGCAGGAAGAGTTGTCCGCTGATGATTTCGTGCTCCACTTTATCGAACAGCATACGGTCATAGTCGCAGGAAGAGAACCCGTTTCCGTTAGCGGCATTATCCGCCGGGGAAACGTCTTTTCCGGAAACAACCGGATACGTATCCGTCAGGGGCAGGTAGCCGCCCGGCTTCATTGCTTCCTGCAATCTCTGCTGTAACGCCATATTCTCTTCATTTACACGAAACAACCTATCCCGGAAACCCAGCAACTCGTGAATCGTCTTGACGGCGGCTTTGTTTTTCCTGCTGATGGTGCGATTAAAGCGAATCATCTTAAAAATAAATCCTGCGGAAAGCGCTAAAATCAAAAGGACGCTTGCAAGTACAATATTGCGCCGCTTGAGTTGCGCCGACTGTTCTTGCAAAAGAGCTTCCTTTTCCTTTGTTTCGTAAATAGTGGCGAGTTCTATGGCGCTTTTACGTTTCTCCCGCATGCGCAAACTATCGGTAAGCGCAACAATGGAATGAGCGACACGGGCAGCCGAACGGTAATCGCCCAACCCGTCGTAAGCCTTCATCTCGTTAGGAAGCAACGTCTCCACATAATAAGCGTTGACGGTATCCCTGCCCGTACGGAAATATTCTTTTTCTTTTTGAAGGCTCCGGAGCGCATCCTCATAGCGGTGAGAAACAATCTGATAAGGAGCCGTCAGGGCGTTGCCTCCAAGTGTGTGAACATACTGTGTACGGAGTAATTTATCATAGTAATTTTCCGCCTTCATTTTATCACCGTTCAAATAAAAAATCAGGGCATAAAGGGTATACAGGTTGGCGCAGCGCAAGTCGTAAATACCTTCCGGCAGGCCGGGACAAGTATTCAGATGCTGCAAAGTTTTTTCGCAAAGAGGCAGCATATCGATCGCGTCCCGATACATCTTATCGTTCTGTAACGCGTTTACCTTTTCCATCAGCGCATACAGGAACTCATCCACCTCGCTCCATGCCGGACTTCCGCCCATCTCCTGACGATATAAACCGATACTGCGGTCGAAAAAAGGATAGGCATCTTCTGAAATTCCCGCAGCCGCCTTGGAAAGGCCTACATGTAGCTGGAAAAGAGCTTCGTCTCGCTTTGAACCGGTTTTGCGCGACACCTCTATGCCTTCGAGGGCATAACGGACACTTTGTGTATAGTCGCCGTTCTTATAATATTGGTGCGATATGATTTTAAGACACTTCAGAAGTTTTTCGGGGGCATTGCGGATCTCCGGATCATGATAGATCCGGAAGCTATACGTAAGAGCGACATTAGGCTGCTCGAGCCCGTTATTATAGATTACGGCGCGAAGTCCGTTCCGGTCAATCGGGGAAAGCAAGCCCCGTTGCTCTGCCGTGTCGAGTAAGGCGAGCGCCCGTTCAGGCTGTGTAATACTGAGGCCATTAATATAATCCGCTGTAAAAATGCTGTCGGATACGTTTTCACCGCTTGAACGCAAAGAGTCCCGACGGCAACCGACCGCTACCGTGATAGAAATGAATAAGAATACAATACACTTTTTTCTCATGCCCTCTTTTCGGCCTTACTTTCGTTTTAACAACGGGAAGTCCCGCTCCGGGCGATATCCGTGCGAACACGCCATTCCGTCTTGTTTATAACAAATTTAAACCGTTTTCTCGCGTAAAGGTAAAAAATAATATTTCAATAGAAAGGATAAAATGCATATTCCTCCTTTGTCGGCCTGGCCGGTAAAAAGAACGAAAGAGACGGATTGAGGAGAATACTTCGATGAAAACCTGCTTAAAAACATATTCTTCAAAGATATTGTCGGGTTTTGGGGATAAATTTTAAACTTTATTACTACCTTTGAACGATAGAAATTAGCAGCAAATATGAAAATCTTTCGCTTTTTCTTTATTATCGTTTTATGCTCCTTTTGCATTGGTTTGAAAGGACAAACATTTGACGACGCAAAAAGCCTGTATCAGGAAGGCCGTTATGCAGAGGCTCTGCCGGTTTTTAAAGCCGAATACGAAAATGCCCCGAATGATGCTTCGTTGAATGAATGGCTCGGCATAAGCCTTTTTAAAACAGGCGACTTGCTGTCGGCCGAAAAACACCTCGCCTTTGCAGCGCAAAAAAAGCGTACCGACGCATCTCTTTATTTGGGAGAGTTATACACAAAGACCTATCGTTTTGAAGAGGCTGAGAAGGAGTTCGAGAAATATCGGCGCGCCCAACGCCGCAACAACGAAGCGATTGCTCTTCTGGAAGAAAAAATCGAATATGCGGATAAGTTAAGACGCGCCGTCCGCCGCACGGAAGATATTCCGGTCATAGACAGCCTTATCGTTCCCAAACGTGATTTTTTATCGGCCTACTCCTTAAGCGCTTCGTCGGGCTCCATCATGCCGATGAAGGATTTTTTCAAGGACGCTTCGCCCGACGGCGGGCAAACATTGTATATGAACGAACGGCAAGACAAAGTCTATTATGCGGCGGGAAACGACTCGACCGGTTACGATTTGTATTCGATGGAAAAGCTGCTGAACTCTTTTGGCAATGAAAAAAAATTGCCGGTTTCGGTCAATGCCGATGGCAATCAAGCGTATCCGTTTGTCATGCCCGACGGGGTGACGCTCTATTTCGCTTCCACCGGACATGAGTCATTGGGGGGATATGACTTATATATCACGCGCTATAACACAGCATCGGATTCGTATCTGAATCCCAATCAATTGAATGTACCCTTCAATTCGCCGTTCAACGATTATATGATGGTGATCGATGAGGAGAAAGAAATCGGATGGTTTGCCACCGACCGCTTCCAGTCTCCCGATTCGGTATGCATTTACACATTCGTTCCTCTAAAGGAAGTGAAACTTGTGGAGAGTGACGATGAAGCGTATGTGTCGCGACGAGCTAAAATCACTTCTATCGCGGACACCTGGAAAGAGGGTGTCGATTATGCGTCGTTGAGGGCAAAAGCGAAAGAACAAAACACGGCCGAGCAAGGACAAGGACAGAAGTCCGATTTTTCTTTTGTGATTAACGATGCCGTAACCTATCATCGGTTGGAGGACTTTAAAAACGCTTCGGCACGAGCGCTTCTCTCGAAAGCGATACAACTGAAACAAGAGCAGAAACGCTTGCAAGACGAGTTATCGGCTCGGCGTGATCAGTTTGCGAACGGGAATGAAAGCGGAACGGTACGCTCGTCGATTCTTGCTTTGGAAAAAGAAACGGAATCCATTCGCCGGGAAATAGCCCAATTGGAAGTTCAGGCCCGCAACGAAGAAATCCGGACAACCTATCAATAAACTCTTGCACACAAACGCTTATGACTTTTAATGTTATCATCGTAATTACCGTAGTCGCATTAGGTATTCTCTTTCTGCTGATTGAGATCTTTTTATTGCCGGGAATCAGTATTGCCGGAGCGGCCGGCGGAATTTTTCTGATCGGCGGCATCGTCTATGCCTATCTCTTTCTCGGCAGTACATCGGGAAATATCACGTTAGCGACATCGTTACTCGTGTTAGGCATTGCATTTGTCGGCTTAGTCAAATCGAAATCGCTACGGCGCATCGCTTTAAATACCGATATTAAAGAAACGGTCGACAACAGCGACCTGAAGCAAATCCAGAAAGGCGATATAGGGGTTACGATGTCGAGACTGAATCCTATCGGCAAGGTGATGATCCGAGAAGTAATTGTCGAAGGAAAGTCGTTCGACGGCGAATTTATCGAGGAAGACACCGAAATCGAAGTCGTTAAAGTCGATACCTATAATGTGCTGGTGAGAAGAACAAAGAGTCAAGAAAATTTATAATTCATACATCATACATCATAATTCATAATTCATACATCATAATTCATACTTATAATAAAAGCCTATGTCATTCGGTTTAATTCTTATTATCGCAGTCATTGTCATATTCGTATTGATATTCTTTCATTACGTGCCGTTTTTTCTTTGGATCAATGCCCTCTCGGCAGGCGTCAACATATCGTTGGTTCAACTCTTTCTGATGCGTTTGCGTCGTGTACCGCCGCACACCATCGTGTATGCGATGATCGAAGCCCATAAAGCGGGATTGAAAAATATCACCCGCGACAACCTCGAAGCGCATTATCTGGCAGGCGGGCACGTCGAAAAAGTCGTGCACGCACTGGTATCGGCTTCGAAAGCCAATATCGACTTATCGTTCCAAATGGGTACCGCTATCGACCTCGCAGGACGCGACGTATTGGAAGCCGTGCAAATGTCGGTAAATCCGAAAGTGATCGACACGCCGCCCGTTACGGCTGTAGCCATCGACGGAATCCAGTTGATCGCGAAAGCGAGGGTAACCGTACGCGCCAATATCAAACAATTAGTGGGCGGTGCGGGCGAAGAAACCATTCTCGCCCGTGTGGGAGAAGGTATCGTGTCGTCTATCGGTTCCGCCGCATCGCATAAATCGGTGCTGGAGAATCCCGATTCGATCTCCAAACTCGTGTTAAAAAAAGGGTTGGATGCCGGAACCGCTTTCGAAATATTATCCATCGATATTGCCGATATCGATATCGGCAAGAACATCGGCGCCGTGCTGCAAATGGATCAGGCGCAAGCTGACAAAAACATTGCGCAAGCCCGAGCCGAAGAACGCCGCGCCATGGCCATTGCGTTGGAGCAGGAAATGAAGGCCAAAGCGCAGGAAGCCCGAGCGAAAGTGATCGAGGCGGAAGCCGAAATACCTATCGCCATGGCCGAAGCATTCCGCAACGGCAACTTCGGCATCATGGATTATTATCGTCTTCAGAATATAAAAGCCGATACCGACATGCGCGACGCCATTGCCAAGCCGCAAGGAGGAGCCGACGCTAAATCACAAGGAACTATCACAAACAAATAATTATGAGAATCATACCGGAGTCAGAACTCATTATCAATCCCGATGGGAGCGCCTTTCATCTTCATCTTCGTCCCGAACAGCTATCGGACAAGATCGTGATGATGGGAGATCCAGGGCGGGTTACCCTGGCGGCTTCGTTTTTAGACACGGTGGAGTGTGATGTGCAGAGCCGCGAATTCCATACTATCACCGGTACGTATAAGGGCAAGCGCATTTCGCTCGTTTCGCATGGTATCGGAACCGATAATATCGATATCGTCGTAACGGAACTCGATGCCTTGGCCAATATCGATTTCGAAACGCGCACCGTCAAACCCGAATTCAAACAACTCACCATGGTACGTGTAGGCACATCGGGGGGATTGCAACCGCATTGCCCCGTAGGCTCGTATGTGGTGTCGGAAAAGTCCATCGGCTTCGACGGCCTTATCCATTACTATGCCGACTCGAAAAAGTTCCGAGACGAAGAATTCGAAGAAGCCTTTCAAAAGCATGTCCATTGGTCGCCCTATCACTGCTCGCCCTACGTTGTCGATGCGGATGAAGAGTTAGTCGATCGCATCGGGCATGATATGATCCGCGGCGTGACCATTTCAGCTATCGGGTTTTATGGGCCGCAAGGACGGTATGTACGATTGCCGTTGGCCGATCCGGATCTGAACACGCGCATCGCCTCTTTCCGGTACAATGACCACCAGGTAACCAATTACGAAATGGAGAGCTCCGCCATTGCGGGACTCAGCCGTTTGATGGGACACAAAGCCATGACGGTTTGCGCCATCATCGCCAACCGGGTAGCTTTGGAGTCGAATACCGATTATACCGGTTCCATCGAAGACTTGATGAAAATAGTCCTTGAACGGATCTGAACTTCATTCTTTTAGTAAATCAATAATTCGTAAATTACAAGACAATAAACAGATGAAAAGAGTATTATCATTATTGCTCCTGATGGCAAGCGTTTGCTTGATGGCGCAACAAAATCCGGTTTTACCGACCGATCCGGCAGTGAGGACCGGAAAGCTGGAAAACGGCTTGACCTACTATATCCGGCAGAACAAAACGCCTGAAAACAGAGTCGACTTCTATATCGCTCAAAATGTAGGATCGATGCAAGAGGAAGATCCTCAAGCCGGACTGGCCCATTTCCTCGAGCACATGGCGTTTAACGGCACCACGCACTTCCCCGGAAAAAGCATGCTGAATTATCTTCAAGACAACGGCATACAATTCGGCGGCAACATCAACGCCTATACGTCTTTCGACCAGACAGTATACTATATCAGCAATGTCCCGGCTGACAATAAGAATCTGGTCGACTCGTGTATTCTGGTTCTGTACGATTGGTCGTGCGGCATCGCCCTCGAAGAGGAAGAACTCGATAAGGAACGCGGCGTCATCCGCGAAGAGTGGCGCACACGCGGCGGATCGCAACAACGATTAACGGATAAATTGTTGCCGGCGTTATATCCCGGCAGCAAATACGCCAACCGCATGCCCATCGGCAGCATCGACGTAATCAACAACTTCAAGCCGGAAGAAATCCGCGCTTATTACCACAAGTGGTACCGCCCCGACTTGCAGGGGATCATCATTGTAGGAGACGTCAATGTTGATGAAACCGAGAAGAAAGTAAAAGACCTCTTTTCGAGAATCAAACTCGACGAGAACCGGGCAGAAAGAGTCTATTTCCCTGTTCCCGACAACGACGAACCCATCGTAGCCATAGCGACCGACAAGGAAGCACGCAATACGCTGATCCGCTTGTTTTACAAACACGATGCCGTTCCCCGCGAAATGCTGAATACACAGGCCGGTTACATGATGAATTATGTCACCAATGTGGCGGCGATCATGTTCAATGATCGTTTTAACGAAATCACCCAAAAGCCGAATGCCCCCTTTACATTTGCACAGGCATACAATTCCGATTACTTCGTCGCCAAAACCAAAGATGCCTGGACGGTAGTCGCCGGATCGGCCGAAGATAAGGTGGACGAGGCGTTGGCCGCTATCGTACGCGAAACGGAACGGGTGAAGAAGCATGGTTTTACGGCATCGGAATATGAACGTGCGCGGACCAATTTGTTACAAAGTGTGGAAAACGCGTATAACAATCGCGACAAACAAAAAAACAACGCTTATGCCGAAGAATATGTCCGTAGCTTTACCGACGGCGAGCCAATCCCCGGCATCGAATACGAATATCAACTATTACAGTCAGTCGCGCCCCAAATACCGGTCGAGGCCATCAATCAAACCATTCAACAACTGATCGGTGAAAAGAATATCGTCGTAGCCGTGACCGGCCCCGAGAAAGAAGGCCTGACCTATCCGGGCAAGGACGAGTTACTGGGCGTGTTGGCTTCGGTGAAGGCGGAAGAGATAGAACCGTATGCCGAAGAAGTATCCGATGAACCGTTAATCGCCGAACCGCCTGCTCCGGGAACAATTGCCGAGGTGAAGAAAGACGAGGCTTTCGGCGCAACCGTTTGGAAACTATCGAACGGAGTGACGGTCGTCTTGAAAGACACCGATTTTAAAGACGATGAAATCCGCATGATGGCATCCAGTTACGGCGGCACTTCGCAATATGTGGTTCAAGATCCGGTGAACGCCAAAATGGCCGGTCAAGTGATGACGCTGGGCGGCGTGGGAAATTTCAGCACCACCGAACTGCCCAAAGTGCTGGCGGGCAAAACCGCTTCGGCACGCCCGATTATATCGATGACGACGCAGGGCTTCGCGGGTTCTTCGTCTATCAAAGACTTTGAAACGATGCTTCAGCTCGTATATCTTTACTTCACGGCGCCCCGCACCGATCAGGAAGCGTTTGCGTCATTTCTGCAACGCGCTGAAATACAAATGAAAAATATCGAAGCGGAACCGTCGGTGGCTTTTCAGGATTCCATCCTAAAAACAATCTACGGCGATAACCCGATTACGAAACGGATGAAAGCGGAAGATTTGAAGAAAATAGACTACCCGCGCATCATGGAGATGTACAAACAAAGTTTCGTCAATCCCGGGAGCTTCGTGTTCTCTTTCGTCGGCAATATCGATGAAGACGCCGTTAAGCCGGTTATTCTTCAGTATTTAGGATCTCTGAAAGGAAAGTACGCACAGAACACGTTTATTCAAGTGCCGCTGGATGTGACAAAAGGCCGTCAGAAATCGTCTTTCGAACGGGAAATGCAAAATCCGAAAGGATCGGTTTACAACGTCTACAGCGGCAAGACCGAATTCAACCTGAAGAATAGTATTCTGATGAGCATGTTCGAGCAAATCCTTCGTATCGTTTACACCGAAAAAGTTCGCGAAGACGAAGGAGGCACTTACGGTGTCGGCACCAACGGATCGATTGCCCGGTATCCGGAAGGACAAACGTTGCTGGAAATCAGTTTCGATACCGATCCCGATAAAGCAAATCATCTCAACGAGATTGTTGAAAAAGAGTTGAAAGCGGTGGCGGAACAAGGCCCGCGTCAGGAAGATTTTACCAAAGTAAAAGAACACATGGTAAAAAAATATGACGAAGACAATAAAGAAAACGGTTATTGGCTGGGACAATTGCAGAGTAAATATTTCTACGGACAAGATCGCCACAGCGATTATCTGACGATTCTCAATACAATTACACCCCAGCACGTGCAGGAATTCGCCAAAACCTTCCTTTCGCAAGGAAATGAAGCTACGGTGATTATGTTGCCGAAAAAGGCTGTAGAAGAAAAGAAATAACATCTCGTTTTTCCCAATCAAAGAAAGGATGCAATCTTAAGGGGTTGCATCCTTTTGTTTGTTAACATGTCATCCTCATAAATAAGTATATTTAGCCTGAAAAATCATTATAAATGAGGATTGCAATCTTTCCGCTATCCCTATAACTTTGTATTTCTATTTATTCTACAATTAATTAAATTAAAATACAGAGAAAATGAAAAAATATCTGGTAATGGCGGTTATCGCCCTTTGTGCAGTAGCGTGTGGTGATGATGATGAACCGACACCAAAAATAACTGAAGATGAGAAAACTATTGATGCGACAAGTTATTCCGATTGGACTTACATTAATTTAGAAACGGGCGCCACCCAAGTGGTGAAGGATTACAGTAAGTGGTATTATGCAGGCGACAAGACTTATGCCGAAGCCCAGGCGAAGGAGTCGGATATTACAATAGACTGGCATATTGCCATTCATCGTTTTAATGTGAAAACAAATAAAGGAGGCGCTGTTGAAACTTCGGCAACGGCACTGTCCGATCTTACGACCATCCCTTCTTCAGGTTATACGACCGATGTAGAGATAACGACCGATAGTAAAGTGATTACCGATTTGTCCAAAATGATGTCGGGCAATGTGGGTTATGCTTCATCGGGTACTCTCAATGAAGTTCTCGGCAATTGGGTCACAAGAAGCGGTTCTATGGGAGCTTTTGTTTACACCTTGTCCGGTAAGGTTTATGTCGTAAAATTTGCAGACGGTAGTTATGCTAAACTGAAATTCACAGACCATAGCAATGCCGAAGGAACAACGGGCCATGTGACTTTCGCTTACGAGTACGTGAAATAACGATAGGGCATGAAAAGAACATGGACTATAATCTTTCTGCTGTTAACGGTGACTATGGTCACCGTTTTTGCCGAAAACGACCATGATGCGGACCGTCGGACAGTAAAAGGGATCGTGGTCGATGAAAATGGCGAACCGCTTCCCGGTGCGTCTGTGTTGGCTGTTGGAACGACTATTGGCGCCGGTACCAATGCGAAAGGAGAATTCTCTATCCAACTGCGTGACGACAAGGAGCAGGTTTTACGTATTTCTTTTACGGGATATCAACCTGTGGAAATGAGCGTAAACCTGAAGACAAAACCGGATTTATCGCCCCGAATTCAATTGCAGCCGGCACCGAATGAATTGAATGAGATTGTTGTGACCGGTGCGCGGATTGAGCGGCCGTTGAAGGATGCGCCGGTTCTGACGCGCATTATTTCGCAGAAAGATATCCAGGCCCTAAACCCGATGAGCATAGAAACGCTCTTGCAATATGAGCTTCCGGGATTACAGATTGTCTATAACTCCATGAGCCAGTTACCCGAGATTAAATATCAAGGGATGGAAGGCGAGTATCTATTATTCCTTATTGACGGCGAGCGAGTCAGTGGCGAAGGAGCCGACCATAATGTAGACTTTACTCGTTTCAATATGGATGATATCGAACGTGTTGAGGTTATAAGGGGGTCGCAGTCCGCGGTGTACGGATCGAATGCGTTGGGTGGCGTGATCAATATCATCACCAAGAATGCCGCCCGTCCGTTTACGGGCAATGCAAGTATACGCTATGCCGGAACCAACGGACAAAGATACACCGTTTCCGCCGGAACAAAACAAAATAAATTTTCGTCCCTGTCAAGTGTCACTTACCGTACGCGGGATGCTTATACCATAGGCGATTCCGAAGGCAAAGCGACGACCACCGTCGACCCTGACGGAACAACGATTGAAGAGAAGGCGAACGCCAGTACGACGACGGTTTACGGGTATGAGATATGGGATGCATCCCAAAAGTTCGGGTACGCGTTTACCGATAAATTGAGCGCTGACCTCAAAGGCACATTCTATCATAATAAGCGTGATATCCGGGGGAGTAATAAATACCAGGATTTTTTCATCGACTATACAGTGAGTGGAAAAATGAAATACCTGATAGATGAAAACCAGCAGCTAAGCGTATCCTATATACACGATACTTATAAGAAGGATAAGGATTATTTTGTGGCCGGGTTCACCCGTACGGATTATCGTAACCGGACACAGACGGCACGGGCGGATTACGCCGGAACTTTCGGCTCGCATACCCTGAGTGGCGGGATAGAAGGCAACTTCGAATACCTGAAACACTATATGATAAAGGACAGCGCCGATGCCAGCGTTGAAACCTACTCCGCCTATCTGCAGGAAGACTGGAAAATTACTCCGCGACTGAATGTCATTGCCAGCCTACGGGGAGATTATCATCATGTCTACCATTTACATGTGACCCCTAAAATCTCTGCGATGTATCGTCCTTGGGAAACAGTTACACTACGTGCCGGATATTCCCAGGGGTTCCGTTCTCCTTCGTTGAAGGAATTGTATCAGGAGTATGATATGGGAGGATTGGGTATTCTGATGCTCTATGGGAATCCGGATCTGAAACCTGAAACGAGCAACCAATACACTTTGTCGGCGGAGTTTACGAAAAATGGATTGAACTTTTCCGTCTCCGGTTATCACAACCGTTTCAAGAACAAAATTGCGTATGCTTCATTAGGGGACGGCTCACAAGACATGCAATATGTGAATGCGGAAAACGCGAAGACAACGGGTGTAGAAGCGATCCTGCAAATGCGGATGGACTTCGGACTGACGGTAACCGGATCGTATGCTTATGTGGATGATTATCAGGAAGTGAATGGAAGGAATACCTCGGATGTCCGTCCTCATAGCATTACCTTTAATGCCCTGTATGCACGCAAATTCGGTAAAATCGGGACCCATTTCTCCCTCAACGGGCAATGGACTTCCAAACTGGATACCTATTCGTTTCTCACTTCCGGTGCATACCAGTGGGTCACGTATGATGCGCGCACCATGTGCACGCTCAATGTCGGGATGACTTTACCGAGAGGCATCACTTTGAATTGCGGTGTTGACAATTTGTTCAACTTTAAGGACAAAGCATCGGATAGTTCTTTGCAGTTGCCGCAGAAAGGTATCAGCTTATTTGGGACATTGAATATCAATCTGGCGGATTTAATAGGTTTATAACCTGTAAAGAATACCTACTTTCGGGGAGTAACGATCTCAAAAAGGCCGAAAGAATACCTACTTTTAGGTATTGCTGAAAACCTAATACTCGTTTATCTTTGCCTTTCGGTTTCTGAAAGGTGCAAATTCCAACTTTGCGCGGGCAGAACCCACACGATTAAGGGGTCTTTTGTCTCTGTTTGTTGAAATTATTTTGAAAATAATTATATTCATACTTGTTTTAGGTGTCTGTGCGGCGGCTTCGTTGTTTATAGGGGTGGCGGACATCACGCTGTCCGATTTATTAAGCGGGCATCCGGAAGCATGGTCGTTGGTATCCATCAGCCGCATCCCCCGCACGATGGCGCTTTTATTGGCCGGTGCGGGCATGAGCATCTCGGGAGTGGTGATGCAGCAAATGACGCAAAACAAGTTTGTAGCCCCTACGACGGCCGGAACGCTGGAAGCAGCGAAGATGGGGCTGTTGGCATTCATGATTCTTTTGCCCTCGGCAGGGACCTTGTGGAAGATGCTGTTCGCCTTTGCCTTTACTTTCGGAGCCAGCATCGTCTTTTTGACGATTGTCCGCAAAATACGGTTCCGCAACGTGATTTTCGTGCCGTTGGTCGGCTTGATATTCGGCGGCATTATCGGGTCGATCTCGACGTTCTTTGCCGTGAAACTGAATATCGTGCAAGACACGAATGCATGGATGATGGGCGACTTCTCTGGCGTGCTGCAAGGCCGTTACGAATTGATTTACCTGAGCCTGCCCGCCACGCTGCTCACGTATTTCTACGCCAACAAATTCACGGTCATCGGGATGGGCGAAGATTTTTCGAAGAACCTGGGGTTGAACTACCCTGCGATAATGAATATCGGATTGTTTTGCGTGTCGCTCACCGTCAGTGCGGTGGTCATCACGGCCGGGGTGATTCCCTTCCTGGGGCTGATCGTCCCGAATGTCGTGAGCTTGCTGTTTGGCGACAATTTAAAGAAAACACTGCCGTATGTGGCATTGTGCGGAAGCATTTTCCTTTTACTGTGCGATATTCTGGGGCGTGTGGCCGTCTATCCGTATGAAATACCCATCGGGGTGACGGTCAGCATTCTTGGCGCGATCATCTTTTTAGCATTCATCTTATGGAAAAAGTGACGGGCGACAAGGCAAAATTGTGGATAGCCGCCGGGGCGCTGGTCGCGGTGATTGCGTTATACCTGTTCTGGCAAATGGGCGGCAGTTGGCAGTTCGCCCTCAACCTGCGCTATGTAAAAGTACTCGCCATACTGGTTGTGGCATGTTGCGTGGCCTACTCGTCGGTGGCTTTTCAAACCATCACCCACAACCGCATCCTCACGCCGTCGATCATGGGTTTCGAGTCGGTGTACCTGCTCATCCAAACCATCGTGGTGTTTGTCTACGGCGATAACACCTACCGCGTACTGAGCGATTGGGGCAATTTTGCGATATCAATCATCGGCATGGTCGGTTTCGCCTTCCTGCTTTACCTGCTCATTTATAAGCGAGGAAAAGACAATCTCTACCTGCTGCTGTTAGTAGGAGTGGTGACAGGCATTTTGTTCAACAGTCTCAGTTCGTTTATGCAACTGCTCATCGATCCCAACGATTTTTTCATTGTGCAAGGGAAGATGTTCGCGTCGTTCAATAAAATCAACCGCAACCTGCTCGGGCTGGCTTCCGTCATCATGCTCGTAACGCTCTACATCGGCGTGCGCTTGGCCCGCTACCTCGATGTGCTGGCATTAGGACGCGATCAGGCCATCAATCTGGGACTGAACTACAACCGCATGGTGCAGCTATTCCTGGCGCTTATCGCCGTACTGGTATCGGTGTCGACGGCGCTCATCGGCCCCATCACCTTTCTGGGACTGCTGGTGACCAATCTCACTTACGAGCTGTTCAGGACATACCGCCACCGCGTCCTGATTACGGCGTGCTGCCTCGTCACGGGCATTACGCTACTGGGCGGACAGTTCGTGATGGAACGCCTGTTCAATTTATCCATTCCCGTAAGCGCCATCATCAACTTTGCGGGCGGGCTTTATTTTATGTATTTACTCTTACGTGTTCGCAAAATATGATTGAAGTAAAAGAACTATCGAAGCAATTCGGAAAAAAAGTGGTGCTCGACGGCATCGACGTGCAATTTCCAAAAGGCAAAATCACCTCGCTTATCGGCAGTAACGGAGCGGGCAAAAGCACGTTGCTGTCGGTGATCAGCCGCCTGCTGGCTCAGGACAAGGGCGTGGTAAGGGTGGACGAAAAAGATATTCATGCGTACAAAAACAACGTGTTGTCGCAGCGGCTTTCCATCCTCAAGCAATCCAATCATGTCCGGCTGAAGTTGACGGTGAGGGAACTGGTGTCGTTCGGACGTTTTCCCTATTCGCAAGACAACCTGACCGCTCACGACCGGCAGAAAGTCGATACGGCCATCCGGTTTCTTGACTTACAAGATATCGAGAACACGTATATCGACGAGTTGAGCGGCGGACAAAAGCAGCGGGCCTACATGGCTATGGTGGTGGCGCAGGATACCGACTATCTGCTGCTCGACGAGCCGCTGAATAATCTCGACATGAAACATTCGGTGCAGATAATGAAAACCCTGCGGAGACTGGCAAACGAGCTCGGTAAGACGATTATCATTGTGCTGCACGATATCAATTTTGCGTCGCATTATTCCGATTATATCCTTGCGCTGAAAGACGGAAAGGTGCGCTACTACGACACGACCGAGCGCATAATGAACGAACGGGTGTTGGAAGATATCTTCGGAATACCGATTTCGATCATAGAGTTCAACGACAAAAAAATATGCAATTACTTTAATTGAGGGACAAATGGTAAATGACAAATTACTAATTACAAATTACTAATTACTAATTACAAATGACTAATTACAAATGACAAATGATAAATGGCAAATGAAGTCTAAAGACGTTCGACAGACATTCGACTGGAGACTATTCATTATAACTAAAGAATTATGAGAACAACTGTTTATTTCGTTATATTGGCTGTCGCCTTTGCTTCGTGCGGCGGGGGACAGCAAAAAAGAGCGGGCGCCGAAGGGCAAACCGTTACGATCGTACATACTCTGGATACGGTGGAGGTGCCCGTAAATCCGCAACGGGTGGTGGTGCTGGACTTCTCGGCGCTCGAAAACCTCGATTATCTGGGCATCAAACCGGTCGCTGTTCCCAAATCGGGAATACCGAGCCATTTGAGCCGGTATAAAGACGACGCGTCGATCGCCGATGCAGGCAGCATTGTGGAAATTAATCTGGAGAAAATCAACGAAGTGCAACCCGACCTGATTATCCTCGGCGGACGGCTCAGGGATTTTTACGACGACTTGTCCAAAATCGCCCCCGTGATTTACCCGTCGGTGTATGATGCCGGCGATTTCCTGACGGCTTTCGAGCGTAATCTCGACGATCTTGGAAAGATTTTCGAGCGGCAGGACGATGTGGAGACGGCATACGCCGATATCCGGGCGAAAATCGACACGGTACGCCAAAAGGTCGCCGCATCGAACGAGAAAGCGCTCATCGTGTTGCATAACAAAGGCCGTTTCAGCGCTTACGGCAGCGGCTCCCGCTTCGGCATCATCCACGATGTGCTGGGCGTGCCCGAAGCCGCCGAAGGATTGGGAACGCACATTCACGGCAATCCCATATCGAGCGAGTTCATCGGCAAAGTCAATCCCGACATCCTCTTTATCGTAGACCGCAGCGCGGTGGTGGCTAACGACCGCCTGGATAAGAGCGAGGTGGAGAACCAGCTTGTCCGCCAAACCAATGCCTACAAAAACGGAAAGATATTCTATCTGAATCCCGAGATGTGGTATCTGGCCGGAGGCGGAATCACGTCCGTCAACGCCATGATCGACGAGGTGGCGCAAGCCTTCTAAGGTGAGACTCTCTTTAAAGGAACAACCGTTGACAGGCAGCACCTCCCCGTGAACGGTTGTTCATTAATTCTATCCAATACCGGCAAACGGATTAGTCCTTAAAGACCTTAAAGCAAAAAGGGAATCCGGCGGTGTTTATCACCGGCGACTCACTAATGGCTTTCGTCTTTTGATTATACGTGTAAAATCCGTTGCCTGTTTGCGTGGCAAGACCAAACAGGATATTGTCGCCATACCGCCCTACTGCCGTGGCAAAGATATTTCCCCGGGGAATATCCAATTTTTTGACGGTCTTGTTTTTAATATCAATTTCAAGAGACACGACGACCCGGTCGGCCGAATAATCGGGCGTAGGGCTATAATAACCGCTGACACTCGCGCAAGCATAGAGTTTTCCGTTGCCCGTGTATACCATGTCGCGCAGACAATCCAGGGGATAATCTATTCCCTCGATCGTTTTGTCGGTTACGCAAAACTCATAACTATTATCGAAAACCGTTTCACCTGCTTTAATACGAAGCAGTCCTCCTTTGTGCCCGATATAACCGAGGCCGGCCATGCAATTAATGTAAATATCTTTGTTTTCATCCATAAAGATAGACTGAATGTCGCCCATGATATTGGTCGGCATGGAATATCCCCGTTCGTCGGTAATCATCTTCTGTACAGCATCCGTATTTGTGTCGATAATTACCACGTCGGTTTTGGCGCGTTTGGGATCAGGCGTCATTCCACCTACAATTTGGTTTAGCCCGACATAGAGTAAATTGTCACGAATAAGCATCATGGCAGGGTCGGGGTTGCGGTCTCCTACGCCATACTCCGACAGGTCTATCCGCCCGATTTCCGCCATTGTCTTGTGATTCAGAATCAAAATCAATCCCAATCCGCGCATGGCAACATACGCCTTGTCGCCTTTCGTCACCAATGAAATAGCACCTGAACCGGCCGGACAAGTGAAGGATTTTTCGAAGACAAGCTGGCCGTTCACACGGACATATTTTTTGATGATATCGGTCTCGGTGGTCAAACCGGGGAGGTCGAACACGTAATCGTCTATTATGACGGGCGGCGTGGCGTATGCCGTGGGGATCGCTGTTTTATTATCGTAAGTGGCTGCGTCGATGTTATCGATGAGCTGCGTGTACACACTTCCCGACATTCCCGAAGCGTCGGGGATACGTACCGAAAACAAAATATTACGGGTATTTTCAGGATTCGGCGTGGGGTCATCCTTATGGCATGCAGTCAAAACAGCAAGCAAAATGACCAGGGATAAAAAACTCAATTTATTGTTCATATTCTTCTTTTTATTAAAAAATGATTGATTTATATTACTTCCATATATATCGAAGTTTTACAGAAAAGTTGCGTCCGGGTAAAGGACGATTGAATTCGGAAAAGACTTGCTTGTCGGTTACGTTATTCATTTGAAACTTCAAGAAGATAGTGCGGTCGCGAAAACTATGTTCCAGACCGGCATTAACGGTCTCTGCACGCGGAATACGCCGTTCCTGATGAATACTTTGTTCAAAGTTGTAAAAGTATTCTTCCACAAATGAACAGTCAACGAATAAACGGGTATTTTGTCCTTTGCCCCCGAAGAAATTTTCGCGATGCAACTCCGCCCCAATATTGGTAAAGAAATAGGGGATGTTGGGTATGCGGTCGCCTTTTGTCGGATTGGCAACCATAGAGCCGGGTTGGTACTTGCGTGTGTCGCGCAAATCCTGATAAGTCAAGTTTCCCCATAAGTACAACCATGGGGTGGCATCCCACTTCGTTTCCAGTTCAACGCCCAATGTCCGCATCTGACCGAAGTTCTCGTACTTGGATTGTAAAGACCCACCCGTAAGCCGAATCATATCTTTCAGAAACATCATAAAGCCATTTATCTCCCACTGGAACCGGTTGCGTCCGTTGTAACGGCTATCATACATAAACCCGGCGTTAAAACTGGCATTCCATTCGGGATTGAGGTTGCCGGCGGGTTCTATCAGAAAACCGTCGCCCACGAGTTCTTCGCCGGAGGGCAATCGGACGTCATAGGCCGCCGATGCTTTTATCAGGGATTGGTCCGTCAGTCGATAACGGATAGCCTCGCTGATGCCGAAATCGCTTTTTTCGTTCGTAATATCTTCGGGCGTATCTTTTATGACGGCAAAAGCGGGAATCAATTTGGTTTGCATCTTATAATAGTAAAACCGGCCCGTGAATACATTGGTTATTTTTTGGTTATCGGTATTGTATTCGTAAGAAAGCCCGGTAACCCAATTGTGCATCGTGCTATTGAATGCAGTTTGATAGCCGACAATCTTGTCGCGTAACGAATCGTTAGGGACACCCCGGACAAACCGGTACTGCGAACTGAAGTTTATACGGTGCCGTTTGTCGATGGAGTATTCTAAATTGGTGCGCTGAAACGTGTTGACGGCTTTATTGCGGGTGTCGTATCCTTTGATTTCGCCGCCATAAGCGCTGACGGGCGCGTAAGGCGTCCCATCCCAATCGTAGCGCGTCATCGCGGTATCCCTGAATTCATATAAAGAATACGTCACGGCATTATTGATATCCAGATTCAGCCCCTCAAGAAGGAAATCTCTTTTCTCGATATGATTGTTCAAGACCCACACCCGGCTGTGGTTTCCGGCTTGTTGAATATTATATTCGATACCCTGGATTTCCTTTTTAGAAGTAATATAAATCCCTTCCAACTCGACTTCATCGAACCACCAGCGGGTGGACGTGAACGACCCGCCGACAGTCAGTTTCTCAAAACCGTCGTGGTCTCGCCGGATGTAACGGCCGGGCTGTAGCGAGAGTTCCATTTCATAATCATTGTCAGCAAACGTATAGTAACCTCCGATGCCGGCTTTGTATCCATTTTTGTTGCGCCGGAAAGTGAAATTCGCCTTGTGGGTGTTGAAAGAACCGAACGAATAGCTGGCATCTGCATACCGGGCCGGAAACTCTTTCATAACGAAATTCACGGCTCCGCCTATGGAACTTCCGCCGAGCCGGGCCGGAACAATGCCTTTATAAATTTCGATGCGCTCGATAAAGTCGATGGGAATATCGTTGATATCCAGAAATTCATTGTTGTCGTTCATTGCCAGGTCGTCCATGAAGTAGCCGATTCTTTTTCCCTCCAGCCCGCGCACCGAAAGGCGTGCGTTACTGCCTGCCGCACCGGACATGCGGACTTGCATTCCGGACGTTTTCGACAAAATATCGCTTATATTCCCCACCATACCTTGCAATTGCTCCATATTTATTACGGAAACAGGCATTGCATTTTCCCGAAGCGCCTGTGTTTTGGATTTGCCGATAATTGTCACTTCATTCAGATGTTCCGATATTGCCGTGAGTTGGACATTCAGGTATCGCTCTTTACCGTTGAGTTGAATCCGCTTCTTTTGCGTTTTATATCCGACATAAGAAATAGAAATTTCGTATATTCCGTCCGGAATTTCGAGGGAATACGTTCCATTTGCAGCGCTGGCGGTTCCCTTTTGCAGCGTTTGAATGTAAACATCCGCCCCAACAAGGGGATGCCCGTTGCTTTTGTCTGTCACTTTTCCGTTAAGTCTGGTTGTTTGCTGCGCTTCCGCGTATAGGCATGCAAGCAGAAAACACACAAGGATAAAGAACGTCCTTCTCATCTGACTCTTTTAATTATCATTACCTGTAAACGGAGACAAAGGTAGCTCGAAGACTTCCTTTGGAACTTAAATATTCGGGAGTAAAAATTAAATCTGACGGATAAAATCGATATCTTTACTTTTGTTTTGTAAGAAGAAGAAAAAGATGACAGATAATACGATAAGAGTTACGGGGAATGACCTGTTCGAGCTTGCCGCATCGGGACAAATAGTGCATTGCGATAAATTGTTCCGGACTTCCCATGATTTCAAAACGGATGAACAGTTGGGCTTCCATTCGCACAAGGTCGCCTTATTCAACGGGTTTAGAATTCAAGAGTGGCAAAGCCTCTTCAATAGAGATATCGTGGTAGAAATGGAATACTCCTTAAACTCCGTTCTGAATTTACAATTTATGCAGCAGGGGATTTTGCAATATAGCGCCCAAAATAAAACCATCAACCAAAAAGGAGGGGAAAATTATATGTGGGCTATTCCACAATTCCTGTCCGGTAGCGCTTCATATCGAAAAAGCGCCCTTTATTCGTCGTTTGAAATCGGGATAGAAGACCGTTATCTTGAGAAACTAACGAATAGATACCCCGACTTGCTGACCGGTTTGTACAGGCGATATCAAAAAGGGAACTTTTGGGAATTTAACGGGAAAGAACGACATGCGACTTCCTGCCACATGAATGCTGTAATTTCACAAATTAAGAATGCGCAACTCATGGGAAACATCGCGGAGATGTACGTAGAAGCTAAAGTGCTGGAGTTATTGACGTTGTTGCTTTATCAAGAAGAATATCCGGAACGAAGCCTGTGCAACCAGTGGTGTTGCAAACGAAAAAGGGATATCGATAAAATACACGAGGCTCGAAGGATATTACTCTCTGAGTTTAAAACGCCTCCCACCATCATAGAGCTGTCGAGAAAAGTCGGTATTAACGATTATAAGCTGAAATCGGGATTTAAAGAGGTATTCAATCAAACGGTATATGAGTGTTTGTTTGAATATAAAATGGAGTTGGCCCGTAAGATGTTGCTCGATACCGACAAACCGATTGCTGAAATTGCAGACGGATGCGGGTATGAATATCCCTCGCATTTTACGAATGCTTTTAAACGGAAATATGGAATAAGCCCGAAAATGTATAGAACCTTACACTCGTGATAAGAAATATAAAAAAGGTACCCATTCACTGCCCTTAGGGCAAAATAAACGGGTATTCTTCGGTGGTTCGACAATGGCTGCGACTGCTTCATTGATGATTGCGACTGCCTCAATGGCAGTTTACGGTGATTCAATGACGTTTGAAACTGCCTCAATGGCAGTTTTAGATGAAACATTGACAGCTTTAGGTCATGCAATGACATCTCAAGCTGCCTCAATGGCAGCTTTGGATGCTTCATTGGCATCTTTAGGTCGTGCATTGGCATCTTTAGGTCGTGCAATGACATCTTTTAGTCGTTCACCGGTATATTTCAGTCCTGCACCGGCCTTTTATATCCTTGCGGCGGCCTTTTCAAACAGAACAACGACTGCTTGCGGCGATGCAGCGGATGCTTGAAGTACCTAAGGCATTTTGCGAAACAATTCGGTGTGCGCATCGGCCAGTTTGGGCATCGCACCATGTTGCCGACAGACATAAGCCGACACTTCGACGGCCAACTGATGCGCTTCGGCAATGGGCTTTCCGTGCAGATAGGCGGCTACAAACGCGGCCGTGAACGAATCGCCCGCCCCCACCGTATCGGCCACAGGCACTTTGGGCGTGGGACAGTACGAAACGCCTTCGGGGTCAAAAACAAAACTGCCTTCGGTACCTTTGGTGAGGATCACGATTTCAAAATCGTATTGCGTTAATAATTTACGCCCTATCTCCTGCTCATTGAACGACTCCCAATCGAATAACTCGCCGATGATTTTTATCTCATCGTCATTTATTTTCAACACATTGGCCAATTGCAACGACTCTTCAACCACACTCTTCGTATAAAATTGTTGGCGCAGATTGATATCGAAGATTTTCAAGCAGCCGGGCGGAACCGTCTTCAGGAACTTCCGGATGGTTTCGCGCGATTTTGTGCTGCGTTGCGCCAAAGAGCCGAAACATACCGCCGAAGTGTTTTTTGCCAGATTTTCGGTGCGGTTGGTAAACGGAATATTATCCCATGCGACATTTTCGCAGATTTCATATTCCGGAACCCCTTTATCCGAGAGAGTCACTTGTACGGTGCCCGTCGGATAATCGGTCGTCTCGATAAGATAATTCAGGTTCTTCTCTTCCAAAGAACGGAGAACTTCCTTCCCCAGCAAGTCGTTTCCGATAGCGCTGAGCGCATACCCGTTAAATCCGAGTTGAGAAACATGATAAGCGAAATTAGCCGGCGCTCCGCCCAATATTTTACTCTCGGGGAATACATCCCAAAGTATTTCCCCGAGACCTACTATTATTTTATTCATATAATCGATTAAAAATCACAAAAATAAATTCGTTTTTTTAGGAGTTATCTTCTTTCAATTTGAACGAAAGAAATATCAGATAAACCACACCTACACTCAATACGATTAACGCCCCTGTTTGCGAGGACATGGCATCAGTCACGACGCCCATCAGCAACGGGAAAACGGTTCCTCCGAAAAGTCCCATTATCATCAATGCCGATACTTCATTCTTCTTTTCGGGTTTGTATAACATCGCCTTCGACAAAATGATGGGGAAAATATTCGAATTACCCAATCCGACCAAGGCAATGGAAATATAAATAAGCGTCAGGCTGTCGAAAATCAATAACCCGGCCATCGAAAGGACCATCAGCACGACACTGACGGCAAAGAACTTCTTTGAGGAGAAACG
The DNA here is from genome assembly GCA_002409745.1 of Bacteroidales bacterium UBA5382. Lineage (GTDB taxonomy): Bacteria > Bacteroidota > Bacteroidia > Bacteroidales > Dysgonomonadaceae > Limibacterium > Limibacterium fermenti. Next base: position 47,625 of record DHOU01000002.1, read on the forward strand.
CGCCAATACGAAAGCTCCCGTGAAGCATCCTATTGTACGGAACAGGAAGTAGAGGCTCGTGGCAAAGCCCGCATCGGCAAGCGGCATGTCCAAGCGCTCCATTAATATTTTGGGGGCGGTCACATTTACCCCCACGTCTATCCCCACATGACACATAATCCCCAGAAAAGAGAGCAATATGACCTTATCGCCCAATAACGAGAAACATTGCAAGAATGTCGAAGAGGTTCTGCCTGCCGCCATGTCTTCTTCTTTTATGTGTGTAAAGCCCAGTAAAAGAGTTGCCAGTACGGCCACAACCATAAATATGGGGAAGAGGTATTTCCAGTCGCCTAAATTTGCCGCCGCCCATGCCGCGATAAACGGTGCGATGAAGGAGGCGATGGCCTTTACGAACTGTCCGAGGGTCAGCGAGCTTGCCAGCTTGTCGCCTTTAATGATGTTGGACAATAACGGATTGATAGACACTTGCATCAAGGTGTTTCCGATGCCCAGCAAAGAAAATGAGAGGAGCATCGACACAAACGAGTAGTTCAAAACGGGAATCAGTAACGCCGCCACCGTGACGGCTAGACTTAACAGCACCGTTTTGCGGCGCCCGATGCGGTTCATCAACATCCCCGTAGGGACGGAAAAGATGAGGAACCAGAAGAAGACCATCGACGGAAAAAGGTTTGCCACCGTATCGGATAAGTCGAAGTCGGCCTTTACATAATTCGTCGCGATACCGACCAAATCGACGAATCCCATGGCGAAAAACGCCAGCATCACGGGGATGATTTTCAAAACTGTTTTTTCTTGCTTCTGTAAATTCATACTTTTATCCATATTTCTACTAAAAATGACCGGCAATTTTCAATATCGAACATGACGGTAATTGCAAACAGTCTATTTCACCTGAGCTTTATGCTAGTTCCAAATCGACTTTACGGAAAAAACCTGTAAGTCTTTCACTTCAATATTATTTCCCCAGAAATGAAACCCTTCGGAGTTATTACTGTCAGGTTTTCTCTCCATAGAATAAGAATATGCTCCCCCATCGATGAATACTTCAATCGAAGTACGGTCAATATATATATCGGCAGAAAGTTCCATGCTTGTCATATCTTCAGGAGAATAGAACACGCCATTAATCGTATTAAAATTCATATCGTAACCCACCAAACGTTGGCCGAATAAATTAAAGCCGGCATCTGTAGCATGCGATAACTTAATGGCGGTTTTGATACGCAGGCAATCGATATCATAAAACTCTTTCAAGAGCTCATTTGCTTTATCGGAAGTAAGATTTTGCCAACGATGAACAGGAGTAAAAAGCATTTCGGTTTCTTTTACAGGTACATTAAACAGCCGGGGGCCATCTTTTGTGGTGCGCAGTGTCAGTTCAGTAGGCAACAGCATCATCCCGTTGAAAGGCATCTCCGGATGGGTGATACGTCCCCATCCCACCTGAATCCGTCTTCCATCCGGTATATTCGTGTAAGTCTGTGCGGCATAGATAGCTCCTGAGGAATACTGATATTTACCTTTCTCGGGGGTGAACACTTTTCCGTCAAAAGAGCCAAGCATGTAGGTGCCCGAAGCTCCGTACATTACCCATTTCGTGTTGTCCGGATTTCCATCCACAGGAAGTTCGAATAACTCAGGGCATTCCCAGAATCCGGTGACATGGCTTTGATATTTCCAGTCTTTCAGGTCAGAAGAGGTATAGATAGAATGTCCATCTCGCTCATGAAGTACCATCGTCCAATGATTGCCCGGTGCGTACCAAAACACTTTGGGGTCGCGCGTATCTTTACTGTTCCAGATATGTTTTGAATCAATCAGAGGATTCTTATCGTATTTTGTCCAGGAACGGCCCTTATCAAGACTGTATGCCATACATTGCACTTGCTTTGTCGGACTATCGGCTGTATAAAATGCGACCATCGCAGGAGTTTCTCCTTTATTGTATCCGGCAGTATTCTCGTAATCGATCACTGCAGAACCCGAAAACATCGTACCCAGCTCGTCTGGGAATAGAGCATCGGGGAACTCTTCCCAATGGACAAGATCTGGACTCACCGCATGTCCCCAGTGCATATTTTCCCAATCGCGCTCATACGGATTATGTTGGTAAAACAAATGATATTCCCCTTCGTAGTATATAAGGCCATTCGGATCATTGATCCATCCGCGGCGTGTGGTGAAATGGAATTGTGGGCGGTTCTTTTCGTTATACAAACTGTCTTGCCCCACAATCAGATCATCCTGAAATATTTGGTTCAATCCTTCGCTATCTCCATCATAACCGATGGTTAGAATTTTCCCTTCCAGATTGGAAACATCTTTAAATACCCAGTAGTCTGCCTCACCCGGAGCAAGACGGATCACTACCGACAAGTCAGGTTGCCCCTCTACTTTGAAGGTCATCTTACTCCGGCTTTGCGCGTTCGAAACGGGGAAATTCAGGTACTTCTTACTGATCTTCATTTTTATTTCTCTCGCCGAGAGGGAAAACCCGACAAAGAGGAAAACACTCAATACCGCAATTTTTCGGATTAAAGAATAATTCATACGACATTATTTAATTATTACTATTCAAAAATATTAGAGTATATCTTGCCCCTAAATAAAAACAGTGCAAGATATACTTTTTAGAGGACTTTACCAACCAGAGTTCTGTTGATACAATTTTTTACTGAAATCTATTTGTGCTTTAGGGATAGGAAAATATTCGTCACGATTCTTCGTAAATTTTGCCTCGTTAAGATATGGGCGTCGATTTTTCTCTACAGAAAAGTAATTGTTTATTGTTTCGGCGGCTATCCCCCAGCGCACCAAATCGAAAAAGCGCGAACCTTCAAGCGCCATTTCCAAACGGCGCTCCCATCGCAAAGATTTAGTTGCAAACGTCTTATCCCATGCAGGGCAATTAACTCCCGGCTTATATTCTTCCACAACAAATTTGCCGGTTTTCTTCCCCTGTATATCGACCAGAAGTGTGGTGCTTTTTGCCGCACGTTGCCTGATACTGTTTATAATAGGTAATGCTTCGGCTTCGCGATCCTGTTCGATCAGCGCTTCAGCGCGCCACAGCAACATATCATCATACCTGATAATATCTCTGTTCTTAGAACTGGACATAAACGGCAGTAGTTTTTTAAAGCAAGGGCAATCAGGTAGAACGACCTCTTTCAGCGACATAAACGCGCCGTAGGTTTCAGGTTGTCTTGTCCACGACTCTTCGAATATAAAGTCCGGTTTATATTTATACGGCATACCCGGTATGGCTACAGAGTGCAATAAACGAGGATCTATATTGTTATTTTGCAAATTTTCCGGCGTACTTATGCTGGTCGTATTGAAACTATCAAACAAAGGTAATCCGTTATTATCCGTTTTGAAAGAATTGACTAGATTTTGAGAAGGAGCATGGAATCCGCAACATCCATATTCGGAATTCATCGGATAGTTCAGCATCGCCCCAAAATCAAGGCGTCCAAACATTGTACCGTCATTTACCGAGTACTGAATAGCAAAAATAGATTCTTTACCGTTTTGAGTTTCCCACAGAAAATTATCGGCAAAGTCATCCGCCAAGCCATATCTGCCCGATGCTATAATTTCATCGGTAATAGAAACAACTTCTTTCAATTTTTTCTGATCGATAGAAATCACATTGTTTTTTTCATCCTGCTCGTAAGCAGCATACAACAGAGCTTTTGCCAGATAAGCTTTTGCCATCCATTTATTTATCCGCCCCAGTTCACCTGTGGGATCGGTGAGGTTATCAGCCGCATATCTGAATTCCTGAATAATATATTCCCAGCCTTGTTTATCAGTCAACGCTCTATTTGAAATATTTTTATATTCTTCTACGGGGATCGTTTCATCTACATAAGGTATATACTTGAATAAAATCTTAAGATCGAAATAAAAGTGAGCTCTCAGAAAACGAACTTCGGCAATACGCAAATCACGTGTCGGCATTTCGCTGCTCGATATAGCATTTAACTTTTCCAGCGCCGTATTTGCGCGAGAAATAGCTTTATATCCTTGATACCATCTTCTATCGAGCATTCCAACATTATCTCTCAAATAAACAAAGGTTTCGAACAGATGAAAATCGCCCATATCTCCTGTTCCGGCCCCTCCTTTATAGGCATCCCCCGCACGCAAATCACCATAGGGCCATGGACTCAGCGGTTGTTGGAAATGCTCATTGCCTAAAGCCGAATAAGTTGTTATAACCAGTTTTTCTATATTTTCAGGTGTCTCCAATTGCTCTTCGAATACAGAGCCCTTAGGTGTTTCGTTCAAGAAATCGTCGCATGATGTGAAGCTGATCATCAGCAATGCGGATAGGATAATTAATATATTATATTTCATACGTCTTTTAAAATGTTAAGTTAGTACCGAAAGTTAAAGAAAAAGGAATAGGATAAGTCAGGTTAGGCACCTCAGGGTCAATCCCAGTAAAGTTTTTACTTTTTAGAGTGGCTATGTTTTGGCCTATAAAATAAAAGCGTACGTTCTTCAGGAATTTGGCATTTTCCATTGGGGGAAGTGTGTATCCTAGCTCGAGATTGGCTAACTTCAGATAAGATGCATTTTCAACAAAATAAGAAGAAAAGCGCTGTTCGTTATTGAGATCGTTCAGAGACAAAGCCGGTATGGTAGAATCAGGATTCTGAGGTGTCCAAGCATCCAGTGTCCTGTCGCCATAATTATGTCCACTAAAGAAACCGATAAAATCGGAATAGCGTTTTACGCCATTATCTACTTTCAATCCGTAAACACCATTCCAGAACATACTGAAATCTAAATTTCTCCATTTTGCAGAAATATTTATTCCATACAATAATTCAGGGTCTTTATCCCCCAGCCATATCCGGTCGTCATCGTCAATCTTGTCGTCATTATTTGTGTTGGCATAGCGGATACGTCCGAGCCCCTTTCCTGTCTGTGCGACATGGGAATCCACTTCGGCTTGTGTACGAAAGAGCCCATCTGCAAGGTAACCATACATGGAACTTAAGGGACGGCCGAGTATTGTCTGATCGTTCCCGTTTCCGGCATACGAACCGATTACATCCTCTGGTAATTTTGTTATCTTGTTACTATAATGTGAAGCATTAGCAGCAACAGAGTATTCTACCTCGCCGACTTTTCCATAGTAGGTAGCCACAGCTTCAAAACCCGTATTCTTCATAGAAGCTCCATTTACCCAACGGTCTCCGCCCTCTCCGATAGTTCCTATGAAAGGAGGGTTGACTAAGATATCTTTCGTAAGTTTATGAAAATAATCAAATGAGAATGTAATCTTTTGATCGAAAAATCCCATATCAACACCCATATTATTTTGTGTTGTGCCTTCCCATTTCAGATTAGGATTAGCCATTTGCGTACGCCTGAAACCCGAGGGCAAAGAGCCGCTTCCATTGCCATATATATCATAGGCTGTACCGTAATCGGGTTCATCGACAGGACGAGAGCCGTAAAGTGCTTGATAAATACCATAAGAAGCATAATCTCCAATTTCTTGATTCCCTGTTCTGCCCCACCCGTAACGAAATTTCAGATCAGAGACAACCGAGAGTACTTCTGTGAAAAATTGTTCTTGACTGACTCTCCACCCCAAAGAAAATGCCGGAAATGTACCCCATCGGTTGTTTTTGCCAAAACGCGAAGATCCATCGTAACGCAAAGTAGTAGATAACAAATAGCGATTATCGTAGTTATAATTCAGTTTACCAAAAAATGATGCCAAAGCATAGCTCGTTGCCCATCCCCCTACACGCATATCTCCTGTACCCACATTTAGGTACATATATTCCGGAGTCTCAATAGCGAAATCGTTTCTACCTGCCGAAAACTCTTCATAACTGTATTTTATCAACTCCTGACCGGCAAGTAAATCGAAATTCTGTTTTCCTATGTCAAATTTGTAATTAACTGTATTACTCCAAATCCAGTTACCCCCATAATTAGCATTGTTATCTACCCTGTTCGTGTTTTCTGACATAAAGCCCGAGACGTATTTCAACTGTGTATTGCGTTTCCAGAAACCGGTATAGTCTATACCGAACTTTGATTGCAAATGAAGGTTTTTGACAGGTTCAATATCAATATATACATCTCCGAACAAGCGCAAGAAGTCTTCATGATTTTGTTTATTATCTTGGATAATCCTTACCGGATTATGGCGGTCACCCATTCCGCTTACGGGGCCTCCCCAACCTGATCCGTCAATAGTATGAACGGGGACGATAGGCCATACCTCATGTGTCAAATTTAGTATCCACCCCGGATCGACAACAGATTTTCTGATTTTTGACAAAGACAAGTTCTCTCCTATTTTTATCATTTTGCCCACCAGATAATAGTCTGAATTGATACGGGTGGAAATCCGGCTAAAGTCGGTTCCTTTCACTATACCATCATTTCCATAATAGTCAAGAGAGAATAAAGCATGACCTCTTTCGGTTCCTGACGTCAAGGTCATATTATAGTTCTGGATAATGCCAGTTCTTCCCACCTCTTTTTGCCAGTCGGTATCGGCAGGACGCATTGTTTTTTTACTATCCAGATATTCTGGGAAAATAACGTCGTCCAATATATCAGCTTCATTCTCTCTATGCCACTTAAAATTATAAACACCAAAATTAGGGTCTACACCGTCATTAAGTGCCGCGCGCCATTGCACAGCCGCCCGTTCTTTTGCATTCAGCAGATTAAGCGATCTTGCATAATTCTGAGCAGTAAGGGAAGCCCGGAAATCGACTTTCGTTTCACCTGCTTTACCTTTTTTGGTTGTAATAATAATAACCCCATTTGCTGCACGTGACCCGTAAATACTTGCCGACGAAGCATCTTTAAGCACTTGGATCGACTCAATATCATTAGAGTTCAACTCATTCATTGATCGTTTACTCGGCACGCCATCTATTATATATAGCGGATCGTTATTTCCTAAAGTACCTATTCCGCGTATCCTTATTGTTGAGCCGCCATCTGGTGCACCACTCGTGCTGATCTGCATCCCTGCGACACGACCTTTCAGGGCCTGCATGACATTTCCAGAACTCGTATCCTCGACATCACTCATTTTAACAACACCTACAGCTCCGGTAAGATCGACTTTACGCTGTGTCGTATATCCGACAGTTATCACTTCGTTAAGCAGTTGATTATCTTCGAATAATTCGATATTAAACTGCAGTTTCCCTTCAACCGGTACTTCTACTGTCTTAAACCCGATATACGAAACGATCAACACATCGGTTTCACTTGCGTCCAAGCTGAAGTTTCCGTCGAGATCCGTTATTGTCCCTACAGTTTTTCCTTTCACCTGAATATTTGCTCCAATAATCGGATGCTTATCAGCCTCGGAAATGACTGTTCCTCTAGTAGTTTGGCTTTGACCTTGAGACAGAAAAGGTAAAGCTAGTACGCACGCTAAGATAAATAGTTTTTTTAGCATAATCTTCATTGCTGGTTTAAAAATAAAATTCTTCATTGTAATTCATAATTAACAGTCTTCTTCATAGATTTTTCTACATATTCGAATGCAATGATATGGAAAGGAATAAGAATAAACAATAAAAAACGTTACGAAAGCTATCAAATTTGTAATCTCGAGCATGATTAACACACTTGATTACAAAAATGATACGAGAATGAAACAAAAATGAAATATTTTTCCGGAGAGGGATATCCGGTATGTGACTATGGATAGATTAATTCTTATCGAGATATTCGGTCGGGGTCATATTAAATGCATCTCTAAAACATTTTGTGAAATACGCCGGTGAGGAAAACCCGGTTTGAAAGGCTACTTCGCTAATGGAAAAGCGACGTTTTTGTAATAATTCCACCGCTTTGGTCAGCCTGTAATTGCGCAGATAATCGACAGGTGTAAATCCGGTGATTTCTTTTATCTTTCGATATAATTGCACCCTTGACACATTCATTTCCCTACTGAGTTTCTCTACCGACATATCGTCTTTCGCGTATGAAGATTCCAACAACGATACAAATTTCGATATAAAGATCTTATCGCTATCGTCCATCTGTTCTTCCCCGGCGATCATAGGAATACCTCCTGCTTGCATAATCCGCATGAACCTTTTTTGTAGCCGCTGGCGTTCTTCTAATAAGCGGATGATTTTTATCTTTACATAATCGGTGTTGAACGGTTTCTGTATATAATCGTCGGCCCCTTCGGCAATACCGTACATGCGGTGATCAATATCACCTAAGGCGGTTAATAAAATAACGGGAATATCGGACAATTCAGGCGACGTTTTAATCTTTTTACATAACTCGAAACCATTCATCGACGGCATAAGTATGTCGCTTATCACAAGAGTTACATGGTTGCCCGGCTCATTCAGCACCCGGATTGCCTCCAGTCCGTTTCCGGCGGTAAGGATATGGAAGTTTTCGGACAATTCTTCCGAGAGATACTCCCTGATTTCGACATCGTCTTCTACGATCAACACCGTATAAGGATATTTTTTATCTATCAGTTCTTTTGTTATCTCAGTATCGATAAGCATTTTTCCCGATGCAAGAGGGTTATTCTCCGCCTCGAATATGCTGAATTCCGGCAAATGATCTTTTCCCGTAGGGATATCGACGATAAAAGCGGTTCTTTGTGAGGGAACGCTTTCAACCCGTATTGTTGCTCCGTGCATCTTCACAAACTCTTGTGTCAAATGAAGGCCGATACCGTTACCGGTATTCTCTTCAGAACCATCGGTGTAAAAGCGGTCGAATATATAAGGAAGTTTTTCTTGTTTTATCCCGCATCCGTTATCCTCCACCACAATCGACACTTTCTCCTCTGTAGAATGGATGGCTAACGCGATCTCCCCGTTTTCCGGCGTGAATTTGAACGCATTCGATAATAAGTTCGCCAATATCTTCTCCATTTTATCAGAATCGAACCATAATAATGCAGACGGTTTATCGGACGTAAAAACATACCGGATTTGTTTCGATTCGGCTAACTCGTCAAAGAGAGACTTTACCGATTCGGCAAAAGAAACGATATCTTTCTGGCCGACAGTTAACTGCGACTCGTTGTTTTCGATACCCTGAAAATCCAAAAGTTGATTGATGATCCGTGTCAATCGGTCGACATTCTTCTTCATCCGTATCATATCCGTAAGCGGCGGTGGCGTCTGCGCGTTCTTCAACCATTTATCCAGAGGACTTGCAATGAGAGTTAAAGGAGTTCTTATCTCGTGAGAGACATTCATAAATAAACGGATCTTCTGCTCGTTTACTTCCTTTATTTTTTCATTTAAGACCAATAATTGCTGCTTTTGTTCTTCGATCTCTTTATTTTTCGAGCGGAGTTCGATATTGCGTTTATTGATTTTTCGATTGATATAATACACATAGATTGAAAATAGCAAGAGCACTAACATAAGAGATACAATGACGATAAGCGAATGGCGTAAAATACTGAATTTATTCAGAATAGCATCCAGATTTTTCCGCTGCTGCTCTATCCGGTTCTGATAACTGACCAATTGGTCGGACTGTAATAATAAGGTTTGTGCTGTAGATTTATCGATTTTCGCTGTATTCAGAATGTATTTTTTTTCGACCGGTTGCCCTTTCAATATCTTCATCGCCACCTTAATAATCTGATCGCCTCCGGTGGGATAAAGAAACGAACCATCCAGCCGCCCGTCTACTACCGCTTCCAATCCGGCATCTTTACCGAAAGAACCGTCTGCGCCCAATATCTTCAGTCGTTCCAACTGCGTCGAGTCGAGCTCAGCAATAGCCTCCCTTGCGCCGATCGCCATCACATCGTTGTGGGCGTAAATGAGGCCGATATCCGAATAGTGTTTCAGTTTTTTAGTCTCTTGTTTAGCAATCTCTCGCCGCCATTTCCCATTTATAGGGATAATGGATATTTTTTTTGATTTGTCCAGCCCGTCTATAAATCCCTGATGGCGTTCTATGGCCGGGGAAGTCGTAGTAGTCCCCCATACTTCAAGAATAGTAGCAGGGTCAGGCAATAAGCCACTTGCATGTTCTCCGGCCATTTTTCCTATTTGGTAACTGTCGCCGCCGACGTAGCTTGTGTACTCATCGGAATTTATCTTACGGTCTGCGATAATCGTCGGGATTCCTTTTCGATAGGCTTCCACGGCAATAGGCGTAACACTGTTCGGTTCATTGGGAGAAATAATCAGAACGTCTACTTTTTTATTAATCAGTTCTCTTATTTGCTGTATTTGTTTTTGATTATCTTCTTCCGCATCTTTCACGATAATCTCGATATTGTCATAATTGGACACTTCGATATTCATTTCGATTTTCATGGCTTGCCTCCACACATCATCCAACATACATTGGGAAAATCCTATGGTATAGGTTTTCTTATTACTGTCTTCGCAACAAGCAAGAAACAGTATTAAAAAAAAGAGGCAAATAGCTTTAATTTTCTTATTCATACAAAGACTTATGGAATATGCAAAATAAAAATGATATGTATATTTCTGTCAAAGGTATAAAATAATTTTCATACGCGCATACATATATGTAGTTATAAATATTGATTTAATGTCCGATTTTTGTTCTCAAATGATAGAGCAAAAAACAAATGACATATTACTATCGGCTATCGCACTTCGGATAAAGCAATTTCGCGAAGAAAGATCTATTACCCAAGAAGTCTTTACTTTTGATACGAATATTAATATAGGGAGAATTGAGTCAGGCAAATCAAATATAACAATTAGTACTTTATATAAAATTTGCAAGTATATGGATATCTCTTTGGCAGACTTTTTTAATGGATTTTCACTTGAACTGTAGATCCCTTTTTATCAAGAAACTGACTAAATCATATTTATTTAAATAATTATGTGTGTCGTGACGGAAAACACATTTCATTGCACCCTGCAATATCCCTATATGATAAATAACGGATAATCATCATAAACCGGAATAAAGAATACGACTTCAGCGGGAAAACTCATTTTTTCGTCAAAATTTTTCTTTTTAGTTTTTCTTCTTTATACCTTTGTAACTCTAAGTCACACCTCTATGTACACATCTAACGGCACACAGAAGCGGATGTTTTTATTCATTCGATAAAATCAATAATATGAAAAAGTATTTTATTTTTTGGTTGCCGGCATTTTTTTTGCTGGCATCATGCAAAGGCGACAAAGCCGATGAGTCTGTCGCTGAAAACAATCCACAGATTAACGCGACTGTCCTCGATCTCAAATCAAGGATGACGAACGACATGTGGAGTAGCGGAGATTCGATTGGTATTTATATGATGAAATCCGGCGGCTCACTTTTCGCCGACGCTTTAATCAGCAACATTCAATATGTAAATGTGGGTGATACGAAGTTCTTACCAAAAAATGAGGCAAACGCCATCGAATTTCCCTCCGACGGATCGAAAGTAGATTTTATCAGTTATTATCCGTATACAAAGGATATCGCAACGGATTTAACGGTACCGGTGGATGTGAGCGATCAAACCGATCAGGCAGCCATCGACCTGTTGTTTTCCAACAATGCCATTGGATTGAAATCGGGAGATACGGAGGTAAATCTGTTTTTCCGCCATCAACTATCTAAGGTAGTCCTGAACATCTCTTCCGATAATCCTTCGACGGACTTAAGCCGAATAAACGTCAAAATCAGCAATAGGGAAAAGAAAGCGAATTTTTCCCTGAAAGACAGTACGCTTACGGGACAAAATGAGATAGGAGATATTCCTTTTAAGGTCAGTACGGACGGCAAAACGGCAGAAGCTATCTTACTCCCGAGCGCAGACCTGTCGGGCTGCGAACTGAGTTTTTCATTGGGTGAGGACAATCATTATACCAGCCGGTTAAAAGAGGGAGCGACTTTCGAGAAAATGCGGTTGTACACCTACAATATAATATTGCAATCGGGTACACAGACAGCAGCCATCGCAAATTCAAACATCGGCAAGTGGATTACCCAGTCTTCCGAAGATTTCACCCTACTTCCCGGCAACGAAACGCCCGGCGACGGCACGCAGGAAAATCCCTATACGGTGCTGCAAGTAAAAGAACATGACGGAGAAAACGATGTATGGGTGAAAGGATATATCGTCGGATATGCAAAAAGCGATAAAAACTATTTCATCATGCCCGATGACGTATCAGATGCAAAAGAGACGAATATTCTTCTTGGGTTGACGCCTGCCGGGCCAGACTTGGAGAGTGTCATTCCGGTACAATTACCTGATAATAAAATTCGGGAAAACTTGAATATAAAAAACCATCCCGAACGATTGGGAAAAAGTGTGATCATACAAGGTGATTTGGATAATTATCTGGGGAAAACCGGAGTTATAAACTTGAAAACAGGCAAATTTCAATGATATCAAAGTCTACGGGCGGAAAAATGGCTCCTGAGAGAATCCTGAAAAACTTTTAATGAAAAGAAATTCATTTTTTATTGTTTCTTTCAAAAGAAATTTCTAATTTTGTGAGGTAAACCCATGACTTCATAGGTATAAATGTTTTTTAAATGATTAATGTTATGGAAGAGAAAACAAATTCCGGCAACGATCGTAGACCGAAGAAAAACTACAAGACCAATGAACAAGTCTTATTCGATTCTGAAACAATTTTCATCAATTTGAAATCACATCCGCTTATCAAGGCGACCCTGGCAGAGTACGGCTATACCGACGAGAAAGTAGCCGAAGGGGAAACAATCTATCTATTTGCACGCAACACGTATAATGGTTTAAGAAAGGAAGAAGCCGAAAAAACCGTCGCCCGAAAAAACCTCAACCGGAAAGCTGAAGAGTTTTCCACGGTTTATAACCGCCAGCGTAAAAGCGCCAAGATAATCTTCCGGCGCGATCCGATGGTGATCAAACAACTCGCTATTGAAGGTGAATTACCCGGCACCCTTTCTTCTCGTTTGGAAGAAGCCCGCAACTATTACAGGGTCATTAAAGCCGATACTTCGCTTGCCGAAAAGTTGCTCCCGATGAAAATCACTCCGGAAGAAATCGTCCGAGGCGAAACATTAGCGTCCGACACGGAAAAGGCGCGTGCAACTTACCTCGTAGAGAAGGGCGAAAAGGAAGACGCCACGGCGCAGAAAAATGCCGCTTTCAGGAATAATGATTATTGGATCAGCGAACTGAAGGCAGTTGCCAGCATCGCATTTGAAGACAATCCGCAGTTGCTCGAAGCTCTCACCAAACGGGTAAAATCGTAACGGGGATTTAAAAAAAAAAGAAAAACTTCCCCTCATCTTTAACCTTGAGAGGAAGTTTTCTTTCAAAATATAAAAGTGGTGACATCATAAAAAACAACGCTCATTTTTTCCGAAAGGACTTGCAGGGTATGGCGGTAACTAATTTCTTGTATTTGTTCTTTCTGTTTTTTATACAGTTTATCCAGATAACGAACGATAAATACGTTCTACATCGATTACTTCATTTTTGTATTTAAATATATAATCGAAGGTTCTTAACTTACTTCCCGGATATATAAACGGGTGATGACTAAGTGGCGGAATAAACGGTCTTTTATCTAGTTAAAACCGATTTTGTCAAAGATTGTTTCCAACTACAATTCGGTACCACCAAACGAAATGAGTGAAGGGCGGAGAAATACCTTTCAATAACAGATTCCTTGTCTTCTTTAAAATAAGAACCCATGCCGTCCGGCATATCGCCGGACACCTCCCCTGTCCTTATTTAAAACACCATTCAATCTCTCCGGAATCAGCTGAACTACCGATAGTTTTCACCAATACAGATTTCCCATCATATTTTTCGATGACTTGAACACTAATGCTCCCTCTCATATTTTTCTTTTTCCTGACAAACATTCCTGCAAAAATACGCCTAGCACTCAATTCTAAAAACCTATATTTGATTTTTAAATACTTATATGCAAAATGAGCCACTCATTTGAAAAACATCTATTGTAAAAGCTCTTCTAATCTTTTTTCAATATCTTCCCCTCTTAAATTACGATCTATAATCTTTCCATTTTGAATTAGTACGGTTGCAGGAATTGCCTTTACTCCATATAATTCTGCAGCTTCACACTGCCAGCCTTTTAGATCAGAGAGTTGTGGCCAAAGCAAAGTTAATTTTTCGATCGTGTTCTTCCATGCTTTTTCATTACTATCCAGAGAAACTCCGATAACACCGAATCCTCGATCCTTGAACTTACTATAAGCCGCTTTTACATGTGGCATCTCTTTAATACAAGGGACACACCAACTAGCCCAGAAATCAATCATCGTTACTTTATCCTCTCTTATTAATTCACTAACAGCAATATTTTTTCCATCAGCTGTTTTCATTGAAAAATCTATAAAAGGCAATCCTATAGCTGTTTTCCTTTGATTATCTAATTCCGTAATAAAAGCAAGCACTTCGGGGATACGACATATTTCAGGTATTTCTGATGCTAACACTGCAACTTTTTCCGGATCAAAATATTGGGCATTACGAACTAGTTCTACCACTCCGGCAAGATTCCCGATATTGTTTTTGCAAAACTGGAAGCGGTATTGTTTAGTTTTTTCTTCGATCTCTTTCATTTCTTTTGTCAATTGTTCACGCTTATCATCTGTCATAGTCGAATCATTGTTCAAAGTACGAAACAAATCTAAGCTTTCCCCACACATCTGTTCTATATTATTAGTATATTCGGACCAGACTTCATTGGTTGCAGTCCCTTTAACCCGATAAATAACACCCGGATATGTATTGCTTATTTTGATATTCCCGTTTTCAAGAATAAACGGAATGAAAGCAGGGGCTTCTTTACTTTTGGAGTATATATAAACAATGACAGCAGTATCTTGTCTACCGGAAAATTCAAATTGACCATTTTTAATTCTCATCTCTTGAAGAATAGTGGAATCCCACCCGTTCATTAAAATTAATTGTACGGTATCTCCATCCCGGCTTCCTCTAAGAGTCCCACTTACTTCATAAGAAGGAGTCGTTTGACAAGCGTATAGAAAACAAGCACATACGCTTAATAATTGAATCATTTTTTTCATATCCTTCCTTTTTCATTTTGCATTGCGTACAAAACGGACACTTAACATCTCTTTATTAGGTTCCATACTTTGTCGATATACTTGTGATGATTTATAATATAATTTGCGATAATAATAGTAATTGCCTTCTTTATTTTCATCCGGAGTAACCGTCCAGAAGAAACCGTATGATCCCATAAAACGATACCCGCTAGTTCCCATGGTTGTGTAAGGTGTATAATAACCACTCATTTGAAACTTTAATTGAATGCCTTCACTTCCCTGACGCATCAGTTCTCCGGCATAGCTGCCACGCCATTCTAATTGGCCGGCTTCATCTGCAGACATCCCTAGCACTCGTTCCAACTGTTTCCAGTCGTCGTCTGTTGGTAGGCGCCATCCTGCTGGAACCGCTTCTAAAGCTCCATCCAGAGTGTATAGATATCCATATTTTTCAACATATTCATCAGAAAGCGGAGGATTATTATTCCATTCATAAGGCTGATACATAGTACAGTTTATTTCATTTCCTGTATTATAATGGCTATTCTCCACCGTCCAGTCCAGCCCTCCTATCCTTACCCAATGATATTCATAGCCATCACGGTCATCAGAGAATATTCCTGTTGCTTCAGGATAAATAGAGGGAATATCGATAGTTTCGTTATCACAGCAAACGAAACCTATACTCCCAAAAAAGGAGAGAAGTATAAATTTATACAATTTCATCATTTGGACATAATTTTAATCGATGTAACCTAAATCATTAAACAAACTTTTCAGTAGATCGTATTTTTGAAGAACAATCGGATAATTGGTATACATTTCTCTTACTTCCGATTCAGGAGTGTTAAATACTAAGTCGATAAAAGACTTTAAATCATTTTCTTTTGTAGGACAATATCCTTTAAAAGCCCAAACTCCTTCTATTAACCAGTAGGGAACAATAAATCCCCGTTTATTCAGTTCCAACATATTCTCTTCATCAGTATATTCAGTCAAACTAAAACTAGTTTGGTATAAGCCTTTAGATATCTTATAATAAGATTCCATTTCGTTTTCTTTTAAAGTTAACATACTACTCATTACCGTAGATAAGATTTGATTGGATAACGTTTGTTTCTCATCCATTGAAAGTTGATTGACATCTCCGGTTGCGATTGCAATACATCTTTCATTACTCAAAGCCATAATACTTGTTTCTTTTCCATTATAAAGACTGGTGATACTATATATTATGAACCATGAAAAAGGACGAAGCTGAACAGAAAGATGAGGTAATATGTAACTCTTCAAAAAGGATGTTGATTGTCGCTTTGCCTCAAAACTAGTATGATATTCATAAGCATAGGTAAACACCGATATACTACTTGAACCGACCGAGTAGGTCATGTCCAAGATTTCTGTGAAATATTTCATATCTCCATTAAAATCAGGAGCTAACTCTTCATGACGAAGCGTATCGGTAAACAGTAAGAAACTATTTTCTTTTTCATAAAAGTCTCTTCTCAACACAGACTCCTCATCAGTAGCTCCGGGATCGGGTAAAAAATAAGATGTTCTGTTGTCATATTCCGCGATAAGATTATCCTCTTTACCACAATCGGTTAATAGTAAGTATAGCCAAACAATTGCGAATAAATAAGCGTAATGTTTCATAATGTTATCATTTAATCAATGGGAATTATAGTATAATTTCTCTCCGGACGTTCGTTATTTTTCATTCCCGTATTAAAGTTCAGGATACTCTGTGGAATAGGCAAAGTATAGGCGAGATCGTTTTCTTCCAGAATAAATTGATGTCGCTCTTTCATGGTATTGGATCCACGCCCCTCGTAGTAAGTATAGTTATGTACAATTCTTTTTGATTCTGGATATTTTTCACAACTGCTATAGCGCCTCAAATCAAACCAACGGTGTCCTTCCAATGCCAGCTCTTTGCGACGTTCTTCTCGGATTGCTTTTATCAAATCTGTACCTGTCGTATTTACTTCATAAGAGACTCCATCTTTATAGCGATTTCGACGCAGAGTATTTAATGCAGAGCGGGCATCGTCCTCATTTCCTAAGTAAACGGCTGCTTCTGCTTTATTTAAATAGGCTTCAGACGAACGGAATAAAAATTTATCGGAAATGGTTGATTTATAACCCTGCAAACCAATATTATACTGATAGTAGTAGTATCCGGCATTATCTCTTGTATAGGTAGACATTGTTCCTTCGGATACCTTGGTATATCCTACAAAATCTTCATAAGTCCACCAGAATTTCTCCTTACGTAAGTCATCTGCGTCATAAGTGCCATATAATTCTTTAGATACCCTGAAGCTTTGGAAGTTATTACATAAAAAACACGGGATGTCATTCCCTCCCATTGAAAAAATATTCTCAACAGAGTTTTTGGTGAGAGGAGCTCCCGTTAAATGATTAAGATCAATTAAATCGGGACGAACTTTCAGCACCTTATCTGCATATCGGATTGCCATTTTCCAGTTTTGCATATACAAGTAAACCCGGCTCATTAATAAATGTACGGCAGTACTATCAGCCCTGTAAATAGATTTGGCTTTTCCGGTCTGAGATAAATTTCTTTCCGCTTGTTGCAAGTCCGACAGAACTTGGGCATAGACCTCCTGCACGGTGTTTCTCTGATAAACTTTATCATTCACTTTATTTTCAATTTTAATAGGAACGCCCAAATCAGAAGATGATGTTTGTGGATTATAAGGCTTACCGTATAAATTTACTAACCAGAAATAATACGCGCCTCTCAAGAAATGAGCTTCTCCATTTACGCGAATTGCTCCCGTTTTTTCATCCAAACTATTTTGAGGTACTTTCTTAACACTACTGATAATATTGTTCGCCACATTAATCAGTCGATAACTTTCGGTCCAGGTTACATTTTCTGAAAAGAATCCGGTGTAAGAATCTTTTGTGCCTACTCGTTGTTGCCAAGTGTAGTATCCAAATATCTTTTCTTTATTATCGAAGTCTGTACTGAAATACCCATTTTGCTCTTCCATCTCATCCCCCAGAAAGTGAATGAAGGCCCCTAGATTAGATGCGCCTGATATTGGGGAAGTACTTTGAACAGGACAATAGCAATCTCCGATAAGAAGTTCATCTAAATCTCTATAGGAACTTACATAATAGGTGTCTTGCGAATATTCTTCCAAGAAGTCAGAGCAAGCAAACCCTATCAATAAACAAGCTATTATATAAATATAATTTAAGAATTTCATAGTGAATCTTTTTTATAAATAATATTATTAGAAATCGACCGTCAATCCCATTGTATAAGTAGGAGTGTCAGACAATTGAATCTCGGTAAAACCGCCTTGAGAGGGAGTCTGCCCTTTTAATTTACTATCGCAGAACGTGTATAAATTGGTTGCTCCTATGGTAAGAGCCAATCTATTTAACTTACCCCTATCCAAAATTCTTCTAGGAAATTCATAGGTTAGTGAGATATTGGATATTTTCAAATAGTCTGCGCTAACGACCCGTATATCGGAATAATCATACATTTCCCAAGGATTGTTCGCTATCTGCAAACCTATCCCTTGAAAAGAGGATCCTCCGCTCCAATGGTAAGAATAGTAAGAATATCCATACGACGACCACCCCATTACTGCTGGAACATTAGTTGTAGATTCATCTCCCGGTTTTTTCCATGCATCGAGCAGCTCTTTATTAATGTTCATTTCAGAAGAATATCCGTCAATAAAATCATCAAACAAACGGAACAACCGAGTCTTAGCTCCTAAACTATAATACATACCTACATTTAATCTCCAGGATTTATAGACGAATGTGTTGTTGATACTTCCTGTAATATCAGGGGCTCGTCTGCCGCTAGGCGTTAATATACGTGTAAATGTATCGTATTTACCTAAGCCTGTTAACTCACTTTGACGATCTTCCCAATCATCAAATAAGGGACCTCCATCGGAGGGACTCAAGCCGACAAATTTGTAAGAATAAAATGTTTCGACAGGTTGACCTTTAACAACGGCGGTTCCATTTAGGAAGTTAGATAGTTCATACGTTTCTTGTCCTGGAGCTGTTTTCATTTCATTCATGATTTTAGAAATAGAACCAGACAAAATCCAACGAAAATCTCTCAATTTAAGAGGAACCGCAGTGAGGTTAAAATTATATCCTTTATTAATCACGGTTCCCGAATTGACAATATAAGAAGTATAACCATTGACGTCGGAAATAGGTTTATCCATAAAGGCATCGGTTGTATTTTTATAGTAATATTCCGTTCCCACCATAAATTGACCTCCGAATAAAGAGATATCTAGCCCAACATTAGTAGAACGAGTTTTTTCCCAATTCAAATCGGGATTGGCAAAACGATCAACCATAGATATCTGTTCGTTATAGTAACTGTTCATACTTCCTTTTTTAATGATTAACTCCGGACTTTGGCTATCGAGCATGTTTCCTTGTTCTCCATAAGAAACTTTTAAGTTTAGTTCGTTCAACCAATTGGAGTAATTTTCACGGTCGAGGAAGGTTTTAAGATTAGCCATACCCGAAACAGACCAGACAGGAAGTAATTTTTCATTACTCCTACTACCAAATTGATTGGACCCATCATAACGGGTATTTGCATTTAATGTAAAGTAGTCTTTATAGCTATAGGTAGCTGTTGCATATGCAGATAGCAGATTCGTCCTGGAGTCTTTAACTGTAGGCCGATTACTTAATACCCAGCTTATATATTCACTATATCCACTAGGTATATCAGACATGAATTTTTTACCTCTATCTAAGTAATATCCCCGTTGTATATCCGAATATCCGGCATAACGATTGGAATTAGCCTCACCTCCTAAAGCAACATTAAAAAAGTGTTGCATGTCATCTCCTAAATATTTATTAATGTTAGACTGTATACGAGCAGTGTAACTCTTACCATTTACCGTATTTATAGAAAGTTCTCCACCATAGGGCATTCGACTATCAGGTTCGGGAACTTCTCCGTATTCACTATTTCTTAGATTAGCCGCATAATATGTTTTTTCACCCCAATAACCTTCGATGTTGGAATTTGATGTCGTACCAGAAACTGTAGCATTAAAAAATAACCAGTCTGCCATATTATATCTCAAGTTGGCTGTTACTGTAAATCCATTCGTTTGCTGTTTTTGATAACTGTTTTCTAGTTCATTTAGGATATTGAAATTTTTGTAATTTTTTCGCGCAGCTTTTTTATAAAAAGCATAGGAATTATCCTCATTATAAGCGGAGATTGCACGACTTGTATTATATGCGTAATCAATAGGATTCAGAGAACTCTGATTATATAAACGATCGTACAAATAACCATTCAGATTAAATTGAAGTTGTACTTTCTTACTTAAAGAAATATCTACTTTTGCTGAAGTAGTATACCTGTTATTAGTGTTTTTATTAATAACATCATCCTCATCGGTATAGCCTACTGAAACATAGTAACGAATCTTATCCGATCCTCCCGATACGTTTAAAGAATGATCTTGAGAAAACGAATCATTTGTCAGAAGATCGAACCAATTGGTATTTAGAGTTTGCATTTTAGCCACCTCTTGCTGAAATTGATCCTGCGTATAAATTCCTTTATATAAATTTGACAGCGCATGTTCATAGCCCACTAAAGGCATTCCTGACGGATAAATGTAATGTTTATTAACCAAATCTTGAGAAAAAAGAATTCGTTCCTTCGAATTCATCAGATTAATCTTTGAATCGGTATAACGAGGCCGTTGCCGAAAGGTAACTGTAGAAGAATAGGAAACCTGTGCTTTTCCTGAGCGTCCTTTTTTGGTTGTTATCACGATAACCCCATTAGCCGCACGCGTGCCGTATAAAGCGGTGGCCGCGGCATCTTTCAAAACGTCAAGCCTTTCAATGTCTTGTGGATTTAATCCGGAAATTGCATCCCCAATCCGGTTTACATAATCGGGATCATTCAAAACATCCGGTGAAAGATTAACAGGATCGTTTACGATAATACCGTCGACAACCCATAAAGGTTCCCTGTTTCCTATGATCGTTGAAGTTCCCCGGATCCGTAGTCGTGGTGTCGCATTGATTTCCGAACTATTATTAAGCACAACCATATCGGGAATTTTGCCTTCTAACATTTGGGTTAAATTCGTTGCCCCTGGTATTATCAAATCGTCCATATCTACAGAATATATAGAACTTGTCAATTTTCTACGGTCTAGCTGTTGATACCCTGTGATTACCACTTCTCCAATTTGACTAACATTTTCTTCCAGCACGATCTTCAATAACGATTGCCCTTTCCATTCAATTTGCTTCGTTTTCATTCCCAAAAAAGAGAAAACCAATACTATTGAATCTCTTATGGGAATGTTCAATAAGAAATCTCCTTTACTTCCTGTAACAACCCCCACCATTGTTCCTTTCAGTTTTACGGCTACACCCGGTAATGGATCACCTTTTTCGTCCCTCACAATTCCCGTTATTGAAACAATGTGTTCGGAACGTACGACCACTGTATTATCCGTAAATTCAAAAGTGACCTGCTTTTGGGAGAATAACCTATTTAACAGATCTTTTACTTTTTCATTCTTCGCTTCCACATCTAATCTTTCTATATCACTAAAATCTTTGTCGTTATAAATAAAGTTCAAGCCGGTTGATGCTTGAATTGCCTTAAATATCTCAACAACACTCTGGTTTTTAAGAGAAAGTGTCACTCTTTTTTCTTCCGGCCCGGTTTGCTTTTGGGCAAAAATCGAAGATGATAACCCAAAAACAAACAAAAAGACAAATACACTAATTTTCTTCATAAAACGATTGTTTAACAATTTCATCTTTGTTGTCGTTGCTTAATATAAATTATTCGTTATACGATTTCAATATCCTATAGATACGTTTACAAGAATTGATAACCTTACATTTTCTTAATAGATGTCAGAGTTGCCTAATATATTATTAGGACGAAATTACTCTCCGAAAAGGTTTACAAAAAGAGGAAATATTTACTTTTTAGGCAACGAAATTTCTGAAAAAACACATAATTTGCTTACCGGAAGATACCATATATGGAGCGGACTATACTAAATAGTATTTTAAATAGTTCGGCCTTTGACGATGAGAGTCTTATTTTTTAACTCTATATTTAAATAATTTGTTTGTTCGATTAATTGGATCAGATTGGCAATAGGGAGATTCCGAGAAAGGCTACCGGTAAATATTTCGTTGTCAGCCTCATTCGTTTGGTAATCAATAGTCAAGTCATACCAAATAGCCAATTCATTCAAGATATCCGACAAGGAAGAGCTTTCGAATAGATAATCTCCTGTTTTCCAACCTATATAGCATCGAATATCTTTATTACTGATATCCACTATTCCATCAATTGGATCCAAAATAGCGGTAAATCCGGGATGTAATTGTATAGGTTCTATTTTGTCGGATTTTACAATAACGGATCCTCGAACAAGGGTTGTTTTAATAGATTCCGGATTGCGGGAGTTCACATTAAATTCGGTTCCCACAACTTCGACCTCAGTTGAGCCGGAGCACACGATAAAAGGTTTGTTCCCATTTTTCACAACCTCAAAATAAGCTTCACCTTCAAGATAAACTCTCCGCTCTTTTTCATTAAAAAAGGAGGGATATTTCAATCGTGAGTCCGAATTAAGATGTACTTTTGTTCCATCGCTCAAGGTAATATGAAATTCGGCTCCCCGTTCGACGACGAGTGTATTTAACGCCGATTCTTTATTGAATATATCCTTTTTCGAATAGGTCAAGCCTTTTTTATCCTCGTTAAGTGCAAAGGCTTGAGTTGCCGACGATTTCCTCGACTCCATTTCTTCTAAAGACAGTTGCTCCCCTTTTGCCGTAATTAATCGTACCCGTTTATTGGAAACTTTATGCTTCTTTTCAATAGGAAGCGACCTTTCTTGTTCAATATCAATACTCCGCTCTGTGGAATCAATAACCGAGGAAGATAGGAGGGCTTCTTTTTCTCCTTTTTCTATAAAAAAATGAATGCTTACAATAAGTAAAACCAATGACGCTGCTACTGTTACTCTAAAAAGGACTTTTAAAGGTAACGATTTAGATTTTTTTTCTTTCTGTGAAGATTGAGCCATGTTCCTTTTTAAGTTTTCAAAATAAATCCGATGCCTTTCATCAGCAGCCAACCAATTTTGAAACATGACTTCTTCATTTTCATCAAGGCTATCACTTATTTTTTTTAGAAGGATACCAATATCTATTTTCATTCCTGTTTAGATTAAAAGAAAAAAGCCTCATATTTTTTTAGAAATCCAATCGTATAAAGTACCCCCCTCAGGCACATCGCTTTTCATCTTTAATATACCTCTATGAATTTGGACTTTAATCGTATTCTTAGATAAGGACAATTTTTTTGATATTTCTTCTATTTTATATCCGTCTAAAAACCTGAGTTTACAAATTCGCTTACATGATTTTGGGAGCGCTTCCAGTAATTGATTGACGACTACACTCAATTCTTCCGTATCGGAATCGTCATCTTCAATTAATTCCATTTCTCTTTGATACAAAATCTTATGGGTATCTTCAATATCCAATTGTCTTAAATAACTCATACTCCTATTGCGAACTGAAACACGAAGATAACCTTTTAAATTGTCTACACCGCTTATTTTTTCAATATTCTGGAATAAATAGATAAATGTCTCCTGTACGATATCATCGGCGACATCCATGTCCAACACATAATTGAAAGCAACTGCTGTCAAATACTTGTAATGCTCATTAAATACTTTAATGTATATCGATTCATTACGCCGTTTTATACGTTTTGCAAACCTACCTTCTTCTTCTAAATCAATCTCTAATGCCATTCGAAAATATTGATTAAATTACTTATAAGCAATACCATTTGAACTGTCAAAAATATGAACAGGATGCATTGTTTTTAAGTCGTTCTATTTTATTATATATAAAGAGTAATATCGGTAAACTATTATAATCTCCCGGCCTTGATAACTTAAAGCTCCTTTTTTCGAGATTTATTTTCTTTAAATAGTAATACTTATTTTTTAAGCATTCAAAAACACAAAGATATATTTTAGTTGCAATATAACAGTACCGCAATTATGGTATTTTAATTCAAAAACAAGCTTAAAAAGCACACTTTAATGCTTTATTTAAAATAAAGTTTGTATTTTTATTTTTGAAAGGCTTTTTATCAAAAAGAAGATACGGATAAGCATTATTCATTTTTTCACAATTCCTCCCACTATGGTCCGATCATATCGGGTGAGAGAATGTATAACTACCGGCTGAAAAAATACCGCGGGTACTTTCGAAATAATAGAAGGGTCGTCCGAAATGAGTGTCGGTAGGTTAAAAACGATAGAAGAGATGTCAAAAATACTCCCGAGGATCTAAAAAATGCTTTCCGGTACTCCAAAAACGTCACAAAGGACTTCGGAAATGACGGACGGTACGTCAAAAAAGGCGCCCGGTACTCCCGAAATAGTTCCCGGCAATTCAAATAGCCATCCGGGTACTTCCAATGAATCACAACGGCTGCCGGATGCAGCACAAGATAATCTCAAAACAGGCAAACGCAGGATAAATGACATTAAAAGCAGTGTACCCGCCGCATCACGTTTACAAAAATCCTACGAAAACAACCGCGACTTCATCAATCCCCACTTGCACAAGCGGTACTTGACGGCCACGTCCAGCACACCGAAGCCATACTTGGTACTGCGTCGCAAGTTGATAGACGAAGCTTCCTTAAAATACTTCGTCGGACAGGTCATCTCACCGATTTCATAGCCCGAGTAGAATATTTGCGCCAGCATCTCGTTGTCGAAGATAAAATCGTCCGAGTTGGCATTGTAGTTAATCCGCCGCAGCACGTCGGCCGAAAAAGCACGGAAGCCCGTGTGATATTCCGACAGTTTTTGGTTGAGCAGCAGATTCTCGAAGAAAGTCAGAAACCGGTTCGAAATATATTTAATGAGAGGCATCCCCCCACGTAACGCGCCCTTGCCCAAGATGCGCGAAGCCAACGCCACCGGATAAACGTTGTTGGCCAGCATGTAAGCCATGGAATGAATTAACAGGGGCGTGTATTGGTAGTCGGGATGCACCATCACAACGATATCGGCGCCCAGTTCCAATGCTCGGTTATAACACGATTTCTGATTCCCTCCGTATCCCTTGTTTTTTTGATGGATAATCACTTCTCTGATACCCAATTCGCGCGCTTTTTGCACTGTTTGGTCCTTACTGAAGTCATCCGTCAGGATCACGTCATCGACAATATCGAAAGGAATCTCATTATACGTTTGTTCCAATGTCTTTTCGGCATTGTAAGCCGGCATGACCACCACGATTTTCTTTCCGTTTATCATGTTCTGTTAGTTTTGATGATTTTCGGTTCTTCTCACCACACTGCGCAACGATTCATCCGCCCAACCGCCGGGCACATTCATTTTCCGGAACATCGGATAAAGCGCCAGGGCGCAAGTGAAGCCCACAAACGATCCGGCGAGCACATCTTCGGCAAAATGCTGCGACAGATAGATGCGCGAATATCCCGCCAACACTGCCAACACAATGCATAGCATCGACACGTATTTATTGTTCGCCATTAACGCGATGCACGCCATCATGGCAAAAGCCGCCGTGGTATGCCCCGAAGGGAAACTGTTCCACGCATGCACCCCTACTCCCTCGACCTGATGCAATACCACATCGGGGAAGTTGTCCGAAAAGTATGTTTTGGGGCGCGGAATACTAAATATCCGCTTCAACCCGTTCGTAATCAATGCGCCGATCAACAAAGATCCCAATAAGTACAACGAAGTCCTGAAACGATATAGAAGAAGTACACCCACCATCACATACGGTATGCTGGCCCCCATCTCGGTAAAATAGCGGAAAAACAAATCCATGGCCGGCGAGTAGTTCGCGGTGAGCGCCATGTGTAATTCCGATTTGCTGTAAGCCAGTGTCAGAGCGAGCACTCCGAAAAAGAACAGAGCATAGGGAATACCGAAATAAAGAAAGTTCTTGTCGTTTTGTCTCATCGAATAAAAATCTATTTGGGATAACGGGCGTAAAAGGCGAATCCGTTTTTATCATACAGCTTCATCGCATCGACCGTTTGCGACACAAAACCGTCCACTTCACGCTTCTGATTCCTCAGCACGAAATACGCCGGCTTGTCGATTGCCCCGCGTTGCAGGAATTCGCGGTCGGTATTGGTGTTTTGGGGTTGCCGGTCGCTGTAAAAATAATGCGCATAGCTCTTATGCAGCGGCAAAATATAACAATCTTCGCCGCGTTTGCTCTGATAAAATTCGATGGCCGCATGCTGGCTGTACTTCTCCACTTGCGGGGTGATAAAAAACACGCCGCCATAGATGAAAACCAAGCATCCCGCCAATAAGGTAAAGATCGCCTTCGGCCGGTTCCTCAGGAATACTGCAAAAAGAATGACGGCGGCTATCAGCACAACTCCAAAGAGCCATTCAAAACCAATCCAGCTCGACATAGCCTGCAGGTTGCCCCGCGTAAATTCGTCCCCGATATACGGAATGAGTAGGCTTTTCCATGCGTCGATAAAAGGAATGGCGAAAGCAGCCAATCCGACAACGATTCCTACGATCATCAAGGGGATAATAATTTCTTTTCCTATTTTCACATCGCCATTCGTCCATTTATCGATATACCACGCCGCCAAAAACGTAATGGGAAAGTAGCACATCGACGAATAATGCACAATTTTCGTCTGCACGATACTGAAGAGAATGAGTACCACCCACAACGTAATCATCATCCAACGGAAAAAGTGCGCCATACCGGTATTCTCTTCGATGCGCAGAACACCTTTTCGGAAAGTCGCCACGGCAAAGATCGATGCCGGAAATACGCCAAAAAAGAGGATAATAAAATGATAGAAGGGGAAGCCGCCATGCCCCGCATCTTCGGTGCGGAACAAGCGTATTTGATACACAATAAAGTCTTGGATGATGGAAAGGTGACCGTTCGCTATTTGCAAGATAAACCATAGCCCGCCCACAATGGCGAAGACGCCGATAAACGCCAGCACATGCTTCCAGCGGAAGTCGATCCGGAAGCGGCGCAGCACGAGGAACACAAAGAAGCACAAGGCGAAAATCAAAAATCCTACCGGCCCTTTCGTCAGTGTGGCCAGTCCCAGAAAAAACGCCGACAGTACCGCGTGAAGACCTTGCCGGTCATTATGTTCCGGCAAAGTGTAGCGGATCATGAAATAAATTCCTAGGAAGATAAACAAGTTGAACCACGGGTCGATAATGCCCGATTTAAAATAGAAGAACGGCAGGAACGAACAGGCATACAATAAGCTCCAAAGCAGGCCGAACGACTCGTCACGCAACCGTTTACCGATAAAGAACAGCACCAGCAGAGTGATGATGCCCGCCAAGGCATTCGGAAAACGGGCGGCGAATTCATTCACGCCGAACAGTTTCATGGAAAACGCCTGCATCCAGATAAAGAGCGGCGGTTTCTCCCAAAATGTTTCGAAGTTGATCTGCACGTCCAAATAATCTCCGCTCACCAGCATCTCACGAGCCGACTCGGCAAAGTTAATTTCGTCCCAATCGAACAAATGTACACGGCCAAGACCCGTCGTGAAGAGTAAGGCTCCTATCACGACGATCCAAACCGAAAAAACGACCGAATTCCTCTTCATATTTTTTGTGTGTCCCTGAATTTGCGGTACAAAAGTACGATTTTATTTTGAAATCAAGAACAAAGAGGAAAGACAAGAGACGAAAGATACGTATCCCGCTCCGTGTTTTATAAAACGACCAACGATTCTTCGCAAAGGGTAATCTTTTCCAACTCCTTCTCATGCACAATGTAGGTGTTTTCGACTCCTACGGCCCCGATACCCGGCAAGACGAACTTCGGCTCCACGGCAATAGCCATACCGGGTTGCAACACCTCTTTCGAACGGGCGGTAAGTACTGGCGGCTCATTGATTTCCAACCCCACTCCATGCCCGATGAACTTAGCCTGTTGCTTGGTTCCCATAAAATAAGCTTCCAGTCCGTTTTCTTTCACCATTTGTTCCGCCAGCAGATAAAGTTCTGCGCAGGGAACGCCCGCTTTGGCCATTCCCATGATGGCCGTGTGGATATCGATGGACACCTGATGTGCGCGGTAGGCTTCCTCGGCGACCCGTTCGATAACAAACGTCCGCGTCATATCGCTCATCACCGGGCGGTAATTACCCGCCATATCCACCATCAGGGTAAGCCCGGGCGTCAACGCCACACCGCTCGCCCCGAGAGGTAGCGACGCACTTGCCCCCCGTCCGCCCAGCGCAAAATCGTAAGGCGAACCTGCGGCGGCATTATCACCGGCAAGAATGCTTCCCATAAAAATATCCATATTTTCGCCGTACGATCGGAAAATGCCGAGCGAACCGGCCCGACGCATCGCATGTTCCAATTCGATTTGAAAATCGATATCGGTCATTCCTTTTTGGTAGATCGATGGAATTTGGCGGTACACCGACGCATGGATCCGTGCGCATGCCCGCATTTCATCGAGTTCCTCGGCCGACTTCACACTGCGGATACGCCGCAAGTCGGACGATACATTTCCTATTTCGGGCATTCCCAATGCCGCTTGCAAGCGCAAAGCCGTAGCAAAAGACACCACCTCGCTTTCGAGAAGCAACCTTTTGGGCAAAGGGCGGTTATCTCGCCTTAGCAAATCGGGTATTTGTTCCGGTTTGCGGATGTAGGCGACCCCATCGCCTTCAATGCCCAACGGCCGCTTCACAAACAACAGCGGCTTGCCTTCGCCCGGAATATACAGATATCCGTCTACGATACGCCCCGTCAGGTAATAATGATTGACTCCCGTTACCACGATACAAGCATCCGCTTGTTTGTCGTTAATTATTTGCTGCACACGTTTTATACGTGACTCAAATTCGATTTCTCGCTCCTCTATCATCATAAATCGTCAAATTTTCTTCAAATATAACCACTACTAACCGATTTTACCCAATCATTGTTGGACAAATTTCATCATTACACTATGTGAAAAAAAACTGTTGCGCCCAGATGCACGGAGGTTCCCGGAGTTTCCAGAGTAAAAAAACACAATTTGCTCTTAAAAATTCTCTGTGCAACCTCGGAGTAACTTTTTGTTCATGAGAAACCAACTATATCGGTAAAAAAACTTAATCGAGGGGAATGAAATGTTAGGTTTCATAAATCCACAGGGCGAATAATAGCTTATTATGGATAAATGAATTAACTTTACCTCGCGTTAAAGGAAAGTCAATGAACGAATGAACGGAAGAATTTTAATTATAGAAGACGATGTAAGTTTCGGAACCATGTTGCATAAGTGGTTCGAACGGAACGAGTTTTCCGTGCATCTGTCTTCAAGCATGAGCGCCGCTCAGCAATACATTGTATCGGATAAGATCGACATCATCCTGTCCGATCTTCGTTTACCCGACGGCGACGGCATCCTGCTGCTCGAATGGCTGAAACAACAAGCATTGGATATTCCGGTTATCATCATGACCGGTTACGGCGAGGTGCAAACGGCGGTGGCCGCCATCAAGTTGGGCGCTTCCGACTTTTTGGAAAAGCCTGTCAACCCCACGGTGCTGAAGCAAAAGATTGAATCGGCGTTTGCCTCTTCCTCTTCATCACAGAAAAAGGCCCCGAAACAGGCTAAAAAGCTTTTGAAGGCCAGCCGAGCGACCGTCAGGGGTAAAAGCCCGTCCCTCGAACAGATGTACAGTCATATCGATTTAGTGGCGCCGACGCAAATGGCGGTAATGATT
This sequence comes from Bacteroidales bacterium UBA5382, assembly GCA_002409745.1. Classification (GTDB taxonomy): domain Bacteria; phylum Bacteroidota; class Bacteroidia; order Bacteroidales; family Dysgonomonadaceae; genus Limibacterium; species Limibacterium fermenti. The sequence continues at coordinate 77,494 of DHOU01000002.1, forward strand.
ACCGGCGAAAGCGGTACGGGCAAAGAGCATGTGGCGCGCCTTATTCACGAAAAGAGCGCCCGGGCAGACGGACCGTTTATCGCCGTAGATTGCGGGGCTTTGTCGATGGAACTGGCGCCCAGCGAGCTCTTCGGCCATAAAAAAGGCTCTTTCACCTCGGCTATCGAGGACAAAACAGGCTTCTTTTGGGAAGCAAACGGCGGTACGCTCTTTCTCGACGAAGTGGGAAACCTTCCGTATGGTGTACAAATGCAACTGCTTCGCGCCCTCCAAGAAAAGAAAATAAGGCCCGTAGGTACGGCAAACGACCTCGAAGTCGATGTCCGCATCCTTACCGCCACCAATGAAAACTTGGAAAAAGCCATTGCCGGGGGAACCTTCCGCGAAGATCTTTATCACCGGCTCAACGAGTTTATGATCAAGGTGCCGCCCCTGCGTGAGAGTGTAGCGGACATACGCCTGTATGCCGAATTCTTTTTATCGGAAGCCAACATCGAACTCGACAGGAACGTGACACGTATCTCTCCCGATGCTTTAAAAAAACTCGAACGCTACCCGTGGCCGGGGAACCTGCGCGAATTGCGTAATGTGATTCGCCGCTCGGTACTTTTTGCCAAAGACGAGGCGATTACCCCCGAAAGCTTGCCGCTATTGCCGGAAAGAAGCGGAAATGACGCCGACACCGCCCCTCAGCCGTTACATGCCGCCCCCGAAGATGAAAAACAACGCATCCTTACGGCGCTGGAGAAGTCGAACGGGAATAAATCGCTTGCCGCTCGCCTTCTTCAAATCGATCGCAAGACGTTATACAATAAAATCCACCTTTATAATATAGAGATGTGACAAACTTCGTGAGGTAAATTTCTCCCGAACCCGATTTTTTATCTTTTTTTACCCCAAAACCAAGTCGCGGCGCCCACCATCAAATTGACCAAGCCGATAAGTGTCTCCAGAGGGTTGCGAATCACCACAAATACAATCATCCAGACGGAAAAAAACAAAAAGATGAGCGGAAACAACGGGAACAACGGACTTTTATACTGTTTTCCATCTCCCAAGGCAGGCTTCCGCCGCAAAATAAACGTCCCGAAAACCGTCATCATGGTGGAAACAGACAGCAACACCCCGCAATAAATCATAATCTGCTCGAACGTTCCCGTCAACAACAATGCCGAAGCTATAAAAAACTGAAGCCATAAAGCCCGCACCGGTACTTCTCCGGGTTGCGAGCGAAAATAACGCCACATCGGATAATCGGTGCCCATCCCCGATGTCACGCGCGGGCCGACCCACACCATAGCGCTAATGCCCGAGACCAGCAATAATGAGAGTGCAACACCAAACCATCGGCCGGCGCCATCACCCAGCATCCGTTGCACAGCGACATTACCGACATCCAACACGCCGCTCAACTCTCCAACCGGCACATGCTTCAGAAATACATATTGCAGTAAGGTGTATAACACCGTCACAATCAACGCGCCGCCAACCAGACTTACCGGAAGTGTACGGGAAGGGCGGCGCACCTCATCCGTGATATACGTGACGGCATTCCATCCCGAATAAGAATAACTTACATAAATAAGGAGCACGGCAAAGGCTACCGGATCGACACCCGAGAACCAAGGCCGGGGGAAGACCGTTGCGGGTGACTGTTCCGACGGCAATGCCAACCCCACAGCGATCAAGGTCACCATAACAGTCACTTTCAGTAAGGTGGCGATTCGTTGAAAGCGTGCACCCGATCTAACGCCCCGGGTATGGATGAGCGTGACGAGGAAAATCAGTCCGACGGCTATCCACTTGCCGCTTCCCGTAGATAAGGGAAAATAGGCAACCGCTGCCATCGCCGATAACGCAATAGGCGCGGCAAAGCCTACCGTCAACGAAATCCAGCCCGACAGGTATCCGGCCAACGGATGATAGATACGGGATAAAAACGTATATTCACCGCCCGATTTCTTAATGGCCGTCCCCACCTCCGCATAACTAAACGCGCCCGACAAGGCCACGACCCCGCCCACAATCCACAGCGCGAGCACCACGGCCGGGCGGCCTGTTTCTTTCAATTGAAAACCCAAAGAGGTAAAAGCCCCCGTACCGATCATATTGGCAATGATCAGTGCAAGTGCCGTAACGGTTCCTATCTTAGCCGAGCGGCTGCTAGCGTCGGGCAGGTGCGGCATGATCCCGGAGAAGGTTATATGCTTGCAACGTGCTGTCGGCATTCAAATAATTGTCGCGAATATCGCGGTACCGGTTTAAAATCCGTTGAGCTTTATAGTAAATAGCCGAGTCCGGTTCCGCTGTAGGCGTATGACCTTTTGGATAGGCATACACAAAATACCCGTCTTCGCGGGTTTGAGTAGGAATCTGGAAAAAGTTTCTCTCCACGAAGTTCCCGGTTACATCATCTTCTTGAAAAGCCTTCACAAAGAAATCGACGGCATAATCGGGATACCCGAAGAGGTAACCGTATCCGCGCAGGCGTTCGTATCGGTCGTTAAACTCGAGGGTATTCACCACGACCGCAGGGTCGGCGCCCGGCACCAGCCCGAACTGGCCGAAGAAACTTTCCCGCACCTTCAGCAAACTGTCGAGGGCGCTCACGCGGACGACATTGATCTGCATAATGCGATCGCCTTCATACGATGCACGATAAGGAAGCATCACGAAACGCAGATCGGGAAGATCTATTTTATTCAATGCTTGCTGAATGACAAACAATCGGTCGAGCGAAGCTCCCTGCTGTTTTCGATCCACGACATCTGCCTTCACCGACGATACCGTGTCGGTATTCGCCACAGGAAAAGAGAAAGAGACCAGGGAACTCATCGGTTTTACCGACCCGAGCATCGTATATAACGCTTCATGGTCAAGCCCATATTGCAGGATGGAATCGATGAAATACCGTTCATAAGCATTTTGCATTCCGGCCGTTTGCAGAAGGACTGCTTGCCGTGGAGCGCCGCATCCCCCCAGGAGAATCAGGGATAAAAGAAAAATGGACGAGGTACGTTTCATTCTATCATTATTTAAAAATTACATCCTATACTAAGCTGTAGATAAGTACGACTGCCTAATACCTCTTCTTCGGCGCGCGAATACGTAAAAGTGGCCTTAGCAAAAGCCGTTGCGCCGGAATGAGTGTTGACCCGCTGGGAATAAGTAGCGGAAATACTTCCCAAAGAATAATCGGCCGAAAGATAGTCAATATCGGACTGCATCAATCCTATAACACTAGGATAGTCTGGATAGTTTCCGCCATACCGGTAATTTCCCGACAAATTAAAGTTATAAGAAACCGAAGCACCCACCAACAGCCGCTTTTGGAGACGGGCCGATAAAAGATAATTTCTTTTGGCCTGCACAGTAAGGAGAAGATTTTCATAATCCAACCGGGAAGCGGGTAATAGATAGTCGTCTTGTTTCTTGGTATACATCATGTCCAAGCCGATCTGCTTACGGTATCCGTCGGAACCGTTACCAAACAGTGTATATCCTCCACCTATTCGTTGTGTACGGTATTTCGAGCGGACATCGCTGTGCAGCTTATCCCATCCCGTAGAATCGTTCAACATCGTAACATATTCTATTCCGTCGATATGACGGTAATCGTATTCGAGCGTGAATGCATGCGACCAAGTTTGTCCTTTATACAGAGCCTGCAAGCGCGTGCGCCATTGCACATCCTTAACCGTACCTTCGTCACGCGGAGTCATCTGCCCTATCTGCACGTCTTCGACTTTCTTGTCAAAGTCCGAAGCCAACAGGAATCGCACCGCGCCTTCATACGCGTACTGGATACCGAAACCCACATTGTTGCCGATATATACACCTTCACGCCCGTTATTGATGCCGGCATTCTTACGGGCATTGCCCAAGCCGTACATTTCATACGCATCCTGAAGGATATACAGATTCACGACACTCATCTCCGAGTATTCTTTCAAATTGTAATAATGCAAGTTGAAGCCAATATGATGGCGGGGAGTGACGGAATAAACCACAGAAGGTTTCACATCGATAGTGTAAAAGCGGGAATCCACGCGAATATCGCGTTGTTTAGCGCCAATCCATGCTTTGTAGGAGCTTTCAATTCCGAACAGGATTTTAGACGAAGCGGGATACGCTGCTTTAAAAGCAAGGTCATAGCGCTGGTTGTTCCAGTCGCTGGCATTTTGGTCGATAACATAATATGGCATACCGCGAAAAGGATCCACCAATGAAGCATTATAAAGAGCGCCGCGCAGGGTTTGTCGTGAGTAATCAAATCGTCCCCAGACATAGGTCTTCTTTAACTTCTCCGCCCCTTCGGCCGAAAAAGTCAGATTATTTTCCTGATCGCCCTGTTCAGGACGCCGGAATGATCCGCGATAAGTATCGAATCCGGCACTCAGTTCACTGTACACTGCCGTATCGCCGAGCAGCATTCCAGCCGCGTTAGGCGTCTGCCTCCACAATCCGTTTATTTTCATCCATTCGAGCGCGGCGGGAGAAAGTCCGTTGTCCGCTTCTTGCGCCGCACCCCCCATCGAGAGTAATAAAAGCAAGGCGCATGTTACACTATAATATCGTAGAGTTATTTTTACGTTCATTTTCTTCTTCGTTATTTTCCTGTTAAAGTATGATTCCATGCAGGCATCTTCGCTCCGTAACGGCGGAATTGCGGTGTAACACCATGCTCGAAGTCATTTGTGCTGTTATTCGAATCCTGCAAGCGGGGAGTACCGTCGGCTCTCTCGCCGATCTTTTTGCGCGCCACACCCAACGAATTGTAAATGTCACCGACATAGGTCATACCCGCATCCAACACGCCGGGTACCCGCTTACCTTTGAGCATGGATTCGTTAGGCCCGGCTTCCACCGCATCCCAGATATAACTGTAAGGGATTTTAGCAAGTATCTGTTCATAATAATCATCTTGGTCTATCGCTTGCCACTTTTTATCGTTTACGGGATCATAGTTTTCATCCAACGGCTTGAACAATACAAACGCTCCGCCGAATACCGACGTGAGATATTGCGGAGATCCTCCCTTACCTGCTTTTCCGTCGTAAAACACATGCACCATGTCGGGAGCCGGTTGGTCGGGGTAATTTGGATTATTCATATTGAATTCGAACTCCGAGGAAGTACCGTCGACAGGCGAATTAGGGTTGTATTGCGGGAGTTTGTGGTTGGCGGCAAATTGTGAAATGACGCACGACTCACCCGGAGCCAAAGGGTAATCGGTGCCGTTGCCCGGGAACTTCCATATCCGGTCGGCATAGACATAATCGCCTTTGTCCTCTTCTCGCCATATCGGGCGGAAGGTCGAAGCCGTCGTAGGATATAAATTAGCGAAATACAAGCCATCGAGATAAACGGTTTCATCGGAGTTATTATACACCTCGTAAAACTGATTCCGGAAATAGAAATTGGCCGTTCCTGAAAAGAAGATTTCTTTAAAGATGACCGGTCCCAATAACGAGCCTTTCATTTCCACTTCGATCTTTTTATTATTCTCGACAATCGGATAGTTGGTATGTTCGCCATTTAGGTAAATATCGCGACCTTCCGCATCTTTTGTCGATCCGTAAACCGACAAATTATAAATGCCGGGGAGAATTTCATCAAGCGCAATGGTTGATCCCGTCAAAGCTTTTTCGATCACCGTGCCCTTATCCACATCGGTTAAAGAAAGCGTGAGTCCTTCACCGGTGGTCTCATACGTATCGGAAGAAATCGTCACCTGCGCACTCAGATACCGAATATCCGTAACACCGTCAGCGTCAGAAAAGGATTCACAACCGGTAAACACAGCCGTCCATAAAGCGGCAATCAATATATAGATAGCATTCTGTTTTATTGTCATTTCTTTTGATATTTATAGCTTGATCGATAATTCCAATCCGAAGAAAAAATCTTTATTGTAGACCGTATATTGTCTCGGGTATCTTTTAGATTCCCGTTGCGGGTAACTGCTGAACAAATTATTGGCGAAGAAAGATAGGCGCATGGCCTCTCCGATTTCTTTCGTCAGATGCAGGTTAAAACAAAATACCGGCTTGGAAAAGTATTCTTTAATTTTATCTTTTTGATCAACCGGACGGACAATATCGGTAAATTCATCATCGTCTTTTTTGGAAGGTTCAAAAGGATAGACTTGTCCGTCTACTTTCGAGATATATTGCACAGGAATGGAATCATTGCCGAAACTAAACCATTTATCGTCTTTCCAAATAGCCTCTGTGGTCAACGTAATAACGAAGCCTATTTCCGGGATATTATGGGTAATCCTCAGCGCACTAATGTGCGTTTCGTTATATTGTTTTTCCATTCCTTTTTCATATAAACCCACATGAGTGCGGTCTTCAGCCCCTATGGTACTGTAGTTGTCGAAGAAATAATAATCCTTATTATAAGTGAGCCCTCTCATCCATGCACCGTTCAGGTTGAAAGATGTTCGGAGGGCATCGATACGTCCCAAATCGAAATCATATTCAAGTCCTTTTGTTTGAATGACCCGGTTATTGGTAGGAGTATAATAACTTGCCAGAACAGGATTACTCGCGTCCAATTCAAAGACCGGTGCCGAACCATCTCCTGCTCTTTTATATTCATTAAACGTGAAAGGGCGGAAAGTGTTGACCGTTCTGGACATCGAGTATCCGTTGTTCAATTTATCATCGAAAGCGGTTACAGACAAACGTGTTTTACCGAGTGTCAAGTCGAAACCGATCTCTTTACGTGTATTCTTGGCTACCTCCAAGTCTTTATTCTGCGTGTCGAATACTTTCGTGGTCGTCATATATACTCGTTCTTCTTCGGGAATACGGTCATTGGACATCTCGTTGATATTCACATATTCGAAATAAGCCCTCTCCGGATAGAGAAATAGTTGCACGGGACCTTTAGCCATTTGGCCGAAACCTCCGCGAAGGGTCAACACATCGGGAAGGACGTTGAGCGAACCGTTGACGCGAGTGGTAAACAAGCCCTTCACCACCGAATAATCGTCGTAGCGAATACCTGCCTGCAAGTGGAGTTCGCGTCCGGCAAAACTGTATTGAAAGTTCTCTTCGGCATACAATCCGAGTTGTTTTACCGCGGGAATATCACGGTAAGAACGAGGCCGGAAAGTAGCATTCATCGCCTGAAGTTCGCGGTAAGGAGGAGCCTCTTGACTGAAGACCTTCCCCCGGCCGTAATTTTTATCGACTCGGCCGTCAGACCCTACCATAATACGGTGATGAGTGTTCCCGATACTCTTAAACAATGTGGCGTTAACCTTATAAAACAAGTTTAATTCGCGTCCGAAGATTTCTTCGCGTCCCTGATACGAAGCGGGCAGGTAGCTGGCGAATTTCGAGCGGTCTGTCTCCGGAATATTCGTGAGTTTATTTCCTTCCGTATCGAAAATATCAACGCCCGGTTTATTCGAAAGGATAGCCCCGTCGGCGGTACTCATCGAAAAAGGAGCATTGGCCGACGTATACAGTTCACTATGGTAACTGTCTTTTGTTGTATAGGTTCCCGAAAGGCTGTAGGTTATATTTTTTAACAGACCGAGATTCAGGCGGAGAGTACCGTTCGTGTTGAGCCCCATTCCGACGTCTTTGCCTTGTGAAGAGCGTTTCATCTGTTCATCATCAGGATTCAACTTACGGGTATCATTCCCGTAGAAAAACCTCAGGTTGGTATGGGTGCTCCATTTGTTATGAAACAATTCATTTGAATACTGCGCCTTTGCAGTCGTCCGTTCATAATAATTATAAGACTGGACAGTTGAGTTTTTATTATTCGCATAATCAGCGCTAAGATTAAGGGCACCTTTTTTTTCGCCAAGGAGGAACCCTTTTCCGACAGAAAACTGATATACATTGGGGTTAGCCTTTAACCGGACACGCAAGGGTTCCCGTCCCGCCTTCGAACGAATAACGACCGCACCCGAAGTAAGTTCGCCATATTGCACCGAAGGGATTCCCCTTATCACTTCCACCGATTCGATATTATCGGTCGACACTTGTCGCGCATCCGGTCCACCGGAAGGCGTGGCTCCTTTATACAAACTGGAGACAGATCCTACGACAGAAGGGTGCATTGTTTGCATATTGGCATTATTCGATAAAGGGGCATCATCCATGATGATAGCCGTTCCCAGTCCGAGGACATTTTGGTTCGTCACCGTGCGAAGCGTCAATTGCTGAGGTTCGCTAAGACTCGGATTGCGCGATAATTCCCCCGGCAACAATCTCATGACATCTGCTAAACTGGTCGCCTGCATGTGATCCATCGCGGTTCGGGTAATCAGAGATGCAGTCGATTGGCCGGACTGGCGATGCTCTGCAGTCACAACGATGCCCTTGATGCGGAAGTTATCTTCCTGCATCATAAAATCCACCTGTGTGTCGCGAGTCAAAGAGATTACCGTATCTACCGGAATCTTACCCAAAAAAGAAACGGTAATCCTGACTTTCCCCTCCGCGACTCCCCCGATATCGTATCGGCCTTGTTCATTTGCAACAGCCGACAGCCCATTTTCAGGGATATTGATAACCGCATACGTCAAAGGTTGCTTATGATCTTTGTCCTGCTCATAGACATAGCCGTAAATACGATACGTTTCGATGTCTCCCGCGCTTGCCCTTTGGGCAATTGCACGGCCTCCGCTCCAAAAAAGGAGGAGAAAAATCGATAGAGGTATAAGAAAACAATTGTTCATTCTTTTACTGATTAATTATCTTGTTTATTGTATCTTTATAAAAAATTCCAACTATGGTTGGTCAACAGTCCTCGCTCAAAGGCGTTGAATTCGATGTCGGTGCAGAGGCAATGCGCCAAGTCGGCGCGAATCTGTTGCTCGTTCATTTCCTGCCCTATAAATACGATTTCGTTGATGCGGTCGCCCCATTGGTTATCCCAACGGCCCATAATGTATTCTTCGTTCGCCTGGAAAGTCGGATTACGGTTACGGTCTTTCAGCGGGAACGAAGCCCACCACACACCGATCCGCTCGACCACAATCGATCCCCCCGCCTGGCTAAGCAGCATCGCTTCGTCTTTACGATTTGCGAGCCAGAAAAAACCTTTACTGCGAATAACGCCGCTGTCCCAATGCTTATCGAGATATTCCTTAAACCGTGCGGGATGAAAAGGCCGGTGTTCGCGAAACACAAACGACCCGATGCCGTATTCGTCCGTTTCGGGGGTATGCTTATTCTCCAATTCTTTTTGCCATCCGGAACTTTGTGCGGATTTCACGAAATCAAACGACTGGGTGTTGAGTATTTCTTTCGGATCGACCCGTCCATGATCCGCCGGAATAATCTTGGCTTCCGGGTTCAATTTGCGAATAATATGGCTTAATTCTTCCACTTGATACGGGGTAATCAAATCGATTTTATTCAAGACGATGACATTGGCGAACTCGATCTGTTCCACTAGCAGGTCGACAATCGAACGATCGCTTGCCGTGCCGGTAGGATCGCGTTGCGCAACCGTATCGGCGGAGCCGAAATCTTTATAAAAATTAAAGCCGTCGACCACGGTAACCATCGTGTCAAGACGGGAGATTCGGGTAAGGTCGACGCCCAACTCATCAAAAGCATAACTGAACGATTGAGCGATCGGCATAGGTTCTGCAATGCCGGTACCCTCGATCAACAAGTAATCGAACCGTCCGCCGGCAACCAAACGCGTGACTTCTTTCACCAAATCCTCCCGCAACGTGCAGCAGATGCAACCGTTCGTCAATTGTACCAGTTTTTCTTCGGTACGCGACAGTGCGGCGCCCTTTTCCACCAATTGCGCATCGATGTTTACTTCGCTCATATCATTGACAATGACAGCGACTTTCATCGCATCCCGGTTGTTGAGGATATGATTCAACACGGTCGTTTTGCCGGACCCTAAGAAACCGCTTAAAACGGTTACCGGTATTTTAGGAATGTTGTTTCGTGTGTTCATTTATTTAATTCTTACTTTTTCGATATTTTCCTGAATCTTTAATTTATCGATATCGCGGCCGATAAAGACCATTTTGCAGTAGCGCTCGTCATCCGATTGCCAAACGGCGCCCTTCTCAAACACATAATTATCTTTGATGGCATGCAGAATGCATTTTTCGGCGACGTCCTCAAAACTTAAAATGCCTTTCACCCGGTAAGGCCTGTATTTGGCGAAGATAAGCACCGTTTCGAACCAGAAACGGAATTTTTCCCAATCCATGCTTCCGGGAAAGGCGATCCCTTCGGATCGGATGTCGTGCTTGAAGTTGTTATTCCGTAGAAAAGTCAGGTTGCGGAAGGATGAAACCGATTTTTCGATCTGTTTCCCGGAGTACCGGAAGACATCGAGAATCTCGACACCCGACACATCGGCTTTTACCACAGGATAGACTTCCGATAACGGATTGATGTCTGATATTTTCGACCGTAATTCGTCGGCATATCCGTCCCTCACTTGATCCGTCTTGTTGAGAAGGACGATATCGGCCATCGCCAACTGTTTTCGCGCCTCCGGCTCCGAATCGATCAACTCTTCGAGGTTCATCGCATCGGCCAGGCATATCACGGAGTCGATGGCGAACTGATCGATGATTTCATAATCGGAGAGGAAAGCATTGATAACGGAAGTCGGATCGGCAATGCCCGTCGTCTCGATCAACAGATGGTTAAACACATAATCTCCATCCAATAAATGACGGATTACCTGATAAAATTCCGTGTTCAACGAGCAGCAGATACAGCCGTTCGAGAGTTCGAAAATCGTTTCGTCCGTCCCCACAATCAAACTGCCGTCGAGGGGCACTTCACCGACCTCGTTTTCGATGATGGCAAACTTCTTTTCGGGATATTGACCGATCAGATGGTTGATGAAAGTGGTTTTTCCCGCGCCTAAAAAACCGGTTATAATCGTAACCGGTATTCTGGAATCTTCCATATTCGTTTTTTTAGTTGTTGATGAATCGCAGAAAGGGAAGTCCGCCTTCTTTTTGCCTTTCTCCCTTTTTCTTTAAATTCTTTAAGAGATACAAATGTACAAAAAATATCAAATGCAACAACGTTTCATCTATTTTTTCGTACATTTGTCCGGAAGAAAAAGAATTGAAACAATAAAATGGACAATAAAGGTTTAGTAACAAATCGTTTGACCTTTTCGTATGAGGATTCCCGCCTGTTTACGTTCCCCGACATCACGTGTGATCCGGGAGGACATTGTATCCTTATGGGCCCGTCGGGCTGCGGGAAGACCACGCTCTTGCATCTGATCGCCGGGCTATTAAAACCGCGTTCGGGAGACATCATCATAGACGAAACAAACCTCACCGGATTGTCGAGCGGACAAACGGATGCGTTCCGGGGACGCCATATCGGGATTGTCTTTCAGAAACCGCTTTTCATTCCCTGGCTTACGGCTTTTGAAAACGTACAGATCGCTTGTTATCTGAACAACAGGGGAGCAATCCGACCTGAAATACTGGGGTTGCTGGCATCCCTGCAATTGGAAGGTAAAGACACTTCCAAACCGGCGCAACTGAGCCAGGGTGAGTTGCAACGATTATCCATCGCCCGAGCGATGGTCAATAAACCGGCGCTGATATTGGCGGACGAACCCACATCGAGCCTCGACGACGTCAATTGTGAGAAGGCGATCGGTATTCTGAAAGAGCAGGCGGCGGCCGTCGGAGCCATGCTTTTGATCGTCACCCACGATAAACGGCTCCTCGATCATTTCTCAAACATCTTATTCTTATAAAACGAATCCTTTCACCGGTATGAATATCGTACAGTTAAACAATAAACATATAAAAGCGAAGTTCTTGTCTTTCTTCTTCAATGTCCTGCTATTTGCGGGAGGAATTACGGTCATTTCGTTTATCTTCCTGGTATCCTCGAATTTGGAGAAGCAAATGAACAAGAATGCGGCGGGGGTCGATTTGGTGGTAGGCGCCAAAGGGAGTCCCTTACAACTCGTGCTTTCGGGATTGTATCACGTCGATAACCCTACCGGGAATATCGATTACTCCGAAGCGTTGAAACTTACCGAAAATCCATTGATCAAACGGGCGGTACCGCTTGCTTTGGGCGATAATTTCAAAGGATTCCGCATTATCGGAACGGAACATTCATACGTCGATTTGTACAAAGGGAACCTACAGGAAGGAGATTTATGGAAAGGCAATTTCGAAGCAACCATCGGACAGAAAGTGGCCGAAAAAGCGGGCTTGAAAATAGGCGACACTTTCGCCGGCGTCCATGGCTTTATCGAACAAGGGGGGCATGCGCACAATGATCATACGTATCGTGTGACCGGCATATTCGAACCTACCGGTACGGTGCTCGATCAATTAATTCTGACAAACATAGAAAGTGTATGGGAGATTCATGCGCATCACCATCATGGCGATGAGCACGACGATGACTCGCACTCGCATGACGGGGAAGAGGCCGGGCATGATCATCATGAATATGAAGCCGAGGCTCTCGAACACGATGGCCACGAGCACGAGCATGAGCACGATGAGGCACACGGCCCAGGAGGAGGTAAAGAAATCACATTGATGTTGCTGCAATATACCAATCCGATGGGTGCAATGACCCTTCCGAGGCTAATCAACTCGTCGACCAACATGCAGGCGGCGGCTCCGGCCATGGAGATAAACCGCCTCTATGCATTAATGGGCGTGGGCGTAGAGAGCCTCAATGTGATTGCCGCGTTTATTATTATCATCTCGGCTTTCAGCATTTTTATATCCCTCATCAATTCGCTGAAAGAACGCAAATATGAATTGGCCCTTATCCGGGCGATGGGAGGCAGCCGAGGAAAACTGTTCTCTTTGATTCTATTGGAGGGATTGAGCATTGCCGTTGCCGGATATGTATTAGGGTTTCTATTGAGCCGTACGGCCGTATGGATGCTCTCGCGATATACCGAAAGCAATTATCATTATGCCCTTCGCGAATGGGTTACCGCCAATGATGCCTACCTGTTGGTCGTCTCTCTCGGCATCGGATTGTTATCGGCGTTGATACCGGCCCTAAAAGCCATGCAAACCCCTATTTCAAAAACATTGAGCGAATGAATAAGCGAATCCTATCCATAGTATGCGCGGTCTTTGCCGCGAGCGTAGCCTTGCAGGCGCAACAAGCGGTTCATTGGAAATCATTGAAAGATGTTACCTGGTCGCGTAAATATGTGGCCAAGATGTCGGGATATTACCAGATGCCCTCTTTCGGCAAAAATATCGAGCGTATGGATAATAAAGAGATCACAATTGAAGGATTTTATATGCCGATAGATGTAGACGGTTCGATATTCGCCCTGTCGGAAACGCCGTCGAACGCCTGCTTTTTCTGCGGAGTCGGAGGGGTGGAGTCGGTCATGGAGATTATGGTGAAGAAAGGCCACAAAAAACTCACTCGAGTTCGCACCGATCGATATATCCAATTGAAAGGAATCTTCAAAATCAATCGCGACGACCCGTTTCACTTAATGTACCTGCTGACGGATGCCGAATTGATAAAAGTGATTGAGTAAAGCCGGATTTATTTTGCCGCTTCTTTGGCTTTATACGCCATGGCATAAAAGCGAATTTGCTTGATAACGGCAAGAAGGCCGTTGGCCCGGGTAGGAGAAAGATGTTCGGTCAGTCCGATCTCTTTCATAAAATGTAAATCGGTCGCCAGGATTTCGTCGGGGGTACGGTCGTTGAATATCCGCAAGACCAAGGCGAGCAAACCTTTCACGATTAAGGCATCGCTTTCGGCCTGAAAGAACAATCGTCCGTCACGGTAATCGGTTTGCAGCCACACACGGCTTTGGCACCCCTGAATGATATTCTCAGGCGTTTTATATATCTCATCAAGAGGCTTCAGCGAGTTTCCCTGTTCAATAATCATCGCATATTTATCCATCCAGTCATCAAAAAGACGGAACTCATCGATAATTTCTTGTTGTATCTGATCAGTCGTTTTCATTATTATATATAATTCAGAACTTACAGTTCTTTAATCATTTTCAGCATAAATTACTTCCATTACGGTTTGTCCGGCAGCTTTCAATGTCGCACGGTCAATAACGGACAAGTTATCGGCGTGGGTATGCCAATGAGGTGCGAACCCCGTGGGGGAATCTTGCAGATGGATAATATCCACACAGGGAATATGCCTGATTTTGTTTACCGGGACATGATCATCAGTGATATACGAGCCGTTTTTTTGAATAAAATAAGATCCGTATCCCAACTTAGTCGCCGTACTCCAGACCTTCTCCACTACGTTTGAAGCATATTGCACCGAATAGCCTTCCCGAGGAAAGGCCGCTCCTTTCCCTCCTACCATATCGAGAAGGATTCCATAGGCGGCGCGATAATCGGAACGATGAGGATTCTCCGACCAATAACGGGAACCGACGCACCACCAGTCGCCCGACACCGAGGAAGCCTCAAACTCGGGTTGCCCCCAATCTTCCAGATCGAAGAAAAAGAGATCCACCCCCACCGCAGCGGGCTTTTGCTGCAATTGGCGGGCGATTTCGAGCAATACCCCCACACCGCTTGCACCGTCATCGGCGCCCGCAATGGGTTGCCGTTGCTTTTGAGGATCCGTTTCACGGTCGGCAAAAGGGCGCGTGTCCCAATGGGCAAAGAGCATGATCCGTTTCTCTTTCTCCGGCTGAAACGAGCCGATGATATTGCGGATAGAGAACATTTCTCCGTTATAATGGACGATGTCGGCCGTCTGCTCCGTCACTTCTGCACCGAAAGCTTTCAATGTAGCCGACAAGTAATCACCGCAGGCGCTGTGTTCGGGAGTATCCGGCACTCTCGGGCCGAAAGAAACCTGCCGCTCGATAAAAGCATAAGCGCTGTCGGCATCAAAATCAGGAGAGACTTTGGAGTAAGCCTCATAAGCAGAGACTGCCGCAGTCGCCGGCTTTGTCCTGTATGAGTTACAGGACAAGTAAAAGACGATTGCCGCCGCACACACAGCGATAATCCAATAGATGACCGTCCGATGCTTCATCTTATTCATTCTATTTACCGAGGTCTCCGGTTGCCCAACTATTGATGGAACGACACGGCGGTATCGGTTACCGTCAACGATGTTTTAGCGCCCATAATCAACGGGAAATTCAACTTCACATGCCCTGCGGGAAAATCGAAGGCAATCGGAAACGTATATTCGTTCACCGCCATACGGATAGATTCGTTCAAGGTGGCGTACATCGAATTGTCCTCCTCATAATCGGTAAATTGTCCTACAATCAAGCCGCTTATTTTGTCGAAAACACCCGCGAGCTTCAATTGATATATCATCCGGTCGACACGATAAGGCGCTTCGCCGACATCCTCGATAAACAAAATACCATTCGAGGGAATCATTGCTATCCGCGAACCCAATAATCCGCAGAACACCGATAAGTTGCCTCCGAAAAGCCTTCCCGAAGCACGTCCCTTCCGGTTGAGAAAGACATTTTTGTTCACCGGAATCTTATACCGAACCGGTTGCCCAGCCAGGATACTTTTGGTATACCGCACGGCAACATCCTCGTCGCCTTCATCGGCAAAATGCTTCGCCATCGGCCCGTGGATCGATTGAATGCCATTCGTCTGCAAGGCGGCATGCAACGCGGTGATATCGCTAAAGCCCACAACCCATTTGGGCGTGAGCTTCACGTGCGTAAAATCCAACTTATCCAATAGATGCACCACACCGTATCCCCCCCGGGAGCAAAAGACAAGCTTCACCTCAGGATCATCCAACGCTTGTTGCAAGTCATCGAGCCGTTGCTCCACAAATCCGCTGAAACGCCCCGTCTCGCGCAAGGCATTTGCGGCGATAGAGACCGTCAATCCCCACTTACGCAAAACAGCGGCGGCATCATTCACGATGCCCTCCTCTATTTTTCCTGCGGGCGAAAGAATAACCGCTTTATCATTGAACTGAAGTGCCGGCGGACGTTTCATTACAGTATCCCAGTAGATATCCGAAAGTTAGGCATCGATGTTGGCGTACGTCGCATTCTCTTCGATAAACTCACGGCGGGGCGCAACATCTTCGCCCATCAACATGGAGAAAATGACATCGGCATCGGCGGCATTTTCAATGGTCACCTGTTTCAACGTACGGTGTTCGGGATTCATCGTCGTCGTCCAAAGCTGTTCGGCGTTCATTTCTCCCAATCCTTTATAGCGTTGCGTATGGATAGCGTTCTCGTTTCCGTCACCGTATTTATCGATAAACTCACGGCGTTGTTGATCGTTGTAGCAATACTGTTCCACTTTTCCTTTCTTACATAAATAAAGAGGAGGCGTGGCGATATACACGTACCCGTTTTCGATAAGCGGGCGCATATAGCGGAAGAAGAAGGTCAGGATCAACGTGTCGATATGGCTTCCGTCGACGTCGGCATCCGTCATCAGAATAATCTTATGATACCGCAGCTTGTCGATGTTCAGCGCTTTCGAATCCTCATCCGTACCGATGGTCACACCGAGGGCCGTATAGATATTGCGAATTTCATCGCTTTCCAAAACTTTGTGCGGCATGGCCTTTTCGACATTCAAAATCTTACCGCGTAAAGGAAGAATCGCCTGATACATCCGGTCGCGGCCCTGCTTAGCCGTTCCGCCGGCGGAGTCACCCTCGACCAGGAATATCTCGCACTTTTCAGCATCCTTGTCGGAACAATCCGCCAGTTTTCCGGGAAGGCCGGCACCCGACAGAGGCGATTTGCGCTGTATCATTTCGCGAGCCTTACGGGCAGCATGACGTGCCGTTGCGGCCAAGATTACTTTTTCGACAATGATCTTCGCTTCGCGGGGATTCTCTTCCAAATAATTTCCGAGCGCTTCGCCGATAGCCTGATCGACAGCCCCCATCACCTCGCTGTTACCCAGCTTCGTTTTCGTCTGTCCCTCGAATTGAGGTTCGGCAACCTTCACCGACAATACGGCGGTAAGACCTTCGCGGAAGTCATCCCCACTGATTTCGAGCTTCACCTTATCGAGCATTTTAGAATCCTCCGCATACTTCTTCAACGTGCGCGAAAGACCTCTGCGGAATCCGGTGAGATGGGTTCCGCCCTCGATGGTGTTGATATTGTTGACATACGAGAATACATTCTCGTTGTAAGTGTCGTTGTAAGTCATGGCGATCTCAATGGGAACGCCCTGTTTCTCGGTAATGATATGAATCGCATCGGGAATGATGGACTCTTTATTCTTATCGATATAACGGACGAACTCTTTCAGCCCCGTTTCGGAATAAAACCGCTCGCCTTTGTAAGTGCCATCGTCTTTCACGACCCTTTTATCGGTCAGATTAAGCGTAATACCGGCATTCAGAAAGGCCAGTTCGCGCAAACGGGTCGCAAGAATGTCATAACGATATTCGATCAAAGGAAAGATCGTATCATCCGGTTTAAAGGTAATAATCGTACCGGTGCCGGTAGTATCGCCAACCACCTTTATATCGGCATAAGGCTTACCCCGCGAGTACTCCTGCACATAAATCTTTCCGCCGCGATGCACTTCAGCCTTTAAATAAACCGACAAGGCATTCACACACGAAACGCCCACACCGTGGAGCCCTCCGGACACCTTATAGGTGCCTTTATCGAATTTACCACCGGCATGGAGTACCGTCAGCACAACCTCTAAGGCCGATTTTTTCTCCTTTTCGTGATAATCGACGGGAATACCGCGCCCATCATCCTTAACGGTAACGGAGTTATCTTCATTAATAATGACGTCTATATCGGTACAATATCCGGCGAGCGCTTCGTCGATAGAGTTGTCGACCACCTCGTACACAAGATGGTGCAATCCCTTCTCCCCGATATCGCCAATATACATGGCCGGGCGCTTGCGCACCGCTTCGAGTCCTTCGAGGACTTGAATATTTTGAGCCGAATAATCACCGCTGGCTAAATTCTTTTCTTCGTCTGTCATTCTATTTTTCTTTCTATCAGTATCTGTTTTTTTTGCTCTTCAAACAGTCCGGAAGGGCTGTCAAAAAGTGAACAAATATACAAAAAATAATGGTCTTAACCAATTGTTTTTGATTTTTTAGCAAGGGGATTCGCATTCGTGCAAAACAAGAAAAGCGGATAATACATCCGCCTTATTTCTCCCACACGAAACGCATCCGCTTACCGTTCGTAATCGATCGCCACCCGCTCCGTTTTGACTTTACCGATAAACGCCACCACCTTCAAATGTTCGGGATGTACGGCGTAGGTATGCAAATCGTCCAACGAATCAAAAAGGGCATCTAAGACAATGTCATAATTCCCGGCAGGCGCATCGGGATGATTCAGCCAGACATGGATGTCGCGAATAACGGGAATAACGGAGGTAAGCGCCTCGATACGCTCTTTAATGATGAGGGCATTCCGCTCTTTGGTATTGCCTTCGGCCTGATCGGCGAGCTTAAATAAAACAAGATGTTTAATCATATCTTTTCTTCTTTAGAGACTGTTTAAATTTCTTTCGCGATTCAAAAAGAATTATTTTTTAGCAGTGTTCTTTCTCGTTTTGGCGATAATAGCGGGCTATTTGAGCCAAATAAGAGGAAGAAGAATACAAAAAAGAAACTTTTTGAAGGCGAAGAATCGTTTCATTAGAGCCTTTCGTAAGAAATTTAAACAGTTTCTTAACGTATTCGGCGGCTAAAATACAAAAAAAGCCGGACATAATCCGGCATTTCAATATTGTTTTGAATGAATAGAAAAGCTTACAAACTATTGACGTGAGCGGCAAGTTTGGATTTCAAATTATTGGCTTTATTTTGATGAATTACCTTCTTCTTAGCCAGTTTATCCAACATGGAGCACACTTCAGGATACATTTTTTGAGCTTCATCCTTAGACGTGAGGGAGCGCATTTTACGAACCGAGTTCCTGACTGTGCGTGAAACATAGCGGTTTGATAAACGGCGGGTCTTTATTTGTCTAATTCTTTTTTCTGCTGATTTGTGATTGGCCATCTCTTAGTGACTTATATGTATTAATATATTATTTATTGTAGCCCATAGGGGAATCGAACCCCTCTTTCAAGAATGAAAATCTTGCGTCCTAACCGATAGACGAATGGGCCATTCAGGACGCATATTTTCATTGAAAAATATCCTCGTTCCTCAAATTGCGGGTGCAAATATAGAATGTTTTTTTTTAACTTCAAAACATTTCGTCCATTTTTTACGAAAACAGGATGCTACCAAAATGAAAAGAAACAAATGATTTCCTTTTTATTCCAAATAAAATAGGGTATATTTGTAGAAAAAAATATGACCAACAAAGTAATAGCAACTATTGACGTCACTCATCCTTGCGGGCATAAAATCGTGCGGGACCTGCAAAACAAAAGAGGCGTAAAACTCGAGTACCCGCTTCCTGAAGATATCGAAAATGTACTGACACATGAAGAAATATTTGCAAAAGCAGAAAAGAAACTAAACGATCATTATGGTACCAACTATAAATTAAAATGAACAAATTCCGCATCGTCTATTCACGACAAGCCGACCGCGATATGGACGATTTAACCGATGCTATCCTATATAAATATAAAGCTCCACTTACGGCTTTTCGTTATATTCAAGGATTGAAAGACAGTATTGAGCAACTACATCGGAATGCGGAAGTTTTTCCTTTTTTTAATAACGAAATACTTATCGTTCGTTTTGGAGCAAATATTCGCCGAATCAATTACAAGAAAATGGCAATTATCTATACCGTACATGACAAAATTGTTTATATACACCGCATCCTGCCCGCGAATTTGATCATTACTTCTTAACACCTCCCGAAATTCTGTCCGGCAGATTCCATTAAATACTATCGGGAAATTGGTTAATCCGAATTTTTTGATTATTTTTGCAGCCCGAAATAGAAAACAGATATAAAATAAATATATAATGAAAAGAACGTATCAACCCTCGAACACGAAACGAAAGAACAAACACGGATTTCGTTCCAGAATGGCAACTAAAAACGGCCGGAGAGTGCTTGCCGCTCGTCGTGCCAAAGGTCGCGCAAAGCTATCCGTATCGGATGAGTATTAACTAGCGTCCGATAAGACTCCATAAAAGAGGCATGAAATGAATTACGCATCATTCTTGCTTTAAAGTAAGCCGGTAATACCGGCTTTTTGTCGTTCGTACAAACTCTTTTTCGATGAGGATGTATCCGGCAAGCATTTTTTTGTTATTTTTGTAGTCATATAAAAGTCCTTTTTGGAGAAACAGACCCTATTGCATTATCTATGAATAAAAAACAATCTCAACATAGCATTTTCGGCAACAGTATCCTAAAGAATATAGTGATTATCGTTGTCACCGCCATCGTATTAGTGGTGCTGACCCTCCTCTTCCTGAGGGTGTACACCCGCCATGGGCAAAACATCATCGTGCCTAAACTCGAAGGACTTCAAGTGGGCGAAGCAAACGTGCTACTCAAGAACAAAGGACTTCATGGCGAAGTGGTCGATTCGATTTATCAAATGGATGCCGTGCCGGGAGCAATCGTCGATCAAACGCCTAAGCCCGACAACAAAGTGAAAGCCGGCCGTGCGATTTATCTAACGGTTTATTCAAAAAATCCTCAGCAAATAGCGATCCCTCAATTAGTCGATTATTCTTCACGACAGGCCATTGCGCTCCTCAATTCCCTGGGTTTTACGAATTTGGAGATCGAGGAAGTGCCGTCGCAATACAGCGGATTGGTTTTGGGCGTCGAATACAGAGGACGGCAATTGACTACGGACGAAAAAATCCCGGCGGGAGCTACGCTAAAGCTCATTGTCGGCAGCGGGATGAGCAGCGATACGATCAGCCGGGAGGACGGAAGCGCCTTGCCGCCCGAGACAACCCCTCAGAATGGCGGAGAAGAGAAAAAGGGGGTAGACGAATCATTTTTTTAAACGATTGGAGTACGATAAGTGAAAGAAGACGATCTTTACGACATACAAGATACCCCGGAAGAGGATGACGACCTGATGGATCACTCCGTCAGCGAGGATGAAAAGTACGAACATTACCGGTTCGTAGCGGATAAAGGACAAAATCTGCTGCGTATCGATAAGTTTTTGTCTGTCCGTATAGAGAACATCTCCCGAAACCGTATACAACAAGCCGCCGATGCCGAATGCATTCTGGTAAACGATATTCCGGTGAAGGCCAGTTACCGCGTTAAACCGGATGACGTCATCTCGATCGTCATGGACCGCCCCCGAAGGGAGTTTGAAATCATCCCCGAGGACATTCCGCTGAATATCGTGTACGAAGACGACTCGGTGATGGTTATCAACAAACCGCCCGGAATGGTGGTACATCCCGGCCACGGCAATTACACCGGCACGCTGCTCAATGCCATCGCCTATTATCTGAATTACGAGCAGGGCATCACGATGGACGACCCGCGACTGGGATTGGTACACCGTATAGACAAAGATACGTCGGGCTTGCTGGTGATTGCGAAAACGGAGCAAGCCAAAAGCAACCTGTCGTTGCAATTTTATCATAAAACCACCCGGCGGCAGTATGTGGCATTGGTATGGGGAGACCTGAAAGAAAACGAAGGGCGCATTGAAGGAAACGTGGGGCGCGACCCGAAAGACCGCATGATGATGCGTGTGTTTCCGGATGGCGATATGGGAAAACCGGCCGTCACACACTACAAGGTGCTGGAACGCTTCGGCTATGTGACGCTCGTGCAATGCCGCCTCGAAACAGGCCGCACGCACCAGATACGCGTGCATATGAAATATATCGGGCATACCCTCTTCAACGATAAGCGCTACGGCGGCGACGAAATATTGCGCGGCATTCGCCACGTACGGTATAAGCAGTTTATATATAATTGTTTTGTGGCCTGCCCGCGCCAATGCCTGCATGCCGAAACGTTGGGCTTTATACATCCGGTGACGGGCGAGGAAATGTTTTTCCAAAGCGAGTTGCCGGCCGACATGCAAGAGGTGATACAAAAATGGCGCATCTACACCAGCGCCCGGGAAATAAAATTAAAGAATCATCCGGAACTAAGAAATGATCCGGATTCGGATCAGTAATCATCGAATATGAAAAAAAATATCGCCATTATTTGGGGAGGGTATTCGTCGGAAAAAGAAGTATCGGAACGAAGCGCTGCCGGTATCTATTCGTTTATCGACAAAGACCGCTATCACGCATATAAAGTGAAGATAGACCGCTCGTCATGGGAGGCGGAACATGAGGGTACGGCCTACCCGGTGGACAAAAACGACTTTAGCTTTACCACCGGGGAAAAGCGAATCGTCTTCGATTTCGCTTACATCACCATCCACGGCACGCCGGGCGAAGACGGCCTGTTGCAGGGATATTTCGACATGCTGCAAATCCCCTATTCCAATTGCGGGGTATTAGCCTCGTCGCTGAGCTTTAACAAGTACGTGTGCAATCACTTTTTGAAAGGCTCCGGCGTACGTATCGCCCCTTCGGTATGTGTACGGTCGGGAGATACGTATGACGGGGAGGAGATTATAAAAATGCTCGGACTGCCGCTGTTTGTGAAACCCAACCTCGGCGGATCGAGTTTCGCCGTGACGAAAGTGAAGAAAGCCGGCGAACTCGTGCAGGCTGTATCGAAGGCTTTCGGCGAAGCGCCGGAGGTGATTATCGAGAAGTACGTAGCCGGCACGGAGGTGACGTGCGGATGCTTCGAAACGGCGAAAGGCTTCACCGTGCTGCCGCTTACGGAGGTGGTGACGGATAACGAGTTTTTCGACTACGATGCCAAGTACAACGGGCAGGTGCAAGAGATCACTCCCGCCCGCATCGACGAGCGCGTGGCTCGCGAAATAGGGCAAACGACGAGGGATATTTATTTCCGCCTCGGGGCAAAAGGTATTATCCGGGCCGACTATATCGTTTCGGAAGAGCAACCGGTATTGCTCGAAGTAAATACGACGCCGGGCATGACGCAAACGAGCTTTATCCCCCAACAGGTGCACGCCGCGGGATTGTCGATGACGGATGTCCTTTCGGATATTATCGAGACGGAATATGATAAAAGACGATGAGTGGTGAGTGGTGAATAGAGAATAGTAAGTGGTAGAGTGTAAATGATAACGCCTTTTTTATGTAAGAAAAAAAACGATGGAAACAACTGAATACAATATGTTTGACGATCTCCGCCCCTTTCGCGATGCGGAGATTCCGGAAGCCGTCGAAAGTCTTCTCTCGGACGATGCTTTCCGCCGCGCGTTAGAAGGATTTATCCGGCCCATAACATGGGCGCAGTTCACCCACACCCTGCAACAATGCCGCACCATCGAAGATATACAACGTTCTATTGTGCATCCGCTGTTTACCGGATTGATCGATACGACCACCGACGGCTGCCTGGCTGAGGGATGGGAGAAGATCAGCGACCGGCAAAGCCATCTGTTCATATCCAATCACCGCGACATCGTGCTCGACGCGGGCTTATTAAATATCTTGTTCTTCCGAAAAGGATTCGACACCACCGAAATCGCTATCGGCGACAACCTCCTTATTTATCCCTGGATCCGGAATGTGGTTCGGATGAATAAGAGTTTTATCGTAAAACGGGGCGTGTCGGTACGGCAGATACTCGACGTGTCGAAACACTTGTCGGAATACGTGTACGATACGGTACAACGCCGCGAACAGTCGGTGTGGATCGCCCAGCGCGAAGGACGGGCGAAAGATTCGAACGACAAAACCCAGCACAGCCTGCTGAAAATGTTCACCCTCTATAACCGTTCGCAGCCCCTCGAGGCGCTGAAAGCGTTGCGCATCGCCCCGCTCGCCATTTCGTATGAATTCGACCCGTGCGACTATCTGAAAGCGAAAGAGTATCAGCTCAAGAGGGACGATGCCTCCTACAAAAAAACGACGGCCGACGACATCGAAAATATGCTGACGGGCATTACCGGCTATAAGGGACGGGTGATGTTCCGCTTCGGGCAACCGATCAATCCGCGGCTCGGACAATTATCCGAGTCCCTCGACCGGGAAGCGGTAGTGACTGCCACGGCCGACCTTATCGACCGAGAAATTTACCGCAACTATTCGTTTTTCCCCTTTAATTATATTGCTTACGACCTGCTGTCGGGAAGCGACCGTTTTGTATCGGAATATACCGCCGAAGACAAAAGGAACTTCGAGGCTTATCTCGATAAACAAGTCGGCAAGATCGATATCGAGCATAAAGACGAGGCTTTCTTACGCGGAAAAATCATTGAAATGTATGGGAATACTGTAAAAAACCGCCTTCTTGCCAATGAAAAACAGAGTGAGGATTCATGAGGAAACGATTTTTATTTTGTATCTCCTTGTTGCTGTTGACAGCGGTCGCGTGTGAGAAAGAAACAGAGCGGATGGAGGACTATGTGGCCGACTTCGCCACGGTCGTCCGGGAAAACGACGCCGTAAAATTCCTTCTCGACAACAACCGCCTGCTGACCCCTTCGCCGCCGAGCGACTACACGGGAAAAGACGGCCAACGGGTCGTAATCAGCTACACGCCTTTGCAAGGCGACAGCGTAAAGATAAGGCAGGTAGGTGCGATTTTCACCGACGGCATCCGCCCCGACGGCTATCCCGAGCGTTGGGCGCACGATCCGGTGAAGATACAAAGCATTTGGGTGGGTGGCGGCTACCTGAATATGATTTTGGAGGTGGAATACCATAGCAAGTCGCATGTCATTGCCTTGTTGCGCGACCCGTCGTCGGAAACCAACGACCTTTATTTCAGTCATTCGCGGGCGGACGACCCCGCGGGATATCCCAAAAAGATGTATGCATCGTTCCGCTTGAGCGAACTGCGCACGGCGGGGCACGAAGAAGAGGCCGTCCCTTTCCGGCTGATTATTTACACCGACGAAGGTCTGCGCACCATGGAGTTTGTGCTGCCGTCGGAATAAGGCGCTAAAATACTTTCACGTAAGGGCCGAAACAAATAGTATGGAATAAACAGGCTTTGAATCAATTGGATCTGTCTATACAATACTGCATGAAAAATTTCGGAGAAAAGGCAGCCAAGGACTTTCTTATAAATGTGATGGAATATTCCGATGTCGTAGTCATTTTCCGTTACGGGCAGGCAACGTAAAGGAAAAAGAAACGGATTTCTCCCCATTCGTGTTGAAATCAGCTATTGAAAATTCGACGGGATAGACGTTCTTCCGATCTTCCAATCCTTCCCGAAAAGCATTCACGGCATCCCCTTTTCCCTTCTTTATGTGCACCTCTTTTTCTTTATCGAAATACACATAACCGATATCGGCGGCTTCGATAAGGGACTTTTCATCCTCCGACAACGGGTCTCCCGCCCAAGCGCTTTGTATCGCCGCCCGGATATCTTCGTAATAGGCATCCGACTCCACAACCAACAACCCGGTATTTCCATAAGATATGGAATTCACATACGCGGGATCTTTTGCCTTGTCGGATTCTTTCAAATCGCCGACGGTTATTTTACCGTCATCGGGAAAATCCATGGCCAGGGAAAACAGGATCTTCTTAAAAGCAAAGACTATCCCGCAATTTTTTGTCATTTCCTTCTCCCGGTACGAAGCGCCGGCGACCGCTTTATCCAACTCGATGCCCATGGAGGCTATTCCCAAGACATGCAATTGCCGGTAACTGTAAAATTCCGTACCGTCATTATCCGTTTTAAGAAAATAGTTCTGCTTCGGCCCGGTAGCCATGATTTCGGCGACATACGCATCTTCGGCTTCGCGCGAAGGATAAAAAGTCTTGCTTTTCACCGACACCCCATCCGCACTCGCGGTTACGGGATCGAACGTATAACCCGTCATCGCCGGGATATCGACGTTCGATTGGGAGTGCAAGCCAAGCAAGCTTCCCAAATAGATATGGCCTTTGACAGAAGGATTGACAAACAAACGGGAAGTGACAAATTCGAGATCCGTCCAACCGGCATTGTACCTCACCCGGGAACTTCCAAAAACAGGAATCCAGGGAGTTCCTATATAATCTTTACGCCCGTATTGCCATATCGGCAATTGAACGGTTTTCTTATCCGTAACGAACACCACTTCGCCCTCTCTGCCGCCGGCTGCTTTGTTTTTGTCCACGGACAAGGTTAATGTGGCGGATCGATCGCCCGACAAAGGATGAACGGTAAGCCACGGCGGCGTTTGAGTGATTTCCCAGGGAACATTCGCGGTAAGAGCCAGCGTTTTTGTTTCTCCTGCAACGTTCAGCGTAACGGATTTCTCTTCCGGTTCAATCACATCGCCACGTCCGGATTGGGTTATTTTTACCGTTACTTTTGCGTCACCGGCAACAACTATCATTTCGCCTGTCCGCTCCGGAGACTCTTCATTTTGTTCGGCTTTAAGGGTTATCGTCGCCGATTGATCACCCGACAGGGGATCGATTGTAAGCCAATCAGGCTTTTCGACTATTCGCCATTTTGCATTGGAGGTAAGAGCGATGGTTTTTTCCTCTCCTTCGGCCTTCAATAAGACGGCCTCTTCGTCGAGTTCAATAAAATCGGTCGGTTCTTTTTCGCATGACAGTCCTATCATACTGCCTGTTAAAATAAACAGGAAAAACAATAAGCAGTTCTTTTTCATTGCTTTCAATACATTTAATAACCAGAGACGTAAGACACAACCGGAGGCGATGCTACACGCGCCACCCCCGGTAAAAAAATCATTTTGGGAACATGTTTATTTTTTGTCTGCGGGCTTTTTATTTTTGTTTTTGCGCCGCTGACGGGCCGTATCGACATAATTATCCATGGCTGTATTCATCTTTGCGATGGTTTCATCATACGGCGCACTGCCGTTGATAAGCGCCAGGGCATTGATTTGCTCGCAAAGGGCGCGGAAATCGGTCTCCGCTTGTAAACGGGCGGCACGCGCTTCTCCGTTGATGCGTTTCGATTCGCTCGTCGTACGCGTTTGCTGATTACCGACAAAAACATCGTTATGCCCCTTTGTATAATTCACCAAATCTAAAAGCCCTACCGACGTCACATGCGGAAGGTATGCCTCACTCAACATATCGCGCAGCAGATTGTCTAAAGCCGCGCTTTCATCATCCTGCGGCATTTCGGCTATTTCATATCCCCGTCCATACCGGTTGAACACATCCAGCAACTTTTTCGCTGCCGTCTCTTTCGTCTTATCCATCTCGTAATCGGAATATTCCCTTACCAGATTCCACAGTTTCCGGATACCATAATCCCGCCCTTCCTCGGCTTCGAACAAGGCCTTCGGGGTTACCTTGCGCTCTTGCGCCAACAATTCATCCAGCGCTTTCAAGGATGTTTGCAGTTTTTCCTTGTGCACTTTCAACAATTCCAGTATCTCTGCCGGTAAAAGCAGTAAATACTGAAGCACATCCGTCAGCAACTGAAATACTTGCCAACGGGTAAGACGCGATAAACTCACGATTTTAAGTTTCATCTTTCTTTTTATTATAATTATGTTTTCGGATGTCCCTGCTATTCTTTCATCCGGACCGGAAAACCGCTTTAAGCAGGAACAAAACTTGTTGGCGGAGTACTTCTTCCGGTCGTCGATACCTGATACGCCAGAAAGAGAATAATCAAACCGTTTTTTACCGTTGAAAAAATTTGGGAAGTGCGGAGTGAACCCTACAATAGCGCGTCCCAAAAGTTGGAAGTGATAAACGAACCCTTAAACAAGGCTTCCCAAAGTTTGGAAATGCTATTTTACCCCTTAAAAAGGACTTCCCAAAAGTTTTAAGGCCTAAAATGACCTTTAAACAGGATTTCCAAAAAGTTTAATGTATAAAATCGAGCTTAAAACACCTCAAAAAACTTTTTTCATGCAAAAAAACGGATATTCCTTTCCGGATATGCAAGTAATGTAACGATGTAAAAGGTCGCTTTTCGAGGTCTCTTTGCGATTCGAACGGACGGATCTCCCTGCATGAAGGGACGCAGGCGGGGTCATGATAAAAGGCTCCGGTGTTTGAGTGTCTGGTTACGCCTGTTTGCAGTAGCAGGCGCCGTATCGGTACGGCGGATTATCGTTGCACATCATCAACTTCTTTTTTTAATCGTATTTACCCGGCAAAATTAGGAGGAAAAAAGCAAATATCAAAATAAATCACGAAAAATAATTTTTATTCCCGGAGGCGCTTGAAGCAAAGCGCCCCCGGCAGGAAGCGTTATTGTTGTACCAAAGGCGGGATCGGTTCCTCGTCGATGGTAAAATCGATCGGTAAGAGGCATTTCACGTTCACTTTCTCCCCATCGTTTTCCCCCGGATTCCAGCGCGGCATCAGGCTCAGCACGCGTACCGCCTCCTTGTCGAGCAACGGATGGATGCCCTGCACCACTTCGATGTTCGAAATGGTCCCGTCGGCCGCCACGATAAACGAACAAAGAATGCGCCCCTCGATGCCCTGCTGGCGCGCCTCGACGGGATAGCGCATCTGATGCTCGATAAACTGCGTCAGCCCTTTTTGCCCGTAGGTGTATTCGGGCATCTTGTCGACAATCGAAAAGACTTCCGATTGCGCGATATCGACGTCGGTTTTCGCCGTATTGACCGGCGCCGAACGCCTCGCCCTGGCCGCATTCTTATTCAAGCGGAAGTACATGGGCACGTACGATTTCGTGCGCACAATCCGGTCTTTATATTTACCGGGACGCCACGCCGGCATCGCCTTCAGGATGCGTAACGCCTCTTCGTTGAGAAGCGGGTCGGCGTGATGAATCAAGTCGAAGTCGGTTAGGGTGCCGTCTTCCTCCACCACAAACGTATACACCACTAATCCCTGGAGATTTTGCGCCACGGCTTCGTCCGGATAGCTGAGGTTGCTGGAGATAAAACGGTGCATCTCGGCCGTTCCGCCCGTAAAAACCGGAGGAATATCCGGATTTTCCACAATTTTTCCGCCTTGAGCCGGCGGCGGCGCGATAAGGCCGGCCGATGAAGGGGCGGAATGAAAGATGAGGGATGCACCCGATGTTGAAAGAGTTCCGGCCATAACACCGGAGAGAAAAAATGCTATAACAATCTTCGCAAAATTCATGTGAATATTCTAATTTTTGACCTTTTAATAGGATTGGAAAGCAAAGATACGAAATTCATCAAAAATCCGAAAGCAATATGCCCTTTCAATTTTGTTTCTAACGACCCCGATTCATCCTGATATTTCATCATCGGGCTTATTCTGAAGACAAATAACCGTTTATAGGCGTTGCGTTAAACCAAGTGCCCTCGATCGCTGGAAACCCGTTCGCAATTTTCATCCAGCGCTCCCTTTATTCTCTTTCAAAAGAAAAAACAGCATTCGTTTAAAAAATCAGGCGAAATATTTCGGGACATATGCAAACTTTTTTAACTTTGCGTATGAATAAAACGGATATGTTCAGAAAGTTATATTTCCTTGGCTGCCTTTTGGCGCTGGCGCTCGTATTCGTTCAATGCCAATCCGATAATAAAGCTTTGCACAAAAAGCTGGCGGACATGGCCGCGAACCTCAATGTGTCGACGCCGACGATGCTCGACGCCAATACGCGTTTCGACAGCGCGTCGGTCACCCGAGACAATATTTTCCGCTACCATTACACGGTGTTGCATACGTCCGACCCGGATTCAACCGTCACGGCAATGCTCCCCGGAATGAAAGACCGCATGAAAGGGATGTTCACCACCCATCCCGACCTGCGCATTTTCACCCAAAACAAAGTCTCCATCGAGTATATCTACAGCGACTCGTTGCAGCACATCATTCAAACAATTACGATTACACCACAAGATTATCAATAAATTAAAACAGTCACTATGAACCGATATTTTTACATCGATCACGAAGGGAAACAGAAAGGTACTTTCTCGCCCGAAGAACTGCGTCTCGAAAACGTACGCAAAGATACTTTAGTCTGGACGCAGGGAATGGAACAATGGGAACGTGCCGAGGCGGTTGCCGAGTTGCGGTTCCTCTTTACCGAAGCGCGCCCTGTCGAAACGCCCGTTTCGGCGCCGCAAACCGCCTATCCGCAAGCATCGGCACCGCAGTATGCCCCCGGATCGGCCGCCCAAATGCAGCCGATGCCCAAGACATGGCTCATCGAATCGATTCTGGTGACGATTCTGCCTTTTATCCTTTGCAGCAACATTATCAGCTTGCTCGGGATCATCGCCATCGTCTATGCCGCACAAGTCGAATCGTTTTACAACCGCGGCGATTATGCGGCCGCGCTGAACTCTTCGCAATCGGCTGCCAAATGGACCAAAATCACCTTCTGGATTGCCATTGCATGGATCATACTCCTCATCATCGCCATCATCCTTATTATTGTATTCTTCGGTTCTTTGACCGCTTTGCCCGGATTGAGCGACGCTTTGTCGGCATAACCTAAAATAGTCCTATAAAATGATAGAAGAAGATAACGACTACCGCCAAGAGAGCGATCACACGCCCGGAGATGCGTGGAACGATCAGGAAAACCGGGAAACAAACGGGCCTGCGACGCCTCCGCCGCCCCCGCCCGTGAATCCGGCCTACGAACAGACCGGCTTTTATTCACAAGGCGAGGAAGATATTCCGCCTATGAGGCCCAACTCGTGGCTGTGGCAGTCGATTGTGGTAACCATCCTCTGCTCACGGCTGTTCGGCATCATCGGCATTGTCAACGCCGTACAGGTGAACTCGTTTTACGATCAGGGAAAGTACGCGGATGCCCAACGCATGGCGAAAAGGGCGAAAACATGGGCTATCGTCGGGATTGTATGTGGGATTGTCATCTTTATCGCGGCGATGATTGCTTTTATGATGGGCGATTACAGCGCCACGTTCGAGAGCATCATGCAAGATAATTCGAGCATTTACAACTACTAACCGCTTCCTTGTCGACCATCGGTAAAAAGATCGTGTTAATTGCTGCGGCCTGCCTGTTTTTACTGGCCGCAGCGGTTATTTTTTACCGCTTCGATCCGGCCGAGACGGCGTTGTTTCCCAAATGTTTCTTTCTGTCGGCAACCGGCTATGAGTGTCCCGGTTGCGGTTCGCAGCGGGCCGTTCACGACCTGCTTCACCTGCGCATCCGATCGGCTTTCCGCCACAACGCATTTATGTTGCTGGCGCTGCCGTATATTTTCCTGGGCATTTATCTGGAATACCGGGGCGGGAAGCGGCGTTTTCCCCGCATCGCCCGCACGCTCTATGGCGCCACGGCCGCAATCGTCGTGTTAGTGGTCATCGTGGCCTTCTGGATTCTGCGAAACATCCTCTGACGCTCCGCTTAGTCGCCGGTCGCCAGTCGCCGGTCTTTAGACCTTTGACTTTATTCGCTCATTTGCACATTCGCTCATTCGCAAATCTGCTAATCTGCTAATCTGCTAATTGGCTAATTGGCTAATTAGCTAATTAGCTAATTTTCCCTTTAGAAACCGTCCGGTATACGATGCCTCGCAAGCGGCGATTTCTTCCGGCGTCCCCGTAGCCACCACATATCCGCCCTCTTTTCCTCCTTCGGGACCTATATCGATTACATAATCGGCCGTTTTAATCACCTCCATATTGTGCTCGATAATCAGCACGGTATGCCCCCGGTCGATGAGCGCGTTAAACGCCTTCAGCAGCGTCTTGATATCGTGGAAGTGAAGCCCCGTGGTGGGTTCGTCGAAGATAAACAACGTGGGGTCGGCTTTTTCTTCCCCGAGGTAATACGCCAGCTTCACCCGCTGGTTTTCTCCTCCCGATAAGGTGGAAGACGACTGTCCGAGCTTGATGTATCCGAGTCCCACATCTTGCAGCGGTTGCATCTTTTTGGCGATCTTCTTCTCCGTAGCGCCTTTTTGTGCGCCAAAGAATTCGATGGCTTGGTCGACCGTCATCTCCAGAATATCGTAAATGTTCAGTCCCTGGTATTCCACTTCGAGCACTTCGGGAGAAAAACGTTTGCCGTGGCACGATTCACACACCAGCTTGATGTCGGCCATAAACTGCATTTCCACCGTGATGGTTCCCTCGCCCTTGCACTCTTCACACCGTCCGCCTTCGACATTAAACGAAAAATAGGCCGGCTTGAAACCCATCTGCTTGGCAAGCGGCTGGGCGGCATACAGCTTCCGGATTTCGTCATACACCTTTAAATACGTAACCGGATTGGAGCGCGACGATTTACCGATGGGATTCTGATCGACATACTCCACGTTTTTCACCAGCTTCAGGTCGCCCGCCAACCCGTTGAACTCGGCTTGCTGCAACGAAGATCCCTGATAATGATGCAACAGCCCATTATAAAACACATCGTTCACCAGCGACGATTTGCCCGAGCCGCTCACTCCGGTGACGACCGTCATGACATTGAGCGGGAACTTGACGTTGATATTTTTCAGATTGTTTTGCCGCGCGCCTTTCACCTCTATATAGTTGTTCCACTTGCGGCGTACGGCAGGCACCTCGATGCGCTCCTCGCCGGTAAGATACTTCACCGTATAACTGTCGGTATTAGTCATCAGATGCGCCACTTCGCCCTGATAAAGCACTTCTCCGCCGAGCCGCCCCGCCTTGGGGCCGATGTCGATAATATAATCGGCCGCTCGGATGATGTCTTCATCGTGTTCCACCACCACTACCGTATTGCCGAGCTTTTGCAGGTCGCGCAGCACCTTGATGAGCAAATGCGTATCGCGCGAATGCAACCCGATGCTCGGCTCGTCGAGGATATACAGCGAACCGACAAGGCTGCTGCCCAGCGACGAGGCCAGGTTGATGCGTTGGCTTTCGCCCCCCGACAGCGTGTTCGACAACCGGTTGAGCGTAAGATACCCCAATCCGACATCGAGCAAAAACTGAAGGCGGTTATGGATCTCGATGAGCAGGCGTTTGGCGATGCCGGCGTCAGTCTCGTCGAGTTGCAGCTCATCAAAAAACGTTTTCAACTCCGACACCGGCAGCATTACCAAATCTCCTATCGACCGGCCGCCTACTTTCACATAAAACGCTCCGGGTTTCAGCCGCGCGCCCTTGCATGCCGGACAAACCGTCTTTCCACGGTACCGGGCCAGCATGACACGGTACTGGATCTTATAAAGATTCTGCTCCAGCATTTGGAAAAAATCGTTAATGCCGTAAATGCCCAGATCGGGACGCCCGTTCCAAAGGATATCGCGTTCGGTATCGTTCAGGTCGTAATAAGCCCGGTGAATGGGGAAGTCGGCTTTGTAGGCATTGGCTACAAACTCGCGCCGCCACTCGCTCATCTTCTCTCCCTTCCAACATTGCACGCACTCTTCCTGCACCGACAGGCTCTTGTCGGGGACAACCAGGTTTTCATCGATGCCGATGACTTTTCCGAAACCTTCGCACACGGGGCACGCGCCCACGGGACTATTGAAACTGAACATCAAAGGCGTCGGCTCTTCAAACGTAATGCCGTCGGCTTCAAAGCGGTTGGAAAAGGTAAACGATTCCGTCCCGTCAGGCGTCCAGAAACGGATGACACACTCCCCGTCGCCTTCCAGAAAGGCGGTTTCCACCGAATCGGAAAGGCGGTTGACCGTCGACTTATCCGAAGAGCACGACAAACGGTCGATGACGATAAGCACTTCCTCCTCCGACGGGATGTTCTTCTGCTGCAACAGCTCATCGATACGGTAAAACTGCCCGTCGACATCGACCCGAGTGAAACCTTCTTTCTGCAAAATCTCCAATTGCTCCCGCAGATTCCGTCCGTTCCGCAACTGCACGGCCGACAACACGGCCAAACGCGTCCCTTCGCGGTATTGCAACATCTTCTCCACCACATCGTGCACGTAATGGCGCTTGACTTCGGCGCCCGACACGGGCGAAATGGTCCTGCCGATGCGGGCATACAGCAAGCGCAGATATTCGTATATTTCGGTGGAGGTCCCGACCGTCGAACGGGGATTGCGCGTATTCACCTTTTGCTCGATGGCGATGGCCGGCGGGATGCCTTTGATGTAGTCGCACTCGGGCTTGTTCATGCGCCCGAGGAACTGCCGCGCATAGGCCGACAGGCTTTCCACATAGCGCCGCTGGCCTTCGGCATACAGCGTGTCGAAGGCGAGGGACGACTTGCCCGATCCGGAAAGTCCGGTAATCACGGTGAAGGTATTTCGGGGGATGTTTACGTCTATATTTTTGAGATTGTTGACGCGAGCACCCTTTATTTCAATGTATTTGGAATCACTCATAGTTGTTTTATAAGGTGCAAAGATACGAATATTTTTGTGTCGATGAAAGGGATGCGCATGCCCCTTTAGCAACGGAAAGAGTGACGGGCAGCAACGAATACTACTCAGCCCGCAGTTCTTCATTCTTTTGAGGAAGTTAGAAGGGGGTTAAGGCGAATAATCATAAGATTAATGCTTATTTTTGTATTTCATTTCAACAGCATTATTGTATGAGGAAACTTTCGGCCTATTTTAAAAGTCCCGCCCCGATCGACGACAAGCCTTGGAACATCGTTATCCTGAGCACGCTCATCGTCATGGCCGTGCTCGCGGTTTTCGCCACCACCCTGTTCTTCGTCCTCCTTCCCCGTATTTTCAAATCGTTTTTAGCCGGTAACCTGATCTTATCGCTGAGGGCGGAGGACGTTTTTAAGCAGAACCGGCAAGACGCTTGGACGCAATTGGGTGACGTGAATTTTATATATAAGTCGAGATACGATGCTTCCTCCGTCACGCTTTCCGTCAAATACAAATTCGGGAAACCCGTGAAGAGTTATGCAATAAAAGAAAGCAATAAGGAAGGGCTTGACAGAATTAAGTAGCGGAAAGAGGTTACCTTACAGTCTTTCCGATTATTCGATGAAAAAGGAATTGATCGTTTCCGAAAAGCCCATTGACCGATATGAGGCCCTTAGACGGGACGCAGGATAAAATTTGTTCAACAAAGATTGCGCCAAATTGGTCCGCGTACGTTATCTTCTATATAACAAACCAT